>JBGVPH010000020.1:0-230842 GCA_045126915.1 Candidatus Cryptobacteroides sp.
CAAACAGATAGCACGTCTTACAGGCTTTAAATTGAAGGATTCAGTGAAGATTTTGGGATGGATGTTCTCCACCTGTCATTTCTGCAGCAGGTGGAGAACATCCATTTTTCGCAAACACCTCACAATGAACACATTACAAAATTCCCGTGTTCTCCACCTGTCATAAAAACTACAGGTGGAGAACATCACAGCAGAACTTAGCAGCTCTCCCCATCCCAACCACCTAGCAAAGCCTCCTACAATGCATCCCACACAAGAAGGCTGTAACAAACTGAACATGGAACTGCATAGCAACCACACAAGGAGACTACATGTAACTGAACAGAAGACAGAGGCAAACCCGCACAGGAAGACCACAAGCAACTGAACAGAAGACAGAGGCAAACCCGCACAGGGAGGCTGCGGAAATCTGAACGGAAAACTGGCGGGAAGAGCGATGGAGAATTGGGAGATTTTTGCTATGTTTGTAAAAACGACTTAATAGGCAATACTATGAAAAAGATCGGAATCATTTTAGGAATCTGCCTGCTCACAGCAATATCATGCAAACAGGCATCAGAACAAAACGAAGCTAATATGGAAAATGCAGTGATTGAAAACATCATGGCACGTCGCAGCATCCGCAAATACAAAGCGGAACCAGTCGACAGAGAAACACTGACAAAGATCCTCGAATGCGGAATCAATGCACCGAGCGGTCAGAACAAACAGTCATGGGAAGTACGCGTAGTCGACAACCCGGAACTAATGAACGAAATGAAGGAAGCCATGGCAGCAGGACACCCAGGCATGGATCCGGAAATGGCAAAAGGTTGCTTTAGAGGAGCGCCTACAATGATCTTCATTGCAAGAGACCTCTCATATGACTTCTCAGCATTCGACTGCGGACTCCTTGCCCAGAACATCATGCTCTCTGCATGCTCACTCGGAGTAGGAACAGTATGCCTCGGCAGTCCAGTACGCTTCCTCACAGACAACGAAGTCTGCAAGCCATACGTAGAAAAGCTCGGCTTCTCAGAAGGCTATGAACTCAGCCTCTGCATCGGAATAGGATATGCAGACGAAGCCCCAGACGCAAAACCACGCGACTTCGGCAAAGTAAAATTCGTGGACTGATAAAGTGCAGTAACGCACAGAAGTGGCGATAGGGTAAGTTTGGATGGCGTGGCCGCCCGTGGCCTCGTGAACGGTCGTGAGTGCCTTTAGAGAAAGTCCAGTGGACTTTCGTGCACGAGCAGTAGGGCTTTAGCCCGCCGGAGTGAGTGTCTTTAGAGAAAGTCCAGTGGACTTTCGTGCACGAGCAGTAGGGCTTTAGCCCGCCGGTCTGGCCCGCGACGAAGTAGTGGGAGGGATGGAGTCGGAACTTAGCTCCGACGGAACCTGGACAAACTTACCCTATCGCCACTAAGTCACCCTCACTTTTATTTAACCAACAGATCGGCGATGGCTGCAGCATCAAACTTCTCGCGCGAATAAGCCTGAGGAAAAGCAAGCCCATCGCCGAGAATCTCAAATCCAAGAGACTCAGCAAACTGATTGAGCAGACTCACACTTGACGGAGACCAAGTGTAGGAACCGAAGGCAAAGAAACGTCGCCCCTTCACAAGACGGGACTGCATAGCCTTCATAAACGTCTCCACCGGTGGAAATATACCATTATTATATGTAGGAGAACCTACAACCACAGTATCATACTTGAACACATCGCGCAGAGCACCCGAAACACCAAGCTCACCGGCATTATTGCACGCAAGATCGTGAACACAACAAGGCACACCACGATTCTCAAGCTCCAGCGCCAGAGCATCAGCCGCAGCAGCAGTATTGCCATACATCGAACCATAAACGATGCACACACCCCTCTCCACCTCATAGCGGCTCAACTTATCGTAAAGCGCAACCACTGAAGCAACCTCCTTCTCCCAGACAGGACCATGCGTACTGCATATCCTCTCCACTGGCAGCCCAGCAAGCTTCTTCAATGCAGACTGAACAGGAGTTCCGTACTTACCGACAATGTTCGAATAATAACGGATCATCTCATCGCGGTACTGATCAAGGGTATCTCCAGTGTCGACAATATCATCATTCACCGTACCAAAAGTACCGAATGCATCACCGGAGAAAACAGTCTTCTCCTCAGCAAACCAAGTCACCATAGTCTCAGGCCAATGCACCATAGGAATCATATGGAAAGACAAGTTAGCACCACCAAGGCTCAACGAATCCCCCTCCTTCATCACAAGAATCCTATCCTCAGGCACATTATAATACCCCTTCAACATAGGCACTGTCTTGGCATTGCCCACAATGGAAAGCTTAGGATATCTTTCCATCATATATGAAATAAGCGAAGAGTGATCCGGCTCCATATGATTGACTACAAGATAATCGATCAGCCTGTCACCTATCGCCTCATTGATATTATCAAGAAACTCATCCTCAAAACCACTCTCGACAGTATCTATCAAGGCAACCTTCTCATCTGCAACTATATAAGAATTATAGCTCACACCATATGGCAGAGGCCAAAGCCCCTCAAAGAGCACCTTATCATCATCATTTACACCAACTGAATATATTCTATCACCAATCTTCTGCATAATAATCGATTTTTAGCACACAAATATAGCAAAAAAAAGACCGACTGAATGTACAGCCGGTCCAGATAACATTAGGAAAATTATTCAGCAGCCAGAGGAGATGGCGCCACGTAAGAACGCGATGCAAGCTCCTTGTCAATCATATACATGCCGTACTTGTTTCCCTCAACAGCCTCGAAGGTAGAAATCATTTCACGAGCTGACTCCTCCTCCTCAACCTGCTCATCAATGAACCAGGTAATCCTGTTGATTGAAGCATAATCACGATCCTGTTCTGCAATGGCTGCTATATTGTTGATCATAGCGGTAACTTTTCTCTCATGATTCAGGGTATCCTTATACATATCGAGAACAGTCTCCCACTCAGTCTTCACCTCCGCGATTGGAAGCAAAACAACCTTTTCATCACGAGAATTCAGATAGTTCATGAAAATTCTCGCGTGAGCCTGTTCCTCCTGAAACTGAACATAGAACCAATTAGCAATACCCTTATACCCTTTAGCCTCACAGTCCATAGACATAGAAAGGTAAAGATAGGCTGACCAAAGTTCGGCGTTGATCTGATCATTAATCGCCTTGAAAAGTTCTCGACTCATCATAACTCACTAATTTTAAAAGGTTTTCAATATCTTATTTTTAATTGTTCTAATTTATCACAATGCAAAGGTAAGAATAAAATCTGTATATGCAATACCCTTGCCTAAAAAAAATTCAGCCTTACAGAAAGACTGCAAGGCTGATAAAGATTTGATCAGATTCAATGACTCTAACGAACGAAATTATCATTAAAGAAAACGATCTGATACTTTATTGAATTTGCCCAATAATCCCAGTTATGCACTCCAGGTCTTGAGATGAAGTCATGTGGAATACCCTCATCAAGGAGCTTCTTGTGAAGATTGCAATTGACCTCATAGAAGAAGTCACCTGTGCCGCAATCAACGATAATATTAAGAGAATCAGGCTTCAAAAGATGTGTAAGATTGATAACGGTATTCTCCTCCCAAACCTGAGGATTCTCCTCATATGTTCCAAGACGCTTTGCAATACCCCACTTTTCAGGGAAAGGACGGATATCCACACCACCGGACATGCTACCTGCAGAACCGAAAAGATCCTGATGTCTGAAAGAAAGGAAAAGAGCACCATGACCACCCATCGAAAGACCGGTTATTGCCCTGCCTCCCCTATTCGCAATTGTCTTATAATTCGAATCCATATATCCGATCAGCTCCCTTGTCACAAAAGTCTCATACTGATACTCAGGTGTTACCTTGCTGTCGAAATACCAGCTGTCATAACCTGTATCAGGCGTAACGATAATAACATCATACCTGTCTGCAAGGAATCCTATATTGCCTCTTTCAGGCCAGTGACGATGATTGCCGCTCCAACCGTTCAAAAGATAGAGAACGGGTAACTGCGCTGCCTCAGCATAGCAGTCAGGAAGAATGACAGACACAGGTACATCCTTATTCATCTTCTCGCTTCTGACCATAACAACCTTATCATCAAAAGCAAAGACAGACTGAACAAAAGCAGCCAACACAAGGACTGACAAAAATAATTTCTTCATAATATACTGATTATTAGTTATTTCCTTGAAGCTTCATCCAGAAGTCTTACAGCCTCTACCATCATCTCATGCCATGGCAGAGATGTGTCAGTAAGTTTGAGGGCAGCCATCTTATCGAGATGCTGCTCAAGAGGCTCAAGAACCTCAGGCCTGTCAGCATACTTCTGACGAAGCACTCTCACCTTCTCAAAACACTCCACACCGTCACGCATACGCTCGAAACGCATCGAAGGACGAGCATAAGGATACATCTGGTAAGTGTCACCGCTACCCCAGTAACGGAATCTCGAATCGTATTCTGGTCTGTGAGGCCAAGAATTATAAGCCCATCTGAGCTGGCCGTCATAGTCCTTTGAAATCGCATGCCAGTTGAGAAGTTCAGACTCCCAAGGCTGGGAATATGTGAAACAGTTAGGGAAATATGTACTGCAGCACACATAGAACGTTGTCACATATCCCTTTGCTCTACGCTCATCAATCTCTTCCTGAGTCATATAATCCTGTCTCTGCGCCACACAACAATCCTTCACATTAGGATACCTTCTGAATGATGCATGATTGTCAGCCATAGCAAAGCCAAGCTCAGGAGCATACTTCTGCATGACCTTCAGAACCACATCCATCTCCTCAGGAGATCTCTCGTCAGCGGCAATGTTTGTAATCTCCAGCCATCCCTTCTCACGGAGGTGCTTCACAAAATCAGTCAGGAACGGTCCCCATACCTTCTCGAACAGATCGCTTGAAGCAGGACAAGACCTGGATATGAAGGCATTGCTATCCTCAACATACCATGACAAAGAATTATTCCATGGAATCATCGAATAGCAATTGATCTGCTTCTTCACTCCGAGTTCCATCATAGTCTCAACATAACGGTCAAAAATAGTGTAGTCATAAGACCATGAACCATCCTTTCTGGAAGTCCAAAGGATCATATGCTCATAGTCATCATAACACTGGTATCCCCAAGGATCGCGATTAAGAGTAGTGGTAATTACCTTCTGACCAGCCTCTGCAAGAGGTCTCATATGCTCCTTGATAGCCTCAAAATGCTCATCGCTCCACAACTCAAGATTCAGAGCACGGGCAACAGCAGAAGGATGCTGCCACAAGTCAAGATGAAAAGCCCAGTCCCTATAGTCAGGAAGAACCTGATCGATAACCTCAAGCTCGACAGGCATTGAAATCCTTCCTGCACCTTTTGCCTTTACCACAATATCAGTCGAATACAATCCAGGCTCTGCATCCTCAGGAATATTAACAGTCACCCACACAGGACGCACAGTGCGCGGATCCATATTGAACACCTTCAAAGAATCGATCATATCAGGCACGAGGATAGTCTCCTTGGCAGGACCTCTGTTACAACGGCAGTCCATTCCACCCTCATCAGCAATTGTATATCTTACAAAACGAGCCTGAGCGACATCAGAAGGCATTACCGCGGAAGAAGACTTTAAATCCTTCACCTCGCATCTTACTCCATCCACACCTGTTCCAGAGTAAAGAAGGAACTGAGCAGACACTCTCTCACCCTTCCATCCCGAAAGGCGGATGACATCTACAGGCGCAACAGACGGCACCTCACTACGTGAATAAAGCGAATCCGCAGAGGCCCACACAGCCTCCAGCTTACCGACATTTTCCCAAGCAGCCTGGCTTCTTTCAGAAACCGCCACCGGATCATCAGCCTCAACATATGTGATGAAGCTGTCAGTCTTGCAGGCAATAAACGCATAACATGCTGCTGCCAGAATAAGTGAATATGAAATTTTCATCGTAAAGAAGGATTATCTGGTTATCTTGGACCTTTTCCAGTTAAGTACCGGAAGAAGGAATGAAATTACCGATGCCACAACCCAGAAGATTGCAACAGGCTGAAAGTTATATGCCAATGCACCATCCGCAAGCGTCGTGCAGTTTGAATCTATAAGCCATCCGGAAGCGACATCCTGAATACCTGCAGCGATATAGCTTGCACATCCTACAACTCCGAGAGCCGCACCTGTAGCCTTGCGAGGCACGATGTCCACTGCCATAAGACCTCCGAGGAAACAGATGAGGACACCGATCGAGATACCGAAGAGCACCATAGCAAGGAGATTGACCCAAGCAGCATTTCCACCAAAGAGGAAGAGCGCAAGTGAGATTGTGTTCATCACACCGAAGATGAATGCAGGCTTGTTTCTGTCACCCTTGAAGACAATATCAGAAAACCAACCGGAGAGTACGGTACCGAAGATTCCGAGAAGAGCATTGATTGAAATTATGCTGCTAGCCTCAGTCAGAGTGAAACCCTTAGCCTCCTGCAGGAAGAGTACTCCCCAACCGTTGATGGCATATCTGGCAATATACATGAATGCACTTGCAGCAGCAAGAATCCACACAGCAGGAGTCTTGAGCACCTGCTTCTGAAGATCTGCAGTAGAGACATTCTCCTCACTCTTCACCTCATGGGCCATATCCTCAACCGAAGGAAGTCCTTTGCTCTGAGGATTATCATGCATCATAAGCACAATGCAGAGGACACCCAGCACACCGGCAATCGATGAACCGATGAAACCCCACTGCCATCCGAAAGAAGACACTATCAGTCCCACGAAAAGGAATGACAGGAACTCACCAAGATTGTGGCTGAGGCTGAAGAATCCATAGTAAGTACCCCTCTTGTTGAGAGGATACCACCTTGAAAGAGCAATGATTGCTGCAGGAGAGCCCATAGACTGGGACCATCCGTTGATTCCCCACATAATGGCAAACAGGATGAAGAAGGCCATTGTCGGGATTGCAGTGCCGGCAATTCCAAGTATACCCATAATAAGATTCGCAGCTGCAGAAACAATGAGTCCGGTGGCCATGAATCTCTTGATGTTGCAATGATCGGCAAGGAATCCGTTCACAAACTTTCCAATGGCATATGCAAAAAGAAGTGTCGAACCGATGAGACCGAGCTGGGTTGCATCAAGAATACCATTGTCAAGAATCGGCTTCTTGACAACATTCAGAGTAGTCCTGCAGACATAATAAAGGCTGTAGCCTACTGTACCTGCAAGAAACGACTGAAAGCCGAATCTCTTGAAAAGTTTCTGCTGCATCTGGACAGGGACCTGGTCATCTGACGGAGCAGAAATCCCATAAAATGTCTTGAAGAAATTGAATATACGCGCCATTGGAACAAGAACATTCATATAAAACAAAAGGGGCGCACGGCCCCTTTATACTAGAACTTGAAGCTATCCTTCAAAGCTGTAGTCTTGTTGAAGACGAAATGATCAGGAGTACTATCCGGATCCTTGTAGAAGTAACCTACGCGCTCAAACTGTACCGCAATGCCTGAATTGTCTTCGAGGAGACCTGGTTCAGCATAACCCTTGCCGATCACGAGAGACTCAGGATTGAGGTAGCTCTTGTAGTCCTCACCCTCTGGAATCTGACCCATCTGAGCCTCAGTAAAGAGTTTGTCGTAAAGTCTGAGTTCCACTTCCTTCGCGTGCTCTGTAGACACCCAATGGATAGTACCCTTTACAGAACGCCACTCACCAGCACCTGGCTTAGAAGTAGGATCATAAGTACACTTGATCTCAACGATATTGCCCTCAGCATCCTTCACCACTTCCTGGCACTTGATGATGTAGGTGTACTTGAGACGAACCTCTCCATCCGGTTTGAGACGGAAATATTTCTTAGGAGGTTCCTCCATAAAGTCGTTTCTCTCGATATATATCTCACCTGTGAAAGGAACCTTGCGTGACGGTCCTTCAGGATCTGCAGGATTGAGAGGAGCATCGAACCACTCCACCTTACCTGGCTCCCAGTTGGTGATAGTAAGCTTAACAGGATCCTGAACCACCATATAACGGTTTGAACGCTCATTGAGGTCCTGACGCACGCACCACTCCATAAGCTGAAGGTCGATAAGCTGCTCACGCTTAGCCACACCCACCTTCTCCGCGAACATACGGATTGACTCCGGAGTATATCCACGACGGCGGATACCGCAGATGGTAGGCATACGAGGGTCATCCCAGCCGTTCACGAAATTATTCTTCACAAGCTCGAGGAGCTTACGCTTTGACATCACAGTATATGTAAGGTTGAGTCTCGCGAACTCATACTGATGCGACGGGAAGATTTCGAGCTTATCGATGAACCAGTCATAGAGAGGACGGTGAACGTCGAACTCGAGTGTACAGATCGAGTGAGTGATGTTCTCGATACTGTCAGACTGTCCGTGAGCATAGTCATACATCGGATAGATGCACCACTTGTCACCTGTACGGTGGTGATGAGCGTGGATGATACGGTAAAGAAGCGGGTCACGGAAAAGCATGTTAGGGTGAGCCATATCGATCTTCGCACGAAGAACCTTCTCTCCCTCAGCATATTTACCGTCACGCATACCACGGAAGAGCTCAAGGTTTTCCTCTACGCTACGGTTGCGGTATGGGCTCTCGGTACCTGGAACCTGAACAGTTCCACGACCTGCACGGATCTCCTCCTGACTCTGGTCGTCCACATATGCAAGACCCTTCTTGATGAGCTCCTCTGCCCAGACATAAAGCTGGTCAAAATAGTCAGACGCATAGCGCTCGTTCTCCCACTCGAAACCGAGCCACTTGATGTCTTCCTTTATCGAGTCTACATACTCGGTGTCCTCCTTTACAGGGTTTGTATCATCGAAGCGGAGATTTGTCTTTCCGCCATACTTCTTAGCAAGACCGAAATTGATGCAGATACTCTTCGCATGTCCGATGTGAAGATATCCGTTTGGTTCAGGCGGGAAGCGGGTCATGATTGACTCGTGCTTTCCACTGGCGAGATCCGCCTCAATAATTTCTTCCAAAAAGTTGAGATTTCTGGTCTCAGTTACTTCCTTGTTTACCTCTTCCATATCTTTGGTAATATTGAATTTTCTTTAAATCGGGCAAATATACGGAAATTTCAGTATTTTTGTACGTCAAAAAACAGAAAAGTGAAGCTATGATCAAATCAATGACAGGCTACGGCAAGGCCGAAGCAAAATTGGAGACAGGAAAGATTACAGTAGAAATCCGATCGCTCAACGGAAAGACAGCAGACATAGGTCTCAAGACATCTATGCTGCCAAAAGACAAGGAGATTGCTGTACGACAGAAGATTGCTGCTGAACTCTACAGAGGCAACATCGACCTCTTCATAACATTCGAACCAAATGCGGCCGACAGCGCAAAGAAGATAAACATGGATCTTGCTATGGAATATTACCAGCAGATCAGCGCCCTTGGAGGCCGGATCGGAGCAGTCAACCTCTATACACAGAATCCGAACGACCTTCTTGCCCTCATTCTCCGTATGCCGGAAGTGATGGACGCAAAGAAACAGGATGTAATCACAGATGAGAACTGGCCTGTAGTAGAAGCCTGCATCAACGAAGCCATCGCAAACATCAATGCGTTCCGCTCACAGGAAGGTGAAGTACTCTATAAGGACGTAACCTCTAAGGTAGAGAACATCCTCAACTACTCTGCACAGGTGGAAACATTTGAGGCTGAGAGAGTTGAAGCAATACGCGAAAAAATTTTGAACAGATTCGCTGAGCTCAAGGCAGAGCCAGACCAGAGCCGTCTGGAGCAGGAAATGATCTACTACATCGAGAAGCTCGACCTCAACGAAGAAAGAGTACGCCTCCGCCAGCACTGCAAATATTTCCTTGACACACTCGCAAACGAACCGAACCCAGGAAAGAAACTCGGATTCATAGCTCAGGAAATGGGACGCGAGATCAACACCACAGGCTCAAAGGCCAACCACACAGAGATTCAGAAGATTGTTGTAAAGATGAAGGACGAGCTCGAAAAGATCAAAGAGCAGAGTCTGAACATTCTATAGTACCGGAATAATATACTGTACGCCAAGAGATACGCGCTGGGAATGCGGCATTACCGCTCCCAGCGTTTTTGTTTTTAGATTGTAATATAAACGAAGACGAGACCCAAGGGGCCCCGCCTTAAATGTTTTCACAACGGAATAATCCTTATTGTGAATTGCTTTCAAGCACAAAGTTAAATCATCTTTTGATAAAAACAATAACATTTGTAAATTTACAGAGATTTAACCACTTGTACCGTACTTTGGCCCAACCACATGATAACTTTGTCTGATTAAAACACTACGAAATGAAAAAGATATTAGGACTTGACTTAGGAACCAACAGCATCGGATGGGCTGTAATCACAGAACCTACTGCTTGTACCTATAATGAATCAATGAAAATTGAGGCAGCAGGTAGCAGAATTATCCCGATGAGCGCAGATCAAATGGGAGATTTTGAAAAAGGAAACAGCGTCTCACAAACGAGAGAGAGGACGAGTTATCGAAGTATGCGAAGACTTCACGAAAGATTTATCCTAAGACGTGAAAGAATGCACCGCGTGCTTAAGATCATGGGATTCCTTCCAGAACATTACGCTACATCCATTGATAATTTCGGCAAGTTCATTAAAGGCACAGAACCTAAAATAGAGTGGAGAAAAACAGATAATAATAAATACGAATTCATCTATCAGGAATCATTCAATCAGATGCTTGAAACATTTAAGCATCTGCACCCAGAAATAGCAGCAACAAGAAAAGTACCTGCAGACTGGACGCTATATTTCCTCCGCAAAAAAGCGCTCACACAAAAGATTTCTAAAGAAGAATTAGCATGGATTCTATTAAACTTCAACCAGAAACGAGGATATTACCAATTACGTGGGGAAGAAGAAATAGACACAACGAAACGTGAAGAGTACATGAAATTGGAAGTCGTTGCCGTTGAAGCTACAGGAGAAAAGAAAGGTAAGGCTGCATGGTACAACGTCAGACTGAGCAATGGTCTAACATACAAAAGATCGTCAGAACAGCCTCTTAATTGGGTGGGTAAATTCAAAGAGTTTATCATAACCACTCAGTTGGAGAAAGACGGTAGTATCAAATTAGATAAGGACGAAGAGCCTAAAATCTCCATAAGACTCCCGAAGGATGACGACTGGACACTATTAAAGAAAAGGACGGAGACAGATATCGAGAACTCGAATAAAACTGTCGGAGAGTTTATCTTCGATAGCATTCTGGCTAATCCGAATGTGAAAATTATCGGAAATTCTGTAAGAACTGTAGAGAGGAAGTTTTACAAAAGCGAATTAAAAAGAATCCTGACCAAACAGTCAGAGTTCCATCCAGAGCTCACAGACAACACCATCTACACTTTATGCATTGAATCTCTGTACCCAAACAACGAATCATACAGGAATAGTATATCAAACAAAGGATTTATATACTTATTAGTTGATGATATCATATTCTACCAAAGACCGTTAAAGAGCCAGAAACAGCTTATAAGCAACTGTCCTTATGAATCTTACAGATATATTAACCCCAACAATGGGCAGATTGTCATCTCACCTTTGAAATGTATTGCCAAATCCAACCCATTGTTTCAAGAGTTTAGACTTTGGCAATTCATCTCTAATCTCAGACTCTATGCTAACGATGGCAGAAATACAGATATAACTAGCGAATATCTGGATTCATACGCAGATTGGACAAGACTATTTGAATGGCTTAACGACAGAAAGGAAATTGACCAGAGCACTATTTTAACTAAGTATTTCGGTTTCAAGATTAATAGCGGAAAATTGCCTGTCAGATGGAACTATGTAGAAGACAAAAAATACCCATGCAATAAGACTAGAGCAGCAATTACAGCTAAATTAGAGAAGTCCGAGGTTGCAAGTCTGACTCCAGAGCTCACATCAAAGATATGGCATCTTCTATACTCAGTAAAAACAAAAGAAGAAATTGACAGTGTATTCAGCGATGCAAAAATTGGAACTGGTGGACTCTTTGACCAACTAAGAGCACACTTCTCAGATAAAACAATACAGAAACTCAAATCAATAAAATTTGAGGAAGATGACCATGGTTCATATTCAGAAAAGGCTATTAAGAAACTGCTTTCTCTGATGAGATTAGGAAAATATTGGAGTGCAGATTCCATTAACAGCACAGTACATGACAGAATAGAGAAACTCCTTTCTGGTGAATATGACGTACATATAGACAATAGAGTGCGTGACAAAGTGTCATCTCTTTGTAAGTTTGAAGATTACCAAGGACTTCCACTTTGGCTGGCTAGCTATGTTGTCTACGGACGCCACTCAGAGGGAAAAGAAACCGAAAAATGGAATACACCAGAAGACATCGATCTTTATCTAAACAATTTCAGACAGCACTCACTACGCAACCCTGTTGTAGAGCAAGTTGTTACTGAAACGTTGCGTACAGTCAGAGATATCTGGCGCAATGTTGGCCACATTGATGAGATTCATATTGAGTTGGGTAGAAATCTTAAAAGCACAAGTGACCAGAGAGCAAAAGCAACACGTAGAATCATTGAGAACGAAAACACAAATCAACGAATCAAGACACTGCTTCAGGAATTTTTGAATCCAGAATATAAGGTTGATTCTGTTCGTCCTTACTCTCCTATTCATCAAGAAATTCTAAGAATATATGAAGAGGGGGCACTATTGAATGGCAAAGACAGAGAAGATGACATTAATGATATAATTTCCAGATTAAGCAGCACAGACTCATCCAAAAGACCTAGCAAGTCCGATATCATCAAATACAAGACTTGGCTGGAACAGAATTACCGTTCACCTTACACCGGTCAAACAATCCCACTTGCAAAGCTGTTTACTCATGAATACGAGATTGAGCATATAATCCCACAGTCAAGATACTTTGACGACTCACTTCAGAACAAGGTAATCTGTGAAGCAGAAGTAAACAAGCTAAAAGACAGGTTACTTGGATATGAATTCATTAAAAAGCATCACGGTGAAATTGTAACTCTCTCCGGAGGCAGGACTGTCACAATTCTCAGCGAAGAAGCATATGAGAATCTCGTGAAGAAGACTTATGCCGGCAATGGCGCCAAAATGCAAAGATTGTTGCTAGAAGACATTCCTGATGGATTTATAGAACGCCAGATGAATGACACCAGATATATAAGCAAGTATGTGATGGGACTACTCTCCAACATCGTAAGGGAGGAAATTAAACCAGGGGAATTTGAACAAGAAACAGTCTCCAGGAATCTGATCGTCTGCAACGGCAACATAACAGCCAGGTTAAAAAAAGACTGGGGACTTAACGATGTATGGAACAGCATCATACTCCCTAGATTTATACGCCTCAACAATTTATGTAACACCACTGCATTTACGTGCTTAAATCGTCAAGGACATTTAATTCCTAACATACCGGATGAATTATCTCGTGGATTCAGTAATAAAAGAATTGACCATAGACATCACGCTATGGATGCAATCGTAATTGCATGCGCATCCAGAAGCCACGTGCATCTTCTTAATAACGAAGCTGCGAAATCCGAGAATAGGGCTATTCGTCATCAGTTATCAAGAAAGTTGAGGAATTATGAAAAAGTCATCATTAATGGAGAAGAGAGAGAGGTGGCTAAAGAATTCATCAAGCCTTGGAATACTTTTACTCAAGATGCCAAAATGACACTTGAAGGCATCATCGTGAGCTTCAAGCAGAATCTCCGCGTGATAAACAAAGCCACAAATCTTTACACATCATACAAGAGTGATGATGGTAGCGTACGTGTTGACAGCAAAGGTAATCCTATAAAGGGGTTAGTTGCTCAAAAATCAGATTCAGATTGGTGGGCAATTAGAAAGCCGTTACATAAAGACACCATTTTCGGTAAAGTTTCATTGAGAGAGATTAAAGAAGTTCGTCTTGGAGTCGCCCTCCAGAATCCAGATTTAATTGTCGGTAAGGAACTGAGAGATGAAATCAATAAGTTGTTGAAGTTGAATTATAACGAAAAGTTAATAAAGAAATATTTCAGCGAAGGAGAGAACAAGGACATCTGGGCCGAATTTAACCCTAACAGAGTTAAGGTATATTACTTTACTGATGACACCTATGCTGTAAGGAAGTCAATTGACGAGAGCTTTGACGAGAAGAAAATCAGAACAGCAGTAACAGACACTGGAATTCAGAAAATTCTTCTTGCACACCTTTCCGATTACAACAATGACCCTAAACTTGCATTTAGTCCTGATGGAATAGAAAGAATGAACGCAGATTTAATGCGTCTAAACAATGGCCATCAACACCTTCCAATATACAAGGTGAGAGTATACGAACACGCCAGCAAATTCGCAATTGGTAAAAATGGGAATAAAAAGGATAAATTCGTAGAAGCAGCCAAAGGTACAAATCTATACTTTGCAGTTTACGCAAATGATAAAGATGAACGCACATTTGACACTATACCTTTGAACGAGGTAATAGAAAGAATGAAGCAGGGCCTATCTCCAGTACCAGAATTGAATGCATCTGGTGACAAATTGCTATTTTATCTATCTCCAAACGATTTGGTGTATGTTCCAAGTTGCGAGGATATAGAGATCGGTCAAGTTACTCAATGTATCACACCAGAAAGAGTTTATAAAATGGTTTCATCATCTGGAATACAATGCCCATTTGTAAATCATTTAGTCGCAAAATCAATAGTGGACAAAGTAGAGTTTTCTAGACACAACAAAATGGAAAGAGCAATAACTGGAGAGATGATCAAAGAGTTATGTATTCCGATAAAAGTTGATAGGCTAGGAAATATCACCTATATAGGTACAGAGTTTTTACCTAAAAAGAAATAAACATGAACGAGATAAAGTTATTTCAAGACAGAAAAATCAGGTCTGTATGGAATGAAGAGGAGGAGCAATGGTATTTCTCTATAGAAGACATAGTAGCTGCCCTTACGGATAGTGCAGACCCAAAACAATACATTAAGCGCATGAGGTCTCGTGATACTCAGTTGCAAATCAACTGGGGTACAATTTGTACCCAGGTACAAATGATTGCACATGACGGGAAACTCAGAAAAGTGATGGCTGCTAATATAAAATCTCTATTCCGTATAATTCAGTCGATTCCATCTCCTAAGGCTGAGCCATTCAAACAGTGGCTTGCTCAGGTTGGTTATGATCGCATACTGGAAATAGAAAATCCAGAACTCGCGCAGGAGAGAATGAAAAGCCTATACGAGCAAAAGGGGTATCCAAAAGATTGGATTGATAAGCGTTTGAGAGGTATCGCAATCAGGCAGAATCTTACAGACGAATGGAAAAAGAGAGGTATTAAAGAGGAGAAGGAATATGCAATTCTTACTGCTGAGATATCCAAAGCGACATTTGGCATGTCCCCAACTGAATATAAAGATTTCAAGGGTCTTACAGGAAAGAACCAGAATCTCCGCGATCACATGGATGACCTGGAGCTTATTTTCACAATGCTTGGGGAAAGAGTAACGACGGAGATTTCACAGAAAGAGGCGCCTGAAACTTTTTCGCAAAGTAAAAGAATAGCCAAAAGAGGAGGAAACGTGGCGGGCATAGCCAGGAAAGAAACCGAAAAGGAGCTTGGAAGAAGTGTTGTCTCACCACAAAATTTCCTCCCTAATACCCCTCCTCCTGAGGAAATGGAACTTTTTGACGAACAATAAATCTATAGTGTCATGATCAAGCGCACATTGTATTTCGGCAATCCGGCATACCTATCACTCAAAATGAAGCAGATAGTAATAAAGATGCCACAGAAGAACGACGATGATCTTCCTATAGGAGAAGACATCATTAGAACGATTCCGATTGAAGACACTGGCATTGTCATTCTTGACAACAAACAGATCACAATCACTCAGGGTCTTATGGAGGCTTTGCTGGAGAACAATTGCGCATTGATCACTTGTGATTCCAAAAGGATGCCTACAGGTTTAATGCTCCCTCTTGCAGGAAACACAATTCAAACCGAACGGTTCAGGTCACAAATTGAAGCATCCCTCCCCTTAAAGAAGCAACTTTGGCAGCAGACCATTGAAGCAAAGATAAGCAATCAAGCAGCTGTACTGAAATATGCAACGGGAGAGCTTCATAACAATATGCTTAAATGGGCAGGCAGTGTAAGAAGCGGTGACGTAGAAAACATGGAAGCCCGTGCAGCTGTTTACTACTGGAAGACCATCTTTAATGACGAGTTCTTCACTAGAGATAACAAATGTGATGGTAGAAATGGACTACTTGATTATGGTTATGCTATTCTCAGGGCTATTGTAGCAAGAGCGCTAGTCGGAAGTGGTCTTATTCCAACGCTAGGCATACACCATCACAACAGATACAATGCTTATTGCCTGGCTGACGACATCATGGAGCCCTACCGTCCATATGTAGACAAGCTCGTATTAGATATTTTGAAAGAGAATAGTTGCGCCACAATATCACAATCTGTAAAAGCACAACTTCTTGGGCTGCCTGTGACCGAAGTGATCATCAATGAACGACGTAGTCCACTGATGCTTGCAGTATCTCAGACTGTATCTTCTTTAGTTAAATGTTATCGTGGTGAGAGCAGGAAGCTGATATATCCGGAAATGTAATGGATCGCTTCAGCGAATATCGTATCATGTGGGTACTCGTTTTCTTTGACCTTCCTACAGACACCAAGAAAGAGAGGAAGGCCGCTGCGGAATTTCGCAAACAGTTGATTTCCGATGGCTTCATCATGTTTCAATTCTCTATATATATGAGGCATTGCCCTAGTGCCGAGAATGCAGAAGTTCACATCAAACGAGTGAAATCTTTCCTCCCTCCACTTGGGCAGGTTGGAATCTTATCTATTACAGACAAGCAATTTGGATCAATGGAACTCTTTACAGAGAAGAAAGAAAGGAAGGCTCCGATAGAGTTTTCTCAATTGGAACTTTTCTGAGTAATGGCAGAATTCATAAAACAGATATAGTATACGAAAAATCCGGCCAATTGACCGGATTTTTTATCCTCCAATACACCAACCCAACACCTTGATATACAACACATTACCCATATCCAGTTGTTGTCAGTGTGTCAAAGATAGAAATTTCGAAAGCAATTCACAACGATATGTTGCGTGATGTTAATTTTTTAGCGGTTGTTGTCAGTGTGTCAAAGATAGAAATTTCGAAAGCAATTCACAACACATTGACCTATAATAATGAATCTCTTGTCGTTGTTGTCAGTGTGTCAAAGATAGAAATTTCGAAAGCAATTCACAACATCGTGCTGGTATGGATGAGGATTACCTTTGTTGTTGTCAGTGTGTCAAAGATAGAAATTTCGAAAGCAATTCACAACCAGTATTTGGGCGATCAAGCTATTTTGAATGTTGTTGTCAGTGTGTCAAAGATAGAAATTTCGAAAGCAATTCACAACGATAAACTTCGAGATATTGATTTTATTTCTGTTGTTGTCAGTGTGTCAAAGATAGAAATTTCGAAAGCAATTCACAACACCATCCCTACACAAGGTGATGACGTTCCAGTTGTTGTCAGTGTGTCAAAGATAGAAATTTCGAAAGCAATTCACAACTAGCTCTTCCGATAAGCATTCATCAAAAAGTTGTTGTCAGTGTGTCAAAGATAGAAATTTCGAAAGCAATTCACAACTAGAACACATGCCTGAGTATATAACACCTAGTTTTTGTCAGTGTGTCAAAGATAGAAATTTCGATAGCAATTCACAACACATTTGCAAGTATTTGAATGAAACAATAAGTTGTTGTCAGTGTGTCAAAGATAGAAATTTCGAAAGCAATTCACAACTTATTGTTCCATTGTAAGGGCTTACTATTGGTTGTTGTCAGTGTGTCAAAGATAGAAATTTCGAAAGCAATTCACAACACAATGCTGATTTATGGCGTAAGTCTCAGGGTTGTTGTCAGTGTGTCAAAGATAGAAATTTCGAAAGCAATTCACAACTCACTGGCATGTTTGCAAATGAATCCCTTGGTTGTTGTCAGTGTGTCAAAGATAGAAATTTCGAAAGCAATTCACAACATAGGCGAAAAATGTTCAAATTTTTACGCGGTTGTTGTCAGTGTGTCAAAGATAGAAATTTCGAAAGCAATTCACAACAAACCTCGCACACTTGGCGAACTACGTGCGGTTGTTGTCAGTGTGTCAAAGATAGAAATTTCGAAAGCAATTCACAACGAGAATCAAGAAAATCATATTGGAGGAGTTGTTGTTGTCAGTGTGTCAAAGATAGAAATTTCGAAAGCAATTCACAACACACGTTTTGATAGAAGTGATTATTTTGAAGTTGTTGTCAGTGTGTCAAAGATAGAAATTTCGAAAGCAATTCACAACCCATACCCGCTGTTTATTGTCAAACTAAGGGTTGTTGTCAGTGTGTCAAAGATAGAAATTTCGAAAGCAATTCACAACATATCTCCCAATTCAATCAAGTCTCCTGTTGTTGTCAGTGTGTCAAAGATAGAAATTTCGAAAGCAATTCACAACTTTTCCTGTTATCTCCATATCTACCTCCTGGTTGTTGTCAGTGTGTCAAAGATAGAAATTTCGAAAGCAATTCACAACCTGACGCAGAGTCTTGCGTGTCTTCAGAAAGTTGTTGTCAGTGTGTCAAAGATAGAAATTTCGAAAGCAATTCACAACAGGCCTTTAACCTTTATCGCATAGTTGAATGTTGTTGTCAGTGTGTCAAAGATAGAAATTTCGAAAGCAATTCACAACACGCGCTTTATAGGAGTGCAAAGCAGGCGGGTTGTTGTCAGTGTGTCAAAGATAGAAATTTCGAAAGCAATTCACAACATCTCGCGTACAAGCATAAGAAGAGGACCAGTTGTTGTCAGTGTGTCAAAGATAGAAATTTCGAAAGCAATTCACAACATGACCGTGCGGAGAAACAACCTCCGTGCTGTTGTTGTCAGTGTGTCAAAGATAGAAATTTCGAAAGCAATTCACAACCAAAGTTCTTTTATTTATTGTTTCATTCAAGTTGTTGTCAGTGTGTCAAAGATAGAAATTTCGAAAGCAATTCACAACTGCCTTTCTTTCCTCCCCAATTAAAGAGACGTTGTTGTCAGTGTGTCAAAGATAGAAATTTCGAAAGCAATTCACAACATCACTGCATTCATAGGAATTCCGTGACCTGTTGTTGTCAGTGTGTCAAAGATAGAAATTTCGAAAGCAATTCACAACTCAACCTGCAAAGGTTTGAATGTATCTTTGGTTGTTGTCAGTGTGTCAAAGATAGAAATTTCGAAAGCAATTCACAACGTGCATCGCCTCAAGGTGTTCCCTTAAAAGGTTGTTGTCAGTGTGTCAAAGATAGAAATTTCGAAAGCAATTCACAACTTGAATTGATACAGATTGTTGCAGTCAAATGTTGTTGTCAGTGTGTCAAAGATAGAAATTTCGAAAGCAATTCACAACAAGGTAAGAAACAAGGTATATGCCGAGGCAGTTGTTGTCAGTGTGTCAAAGATAGAAATTTCGAAAGCAATTCACAACACATCAATGTCCGCCCTGAAGACCTCGGCTGTTGTTGTCAGTTTGTCAAAGATAGAAATCACACAAATAGTAAATAGTAAAATTAAAAGATCAAGGAGCAGAGCCTCAACATCCTATAGTACCGGAATAATATACTGTACGCCAAGAGATACGCGCTGGGAATGCGGCATTACCGCTCCCAGCGTTTTTGCATTGTCCGAGAGCTCATGTCCCTTATAGACATAGTGGGCAAACACCTTGAATCCTTTATCCTCAGTAAATGGGAACCACTCCACACATGCCTGGGCATTCCAGGAAGTAAGATATCGGCCGGCCGCGAATATCCCGTTGGATTCATAGACGCCGGCAGTCTCATACACACCCTTGAGGTATGCATTCCATTTAGGATGGAACTGATAATCCACATTTGCAATGAAGGTCAGATACTGAGTATTCTGAGTGGTCACGGGATCCTGAGTCTGAAGAACAGTAACACGCTGCTGTGCATCGATTGCAGAGCGGCAGTAAAGCACATCAAGATATGCCAGGACAGGACCTTTCTCATAAATATTGCCGCACATCAGGTAATAGATATTCTTTCCCTTGGCAAGTTGACCGGCTGAAGCGGAATACATGAGATTCACGGTCTTGTCAGCAAACCACCCTGTCCAGTTCACCGTACCGAGAACAGGGAACCTTGAAGGTTCCATACCGGATGGAAGTCCGTATATATAGATCTCGTCATCAGCGCTGTTCCTGTTGTTCGTCAGCTGAATGGAAAGGAGCTGGTCCGGAGTGAATTTCACTACACCTTTAACTCCCGTCTGATAAATCTCAAAATTATTGTTAAAATCACTGAATTCCCTGACTCTCAAGCCATTTACATACCCCTCATATCCTGCAACCGCAATATACTGCTTTCCTATGACAAGGTCAAATCCGTCACCTGTATGCCACTTGATGTTGGCATACTCGATAGACGAAGACATATTGTCGAGCGAATAAGGATTGATGTACTTATTGAAGGATTGACGGAAGTGATAGGAAAGTTTGTCATGGAGCCTTCCGTAGACCTCAAGCCTGACTCTGTTCATTTTGAATGAGAACTCATCGAAACGGGAACCCGTAAAATATGCATTTGCAGAACCGGCAAACTCCAGATTTATATGAGCAGTGATCTTGCGCACTTTATATCCGTCATAATTTACGGAATCACGCTTGTCCATCAGTCTCTCCACCAAAGAAGGAAGTTCGTTTTCATCGACAAGGGTCAAGCGGTTCTGGGCTGCAGCCGCATAAGACGAGCACAAAAGGAAGAGGATCAGGAATCTTTTCATAGGTGATCTCATAAATTTGGCTGCAAAGATAATTTTTTGCATAAATTTGATGAACAATCAAATTATAAGGATATGAAGAAGCTTGAAGGAAACGTAACAATAATCACCGGAGGCGGAAAAGGAATAGGCTATGGCCTTGCTGAAGCCTTCGCAGAAGCCGGATCAAACCTTGTGATCACCGGAAGAACAGAATCCAGACTCGTATCTGCAAAAGAAAGACTCGAAGCACAATACGGAGTAAAGGTACTGCCGATAGTTGCAGACGGAGCAGATGAGGAAGCGATCAAGAATGTAGTTGCAAGAACTATTGCCGAATTCGGAAAGATCAACACCCTAGTCAACAATGCACAGGTGTCCAAATCGGGACTTCCGCTCGTAGAACACAGCAGAGAAGATTTCGACCTTGCAATATATTCGGGACTCTACGCAGCATTCTTCTATATGCGCGAATGTCACCCATATCTCAAGGAGACCCACGGCTCAGTGATAAACTTCGCATCGGGAGCCGGCCTGTTCGGAAAGCTAGGACAATCGTCATATGCTGCCGCAAAGGAAGGAATCAGAGGCATGTCGCGAGTAGCAGCGGCAGAATGGGGACCAGACGGCATCAGAGTGAATGTAATCTGCCCTCTTGCAATGACGGAAAGCCTGCAGCAGTGGAGAGAACAGTTCCCTGACCTCTTCGAAAAGACCATCCAGGGCATTCCTCTCGGACGTTTCGCAGACCCTAAGGAAGACATAGGACGAGTGGCTGTATTCCTGGCCAGCGAAGATGCACACTACGTTACAGGTGAGACCATTACCCTCCAGGGAGGAAGCGGTCTGAGACCATAAAGATTTATCGCCGGATCCACGCAGGGGTCCGGCGACTCGCAAATAAATTGATGTATGAAGAGCCCCAGCGTCTGGTTGGCCTGACCACAGCCTGAGGACGAGGTTACTCTACCCTATTTTCAGCATCTGAACCTGTTCCTCCTTAACATCGTCAAGAGGATGGGACTGGTATTTCACCTTTGAAAAATCCACAGACTTAAGGTCGATGCAGCGGATGCTGCTGTTGTATGCGGTTCTGTAATAGAATCGCATTGCCTTCTGGTCTGTAGCCGCAGTAAACTGCGTTGCACTCATCATTCCTTCAGGAGCCTTTCCCTTAGGGAACTGGATACCGATAGGAATATCAAAGTTATTGAGGATATGGAATGCCTGCTGAACAGCCTCCCAGCTGGTCTTCCACTGAGGAGCAGTAGCCTTGAAGAAAGCAGCTCTGACAAATCTTGAAGGAGGAGTAAAGTCTCCTGGAAGTCCTATCATGCCACTACCGCCACCTATGGCTCTGAGCTCGACTCCGGCAGTCAGGTCATAATCTGACGCAGCACCCGGCCTCAGATTGACGTAATTATCAAGATTTGTCATATGCCATGGAAATCCCGGAGAATTGGTAAGGACACCTAGCTCATTGTCATAGAAATGAGGCACACCATCCACAACCTCCAGAACCACCATCTTACCGTCAGGCTGAGTGATTCTCCAGTGAACTGCACCGATCTTGTGGTTCAATGTAACAAGCGACACACTTTCAAGAGCAGCCTTCAGCTCATCGATTGAAGCGAACTGAGACAGCACCCATGAAACGAACTGCATGTCGCAGATAGTCTTTGCACTGTCCTCAGGCCTATATGGCGCATATTCCCCGTATTGAGGGAAGAAAAAGAGTCCGGCCGACAAACCCTTTTCATTTACACCTTCCACCACAAACGGCTCATATTCAGTATATATACCGACATAACCGTATTTTGACTCAAACTCCATTCCGTTTGCTCCGTCCGGAGTGTAGGAACGCTGTTTATACTTTCTTGGACTGACAACATAACCGCATTGCATCGGAGTCGCCGCCCACTCTACTGTCCTCGCTACCACATTTCCACCGTCAGATGAAGGCAGAGAAATACCTGTGCATGCATCAGAATCTTTCTCCGACATCAGGAAAAATCCCAAGGAAAGGAAAATCAATATAAATCTTTTCATAACTCTAATAATTAAACACCGACACTGCTAAAGCAATCTACGGACCATTACACAGAGCAAGTGAATATTTTTAACAGCAAAACTCCATATGTACGGGAAAAATCACTATCTTCGCAGGGATATAAATGAAACAAACAGAAAAGATTATGAAAGTATCTGCTATAGCTTCACTCATAGGAATTTCCCTCATGGCAATGGTGTCATGCCAGCCTCAGAACACACAGACCGGTCCTCAGCCGGAAGAACTCCTCGGCTCGTTTGAGTATGACGGCAACACCTATGGCATCAGATCGGTAGTCGTATACCCACTTGGCAACGACACACAGATCTGGATTTCGGAGACAGCTGGCTACAAGACAGTAGATGAGATCGAAAAATCCATAGGTGAACTCGTAATCACAATTCCTAACTCAAAGCTTGGCGGTCAGAAAGAGACCTTCGAACAGACAGGAAACTTCATCAGATACGACGAAAAAGAGAATAGCGGACTTTGTATGGTAAGCTGCTCAATCGACAAAACTTCAGGCAACATCAGCTTTGAATTCTCATCACAGTCGCTCAAGGCAGCAGCAAACGCAATCTCAGGAAAATACAGCGGACCATACTCAGAGCACACCGAGCAGTCACTTGCAAACCAGTGGGCATACAACAGAAAGAAAGCAGACCTCACATCTGCAGAATACATCGAGATGGAGAACGGCTCACCAAGTCGAATCATCCTCTATAGCTCAGACTATCAGGCACTTGATTTCACAATTGCTGCAAACCAGCTTGGCAAGACAGTTTACCTCACAACCAGCAACGTACCAACAGGCACATCTGTACTCTTTGACGACGGCGAGGAATTCAAGCTCAGAGGAAGCTACGGAAGCATCAAGGTAAGCATCGAGAACAAGATTATGACAGCAAGCCTCAGCCTTACAAACGAAGGAGGCAAGACCCTCAGAGCAGAATATAGCGGAGAGTTTAAAAAGAGCCTCGGCAACAAATATGACAGATGCGTATTCTACTCAGGCAGCGACGGCTACGGATACAACGGCAGATTCGCAATCCAGAGCATGACTGCCAAGGAAGACTCTCAGATCACCTTCCTCTTCACACCGGGAACTGTAGAAAGCGAAGGTGCAATGACGGACGGAAATCTTATCCCTACGCTCAAGATTTCAAGATCAATGCTCAACAATGGCAAGATCGACCTCAGCAAAACTGAAGATGAGTGGTCATTCACTTACCACACATTCCAGGTATATTCATACGACGCAGCACAGACAGACAGGCCAAGAGCATCTGAAGGCAGCACACTTTCAGTGACAAAGACAGATAACGGTCAGTATGTGATCGACCTCGAAGTGGCTTATCCTGTGGATAAGGTCATAACTCAGGACAAGGTGGATGAAAACGGAAATATTGTCTACACAGAAGTTCCGAAGACCGACCAGTTCGGCACTCCTATGCTCGATGCAAACGGCGATCCGATAATGGAGAAAGTTCCTGTCAAAGAGCAAGTTACCATCCAAGTACCTGCAACCATAGATCTTCACTACAACAGTTCAACATCCAACGACAGGTAGTGGAAAGACTTCTCGAATTCGTTCAGACCAACATTCAGGCTGACACATCAAGATTGATTCTTGACCGTGACAAGTGGCCGGGCATTGACATGGACATTGCAGTCAACTGCATCGAAAGCAGGCTGAAGCTGAAAGGCAAGGTAAGGAAATGGTATGCTGATCCCCGACTTCTTTTCCCGGTAAAACTCTCAGCAGAACAGTGCAGCAGCTCGCTCACCGGACTCTATAAAGCCCAGCTGGCAGAAAGGATTGCTGCCCGGAAAGGCAATGAATCAAACATGAACGAATCTCCAGCAGGTCCTGACGGATGGAGATTGGCAGACCTTACAGGAGGACTGGGAGTGGACTCATGGTTCTTCTCCAAGAAGGCTTCACAGGTACTCTACTGCGAGATGCAAAAGGCATTGTGCGATGCTGCAAAGCATAATTTTGCAGTTCTGGAAGCAGGAAACATAGAGATATGCAACTGCATGGTCGTGCCAGATTCCGAACTACTCACAGCATTATTCTCAGAATTCAGACCAGACATAATCTACCTCGATCCGGCACGAAGAGGAGAAGGAGGTCGCAAAGTCTTCCTGCTCGAAGACTGCACACCGGACATCCTCACCCTCAAAGACGATCTCTTCAGATTCAGCAGACACATACTCCTTAAACTCTCCCCAATGGCAGACATCACAATGGTATGCGAAAGACTTGGAGGATGCTGCAGAGAGGTACACATTGTGGGAGCAGGAGGCGAATGCAAGGAACTGCTCGTGTGGATGGACAGAGAATGGGCGGGAGATTACAGCATCACAGCGGTGGAACTGACCGGCTCAGAGGATGAGGGCAAATACGAGATGGCAGAATTTTCATTCAGCCCGAGCGAAGAAAGATCATCTGCACCCTTGATTGCAGGCAAAGACGAAATTGAAACAGCAACTCATCTGTTCGAGCCCGGTAAAGCACTGATGAAGGCAGGAGCCTATAATCTGCTCAGTGCAAAATACGGACTTAAGAAATTAGGCAGATCGACTCATTATTATATAGTATCTGATCAGGACTCATTGGCCGCCATATGGAAAATGGGTAAAGTTTTCAGCATCCTGAGATGTGAGTCATTGGACAAGCGCAGCATCAAACAAATCGCAGCCGAATATCCAAAAGCGGAAGTCACAGCGCGAAACCTCCCGATGGACACTGACACCCTCCGCAAGAAACTCGGCACAAAATCCAGTGACCACATCCACATCTTCGGCCTCAAATCCGACACAGCAGGCAACCTCCTCCTCGCCGCTGAGCGACTCTAGCCCCAGCTACACCACCATTTCTTTCCAAAATCGCCCTAAGCGTTCTCCACCTGCCTATGTTGATGCAGATGGGGAACACGCAAATTTTATAACTCGATAATTATCAGCATAATGCAAAAAAGCGATGTTCTCCACCTGCTGAAAAACATACAGGTGGAGAACACCACATCATCATTCTTGCCTCAAAAGCAGGTATAATCAAGAGGCAGAAAAAGTGTATCTTCTAGTTCTGGTGAGCAGGACGGAGAAGATCAAGCACAACCTTCACTGGATTGAAAGTAGCGAGAGGAACCTCAACAAAGAGAGTATTCCACTTACTCATCGCACCATTCCAAAGACCAGGAAGTTCGAGAGCCTTAAGCTCACGACCCTGATAGCTCTTAGAAGAGATGAAACCTGCATCCTCATCCACATACTTAAGGAGATCGAAGCTCTCACCCTGATAATCATGGAGACAGCAAACGATATCAACCGGATTGAAATGAGTAGCCGAAGCAAGAGCGTTGCGAGAAGCCTCATCAGACATATTGATCTGAACACTCTCAAGCACCTGAAGCGAAGTAGAACCATCCTTTTCAGCGATAAGGAAAGGACCACCACCAGGTTCACCCTGATTCTTCACCATACCAGCAACACGTACAGGACGGTTAAGCTTCTCACGGATAGCCTCTACCCTAGCCTTGCAATCATCAGCCACAGGCATCTTGATGCAAAGAGTCTGCTCGAGGAACTCCTCGATGTCATCACAAAGCATCTGAACCTCAGAACTCTGGTAAACATCCTCATTACCCATACCGGTGTGTGCAGGGATAGGCATAGCAAACGCAGGAGCGATATTCTTATTAGTCACGATGTCAAGCTCGCGAAGATAGCCGTGAAGAGTGTCACGAAGCTCAAGAGCCTTACCGATGAGGACCTTCTTCCACAAAGCAGTCTCTGGAAGAAGACGCTCATTAGCCACGTTATCGATGTTCTTGATTGAAACAACTTCCTCCTCAAGCTTATTGAGGTTATAGATCAACGCACCATGACCAGCAGGACGGAAAAGAAGAGAGTCAGTCTCAGTCCTGAACGGATTGTTCTCAACATCAACAGCGATAGTGTCAGTAGCCTTATCCTGGAAAGTGAAAGTGATATTATACTTCACACCATACTTAGCCTCATAAGCAGCCTTAACCTCAGCATAAGCCTCCTCGAAAAGCTGCTGGTGCTCAGGAGAAATAGTCACGACCAGATTAGCCGAACCATCCTCATTCTTCATATAATCCTGAGCCTCAACAAGATGCTCAGCAAAAGCAGTTCTGATCTCACCATCTGTATACTTATGGAACTTAAGCACACCCTTAGGCTTAGCACCATAGCCAAGACCCTCGTCAGTAAGAGTCTTTGCAAGAACTGACTCCCTGTATTCAGGACAAGCACAAACAGTCTCACCGAAAAGCTCAGGAGTGTAGAAAGCAAAAGACTGGATCTGATCCACGAACTTCGCAGCAGGAGCAGTGTCAGCAAGTTCCTTACCCTCCTTCAGCGTATCAAGACCGCTGAAAAGATCCTTGAACATACGTGAAGCAGCACCGGAAGCCGGAACAAACTTACACTTTCCATTGATCGCAGCCTCCTCATAATAATTGACGGCAGCATCAATTTCCTCCTGCTCAAGAACAAGAATACCCTTCTCAGGAGTA
This sequence comes from Candidatus Cryptobacteroides sp., assembly GCA_045126915.1. Lineage (GTDB taxonomy): Bacteria > Bacteroidota > Bacteroidia > Bacteroidales > UBA932 > Cryptobacteroides. The sequence goes on from JBGVPH010000020.1 coordinate 27,481, forward strand.
GCAGGAGCGATGATCTTCATCCAAGGGAAACCCTTCTTGAAACGCTCCACCTGTTCCTCTACAGTCTGAACTGTCATACCTCTCTGCTCGATTTGAGCAACATCTTCTTTTCTAAACATAATCAATTGATATTTATGTGGTTAATCTTCAATATAAATCTCTCTTCTGTACTGATAATCCGACCTCATGCGCTCGAAATTACCAGGTTCCATCCTGAAACGGAAATCATCCGTAAATATAGGATAATTGTACTGGAATACAGCGGCCACCTCACCCTGTTTCTTACCCTTAAGATCCAGAAGCAAAGGCACATGATTCTCCCCACCCTCACTAGGATAGAAATCATAAAGCTGCTCAATACCTAAATGACGAGCCACAGCACGAACCGAAGCCGCAGTACCGTTCAGCTTGCCCTGGAAAGAATATCCTGCAATATGTGGAGTTGCGATATCCACCATATCCATCAGTTCCTCATTAATGTCCGGTTCATTCTTCCAAGTGTCGATGATCACACCTCCGAACTTAGGAAGCGACTCCATCAAAGCATCCTCATCCACCACCTCACCACGCGAAGCATTGATGAAAATTGAACCAACAGGCATAAGATCGAAGAAAGCCTTGTCAGCCATATTCCTTGTAGTAGGATCAAGAGGTACATGCATCGTAACTATCTGAGAATTAGCCAGAACATACTCAAGCGAACAAAAGCCTTCAGGTCCCTCGACAGCAGCTCTCGGAGGATCGCAAAGCAACACCTTGAAACCGAGATATCTCGCCATCTTCTCCACAAGCTTACCCACATGACCGACACCCACGATACCGAAAGTACAATCATCCAGCTTGATGGCCTTACGGGCAGCCACACCATAGAGAGCAGAGAACACATACTGCATCACACCACCGGCATTGCATCCCTCAGCATTATTCACCTCAATACCATGACTTGCGCAATAATCCAGATCGATATGGTCAGTACCAATGGTAGCAGTAGCAATCATCTTGACTTTAGTCCCATCAAGGAGAGCAGCATCACAACGGGTACGCGTACGGATGATCATAGCATCCGCATCGATTATATCAGCGTGAGAAATCTTCCTTCCATCTATGTACACAACTTCCGCATAAGGCTCAAATACACCCTCGAGGAAAGGCACCTTGCTATCTACAACAATCTTCATATATAACTATTTCAAAATCAACACCTTGACCGCCGGTCCTGCCTTACCGCCGTCATCGTACAAAGTGTCAGCCGCAAGAAACTCGTTAAGCTTCTCCACCAACACATCCCTCTGAAAATAAAGCTGATTCCTCACAAGGGAAGAACTTATCGCACAAGTCATCACCCCTCGTTCGAAAGTCACCGACAAAGTATATCGTGAAGCACCGGACACCGTGTTCCATGCCTCTGTAGCCCTCTGACGGTTCATGCCCGAAGTCAACTTCATATCGCGAAGATACTGCAGCATGAGATCCTCCATACCTACAGCCTCCTTACGTCTGAGCTTATTATGTCTACCGTCAAATGCCATACCTAAATCCTAGTAAACACACCACCTACAGTCTCGAAATACGCCCTGTCCTGAGTCAGACGGTCCACGATTCCAGCCATCCTCACCTTATTGCTGTCAGTGATGAAAATCTGACCGAAATCATTGCTTGCCACCATCTGGAGCAGATTCGAGATACGTCCCATGTCAAGCTTATCAAACACATCATCCAGCAGAAGCATCGGCGCAAAACCATAATTACGCTTCATGATCTCGTACTGGGCAAACTTCAACGACACCAAGAAAGACTTCTGCTGTCCCTGAGAACCGAACCTTCTGATAGGATGACCGTTCATGGTGAACACAAAATCATCGCGATGAATGCCGGAAGTCGTATGCTTGAGAATACGGTCCTTCTCGAATGAAGCAGCCAGAATATTCTCAAGAGAATCCTTCGAAAGCTCTGACTCATACTCAATATCCACCTGCTCCGAATCTCCCGAAAGAGCCTTATAATATTCAGCCACAATAGGTTTCAGGTCTGCCACAAAACGCTTGCGAGCCTCATACACAGGACCGGCAAGAGCCGACATCCTCATATCGATGACCTCCAGAAGCGACCTGTCCACCACAGCATCCTTAAGCATCTTGTTCCTCTGGAGCAAGAGCCTGTTGTACTGCTGCATCGCAGCCATATACTCCCTGTCCATCTGTGAAAGCACAGCATTCACAAACCTTCTGCGCTCATCACCAGACTCGCTGACCATAGACACGTCAGCCGGAGAAACCATCACCACCGGAAGCACACCCACATGCTCCGACACCTTCTGATAGAACTTGTCGTCGCGCTTAACCTTCTTCTCCCCCTTCGCACCCATCTTCAGCGCAAATCGGCTCGACAGACCATTCGGCATACGATAAGTGCCTGCAAGAGAAAACTCCTCGGTTCCATGTCTGAAATTGAACTTATCAGACGAAGCGAAGGCGCTCTTGGTCATAGACATATAATATATAGCATCCAGAAGATTGGTCTTACCCTCGCCATTGTTACCGCTGATGCAGTTGATGTTAGGCGAAAAATCAATCTCCTGAAGCTGAATGTTTCTGAAATCAGAAATTACTATCTTCTCAAGTACCGGCATATCTACTACTCCTGATCACCAACCTTAATCCATTCATATTCACCGCCCCAGAGCTTAAGGAAACGCATGAATCCCTCATTGCTCACCACAGTGCTGCCCGTGTTGTCGCAAGGATGGAAGCTCAGACGCTCAGCCATCTGAAGATCAGCATCGAGGAAAAGCTTCACACGATGACCATTCTCAAACAGCTCCTTCGCAGCCACACCCTCACAAGGAACCCCGTCACAGACAAGGTTCATATCATTTATAAGACCGAAAGGCGACACAGAACCCGGAAGCAGCCCCAGACAACGCTCCATTCTCTCCTGAGAAGCGAAGGACAACTTACCCTGTCTCAGGCTCTTCTCCAATGAATGGATGCCCAATTCCTTATGGCACTCAAACACCACGAGATAATGCCTGTTGCCCTTATGATTCCTGAAGAAAAGATTCTTGCAATGTGTAGAATCAATCTCCTTCCAGTACTCAAGAGCAAGTTCGATCGTAGGAAGAGGCGGATGACGATGAGTGTGATACTCTATCCCATTCTCCTCCAGAAACTTATGTACCTTATCAATCCTATCTTGCATCATATTAACATTTAACTAGCTGATTGTCAAGAGAACAGCACCCTCCAGCACCGACTCCCCCACCTTCACATCCACAGCAGCAACCACACCGTCGCACTCAGCCAGAATATCATTCTCCATCTTCATAGCCTCAAGCACAGCAACTGTCTGTCCTGCCTTCACCACATCACCGGCAGCCACCTTCACATCCACAACCACTCCAGGAAGTGGAGAGGCCACAGCCTTGGCAGCAGCTCTCACCTCAGCAGACTTAACCTCTACAGCCTGAGACTCTGCAGGGACCACAACAGAAGCAACCGCTGGGGCAGAAGCCACAACTGCAGGAGCCTGCACAGCAGTACCCTTTCTTTTAATTGTGATTATATAACTTTCAACGTCGTGAATCATAACTACAATGGGAGATTATCATGTTTCTTCCAAGGATTCTCCTGCTTCTTCTCAGCCAGCTGCTCCAGAGCTCTGATTACACGGAAACGCGTATTGCGCGGCTCTATGACATCGTCTATATAGCCATATGAAGCAGCATTGAAAGGATTGCAGAACAAATCATTGTACTCCTTTTTCTTCTCTTCTCTTACACTCGCCCTCACCTTAGGATCCTCAATAGCTTTCAATTCCTTGGAATATAGGATCTCCACGGCACCCTCAGCGCCCATAACAGCAATGTTAGCTGACGGCCAAGCATAGTTGATATCACCACGCAACTGCTTGCAGCTCATAGTGATATGCGCTCCGCCATATGATTTTCTGAGAGTCACGGTAACCTTAGGAACTGTAGCCTCGCCATAAGCATAAAGAAGCTTTGCGCCGTGAGTGATGATGCCACCATACTCCTGCTGCGTACCGCAAAGGAAGCCTGGAACATCCACCAACGTCACTATAGGAATATTGAAAGCATCGCAGAAACGCACGAAACGCGCAGCCTTACGCGAAGCATTTATATCGAGAACACCTGCCAGAATCTTAGGCTGATTGGCAACGATTCCCACAGAACGGCCGTACATATGGGCAAAGCCAACGATAATATTCTTAGCCCAGCTCTTGTGAACCTCGAGGAAACGTCCGTCATCCACGATGCTGCCGATGACCTGATACATATCGTAAGCCTTGTTAGGATTGTCAGGGATAATATCATTGAGAGCATCATCATAGCGACCTGCAGGGTCCTCTGACACTACGAACGGAGCCTGTTCACGATTGTTCGAAGGAAGGAAACTTATAAGAGCCTTGATTGTAGCCACTGCTTCCTGTTCAGATTCAGCAGAAAAATGAGCCACACCACTTTTGCTTGAATGAACACTTGCACCACCGAGATCCTCATGGGTAACCTCTTCGCCTGTCACAGTCTTGACTACGGAAGGACCTGTCAGATACATATAGGATGAATCCTTTACCATAACCGTAAAGTCGGTAAGGGCAGGAGAATATACTGCGCCACCTGCACAAGGACCGAAAATGCCGGAAATCTGAGGCACTACACCTGAAGCAAGGATATTTCTTTCAAAGACCTCTCCATAGCCAGCCAAAGAGCAGACTCCTTCCTGAATACGAGCCCCGCCCGAATCATTCAAAGCAATATAAGGAGCTCCGTTCCTGACAGCAAGATCCATCACCTTGCAAATCTTCTGAGCCATAGTCTCAGACATTGAACCGCCAGAGACAGTAAAGTCCTGAGCAGAAACATACACAAGACGTCCGTCAATGGTACCCATTCCGGTCACCACTCCATCACCATCGAAACTTGAATTCTGCATATCGAAATTCGTACAGCGATGTCTGACGAACATATCGAATTCCTCGAAACTGCCCTCATCCAAGAGCAATGCAATCCTCTCACGCGCAGTGAGTTTTCCCTTCTGATGCTGAGCGTCAATCTTCATCTGGCCTCCACCCATTCTGGCAGCAGCCCTGCGCTCAACAAGTTCCTTGATCTTGTCCTGTTGTATACCCATAACTATACAATTTACCAATCTTGACAAAGATAGCATTTTTTTCGACATTTCCACTGATTTGGTATATCCCAAATGTATATTTGGTCATTATCTCTGCCTTTTTGGCCATTATCTCTGCCTTTTTGTTCTCCACCTGCTGTTCGGCAAGCAGGTCGAGAACATTCCAAAATTGCAACACCCTACAAATCAGACACTTACAAAATTAGCGTGTTCTCCACCTGCATTAGAAACGACAGGTGGAGAACACCTCCCGCAAAAAAGGCACAGAAATCTCGGAGCCAAAGGGCAGCGAAACCCCGGAGCCGTACGGGCCAAGGCACAGAAATCTCGGAGACAAAGGGCAGCGAAACCCCGGAGACAAAAGGCACCAAGAGGCAAAGTCCCCAAACCTGTCACACAAAAGGGTCACAAGACACCAAACAAAAAAGGGACCGGTCCTTCGAACCAGTCCCTATAAGAAATATGTCGTAATGATTACGGCTGCATTGTTGTGTAAACGTTCTGCACATCGTCATCCTCCTCGATACGCTCGATAAGCTTCTCGACATCTGCCTTAGCGTCACCCTCAAGAACCTTGAGATCAACGTTTGGAAGACGGGTGAACTCTGCAGCGATAAGCTCATAGCCATTCTCCTCAATCCACTTCTGGATAGTGTTGAATGCAGTGAACTCACCATAGAGAACAATCTCCATTTCCTCATTCTCGTTCTCCTCCTCAAAGATCTCCTCAACACCGAAGTCGATGAGCTCAAGCTCAAGCTCCTCAAGATCGTACGGATTAGCAGTCTTCATACGGAACATACACTTGCGGTCGAACATATAGTCAACGCTTCCTGAAGTTCCGAGCGAACCACCACTCTTTGTGAAATACGAACGTACATTTGCAACTGTACGATTGTTGTTATCGGTAGCAGCCTCAACGAGAACAGCGATACCATGAGGACCGTATCCCTCGAATACTACCTCCTTGTAATCTGCCTGATCCTTATCGGTAGCTCTCTTGATAGCACGCTCGATGTTATCCTTAGGCATATTCTCGCTTCGTGCAGTCTGAATAAGCGCACGGAGACGTGGGTTACCAGTCACATCAGCACCACCCTGCTTTACAGCGATAGTGATTTCCTTACCGATCTTAGTGAAGACGCGGGCCATGCGACCCCATCTCTTGAACTTTCTTTCCTTTCTAAACTCAAACGCTCTTCCCATAGCTCTTACTTATTTTCGATACGTGCGATGTACTTATCGATCTCATATGCCTCCATTGACTGTGGATAGCTGTCCTTGATTGTCTCATAGAAACCGAGAGCCTTTGCATTCTCACCGAGCTTCTCAGCAACCTGACCAGCCTTGAGGAGGTAACCTGCAGCAAACATGTTGTCAGCTACATCAGCAGCCTTCTGGAAGTAAGCGAGAGCCTTTGCATAGTTCTCGAGTCCTACATAAGCGTCACCGATGCAAGCAGTTGCACGTGCAGCGAGGATAGCGTCCTTGCCATTGTACTTCTCGAGAGCCTTGATTGCAGCCTCGAAGTTACCGAGCTGGAGCTCGCAAACACCTGCGTAGAAATACACAGCCTTGCCAGCCTTAGCGCCGTACTCTTCCATGATCTGATTGAAACCGAGAACATTACCGTCGCCGTTGAGAGCAACCTCATAATCAGCAGCGATGAAATTCTGCTCAGCAAGAGCCATCTGACCCTGAGCCTCAACGACTGCAGGCTGATAAGCGAACTTGAACCAGCAGAAAACTGCGATTGCAACTACTACAACACCTGCAGCAAGGCCGGCGATGAGCTTACCGTTCTCTGTAAAGAACTTCTCTGTCTTTGAAACTGCCTCAGCTACTGCCTCAGCATTTGGGTTTTTGATTTCTTTAGCCATATCCAATTATTTGTATTTATTTATATCCGTACAAAAACAGTCGGCAAATTTAGGAAAAAATGTTAAAACTCCCAATTAAAATGGCTATCTTTGTATTATTAAGCGTATATAAAATGGCATATATTCCCCAAGATAAGATTCTCATACTCGACGGCGCCACAGGCACGATGATCCAGCGCCACTCACTTACCGAATCAGACTACCGCGAAGGAGCATTTGAAGAATGCAGATCTGAGCTCAAAGGCAACAGCGAATGTCTCAACCTCACCCGTCCGGAAATCATCAGATCCATCCACAGGGAATATATCGAAGCCGGAGCGGACATCATCGAGACTAACACCTTCAGTGCCAACAGGATATCGCAGTCGGAATACGGTTGTGAGGACTACGCGGCACGCATGGCATATGAAGGAGCCAGACTCGCCCGAGAGGTGGCGGATGAATATATGGGAGGCACCTCAGAGGATGATGCCAGTGCAGGCAGAAGGATTCTGGTAGCCGGAAGTATGGGACCGACATCCAAATCACTGTCCCTGTCGCCGGATGTTTCCGACCCGGGATTCAGGCCATATGACTTCGACCAGATGCGTGAAGCCTACCGCGAACAGGCTCAAGCACTTCTCGAAGGAGGAGCAGACCTCCTTCTCATCGAGACATGCTTTGACGCACTCAATGTGAAGGCAGCCCTGGCAGCCATCCAGGAGTGCTCGGACAAGACACCGGTAATAGTGTCCGTATCAGTAGGAGACCGAAGCGGAAGGACCCTCACAGGACAGACACTCAAGGCATTCTACACAGCCATCAGCCACTACCCTATCCTAGCCTTCGGACTGAACTGCTCGCTCGGAGCAGCAGAAATGACCCCGCTCATGGAAGAAATCTCCCAGTGGTGTGACTGCGCCGTAAGCTGCTACCCCAACGCCGGACTTCCTAACGAAATGGGAGGCTACGACCAGAGCCCGGAAGACATGGCCCAGGCAGTCAAGGCAATGGCATCCAAAGGCCTCCTGAACATCGCAGGAGGATGCTGCGGCACAACTCCAGACCACATCAGAGCCATCGCCACAGCCCTTGCCGGCACCGCCCCTCGCCAGCTACCCGATTTCTCATCCTCAAAAACCGCCCATTTCAAGGATGAGAAGACCAAATCAGGGGACTCATCCTCAAAAACCGCCCATTTCAAGGATGAGAAGCCAGCGCTGACAGTAAGTGGCCTGGAAACAACAACAATTGACATCCGAAACAGCAACTTCACCAACGTCGGAGAAAGAACCAACGTAGCTGGCTCCCGTAAATTCGCCCGCCTCATCTCAGAAGGCAAATACGACGAAGCCCTGCAGATAGCAGCCAGACAGATCGAAGACGGAGCCACAATCATAGACATAAACATGGACGATGCCATGCTCGACAGCACAAAAGAGATGGAACGCTTCGTCCGCTACATATCCAACGACCCGGCAGTTGCCAAGGCAGCACTGATGATCGACTCATCCCATTGGGAAACCATCATAGCAGGTCTTAAGAATGCCCAGGGCAAATGCATCGTAAACTCCATCAGCCTCAAGGAAGGCCCTGAAAAGTTCATCGAAAAGGCAAAGGCCATAAAGTCCCTCGGAGCAGCAGTAGTAGTAATGGCATTTGACGAAGAAGGTCAGGCAACAACCCTCGACAGAAAGATAGAGATCTGCGCCAGAGCCTACCGCCTCCTCACCGAAGAAGCCGGCATGAACCCTGAGAATATAATCTTTGACGCCAACATCCTATCCATCGGAACAGGCATCGAAGAACACTCGAAGTACGCAATCGACTTCATCGAAGCAGTGAGATGGATCAAATCAAACCTTCCAGGAGCCCTCACATCAGGAGGTGTATCCAACCTATCCTTCTCATTCAGAGGCAATAACGCAGTGCGCGAGGCAATGCACTCAGCCTTCCTTTACCACGCCATCAAAGCCGGACTGGACATGGCAATCGTCAACCCGTCAATGCTCCAGATATATGACGACATAGAACCGGAGCTCCTCAAATGCGTTGAAGATGTAATATTCGACCGCGACCCGCAAGCGACAGAGCGCCTCATAGAAAAAGCAGCCAGAATGCTTGCCCAAAAGGAGACCGACAACCAGAGCAAAACCGACAGCAACTCAGCCACAGAAGCATCCACTCCGGAAGAACGGCTCAAGACAGCACTCATAAAAGGCCGTTCAGAAACCCTCGCGGCAGACCTTCAGGAAGCTATGAATCAATATGGCAATGCAGTCAGCATCATCGAAGGACCGCTTATGGAGGGTATGGAAACAGTAGGCAAGATGTTCGGTGAAGGCAAAATGTTCCTCCCTCAGGTCGTAAAATCAGCCAAGGTAATGCGCGACGCAGTGGAGATTCTTCAGCCATATATGGACAACGAAGCATCAGGTAACGACAGCTCCGACGCCACCAAGCAGCAAGCCAAGCCAAAGATCACCCTCGCAACAGTCAAGGGAGACGTACATGACATAGGCAAGAACATAACAGGCATTGTCATGACCTGCAACGGATTCCAGATCCGCGACCTCGGCGTAATGGTCGACAAGGAGACCATCCTCCAGGCATCGGAAGAAGACAACTCGGACATCATAGCTGTCAGCGGCCTCATCACGCCATCGCTCTACCAGATGGAGGAGCTGTGCCGTGAAATGGCATCCAGAAATATGGCAAAGCCCCTCTTCATCGGAGGAGCCACCACATCAGCAGTCCACACCGCCGTCAAGCTCGCACCACTTTACGACCACGTATATTATGGTCCGGACGCATCTGCAGCGGCAGTCATGGCAAAGAAATATATAATGGATCCTTCAGGATTCGAAGCAGAGGAGCACAAGAAACAGGAAGAACTCCGCAAACTTTATCACCGGAAAGAAGCAACATCGCAAGACGAGAATATGAAAGAAAACTCACCAAAGGGATTCGCCTACGAGACCTACCTGGACGCATGTCCGTCAGATATACCGGCACAGCAGATTGCATCAGAAGAAATCCTGCCTTATTTTGACTGGAAAATGTTCTATGCAATCTGGGGCGTGAAATACGGAAGCTCATCAATGGAAGCAATGGAACTCATGCAGCTGAGAAGAGACGCGGAAGAAGAAATCGGACTCGGCAACTTCAGGGTCATGCTATCCGCAAGATTCTTCCAGGCATATACTGAAGACGACGACATCGTTTTGGTCGAAGGCGCGGGTGTATCGGGAGAAGGCGTACAGGCAACCGGCACTGAAGGAAAATCCGAATTGCACAGAATCCCGATGATGAGACAGGAAACCGGCGAGAGAAGATCACTCAGCGACTTCGTCATATCAAAAGAAAGCGGACGCACATCCCCATTCGGATGCTTCGCAATCAGCGTTCACGCAGCAGACTCCCACGAAGAAGGATGCTGCTGTCCTGCATGCTCAAGCAAATATGAAGACCTCATAGCAAAGACAGTCAGGATGACCCTCGCAGAAGCAGCATCAACATGGCTCGACAGACAGATCCTTCATCAGATGGAGAGCACAGGAACCGCAGTAAAAATGATAAAGCCAGCAGCCGGCTACTCAAGCTGCCCTGACCACACCCTCAAACGCGACATCCTGAAGCTCCTTGGCGAGCACTGCACCTGCGGACAGCACGGCCACTGCAGCCATGGCCACAACCACAATGACACCAAGGAAGGACTGAATATCAAACTCACAGAGACCTGTGCAATGACACCGGAAGCCAGCATCTGCGGAACAATCTTCATCCACCCGGAGGCACGTTACCCTGAAATCAGAACAATAAGCCAGGAACAGCACGACAGCTATGTTTCACGTCGAGGCATGAGCGAAGATGCAGCCCGCCGCTTTCTCGGTCACCTGCTGAAATAGAACGGAAGGGGTAAGTTTGAAAAAACCTGCAAAATACCTATATTCGCAAAGTCGCGCAAAGAGGTCCCGGACAGGGAAAGTACATAACCGAATGAGTATCAACAAGATAAATGCAGCCACAAAATCATGAAAGTATCGGATATACTGGCAGACAGCAAAAAAGCATTCCCATCACTGGAGATAGTGCCCCCTCTGAGAGGCATCACCAAGAAAGAGCTCATCGAGAGCATCGCTCCATTCATGGAATTCAGCCCCAAATACATAAACGTCACCAGTCACAGAGACGAATACGAATACACTGAACAGCCGGACGGCAGCTTCAGCCGCAGACTCATACGCAACCGCATCAGCGAAACCACAGTATGCTCAGCGATAATGTCTGAATACGACATCGAAGTTGTTCCCCACCTGATCTGCGGAGGCAACACCAAAGAAGAAATCGAAAGCAGGCTCGACAATCTTGAATTCCTCGGAATCAGCAATATAGTAGCACTCCGCGGAGACAGCACCCTCGGAGAAAAACGATTCACACCGACCCATGGCGGCTACAGCTACGCAAGTGAACTCGTGGAAGGCATACGCAGCTACCAAGGCAGCGCCACCTACCGCAGAAACCGCAACACCCTCACAGACAGGTACTTCTGCATAGGAGTCGGAGGCTATCCTGAAAAACACTTTGAAGCAGCAAACATCGAAACCGACATCGCCAACCTCAAAAGGAAAGTCGATGCCGGAGCCGACTACATCATCACACAGATGTTCTTCGACAACAAAGTCTACTACGACTTCGTCGAGCGCTGCCGCAAAGCAGGAATCACAGTGCCTATCATTCCAGGCCTCAAACCACTGTCCACAGCAAGACAGATCACAATGCTCCCTGAAGCATTCTCCCTCGACATCCCGGTGGAACTCACCCAGGCAATAGCAGAAGCAAAAGACGACAAGGAAGCCGTCTACCGCATTGGAACCGAATGGTGCACAATGCAGTGCAAGGACCTCATCAAGAACGGCGTACCGGCAGTCCACTTCTACACAATGGGAAAATCCCGCAACATAGTTGAAACACTGAGGGAATGTTTCTAAAAATAATCCTACCTTTGGAAGATATATGGAAACATCGTACAAATATACAGTAGCAGGACACACATTCGTCATAACCCTACCGGAAGGATTTGAGGGAGACGAACACCTGTCCGCATATACCCCGTTCACAGCAGAAGAAAATGCTCCGGATCCTATCTTCAGCCTTAAAGTATGTCTCACTGACAGCATCAAGGAAGTGGCAGAAGGAAAAGTGAAGGAAATATTCAACGATGAACCTCCATATTTCTGGCTGTTCGAAGACCTCAAGAATCCTCAAGAATGGTTCTTCGGCTTCTCTTATTCAAAGAATCATCCAGACTGCATAGTAAGAGTGACTCCGGACTTCAGCGAAGGCCGAGTCTACCTCAAGAGAGCAAACGCGGAACACATGATGGAATTCGCCATAAGCAACGCAATGATGCTCCTCTACACCTTCAGAACCTGCCCACACGACACCCTGCTCGTCCATGCATCGGTAATAGAAAATGACGGAGGTGGATATATGTTCCTCGGCAAAAGCGGCACAGGCAAGAGTACGCACTCACGCCTCTGGCTCGAAAACATCGAAGGCTCCACCCTTCTCAACGACGACAACCCGGTCATCCGCATAACCGACGGAGAAATATACGTATATGGCTCACCTTGGAGCGGAAAGACACCGTGCTACATCAACAGACGCCAACCGCTCAAAGCCATAGTCAGACTTGCACAGGCCCCATACAACCGCATCACAAGACAGGCACCGCTCAAGGCATTCGCATCGCTCATGCCAGCATGCTCATGCATGAGATGGGACCACAACTCAGTAGAATCCCTCTACAAGACAGTAGAACGAGTAATAATGCGAGTGCCGGCATGGCGGCTCGAATGCCTACCCGACGCAGACGCAGCGCGCACATCCTACGAAGCCTGCCACCAAAAATAACGACAGATGAAACAGATACGCTGGATACTCAGGACCCTCCGACCATGCTGGATGCAGATCTCCGCGATGATGCTATGCCACATCGCAGTAGCTGCCTGCTCCGTCGCCTTCGTATATGTCAGCAAGGTAATGGTGGACAATGCAACTGCAATGTTCTCGGCACAGGCAGCAGGAATCCCGCACACCGAAGGAGATCTCTGGACCAACCTGGGAATATGGGCCTGCGCAATGGCAGGAATAATCTTAGTCCGCATCACCCTGAACTCCCTCAGGACCTACCTCCAGACCAAGACAGATGTCAAGTTCCGTAACCGCCTGCGCAGCAGAATGTTCGACCAGCTGCTCAACACAAGACACGAGAACTCGGCATCACTCCACACAGGAGACCTCATCAACAGAGTATTCGAAGACGTAAGAATCGTCGCATCAGCAGTCACCACATCCCTGCCGAACACAATCGGATCCGGCATCCAGTTCGCTGCAGCCCTCGTGTTCCTGCTCATCCTCGACCTCAGACTCGCAATAATAGTAGCAGTGATCCTGCCTGTGGGCATAATCGGAGGAAAATATATAACTCATCGCCTCCGCAACCTCACCCACAACATCAGAAAGAGCAACAGCAAAGTCCAGGCACACATCCAGGAAAGCATACAGCACAAGACAGTGATCCAGACAATGGATTACGTGGACAACAGTTCATCCGAGCTCATCGACCTTCAGGCCAACCTCTACGGCAACGAAGTCAAAAGAATGAAATTCAGCATAGCTGCACGAATCATCATAGCACTGGGAATGTCTGCTGGAAATGCAGTCGTATTCATCTGGGGAGCATTCGGAATAAGCACCGGAGCCGTAACCTACGGTATGATGACAGCCTTCCTGCAGCTTATAAGCCAGCTTCAGAGACCTCTGATTGAGATAAGCACCAGTGCACCGGCACTCATCCATGCCCTCGCTTCTGTCGACAGAATCATTGAAATCGAAGAAATTCCACGCGACAAGGCAGACAACTCAAGACTCCTTAACGGAGTGCCAGGAATAAAGATCGAACACATCAGCTACGCCTATCCGGAATCTGACCGCGAAGTGTTCACAGACTTCAGTCACGACTTCCTCCCGGGCAGCCGCACAGCGATCGTAGGACCGACAGGAGTAGGAAAAAGTACACTCATACGCCTCCTCCTTGCCCTCCTGACTCCAAAGAAAGGAACCATAACCATCTACGGCAGCGAAGAGGTCACAGTCTCAGCATCGACAAGATGCAACCTCAACTACGTTCCTCAGGGCAACAGCCTCTTCAGCGGCACCATCCGTGAAAACCTCCAGATGGGAGACCCTGAAGCAACGGACGAAAAGATGTGGTGGGCTCTGGAAACTGCAGCAGCAGACTTCGTGAAAGAACTACCTTCAGGCCTTGACGCACCATGCTTCGAAGCAGGCAAAGGACTCAGCGAAGGCCAGGCACAGCGCATAGCCATAGCACGAGCCCTCCTCCGCCCTGGCAAAGTGCTTCTTCTCGACGAATTCAGCTCAGCGCTCGATCCTCAGACCGAGCACGCCCTTATGGAACGCCTCACAAATGCACTCCCAGACCGCACAATGATCTTCATCACCCATCGTGAACGCATCATCGACTTCTGCGACTCAGTCCTCAGACTCAGCAGAAACTAAAATCCGGCGGCCTATGAACAAAAAGATAACAAAAGACAAGTCAATGATGATGGAAGAGATCGCTCAGCTGATCTCTGAAGGGAAGAGCGTAAGCATCACCGCCAAAGGCTACAGCATGAATCCGTTCATAAGGCATCTGGAAGACACACTGACCATCGGAGCTTGGGAAGACAAGGACCTGAAGAAAGGAACAGCAGCCCTCGTACGAACCACAAAAGGAGATTATGTGTTCCACAGGATCATCGAACGCAAGGGCGACTGGCTGCTCCTCGAAGGAGACGGAAATATAGGAATAAAAGAAAAAGCAACCACCGATGGTGTGATAGGCATAATGCACAGCATCACACGCAGTGGTCGCATATATACATCGGAAAGCCGCTGCTGGAAAATATATTCGTGGATATGGATGGCACTCAGACCGGTACGCCGCTATCCCCTTGCCATCTGGCGAAGACTCAATCCGCAGAAACCGTTAAGGTAATACCTCGCCCTCAGGCGCCGAGGGCATAGACGCGGCCTTGGCCGCACGCTCAGCCTCTAGCTTCTTGCGGTAGGCATCCATACGCTTTTTCCACGCAGCCTGCCTGATCCTCTGCTCCTTGCTCTTTCGAGCCTGAAGATCCTCGTATTTCTTTTCCAGATAATTATCAGCCATTACTTTACAAAATCCTTGATTCTCTGTTCCTCACTGAGCTTGCAGACAAGGAGTCTGCCATCACGCTCCACAACAATGCTGTCCTCAAGACCCTGAAGCACAACACTCTCAGCACCCGGAGCATGCACGATGCAACCCCTGCAGTCATTCAGGTGGACATTCTCACCAACCACAGCATTACCATCCTTATCATGACTGAGAAGAGTCCAGAGCGAACCCCATGTACCCACATCACTCCAGCCGAAATCGCCAGGAATAGTGTAGATATAATCAGCCTTCTCCATCACAGCATAGTCGATGGAAATCTTCTCGCAAGTCGGGAATATATCACCCACGACATCCCTCTCCTGAGGAGTAAAGAATGCCTCGGACATCCTGTCCATATTCGCAGCCAGCTCCGGCACGAAAGCACGGAGAGACTCCACTATAGTGTCGATATTCCAAACGAAGATACCTGCATTCCACAGATAATTTCCAGCAGCAAGATACTCCTTGGCCACCTCAAGTGCAGGTTTCTCCCTGAAGGAATCCACTTTGAGGGGACTCCCGATCAGGTCGGGAGTGACGTCATTGCAGGAACCTCCCCCGTCATTGCCGGAACCGCCCACGTCATTGCCGGAACCGCCCACGTCATTGCCGGAACCGCCCTCGTCATTGCCGGAACCGCCCCCGTCATTGCAGGAACCGCCCCCGTCATTGCAGGAACCTCCCCCGTCATTGCCGGAATCTCCCTCGTCATTGCCGGAACCTCCCCCGTCATTGCAGGAACCTCCCACGTCATTGCAGGAACCTCCCCCGTCATTGCCGGAACCTCCCCCGTCATTGCAGGAACCTCCCTCGTCATTGCCGGCCTGACCGGCAATCTCAATATAACCATACCCCGTCTCCGGACGAGTCGGACGGATACCCACAGTAACAATCCTATGCCCCGCCGCGGTAAACTCCAAGGCCCTGCCGATCACCTTCCTGAAATCATCCACATCCACCACCAGAGCATCCGCAGGAGTCACCACCACATTAGCCTCAGGATTCTTCTGACGTATCTTCCAACAAGCATAAGCGATGCATGGCGCAGTGTTGCGCATAGCCGGCTCCAGAAGAATATTCTCCACAGGTAGCTGAGGCAGCTGCTCACGCACAAGAGCCTCATAATCAGCACTTGTCACCACCCACATATTCTCTATCGGACAAAGAGGAGCAAACCTCTCCACCGTCATCTGGATCATAGACATACCCCTACCCAGAACATCCACGAACTGCTTAGGATATTCAGGAGTACTCATAGGCCAGAAACGGCTTCCAACGCCGCCCGCCATGATCACGATATGATTGTTATTTCTCATTGTAAGCCTCCAAAGCCTTTTCAAGAATAAGCACAGCCCTCTTGAGATCCTCAATATTCAGAGCATAAGCAATACGGACCTCATCCCTACCCATCCCGGGAGTAGCGTAGAAACCATTACCAGGGGCCATCATGATAGTCTCACCCTCATAATCAAAATCCGTAAGACACCACTTGCAGAACTTCTCGGCATCATCCACCGGAAGACGCACCATAGTGTAGAACGCACCCATCGGAATCGGAGAATACACACCAGGAATCCTGTTCAATCCATCCACAAGGCACTTACGCCTCTCCACATACTGCTCATATACATCTGCCGAATAGCTCTCATTGCCATCGATCGAAGCTTCAGCCACAATCTGACCAAGAAGCGGCGGACTCAGACGAGCCTGACAGAACTTCATCACTGCCTCACGCACAGCCTTATTCTTAGTCACCAGAGCACCGATACGGATTCCGCACTCAGAATACCTCTTCGACACAGAATCAATCAGCACCACATTCTCCTCGATGCCATCAAGATGACAAGCGGAAATATAAGGCGAACCGGTGTAGATGAACTCACGATACACCTCATCCGAGAACAGATAAAGATCATATTTCTTCACCAGATCACGGATCTGATTCATCTCCTTACGTGAATAAAGATAACCTGTAGGATTATTAGGATTGCAGATCAGAATTGCCTTTGTACGCTCTGTGATGAGCTCCTCGAACTTCTCCACAGGAGGAAGGGCAAAACCAGTCTCTATAGAAGAAGGCACAGTCTTGATCACAGCACCGGCAGACACCGCAAAAGCCATATAGTTGGCATAAGCAGGCTCTGGGATGATGATCTCATCACCCGGATTCAGACAAGACATGAAAGCGAACAGCACCGCCTCAGAACCACCTGAAGTCACGATGATATCATCAGGTGACAGCTCGATGCGATACTTAGAATAATACTCTGCAAGCTTCTTTCTCAGGCTCAGGAAGCCCTGGCTCGGACTGTACTCAAGCACCTGACGGTCAATCCTTCTTACTGCCTCCAGAGCAGACTCCGGAGTCGGAAGGTCTGGCTGACCGATGTTAAGATGATACACCTTGATTCCTCTGGCCTTCGCATTGTTGGCAAGAGGAGCAAGCTTACGTATAGGAGACGACGGTATCTCAATACCGCGTTGTGAAATTACCGGCATGTTTAATCTCTCTTAAAGATATCTCTTGTATACACCTTGTCCTTGACATCATCAAGAACATCCTCATAACGGTTGGCGATGATCGCATCGCACATACCCTTGAACGCCTCAAGGTCGTTCACCACCTTGCTGCCAAAGAATGTGGTACCATCCTCAAGCACAGGCTCATACACCACCACAGTAGCACCCTTGGCCTTGATTCTCTTCATCACGCCCTGGATCGAACTCTGGCGGAAATTGTCCGAATTCGTCTTCATGGTCAAGCGATACACACCGATGGTGCAAGGCTTCTCCTGAGCCGAATCGTAATTATAACCCTCTGAATATGAATAATATCCCGCCTTCTGCAGCACCCTGTCCGCAATGAAGTCCTTACGGGTACGGTTGCTCTCCACAATCGCACGCATGATCTCCTGAGGCACATCGGCATAATTGGCAAGAAGCTGCTTCGAATCCTTTGGAAGACAGTAGCCACCGTAGCCGAAAGATGGATTGTTATATGTGTCGCCGATGCGCGGATCAAGACATACACCCTTGATGATAGCCTGGGTGTCGAGCCCCTTCATCTCAGCATAGGTGTCAAGCTCATTGAAATATGACACACGCAGCGCAAGATAAGTGTTGGCAAAAAGCTTCACAGCCTCTGCCTCAGTAAAGCCCATGTAGAGCACATCCACATCATCCTTCAGCGCACCGTCCTTGAGCATCTGAGCAAACACACGCGCCGCACCCAGAAGACGCTCGTCATTCATATCGGTTCCGACAATGATTCTCGAAGGATACAGATTGTCGTACAAAGCCTTCGACTCGCGAAGGAACTCCGGAGCAAACATAATGTTGTCCGAACCGTACTTCGCACGAACGGACTCTGTGAAGCCCACCGGAATGGTTGACTTGATCACCATAACAGCCTCCGGATTGGCAGCAATCACCTGCTCAATCACAGCCTCGACAGCCGAAGTGTCGAAGAAATTCTTCTGCGGATCATAATTGGTCGGAGTCGCGATGATCACAAAATCAGCATCCCTGTATGCCTTCTCAGCATCAAGAGTAGCCACCAGATCAAGCTCCTTCTGGGCAAAATATTTCTCGATGTACTCATCCTGGATAGGAGACTTCCTGCGATTGATCATCTCCACCTTCTCTGGCACGATATCCACCGCCACGACACTATGTCTCTCCGACAGAAGCGTAGCCATCGACATGCCCACATATCCGGTACCAGCAACTGCAATCTTCATAAATCAAAGTTTTAACCCACAAAGTTAATCAATATTCGAGAAATACCCCGTATTCACATCATTAAATAATCATCCCTATCCCCGATGAATCTGTGGATACAGACGCAACATAAATTCATTATGCAGCTGTAAACGTGCATCCTCATCCATCTCAAAATACTCAGACGGTGTATAGCGGTCCGAATAATGAATATACCCCATGGCCTTCACCAATTCCAACATCAGATGCATCTTCATCAGATTATCACGGCCCAGAACCACTCCAAGAAAAGCATTGCTCAACGTACCGCGCCAGTCCGTCAGATGCATTGACCTGTCTGCCCATCTGTACAAAGGCAACATCAAAGTGTATGCAAATCTTCTCAGTGGTCTGTATCCCGGAGTGATCTCTACATCTGACAACTTCCCCGCAATCAGGTCCTGCATCTTCAGATAAGCCGCATTGACAGAACTCTTCATCAGCACAGCCGCCATCCTGTAGGCAAGGTTAATCTTTTCCTCCTGTCCACGTTCAGCATCTGCAAACGCATCCAGATACATCTTCATAGTAGAAAACACACCTATCGAATTCTCAAACTGCTTCTCGACATCATATCCGAAATACACATACGACCTGTTCCCCACCTGCTTGAGATCATCATAGAACAAATCAAACGACTTCTCATCAGAAAAGAATGAAGGAAAATCTGTATTGAGATCGGGATAGTCACAATACGCCAAAGCTCCACGGATGAGAGCATCATCATCCAATTCCGGAGACACAGTCTGAGCCACACGGCTCAGCACTGCCATAACCTCCTCATATGCCCTTATCCTCACCTTTGCAATCTCAGTCTCCACAAGAATCTCACTCTTCTTCCGAGTCTGAAAACAGGCAGCGAAAAGTGCAAGTATCACCCCCGGAATAAAGAGGGAGAGCACGGTGAATATATTTTCCAGAACATTCGGATCCATAAAATCACTTTCTTGACTGACTGATAGCCAAAGCAACATTCTCCGTTACCAGTGCCATCACCTTTTCTCTATCCTTAAACAATCCTGTGGTCATTAACTTACGCATCATAGGACCATCATCACCCATCCTCACATTAGAGTGATCCTTCCTGCCACTTTTATGCAGCTCTAGAGCATTGATCTCACTGCGGAGAAGATAAAGAACCTCCTTGATCTCCTCTGCCAGTTCATATTGAAACACCAGTCCCAGCTGCAGGGTCAGAGAATTCTCCATGGACCTCACAACCTGGTCATCAAGAACATATCCCTCATTGATGATCTGCTCCTCATAAAGCACCTGAAGACGCCTCAGCACCGCAAAATAGTTCGTAAACTGAAGCATCCTGTCGTAGAGTGCATCGCTGAAATATATCCTTTTCGAAGCCACGAACGAATCAAGATCGAGATAGGTATCCTTCAGGATCTGAGCAGACCCGAAAATCTTCATTGTCGGATACTGAGGAACATACTTAACCTCCAACTCGTGCTCCGCAATCATGGCAAGAGCAGCATCCTTCAGCTGAGCAGGCAAAATCTCCTGATCCGTCAGCATTTCGAGCCTCCTGTACAACTCCTCGTAATTCTCCAGCTTCCTCTTCATTACATAGCCGCTGACTTCTGCAATAGCAGCCTTGCGGGCAAAGAAAGTCGAAGTGACCCAACCGACCACCAGACCACCTGACGTCAAGTACAAGAGCTCCATTATTCCCTCTATAACCTGTGCATTCATCATCTTTTCATTTTACTTCCGAACACCATAAAAAACTCATGGAAAAGCCTGTTCCTCTCCTTCTCCTCAAGCTCATCGAACTCATCTCTCGAATACCACTGCGAAACATGGACGAAGAGAAAAAGGACGCCCAACATAGACGACTTGGTAACCAATTGAGAAGAAGAAAAAGAATCATATTCCGGCGAATAATCCTTATCATCGTACCAATATCTCAAGCGAGGATGACGCAACTTCTCAGAAAGGATGCGTTCCAATCGCTCAGAAAACGCATTCACATCAGCCTGCAAGGCAGTTCCAGCCAGATTGCACGCAAACCGCATCTTCGCCTCCTGAAACTCAGCCGGCACATCCAGCCGCTCATCAGCCTCAGTCTGTCGGAACACGTCAAGAGCCAGAATCAGCTCACGATACCACCTTTCCATATTGGAAAGTTCAGTCTTTATGGAAGGCTCAATATAGACATCATGCCTGAGAATCAAAGTCGAAAACTCCTTGACATACTCCTGGAGACTTGAGTAATCCCTGAAATGGGAAGCATACTCCATATTCTGATCTCCGATCTCAAACCCCGTCCCGTTCAGACAACTGAACAGAATCCCCTCCATATACATCGGCGGTGCAATCATCAGCGAACTCCGCCTCATGAACGCATGGATCGCCACATACGCCTCAATCCTGCGAGACATGAAATCCCGCCTGACATCCATCTCCACCTCCCTACGCTTGGCCACCACAACAGTCACGTAGCCAATAATCAGCGGAACACATATGTAAGTCAGAATTTTAAGGAGTATCATAGGTACAAAGAGGGCAGAAGTAAACTAGAAAACATTTCATCCAATTCTGTATCAGAAATATCATTCTGAATTTTCGAAGATGTTTGTCCAATCTGTCGATTATCCACTTGGTTAGCTTCATTCTCGAGAATTTCCTGACGTTTTTTATCAACACGCCTGAGATAAGTGGAAAGATTGAAATCATCAATTAGTGCAGAAATCTCAATCAATGCAGAATCCGCTAGATCACATTCATAATCTTGAGTGTATTCATAAATCTCGGTATTGAAATCGTCATCAAAAGTTTCCATTATCTCATGGAAATATTGTCCAAAGGCACCTTTCTCCTTCACATACTCCAACAACTGCACATACTGCTCTATAAACTTATGCGTAACCATCAACCTATCCATCACAGACGAAAAGGTTATCCCAATTTTTGACAGATCGACACGACTGACAACCTCAAAGAGATCATAAAAGTATACCTCTTTCTCAATTTCTTCAACACTCAGATTTCGTTCCACCAGATTAGTACGCCTGCAGAATTCCGGAGACGCATCCAGAAAGCGCTTCATTCTGATCATCTTATCAGATGAACTCCTTATACTTCTTCTGCCAGCATCATATACAATCATCTTGCATTTGATCATCCTTTCCTTGCTCTCATCATAACGACGCGAAAGAATATCTCCGAGTTCCTCTGTAAGCTTTATAGAAGTTCCAGCAACATGCTCATTGAAAAGTGTATAGAACTGTTCCTCAAAAATGAAAGAAGCAACCAACAATTTCTGAATCTCTGTTTTATCCCTAAGATATTCAACAAGAAAATCATAGACTGATGGATTATGGAAATCCACTAGATGGGACCCTCCTACATAATTGGTTCGTACAAAACAATCCAACAATATCATTAAATCACGAGTCCACTGCTCATCATCATAAAAAACGCGCGCAGTTTCTCCTGACTGTTCACAGAACGTGCGGTAGGCACATTGCCAATCATCAATGAGCACCGGTGTCTTCATCGTACATAGAACCATCATAGCAAATCTGGCACTTTTCGGCAGTTTTGCAAAAGCATGATTCCAAACTCCATAGGGTTTATTAAACATATTCACTATAGAAAACGTAAAGCGCTCAGGAGTAACATCAGTCCACAATTTCTGCCTGACCAGTAATTCAATCAATCGTGGATTGAAACCGTGATGATCGATCAATTTTTTATAATTCCGATCCTTTAGAAGGTCGGTAATATACTGAGATGGAATATCCGCCTCGGCAAGATGATTATATAGAATCTTTGCTCTTACAGATTTCGTATAATAACCTAGATCTAACGTGCACTTGATAGGATCAATGATATACGCATTGAACTTCTCATACTCCTGCCTTGCAGCAGAAAGGACATATTCACGAGTAGTAAGTATCAGCAATTTATCCTCACTTCTCTTAATGCGATCAAGAAGAGCAACTAGTTTGGAATCAAATCCATTTCCATCTTTCTCAAAGACATTGCTTCCAAGAAAATCATCATAGAGAAATATCTGTTTCCTTCCATCCTGAAACTTCTGCGCCACATCATCGATCTCTCCCGGAATAAAAATGAACTCATCAAAACCTTCTGCCAGATAGTTATACGCAAGCATATTGGCAAGAGTTGACTTACCGATGCCAGGAATACCGGAGATAATGACAAAACGATTTTCATTAAGTATCTTGCATGCCTTGTCGAAACTTTCATTGATTACATACCGACGGACATCCTGTTTAATCTGCTCCATTCTGAAAGCAGACCAATTCTCGATACGCTTATTTACAAAGCCCTCCAGAACTGCTGTACTTCCCAACCAGAGTTTGTAATATCTTTTCTCGATGTCAGGATATTGTCCCAGAAGATTATTCAAATCACTTCTACCGAGAATATCTTCATCAGACCTAATGTAAGGTTCGAACAACCTCCTTATCTCAGCCTTGTTGGCAGGCGTCAGGCCCACAGAGACTGCAAGGATATACCGATCCGGTCTCAACTCTGCAACCTTATGAACCTCCTTCCGGAGATTGCTCATCAAAGAAGTAAGATCCTTATATCTCTTTGCCTGCACAATAGCGCTACTTCCACGAATCGGAGCAAAACGCAGATCAATGCCACCATCACGCCCCTCGGCAAACGACTCAACAAAACATCCCTCCTTCTTTTGAAGGATATCCCTTGTCAAGCATTCAAACTCATTATGATGAAGAATCAAAAAATCGTAATTGGTCATAGCACATCAAATCTACAGACATTCTCTTCGATACATTTACGCATCTATACTTTAAATTCCTAAAGCAAAGATAATAAAAGATAAGCACATTGAACATGTAAATAAAATCAGTCCAGCACCGCAAAAAGTACTGGACTGAAAACTCCTTTAAAACATATAAAAGAACTATATCGTTTCCTCTTCATCAGTAGTTTTTAAAGAATTTTCGCATATTCGTGCAAACTCACCAATATTCTCTTTTATATTAATAATAAAGCTAATGTAAAGATCTATAGAGCAATTCAATATTGTCAGAGAGGCTTCAAATAACCAAGATTCTTGATTCAACTGAGTGCCAAAATAGACAGTATGATTCGCCTCATTCAAATAAGAATAACTCGCATAAACCCCATCATGATTAGGATGAACAAACTCACATATAGCACTGTAATAGTCCTTAATCATAGGGCAATCCTTCTCCAGCCTCTGTAAAAGAGTCAATATATTTTTGGCCTTATATTCTTTGAATTGCTCGAAATGTTCTTCTCCAACAAATCTATTATCTTTCTCATAACGATTAGAGAAAAGAATACGCATTAATGTAGCATCTAAATCGTCCTGGGGTTTCTGCTGTCTAGCACAATTCACAACCAATACCTTTAGCTCGTAAATCGCAACCATATTTTCCCAACAAGCCCTCACGAGGCAAAGAGAAGGGACAATTCGATTTTGCTTTAATAACGTCAAGGCTGCATAGGACATATCGTACATTCGCCAAGTCATTGAATTGACGAAGGACATTACTTTGAAAGGATGTTTAGCTTTCCATGAATACTCACGACAAAACATACTCTCAACACAATGAGACTTTAAGTCAGAGATATATTCTTCAGACTGACCAATGCATCTTCTAATAGATTCCCTCCCCACCGTGGCCAGAAGAGATATGTGCAGAACTGTTCAATTCGCACAACCAACCCGGCGGAACTACATTGACAAAATGTCCGCCGGACTAATCGGATCATACGCCCCATCTTTCATCTCCAGGATCACAGTCCCGCTCTCAAGAGCCCTCAACGTGTGCCACTGCCCGGCAGGGATATTCAACGCACAAACAGGACCACCCGCCGCAAGCTCAAACGAGGCCTCAAGCACCCCCCTCCGAAGAATAATACTCCTACACCACACGGCCACGCAACACAACCATCGTCTCCGAAGTCGTCTGATGTCTATGCACCGGCACCACCGACTCCGGCTCAATCGCGTTCAGCATCCTCTGCGACCCGTCCTCCGACGAATTCCTCAAATCCAAATTCATCCTCAACCTCTGCGACTCCTTCGCCTGAGCGGTCAACTTGTCAAGCAATATATTATCAATCTTCATAGTATATTGACGACATCATCAATCGTTTATGAAATTGTTCACTTCTATACAAAATAAGTTCAGGCTCTCATTTCTTTTACGCGCGTCTTTAAGTCCTCTTCGAAATTCTGAACCCATATTAGCATAATCCAAATTATTATGTTTTGTATCTATATATTTCGAATTTTTCTTGATGTTGGAGATTATTGCTCTCAACTTTTCCTTTGCTTTAACATAAGAAGACGTATCTCTATTCTGGGAACTGTCAAATAACGGAATCAGCCACGCATCTGTCTCTTCTATTGCAATAGCATACGCGACCTTGTCTCTAAAACGCTCAGGAAATAGTGCTTCAATCTTACATCTTACTTTATCTCTAAGCTCATTACTGTATGCCTTCCAATCGGGATGTCCTGTTCTTTGTGGCTCAATAATATCATAACCCACTTCACCTCTCTCAGCAGTATCAATATGAACAACCATTATGGTATCACCATCAAACATCTCAAAAAAGGATGATATCAAACTCTCATCTTTACATGATTCCAGAACTAACTGCCAATTACTAAAATTCATCTCTGCAAGATCTGTCTCATCAAAAGATTCGATAGGACGTATAGCATGCATTTCGCTCATCTCAATTCCTGTCAAAGCCTTCAACACACTTTTGACAACTAAAATATCTGAAAACCCCTCTGCAATTATACCAATTCTCATACCTCAAACTAAAACTCTGTTGGAACTCCACCTAGCAAACCGTTCATCCACATTTCTGATAATTTCATTCGCTTCTCACCTTCTGTCAACACAGGCTTCGTTTTAATCCTATTTACTCTCGTATAGCCATCATCTGAACGACTTACCACAAAGAGTCTCTGCCTATCATCCCCAAGATTCATTCCATCCAAAAAAGCTGGATTATGAGTGGTTACTAATACCTGTTTATTATAGTCAGATGCTATTTCAGCTATCATTTTCATCAAGTGGCGACATAAACGAGGATTCAGTCCAGTATCTATATTGTCAATAGCGAAAAAAGAAGGTGTCTTATCACTCATCAACAGAGTAAGGTAAAACAATATAACCAATGCGCCTTCATTTGCATTTTCAGCAGAAAACATAGTCATTTTCTTCTGCATATACCTATCTCTAAAGAATAGATGTGACTTACTTCTTCCTAACTTTAATCCTTCAAGACGTAGCAGATCGTTTTCATCATACGCCACAGATTGGATCCAAGATATACATTCTCGAGCCTTTATTATAACATCTCGCTTACGCTCCTCCGGCATCATATTAAGAATTACATCAAAATCCTCTCCGTGCAATCCCAATGGATAACGTGCTGATGCCTGAGACAATCCCCTAAGAGCATCTATCATTGGAGAATATATCTCGAAACCTGATAATTTGGCAACAAACTCTGCATATGTGAATAAATCCGGAATGTTGCCTATTGTTCTAACCTCAACTTTCCAAGGAGACATAATAAAATCGTCATCTTCTTGAGAGATTATATATTTATTCAGATGTCCGTATCCAGAAACATCGATCTCTATATTCGGAATTGTCTTCTTGCCGAAAAAAGAATTCCTCATCAAATCTGGTCTAGCGACACGAACCCCAGCTTGAGATAACTTATTTAAATCAATTTTTCTTTGATCATTTGCAGCAATCATTGCGATGGCTTCAAGAATATTACTTTTTCCTGCGCCGTTTGCTCCAATAATAACATTAACCTGTCCAAGATCCAACTCAAGTTCAGTTATTGACTTAAAGTTCTTTATTATAAACTTCTCAAACATCTTATTACGTTTTAAACTCAAATAAATCAATTCATAGCAAAAATAAAACTTTTCTCCGATTCATCTCTACATTATGCCGATAAATCTTCGCTATAACATGTTATAAACAGCCAAATCCATTTAACTCACTCTGTTTGCTACACTTATACCGTCACTCGCTCTACAAACGTCTCCCTCTGCTGGCTCCAGTGAATAAGGTTTTCCTTTAATGAGAAATACTCTATCATTTCTTTATAGAGTCTATCTAGTGCAACAGAGTCTGCAAGTTTAAAGGAATGAGTATTCTGCAGAACGTATATTTTCCTGTATGTGCATTCTAATATCTTCCCCATTTCTCATTGTCATATCTTCTATGGATGTGCAAAAAACATCAGCCGGATTCAGACCAATACCCAAACATAAGATATGATTGACAAAATCTGTCACATACTTCTTATCTTTAGAAGAATGGCTGATAAAAACACGCCTACCAGTACTTTCCTTTTCAAGTGAAAGGACATATTCAATAATAGCTGAAATCGACGAAAAGTACACAATCGGCTCTTCATCAAACTTGTGCATACAATCGCTCAAGTATTGTGATATTAACGGATATTTATGAGACATCGTAAAACATAAGTTTTGTAGCTTATCCTCCCACCCTTTAATATCCCCTATGATATCGTAGTCAGTGAAAATCAGATTGTCGCTATGTATACGATTTCTCTGTTTAATAATATTAGCAGATATATATTACTCATGTTGTTTAATTGTCATTTTCCCTACCTCTCCAAAACATCCTCCGGCCCTATCGGCTCATAAGGTCCATCCTTCGCCTCGAAGATCACTGTGCCTGACTCCAGAGCCACAAGCTTATGCCACTGTCCCTTGGCAATAGTCATTCCCGGCACTGCACCCGGCACACCATCACCATCCAGTGCACCAGCTGCCAGAAGCACCGCATCAGTCTCGCGCCCCTGCTCATCATAGAGATACTGCACAGCCCTGCCCCTGAGCATCACCACCACCTCCGAAGTAGTCCTATGCCTGTGAATCGGCAGCACAGTCCCCGGCTCAAGTGCGTTCAACATCCTCTGAGATCCATCCTCCGGCGAATTCCTCAGATCAAGATTCATCCTCAACCTTGGCGACTCCTTCGCCCTCTGGGTCAGCTCATCCAAAACTTTATTATCAAAATTCATAATCAATCTATTTTCTCCAAAGATACGGAAAAAACACTATCTTTGAATCATTAATGCAATAATCAAGACATGACAACATCGCAGCAGCAATTTCTTGAACTTCTCCGCTCCGGCCTATGGGTCAAAGCAGCAGACACTACCCTTTTTCAGAAAGGCGTAGACTGGAAAGCCGTACTGCGCATAGCAACAGAGCAGACCGTACAAGTGATTGTAGCTGACGGAATCGAAACCCTTCCCGAGGAATTGTGGCCACCCAAGGAGATCATGATCAAACTAATGATGATACGCATCAAGATCCAGCAGATGCACAATCTCCTCAACGCCACACTCAATCAGATCGTCGAAGCCCTCAACGCAGAAAACATCCCGTCTGTCCTTCTCAAAGGTCAAGGCGTAGCCCAAAACTACACCAAACCTGAAAGTCGCAGCTGCGGAGATATTGACATTTATATCGGCAGAGAGAACTTCGCGAAAGGCTGCGATATAATAAGAAACCTCAACAAGGAAGAGCAGACAGACACCCCAGAAAGCGAGCAGCACATGCATCTCGAACTGAATGGAGTCGTGATAGAAGTACACAAGATTGCCTCAGTGATCAACCAAAGAAGCAAAGCAAGAGATTTTGAAGAATGGACAAATGACGCGACTATCAGACATCTAGGTACCTTCTATGAAAACCAAGGCACACGCATAAATCTTCCGGATCCGACATTCAACGCCTTCTTCATCCTCTATCATGCAGTAAGACACATGTTCTCTGAGGGCGTAGGCTTCCGCCAGATTTGCGACTGGTCGATGTTCCTGCACAAGCATCACCAGAAAATCAACACCACAGAACTCGAAAAGAAGCTGAAAGAGTACAGGCTAACAGCCATCTGGAAAGAATTCAGCATCCTCGCACACAAAGTGATCGGGGTGCCAAAGGAACACATTCCGCTCTACCCGGAGAACGACGATTCCACCATAACGGAAACACTCACAAATCGCATTTTCATCTCCGGCAACTTCGGCAAATTCGATACAGACCAACGCGGCCCGAACGAAAAGAAGTATCTGAAAAGAAAATGGCGGAGCTTCCGTTTCCAGAGCTCACGCCTTTTCAAACTATTCTTCCTCTTCCCAACCTTCACCCTCACCTACGGCTGGGGCTGGTTTACTAATTCTATGAAGGTGTTTATCTCACACAGATAAACTAGATTATCTCCTTGTTGCGTAATTCTTCTTCTAATAAGGCAAACAAATAAATATCACCGCTCTCCAACAAAGACCTGTCTTTCAAAAGCCTTTCATATAGATCTGTAGCCATAACCGCACCTATAGAAGACTCATAATTAGTATCATACTTTGACATTAGTTTCTCAACCAATGCATTAATAGTATACTCTAATACATCATAATCAATAGCCATATCACACTTTATTTAAAATAGTCAATGAGTATGGAGTACAGAATGAGACTTGAAGAGAATTATATTTATCATAGTGGATTCTAGAAGCAACATCTGCAAACGACAAACCTTCAGTTCGCATTCTTATGAAGTAAGCATCCGACAAAGTACATATTGACCAATTAGCCGCCATTACTGAGGTAGTACCCGGTAGTGGCGGCTAGTAGTTGGTAGTAACTGGTTATTACCAAATCAACGAACAGGAACAGGTTGGCGTATTTGACAGCGGTGATACCATCACAATGACAATCTCACCACTTTAAGCGTTCTCCACCTGTCAAACTTGGAGCAGGTGGAGAACGCTCATAATTTGTAATGCATTGGTAATCAGTAGAGTGTAAAAATAGCGTGTTCTCTACCTGCTATAAAACATGCAGGTGGAGAACACTTAAGGTGGTGATTCCTGATTTTTAAGTGGACGGATCCTGGCCTGATGATGCGATACATGGTTGAAGGTGGAGGCCTAGACTCTTTTGGCTTAAATATGCCTGACGGTATGTGTTGACAGAAAAAGTTTCTGTATATTTGTAGGATTAAACTTTGATTTTATGAAGAATTATATCGAAACACATAAGGAGAGGTTCTTTGATGAACTGTTCTCGCTGTTGAGAATCCCGTCTGTAAGCTCTCAGGAGAAGCATAAGCCGGATATGCAGCGTTGTGCTGAGAGACTTGTGGAACTTCTGCTTGAGGCTGGTGCAGATGAAGCTGCAGTATATCCTACTACAGGACATCCTGTGGTTTTCGGACAGAAGATCATTGACCCGTCACTTCCTACAGTTCTTGTATATGGACATTATGATGTTCAGCCTGTCGATCCTATCGAGCTGTGGCATTCAGATCCGTTCGAACCGGAGATTCGTGACGGAGCAATCTATGCCCGTGGAGCAAACGACGACAAGGGACAGCTGTTCATGCACATCAAGGCATTCGAATTTCTAGTTCGTGAGGGCGGCCTGAAGCATAATGTGAAGTTTATTCTTGAAGGTGAGGAAGAGATCGGCAGCCCTTCGCTTGCAGCATGGGCTAAAGCAAACAAGGATATGCTTAAGGCGGACATCATTCTTGTTTCAGACACTACAATGATTTCAGAGTCGGTGCCTTCGATCAACTGCGGAATGCGTGGACTATCATATGTGGAGGTAAAGGTTACCGGTCCGAACAAGGATCTCCATTCAGGGCATTACGGTGGAGCAGTCGCTAATCCTATCAATGTGCTCTGCGATATGATTTCGTCCCTCATCGACAAGGATGGTCATATTACTGTGAAGGGATTCTACGATGATGTAGTTGAACTTTCGGCAGAAGACAGAGCTAAGCTTTCAAGAGCTCCATTCGATATGGAAGAATATAAGGAATTCCTTGATATCAAGGAGGTTAAGGGAGAAGCTGGATATAGTACTCTTGAGAGAACAGGCATCCGACCATGTCTTGATGTGAACGGTATTTGGGGTGGCTACACTGGTGAAGGAGCAAAGACTGTTCTTCCGTCTGTGGCTCATGCAAAGATCTCTATGAGACTTGTTCCTAATCAGGACAGCGAGACTATCACAAGACTCTTCAGCGAGCATTTCAACGCAATAGCTCCTGACTATGTGAAGGTTGAGGTCAAGCCGCATCACGGTGGTGACGGCTTCCTGATTCCGATTTCATCTCCGGCGTATAAGGCAGCAGAAAAGGCTATGACTGAGGTTTATGGCATTGAGCCTGTACCTTCTCGTGGTGGCGGTTCAATTCCTATTCTTGCTGACCTTCAGCGTATTCTTGAGATTGATCCTCTTCTGATGGGTTTCGGACTGGAGCGCGACACAATTCACTCTCCAAACGAAAGCTATCTTCTTAGGCAGCTCTTCGCAGGAATGGAAGCCATTGCATTGTTTTACAGATACTATTAATTCATACTGATGGAGATGGTGATGTCGGAAAAACCGTGGCCGCCCGTGTCCTCGTGAACGAGAGGGCCCGCTGCGTAGCAGTGGGAGGGATTCAGTTTTTCCAACATCACCATCTTCGCATTGTACATCAATAACATAATATGAACAGAAAAGAACTATTCCAGCAGATACAGGCAAAGAAAAGTATGCTTTGCGTAGGCTTGGACGTTGATTTCAATAAGATGCCTGAGCACGTGAAAGCATTGGCCAACCGTGGTGAGCTCGCACTCAAAGGAGAACTCTACAAAGGCAAAGCACGCTCGATCATCGAGTTCAACAAGGCAATCGTAGATGCAACTGCAGCGCACTGCGTGGCATACAAGCCAAACCTCGCATTCTATGAGTGCTATGGAATCGAAGGAATGAGAGCTCTGGATGCTACAGTTGACTATATCCGCAGCAAGTATCCTGAAATCTTCCTCATTGCAGACGCAAAGAGAGGAGACATCGGCAACACTGCGAAGATGTATGCTAAGGCATTCTTCGAGGAGATGGATTTCGATGCAGTGACAATTGCACCATACATGGGAGCAGACAGCGTGACACCTTTCCTTGAGTATAAAGACAAGTGGGCAATCGTTCTTGCTCTTACTTCAAATGCATCAGCTTACCAGTTCCAGAATGCTCAGAAGGACGGCAAGCCGCTCTACCAGGCAGTCATGGAGGAAATGATGGAAATATCTACACCAGACAATATGATGTTTGTGGTAGGAGCTACCAAGGCTGACAAACTTCAGGAACTCCGCAGCTTCTGTCCGGACAACTTCTTCCTCGTGCCTGGAGTGGGTGCGCAGGGTGGATCGGCAGAAGAGGTAATAGCAAACGGATCTAATGATCACGGTGGACTTCTTATCAACTCTTCACGCGGAATCCTCTTTGCGGACAGTACAGAGAACTACGCAAAGGTTGCCGGAGAGGTTGCAGCACAGACGGCAAATCTTTAGGATTTTCTGATAAGGATTGCCATAAGAGAGCAGACTCCCATTACGAGAGGGTAGTAGAGGAAGGAACTGATTGAGAAGACAGGAACTTCAGTGAGACCAGATGCAAGAAGAAGCTGGGCTCCGTAAGGGATGATTCCCTGTACCATACAGGAGAATGTATCCAGGATACTGGCTACTCTGCGTGGCTCCAGACCGAATCTCTTGGAGATGTCGTTGGCTATGCCTCCAACAGTGATGATGGCAATCGTATTGTTGGCAGTACACATATTTGCAAAGGATACAAGTGCGGCGATGCTCAGTTCAGCGCCGCGCTTTCCTTTTATATTACGCGTCATAGCCCCTACAATCCAGTCGATACCACCATTGATGCGTATCAGCTCAAGCATGCCTCCTGCAAGGATGGTCACGATGATCAGGTCGCCCATTCCGGCTATTCCGTCTCCGATGCTCTTGAGAAGACCAGTCCAGTCGAGACTGCAGAAGCCTAAGCCAAGTACAGCATTCACGCCTATTCCGATTGTCAGCACAACCAGTACGTTTACACCGGAAAGTGCAAGAGCGATCACAAGTATATAAGGAATGAGAAGGTACCAGTCCACTGCATTATATCCAGGAGAAAATGATATTGACAGGCCTAAAAGAATATATATGATGC
The DNA here is from genome assembly GCA_045126915.1 of Candidatus Cryptobacteroides sp. GTDB lineage: Bacteria > Bacteroidota > Bacteroidia > Bacteroidales > UBA932 > Cryptobacteroides. The sequence continues at coordinate 60,576 of JBGVPH010000020.1, forward strand.
AGACTATTAAGGCTGCAGGCCATATGATCCTGAAATTAGCCTTGAACTTGTCCTTCATCGAGCATCCTTGAGTCCTTGTGGCTGCAATGGTTGTGTCGGATATGAACGAGAGATTGTCTCCGAAGAATGCACCTCCCACAATGATTGCTGTAATGAATGCCGGATCGCATGTGAAGTCTGTGGCACCTCCTGCCTGAAGCTGAGAAGCAATCCCGGATGCAATGGGCACAAGGGCCACTATCGTACCAACGCTGGTTCCTATCGACATAGATATGAAACACGCCGCAAGGAAAAGTCCTGCAAAGATGAATTTTCCAGGGAGTATTGCCATTGTAAGATTCACAGTTGCGTCAATTGCTCCGATAGACTTTGCAGTCGATGCAAATGCACCTGCCATGATGAATATCCAGATCATGAGCAGTACACTTTTGTTTCCAGCACCTCGTGAGAAAGCCTCGATTCTTTTCTCCAATGTCTCACCCCTGCTTATAAGCATGGCATACACTGAAGCAATCAGGAATGCCGACGCAACAGGCACGGCGTAGAAGTCCTGCGCTACAATAGAAGACAGGAGATAGATGCACACAAAAACAAGAAGTGGACTGAGTGCAAGCAGTCCGCGACGTCTGGATATATTCTCTTGCATAAATTATAATGACTTGATGAAGAATTCCTTACACATCTTTCTGCTGATGTCATAGGAAGTGCAATGTGTCTTGTGATGAAGGCGGTCTACGTCTGAAAGGTCACAGACATATAGCTTATCGATGAGTGAAAGGTAAATCTTGGAATACCTGATGTCCAGATGCCTTTGAAGGTCGCTGGCATATTCCATAGTCAGGATGACATCCTGTTCGTTAAGGTTGTCCTTACAGAAGATATACAACCCGTATTCCTTGAAATCTCCATAGAATCCGGAAGCGACTTTCTCGATCTTGCTCGCTATGATTCTCCTGAGCGGAAGCGCAAGATTCCAATAGTCATACTCCATATGACCTATGTACTTACCGTCCTGAAGACCGTAACCGTAACCTGAAGACAGGATCCTGTCGACATCTTCACGGTCGCCTTCTTCCACCTTCAGGCCGGCCATTTCACGCAACAGGTTCTGAGCTACATCCTTGCGAGGTTCCATAGCTCTTGTTACCTCAATACCAAGAGAACGGTCCTCCATCTGAAGGTCCGGTCTGTCCTCATTGATCAGGGCAGAGTATTCCTCGCCAAGAATGGTCTCAAGCGTAACCTTGGCGTATCTTTCAAAGAAACAGGTGTCGAATTTTCTCTTGGACATTATTCAAACTCTTTTGCAAGTCCGCCTTCGCTGGTTTCCTTATAGAGGGATGGAAGATCCTTTCCAGTCTCCTTCATAACCCTGACTGCCTGGTCGAAAGACACTCGATGTCTTCCGTCGGTGTAGAGAGCATATATGCTGGCATCCAATGCACGTGCAGCGGCATAGGCATTTCTCTCGATGCATGGAATCTGCACAAGACCACATACCGGGTCGCAGGTAAGGCCAAGATGATGCTCCAGACCCATTTCTGCGGCATATTCTATCTGAGATGGGGTGCCGCCCATAAGCTGGGTCGCAGCTGCAGCAGCCATGGCACAGGCCACACCAACCTCTCCCTGACATCCCACCTCTGCTCCGGAAACAGATGCGTTGTATTTTACTATATTACCCACAAGACCGGCTGTAGCCAAGGCCTTTACGATCCTCTGGTCGCTGAATCCATAGACTTTTTTAAGATGGTAGAGAACACCTGGGATCACACCGCATGAACCGCAGGTCGGAGCTGTCACGATTGTTCCGCCGCAGGCGTTTTCCTCGCTAACTGCCAGAGCATATGAGAATATGAGTCCTCTTGTGCGGAGGACATCTCCATAACCCTCTGCCCTCACAAAGTAGCTTGCAGCCTTTCTGCGCAGTCCGAGTGGTCCGGGAAGTGCACCCTCCTGATCTATGCCTCTCTTGACGGCATCCTGCATCACCTTCCACACAAGCTCTATATATTCCCAGAAACCATATGTCTGTCCCTCAGTCTCATCCACATACTCCCAGAAGGTCTTGCCGTTGCGGTTGCACCAGTCAAGAATCTCCTTCATCGAATGCTTGTCATAGATCTCTGCTTCTTCCTCATTTTCAATAGGATGATCCATGCAGATAATGTCACCGCCTCCGATGCTGTAGTATGTCCATTTGTCGTAGAGGTCGCCGTCGTGATTGACAGATGCTATCTTCATTCCGTTAGGATGCACCTGAAGGAATTCCTTAGGTCTCCATTCGATATTTACTTCTCCATGTCTTCTTGCGTGCGACTCAAGAGTCTCCTTATCAGTCCACTTCCATGTGCTGTATGCCTCCTCGATGGCTTTGTCTGTTAGGTGCCCCTTTCCTGTGGCTGCAAGCGAACCATAGAGCGTCACATGCAGGTGGTCGCTGTCCGGATGATTCTCCAGATAGTTTCTCACAGCCTTGAATGGTCCCATAGTGTGGCTGCTTGACGGTCCTTTACCAATCTTATATATTTCCTTTACGGTCTTCATTTGTTTCAACTTATATAACCCAGCAAAGATACACCTTTTTGATGAAATGAGGGCATAGAACTTGCCTTTCCTAGGCTCGGATATGATTAAGAAGTATAAAATATCGGTTATATTGCTGTTTCTCTCCTGCTCGATGGCTCTTGCACAACAGGAGAAGGAGCCTGTTGACAGCATTGCACGTCCTATTCCGGACCTTCTTTCACCGGACCTTTTCATCCCTAGCAGTCGTCTGCTTGGCTTTCAGCCATGGACATACGCGCCACTTCCAAAGCCGGTTGTCTATATTCTTCCGACTTTCGGTTTTAATGGCAGCATAGGATTCGGAGAATATGCAATGGAACATCCTGAGAAGTTCTTTTCTACCCTTGAAGGCTACAATGCCATCAATATACCTCAGCTCTATCTTACAGAGCAGATGATGATAGGAAACACACTGAAGCTAGGTAAGAAGATATATTTCATGTCAGGAATTCTCTATGGAGCTCAGCTTGGTGTAATGGGTAACAACTGGGGTATGGGAACGAGGGAAGGATTCATAATCCACCCTTCGTCTCTTGTCACGATAACCATATGGAACCAGTATTTCCAGTCGGTGTCGGTCTATTCGCCTGTTCTCTATCCCAATGCAAATGGAGACGGTGCTGCAGTAAGAATGCCTGCAACACCTGAGGTGTTTTCCTTCGGTGTGCAGGCAAGCTTTGTCGTTGGGGAATTTATAATCGATGTGGGAGCTTCTGTCGCTCCGGTTCCATACCAGAAGCGACATCACTCTGAACTGTATTATAAATAGTCTTCGAAATACATTGTAATCTTGTCGTTGAGGTGGACTCTGTCTTTGCCCATCACATTGTGCTCTGCACATGGATATGGGAAATAATCTACCTGAACGTTGTTCTTGACGCATTCGCGTACGAAGCTGAGACTGTGCTCCCACACAACCACAGGGTCGATTGCGCCCTGGCAGATGAGAAGCTTGCCCTTGAGATCCTTTGCCTTGCTGATGAGGCTTGTCTTTGCATAACCTTCAGGATTTCTATCAGGATGATCCATGTATCTCTCTCCGTACATTACCTCGTACCACTTCCAGTCGATTACAGGACCTCCGGCAACGGCCACCTTGAAGATTTCTGGATAGTTTGTGATGAGGGATATGGTCATGAATCCTCCGTAGCTCCATCCGTGTACTCCGATTCTCTCCTTATCAACATACGGAAGGCTCATAAGCATCTTCACTCCTTCCATCTGGTCAGCCATCTCAGCCTGTCCGCACTGTCCATGGATTGCCTTTTCGAAGGCTGCACCTCTGTTGTCTGTTCCTCTGTTGTCCTGAACATACACGAGGTAGCCCCTCTGGGCCATATGCATCTCCCATCTTCTGAGATTTGCAAGGAAGGTGTTTGTAACCATTTGAGAATGAGGACCTCCGTAGACGTAGACTATGGTCGGATATTTCTTTGATGGGTCAAAGTCAATAGGCTTGATCATACGGTAGTAGTTGTCGTAGAGACCGTCTGCACTCTTGACTGTGCCGAGGCTAATCTCGGTGTATGCGTAGTCGAGAGTAGGATCATCTGCTGTGAGTATGTTCCTTATTACCTTGCCGTCTGATGAGCAGAGATCTGCAACGCGTGGGGTGGTGAGGTTGCTCCAGCAGTCAACATACTGGGTGAGATCCGGACTCATATCGATGTTGTGCCAACCTGCCGCTTTGGTAAGCTGTTCAGGTTTGCCAAACTTCGCTTTATCGAGGCCCTTTGGAGAAGTCTTTACGCTGATTCTGAAAAGATGATTCTCTACAGGAGAGACCTCAGCTGATGTGTACCAGACATACTTTCCGTCATTGGCAACATAAGCTACATCGGCTTCAGTTGCTGTAAGTCTCCTGATCTTGCCGTCAGTGTCGCAAAGGTAGAGGTTTCTGTAACCGTCTCGATTGTCGGTGCGGTAGATGAAAAGATCGTTGCTTCCATTGAGGAACCACACAGGGTCGCGTGGCTCTACATATCTTTCATTATCCTCTGTAAGTATGGTCTTGATGAATTCTCCTGTAGCGGCATCGTACATATTGAGTTTCAGATGTTTCTGGCTTCTGTCAAGTACTTGTATGAGGATTTTGCTTCCGTCAGGAGTCCATGTGATGTTGGTAAGGTACCTGTCGTATCCGAACTCGTCTGCCTTGACATAGACTGTGGTGCCGTCAGTGAGATTATATACTCCAAGCTGCACATTCTCCGAATCCATTCCTGCCATAGGATATTTGATTTCGCGGAGAGTGCCTGTCCTTGATGTGATGTCCAGAAGAGGGAAGGTGGTTACTTTCGATTCGTCCTTGCGATAGAATGCCAGACGATTGCGGGATGGTGACCAGAATGTTCCTCCATCAATGCCGAACTCGTTTCTGCTTACGAACTGACCGTAGGTAATCTGAGGGTTTTCACTCTCGGCAACGAGAACTGTATCTCCTTCTGCTACAGCTATATAAAGGCTCTGTCCTTTGAGTACTTCCTTTGGGAATTCAGCAGGCTGCTCTCCCTCCCATTTGTGGCTGTACCATCTTGGAACTAGCTCTCTTGAAAGGGTGGTTTCTTCTGTTGTAAGAATCTTTCCTTTGCTGTCATTTGCAGGTCTTGTACCCAATACTCCCGGCTGTGCCGACAAAACAAATCCCAAGCACAGACCGCTCAGGATCATAATAAATCTCTTAGATGTCATTCAATAGAAATTTTATGTTTCACTTTAACAAAAGTAGTGAAATATTCCGTATCTTGGACTCGTATTAGTCTATTAATTATGAGAAAGATCTTAGCAGCTATAGCTTACTTTGCCATGCTTTTGAGCGTGTCAGATTTATATGCTTCTGATCATCAGTCTTTTGAACGATGGCAGGATGATAAGTTCTCTATGTTCATACATTTCGGACTCTACTCTCATTTGGGAGGTGTGTGGGAAGGAGAGCCAGTGCGTCGAGGCTATAGTGAACAGATTCAGTCGTTTGCGGGAATATTCGGTGACTGGTATGCAGAGACCGCATCCGAATTCAATCCGGTGAATTTTGATGCCCGCTCCATTGCATCCCTTGCGAAGGCGGCAGGAATGAGGTCAATAGTCTTTACGTCAAAGCATCATGACGGTTTCTGTATGTTTGACACGGAAACTACTGATTATGACAGTGTTGAGGCTACTCCTTCCGGCAGAGACTATGTGAAGGAAATCTCAGATGCCTGCAAGGAGGCCGGAATCAGATTCGGTCTATATTTCTCGCTGATAGACTGGCACTATCCTCACGCTTATCCTATCTCAAGTCATAATGCAGATTTCATAACTCCTCAGCATCACGAGCTCAATAAAGCTCAGGTAAGGGAACTTCTCACCAACTATGGACCCGTGTCAGAGCTGTGGTTTGATATGGGCTCGCTTACTCCGGAGCAGAGCGGTGAACTTTATGAACTTGTAAAGGAACTACAACCTGACTGTCTTGTGAGCGGAAGACTGGGTAATGATAAATATGATTTTGCTGTCATGGCAGACAACAGACTTCCAGAATCCCAGCTACATGCCCCTTGGCAGAGTGCTGCCTCTATGTTTCCTGAGACCTGGAGCTGGAGAAGCTGGCAGGAAAGAGGAGAGGTAGATGACAAGGTGGCTCAGAAGATCGGAAGTCTTGCAGAAGTTGTTTCCAGAGGAGGTAATTATCTGCTTAATATCGGTCCTTGTGCAGATGGTTCGGTGGTGCCGTTTGAACGCGAGGTACTTAATCGTATAGGAGCCTGGCTGGAGGTGAATGGTGATGCAGTGTATGGTACATCTCCATCTCCTTTCAGGGAGACCTGCGATTGGGGTTGCGTTACGGTCAAAGATAATCATATGTATCTGATACTCACTGGAAAATGTCCGGAAGATCTCGAGATAGTCCTTCCTGTAAGAGGTTACCGTCTCAAGCAGTGTCAGACTCCCGGAGTGCGTTGCCGATCACTTGCAGGTTCACTTGTCATTTCCGTATATGAGGAACTTTATTCGAATCCTTCTTCACCGAAGGTGATCCGACTTACTTTTGACAGATCTGTCCAGCCTTTCAACGCGCTGGAACCTGTCGAAAGGTCCAAGGTACTGTCGTGGGATAATGCTACTCCGGATTACAGCTATTCTTGTTTCGATTATTACAGCAACTACCGTAGCATGGTAGGGTATAACTGGCTGATTTCAGGAAAGGGAAAGGTTTCTAAGATTGAAGTCCTTTACACCGAAAATGAGGTCGGAAGGGAGATTGAACTTATGGTTGGAGAATCTCCTGTAAAGGTCAAGTTGGATGGTGATCAGTTTGCTGAACTTCCTTTGGAGGCATCTGTCAGCAACCAACGTATCGCAAGAATAAGAGGTGGTGTCTTTGATGGTCATGCTTCGTGGGAAAACTTTGATTTACAGAGTTTTAATGGAGACGAGCCGAAAGGAGACACCTTCACTTCAAGACAGTTCTCCAACTATCTTCTGACCTCGACAGTGGAGATGAATGAGGCCGGATACGCGTTGTTTGATATTGCTTCCGGAAATGGCGTGGAAGTGATTGTGAACGGAAAGACTATGCTTAAGCATCTCAATCCTTATCGCTCTGTGTGTCATAAGGAAAAGGTGCTTCTTTACCTTCCTCAGGGACACTCTGATGTAATGCTGAGATCATATAACAGATTTGAGAAGACTGCCTCAGCCAGACTTGTTCCAGATCCGGATGGTTCTGTGTATAGGATGACCGTAAGTCTTCCTGCTGCTGTCCCAGCCGATCGTCTGATGGTCAGGCTGTCTTCTGCAGACTCGGAATCCCTTCATAGCGACTGTCTCCTGCATAATATCCGCTTGATACTCAAATGATAGGGGAACTTATCTAAAATTTTGATGATTCTATAAAATTTGCTAATTTTGCGAAGATAATGTGCATTGCTTTGTGTGATGTGCTGTAGAATATATGTAAACGATTTATAATCAATATTTTATATATGAAAATCAAGACTGGTATCCTTCTTCTTTCTGCTGTTCTTCTGGGAGCTTGTAATCAGAATCAGCCGGTTGCTCCTGAGCAAGGTTCAAATGTTGTACTTTATGAAGGCGCTGTAGAGCTTGCAGATAAGCAGTTCGGACTTTACTATGGCGACAGGAACGGTAACGAGACAGGTGTCTACTATGTGGTTTTGAGTGATGCTATGTGTTTCCGTGCTGGTTTCGGTAAGCCTTATATGGATTCAGAGGGAGATATGCTTGTCCTTGAGTTCAACGGTCCCCTTGCTGAGGATGAACTCAATCCAAGAATTCCTGACGGAACTTATGTAGTCGGTACGACAAAGGCAGGTGAGTCCACTATCGACCCTCTCAAGTCATATGTCCAGAGGTTTGTAGGACACGTGCAGAGCAAGTATGAGATCAAGTCTGGTTCCGTTACTATAGGAGCATCGCAGTCAGGAGGATACGATCTTTATACAACTGATCTTGTCATCTCAAAGGGTGGTCAGGACTATTCTGTGAGATATTCATACAACGGTGATATTCTTCTTGAGGATTATATGCTTGTGGCTCCTTCACAGGTGGGACTTAAGGAGGATGTTGTTGATATGCCTTTTGCTGATGCTGAAGGTGGATATTATGGCAATCTTTACGGATACGGCACAGCAAACTATATGATCACGCTCAACACCAGAGGCTTTGCTGATGACGACTCCAACACACTTCCTGGTATGATGCTCGTGCTTAATCTCTTCGATGAGCTCCCAAGTGGTGACAATAAGAAGATTGTGATAACTCCAGGTACTTACACAGTGCAGACATATATGAATGCTGCAGTAGGTACAATGCTTTATGGTCTGACAATGTCTGATTCGTCTGGGGCAAGCTCTCCGTTCGGAACATTCTTCTATCAGATCACTGCTGACGGACAGCAGTCTGTTGAGTTCATCGATGCTGGAACGCTTAAGGTCGATCATGATGATGACGCTGACGGAGATGGCGATTATAAGTATACATTCGAATATGATTTCACTTCTTCTGCAGCAGGACGAGGCTATCGTGGAAGTTGGGTAGGTGAGGTTCATGTTTCCGACCTTTCTACCGATTCAGACAGAGTGATTCTTTCGACCCTCGAGGATGATGTATATTGCGATATGTCAAAGGTTGAGACTGCTACGTTGTCAAAGGTTGAGACTCTTCAGTCTACTTTGAACACAGATGCGTCTCCACGCAAGGATCTCAAGACCGTATGGCAGCTTCATCTCCAGCCAAGAGACTGGACTGCTGATGAGAAGAAGAATTATGACTGGGATGAGCGCCTTGAGGTATGGACTCCGGATGGAGACTGTATGGTTCTTGAATTCATTCTTCCACTCGATTCAAACGGTGAGATCGCTCCAAGACCAAATTACGAGTATGTATACACAATCCAGCCTAACTGCTCGATTGATAGCCCTGAGAATGCAATGTGCTGCAGTCAGATGGGACGTCCATATGATGATCTCTTCCATCCTGAGACCGCTCAGTACTGGGGATATGCAAACTACAGCTGGTTCCCTAAGGAATTTGACTACTGCAATGCAAGAAGAGGATTTACTTGGGACGGATGGTTCAGAGGAGTATGGTACTACCATTTGAGAACAGGCAAGTATTTTGATATGGATGAGAATGCTCCAGGAGTGTTCGGTACCGTTAAGGTAATCAGAAACGGTAACATCTACACTATTGTATGGGATCTTCTTGATGATGCTGAGTCTCCAAATAAGATTCAGGGACAGTGGTCAGGACAGATCAGGCGTAATGTGAATATTGGTTAACGAATAATACATAATATGGAAAGAACATTGGTCATTTTGAAGCCTGGCTGCCTTCAGAGAGGTTTGGTTGGCGAAGTAATTTCAAGATTTGAGAAGAGAGGTCTCAAGCTCGTAGCTATGAAGATGGTTCAGCTTGACGAAGAAATCCTCAAGGTACACTATGCTCATCTTCTTGACCGTCCGTTCTTCCCTTGGCTCAGAGATGGAATGATGGCAGCTCCTGTCATCCTCTGCTGCTGGGAAGGTTACAGCGCAGTTCAGGTCGTACGTGATATGGCTGGTGCTACAAGGGCAAGCAAGGCTGTACCAGGTACTATCAGAGGTGATTTCAGCGTAAGTGCTCAGGAAAATATCGTACACACATCAGATTCTCTTGAGAATGCAGAAATCGAATTGAAGAGATTCTTCGTGGAGTCTGACTACTGCGATTACTCTTCACCTCTTGATCCATTCAAGTACGCACCAGACGAATATTAATCTATCAGACATTTATGAAAATTGTATGTGTCGGTGATGCTTATATCACTGACGTAATGATGCGTGACGGACTTCGTCCTTTCCTTGGAAAGGATGATTCTGTCACGATTTTCTTTTTTGGAGATCCTGATCAGACCGTTATGCGAGATATGGCAAAGTTCATCGAAGCTGGCGGAAGAGAGGAAATTGAAGTTCCTGACGGACTTTTTGAGGCTGTGGCAGATGCTGATCTGCTCATTGTGCATCTTTGCCCTGTCACTCGCAGGCTTATTGAGGCTGCTCCTAAGCTTAAAGCCATAATGAGTTGTCGTGGAGGTCTGGAAAATATTGATGTTCAGGCTGCTACAGAGCATAATGTCATTGTTTCCAACAATCCGGCTCATAATGCTAATGCTGTTGCAGAATTCACAATCGGTCTGATTCTCGCAGAGACAAGAAACATCTGTCGATCAAACTATGCCTTGAAAAACGGAGAATGGCGCAAGACCTATCCTAATACTGCTACCACCATCAAGGAAATGACCGATATGACAGTAGGAATAGTAGGCTACGGTTCAATAGGCCGTCTTGTCGCATATAAGCTTTCAGTGTTTGGATGCAGAATCCTTGTTGCAGATCCTTTCCTTAAGGAATGTAAGGAGGATTATGTTACACTGGTTCCGATGGATGAGCTTCTTGCTCAGGCAGATATCGTAACCCTTCATGCGCGTTCGAATGGTGCTGTCATGACTGACCGTGAGTTCGGACTGATGAAGCAGAATTCATATCTCATCAATACGGCGCGTCCATATCTTGTGGATTTTGAGGCATTCCTGCGTGCTATGGACAGCGGAAAGCTACTTGGTGCAGCATTCGATGTGTTTGAGACTGAGCCTGTCATTCCGGAAGCTTATCGCAAGTATGACAACATCACCATAACAAATCATTTGGGTGGTCTGACTATCAATTCATATTCAGACGCTCCCGGATATGCAATCAAGAATTACCTTAATTACATAAATGGCAAAGCTGACCTGGCGTTCTTTGTAAACAGGAATCAGCTTGCTTAATATCCTAAAGCTAAAACACTATGGAATCTATATTGACAGGACGTCCTGAGTTGAAGCAGGCTCTTGATTCTGTTGCAGAAGTAGCAGGTTATCTCTGGCAGAAAGGATGGGCTGAGCGAAACGGAGGAAATCTCACACTCAATATTACGGAGTTTGCAGATGAGCAGATGGTCGCTATGCCTGCTATCAGTGAGAAATTTCCCATAGGAGTAACCCTTCCCAATCTTAAGGGATGCTATTTCTATTGCAAGGGTACAGGAAAGCGTATGCGTGATCTCGCTCGTGATCCGATGGCTGCAGGAAGCGTCATCCGTATTCTTGATGACTGCGCAACCTATGAAATCATCGCGGACACAGTGGTGAAGCCTACTTCAGAGCTTCCTTCACATCTCATCCTTCAGGATTATGCGATTGCAGAAGGTACTGGTTACAAGGCAACTCTCCACACTCATCCAATTGAGTTGGTTGCAATGTCGCATTCGCATGAATATCTTGATTCAAAGCATCTTACGCAGATTCTTTGGTCTATGATTCCAGAGACTCTTGCATTCGCACCTCTTGGATTAGGTGTAGTTCCTTACGCTTTGCCATCTTCTGTTGAACTCGCAGATGCAACTCTCGAACTAGTAAGAAAGCACGATGTGGTTCTTTGGGAGAAGCATGGAACGGTAGCTGTCGGACCTGATATGATGGAGGCCTTCGACCAGACAGATGTACTCAACAAGGCTGCCTGCATTTATATGACCGGCAAGAATTTCGGCTTTACACCAGAGGGAATGACTGCAGAGGCTGTTAAGGAGATAAGAAAAGTATTCAATTTACCAGATAATAGAAAATAACACTATGAAAAAGATTATGACACTTGTGTCTGTGGCATTGCTGGCTCTTTCAGCATGTACACAGCAGACAAATGAGGTGAAGATCCTTGCCCACAGAGGACATACAAGCACTGGAACAGAGTTCACAGTAGATGAGAACAGTATTGATGCTCTCATTCGTGCTCAGGAGAGAAATTTCCCTGGTATCGAGTTTGATGTTCATCTTACTGCAGATGATCAGCTTGTGATCCATCATGATAATAAGATTGCTCCAGGCCTCAGCTGCCAGGGTAGTACTCTTGAGGAAATCAGAGCTCATCGTCTTCCACACGGAAGCCAGATTCCTACACTCCGCGAGTGGCTTGAGCAAGCTAAGAAGACTCCACACATCTATCACATGCTTGAACTTAAGTCTCATCCTGCAGAGCGCGAGGCTCTTCTTATCAGCAAGTGTCTTGAGGTCATCCGCGAGCTGGATATGGTGGACATGATGTACATGCTTTCATTCAAGTCTGCTACCCTTGACGAGGTTCTGCGTCAGGAACCAAAGATGAAGACTCTCCTTAACTCCAGCAGCCTCCACAATTCGATGACTCCTGAGGAGGTAAAGGAGAAGGGCTACACAGCAGCATCTTACAATGTAAGCGTTATCCTCAACCACACTGACTGGATCAAGAAATTCCAGGAGTACGGTATCGAGACTTTCCTTTGGATGGTTAACGATCCATATCTCTACAAGGTGGCTAAGGACATGGGCTTCACTTGGGTTACTACCGACTTCGTTGATCATATCGAGCAGAAGTAATCTCTATGATATAAAGAAAGCGACCGGCTGATTTTTCAGTCGGTCGCTTTGTTGTTATCGGGATAGGTTAGAATTTCTCTGTTTCGAAGTAGATGAATGCCCAATCTTCTTCTGTGTAGTACTTATCCTTCTCAGTGATGTTAGCATCGCCTGTAAGCCATACCATCAACATTGATGAACCATTACCCTTCATTTCTTCATCAGCTACAACTCTTACTGTGAAAGTACCGTTTGTCATAGCTGCAGGAGCAGTAGCCTCCAACTCGATAGAGTTCATCTTGTTTGCACCTGTAAGTGTAATGTCTTTAACCTTAGTGAATGTTGCACCGTCAAATGAGTACTCGAGATGCCACTGAGTAACACCGTTTGTGATATTTGTTGTACCGAATCCAGCGTTCTTGAGACGGATGATATCACCAGCCTTAAGTGTGAGATCCTTAACCTTGAACTCAAAGTAATCACCGAGTGTAAGGTTCTTTGCTCTGAGACGGTCCTTATTGTTACCACCTGTACCAACTGAGAATACTGCTCCATCATTTGCAACCAATGTGAATTCACCGCCAGTTACAACATCACTGTGATAGATATGGTCTCCGTTTACCCAGTTTTCAGCTACAGCGTAGAGAGTCTCATTGCTGTTTACATAGTCAACGCTACTTGCAGTGTATTTGCTGTAAAGTGCTGTCCAAGACCACTTAGCTGCTACTGAAATAGTACCTGCAGGAGCCACATAACCAGCCTGCTTGATAGTAGTCTCGCCGATAGCTGTACCGTCAGCTGCCTTGACTGTAAGCTTAGCCTCACGTGCTGCAGTAGCCTCGTTAGCTGCGATGTTGTAGTATACCTTATAGATAAGACCTGTTGCAGGAACTGTTGCGCTTGCTGCGTTCTCAGCGATTGTAACGCCGTTTGCATCTGTGTTGCAAGCAACCTTAGTGATAGTTACCCAATCAGCATTTGCCTCAACTGTCCAGCCTCTGTTTACTCTGACTGTCCATGTACCTGCGCCTGCCTCAGCTGGTGCCGGCTCCTCTGCGCTTGCTCCGACTGCATAGTCAAGCTCTGCAAGTGGAAGAAGTACGTCTGCTGCAGGAACTGCACCCTCGTCATCTGTACGTACTACTGAGAGGTTATCAAGGAATGAACGTGCATCAAGGTTCTCGATCATACCGAACTGAATCTTGGTCTCAGCAGTTGCATCCTTAACGATGATAGACTTGCGTACCCATCTCCAGAGGTACTCGCCCTCATAAAGAACAGGAACTGTAGCAGTCTTGCCGTCCTCGCTGATAGTCGCGCCTTCAGTACCGCAAGCTGCGATTGTACCCTCGCCGATAACAGAAATCTTCTGGTATGCATTAGCAGAAGCGTTACCGTTAGCAGCTACGTAGAGAGAAGCGTCCCACTGAACCTCGAGAGTTGCAAGAGTAGCCTCGTCGATGCCTTCAAGCGCAGGTGAAGTGATATGACCTACCCATTTAGTCTTTCCGAGCTTGATGTAACCCTCATAGCGAGCGTATGTAGCAAGGTTCGCAGTGTTGTCATAACCCATACCGAGCTCTTCCAACTTAGCTGTCTGAGTCTCATAACCTGCTGCACCGAACTGATACTCATTGTAGTTTGAACCGTCAGTCTTAACAGAAATCCAGCCATACTTGCTGTTTGCAAGCTTCTCAGGCCACATCTCAGTAATCCAGTTGAAGTCCTCAGACCAGAATGAATATCCCTTAGTGTGAGTGTCATAGTCAGGACCTTCCTTGCCAAGCTGAGTCGCGTTGATCTCCACTGAATAGTTCTTGTCAGCAATCTTGAAGGTAATCTTAGCTGTACGAGTCTCAGCCTCTGTGTTGTTCTCAGCTGTAACCTGAACAGCTACTTCTTCGTTTGCCTTTCCTGTAAGAGGAGAAATATCGATCCAAGTCTTGTTTGCCTCAACCTCAGCAGTCCAGTCATAGTTACCCTGAACCTTGAATATTACAGGAACTGCTTCTGCCTGAAGTGTGATTGTGCTGGTTGCTCCAGTTACTTTGATCTCAGGAGCATGAGCCTCTGGAGTGATAGGGTCTGGCTTGCAGGAAACTGCAAGTACAGCTGCCATGAAGACTCCAAAAATAATTCTTGAAATTTTCATAATGATTTGTTTTAGTGGTTTGTATTAGATTTTAAAATTGTTCCTCTTGCCAAGACAGGAGTTCTTATGCCAGGTGCTGTTTCACCTGAGGCAATCGTGAACTCTGAGCCTCTATAGGTTGTGATGCAGGTAACAGGGATAGTTACCTCGCTGACTGCTTCTTCCTGGATGTTGCCTGTTATTGTATTGAATGTTCTGATGACATTGTCGTCAGCTCCTGTCTCACAACGTCCTCCAAAGAAAAGGATCTTATCTGTGCCTACAGGGATTGCTGTTCCTGCCATGACAGGGTAGTATCCTCCGACTTCTGTCCATTGCATACGTGACGGGCTGTATTTCCATCCGTCATAAAGGATTTCAGTGTTCTTTCCGCTTCCGAAGTCTCTTCCGCTGAAAAGATAGAAACATGCTTCCTCTGAGTCATTCTGTACGGCAGACACAGAAAATGCCCTTGCAGCTCCATTCCAAGAAGGGAGTTCTGACCATTCATATGTGTTCAGATCAAGACATATGAATGTTTTGCTGGCCTGCTGGTTGTCTGTTTTAAGGATACCTCCAGCGAGATAGACTTTATCGTCAATCATACCTCCTGACATATTGGCAAGAGGATATGGCATTGAAGGGAGATTCTTTATCACCGGACTTCCGTCTTCCTGAATCTTGATCATATATACAAGGTCAGAACATTCATCCTTATTGCATCCTCCTATGCAGAGAAGTCCCTGGGGAAGTTCTATAGAATATCCGTAGCCGACAGGGCAGGGTAGAGCATCCTTATATACATTCCATTTTTTGCCGTCATGTACATAGATGTCACTCCACCATTGTTTTGCGCCTCCTTCTGCCAACGGTTTGTCGGCAAAGTTCGCTCCTCCGGCTACGACGTAATAATCGGAGATGTATCCTGCAAATACACCTGCAAGTCCGGGATTCTTCTTCCCATGTTCATCTTTTGGCGGCAGTTCAAGATGGCCACCCCATCTGATTGCGATTGATTCGGAATTGAATTCAGATTTCATTAACCTTCTGCATTTCAACTTTCCGCTTCAAAAGGAAGTCGGTGTAGAGCTTGAAATGTAGTTTGATTGCCTCTTCATATCCGGCTTGATCTCTTCTTTTCAGAAATCCAAGAAGATCCTCGTGAGTGATGGTCTCACCCTTCATTGCCAGAGTGTGTGCAATCGGACCGAAATAGTCCTGATGTCTGTCTTTTACGAATTCCATAACAGGATGGATGATCTCCTGAAAATCACGGATGGTTCTGTTGCCGGTGATTTCATAGAGCTTTGTGTGGAAATTGAACTCGGATAGTGGTGCATACTTGTTGTCACCTATTGCTGCGCCCATTTCTACAATTTCTTCCAGATCCTTGATGTCTTCATCAGTTATGTTTCTGAAAATACTGTTGCAGCTTCCGATTTCAAGTGCCATACGGAATTCAAGAAGGTCAAGAAGTGTGGCCTCAGTCATCAGAAGGGGATTGATGGATCTGTTGAATGCTCTAGCTAACGAAGGTTCTGCGAGAATCATTCCTCTTCTGGTTCGGCTCTCGATCATTCCCGTCATCTTGAATCTGCTCAGTGCTTCGCGCAGAACTGAGCGTGCTACTCCAAGAGCTTCCGCAAGCTCAAGTTCGTGCGGGAGCGAATCTCCGGGTCTGAAGCCCTTCTCCTTGAAATAGCTGATCAGTCTTTGCTCAACCTGATCGACAAGAGTGATCTTCTGATCTTGAATCCTTAGTTTATCCATAATGAATATGTCATATTAATATGACAAAATTACGAAATTCTAAATAAACATCAAACTTTCAACTCATTTGACTTCCTCGGTATATACGTTTCCGAAGCGGTCTGTTACTGTTATATTTACTTTCTTATTAGTGTCTGTTCTCTTTACTTTGAACATATGTGCATTGACAGTGGTAAGGAATGCTGTAGGACGATGCAGGAGAGTCTTTGTCTCTGTCCTGATCTGTTTGTAGAGAGGGTCATGTCCTGCAACTCTCACAATGTCAAGGGCTGTTCCTTCCTCAGATGCTTCCACCTTCCATTCCGGATCCCAGTTGAAGACGTTCACAAGCAGCATGTCCGATCCTGGCTCTCCACCGTATTTGACTGGGAGAGTGTTGAGGTCATAGACTCTCATCTGACTCTTCTCAACACAGTCATATGTTGATTTAAGCTGCCAGCTGATGTTGTTTCCTTCAATAGTAAAGATCTGGTAACCTCCTGCTGTTCCATCTGAGCATATCATTGGCATATCAAGGTCATTGATCTTCCATGAAACCGCTCCTGCTGATGCTACAGTATGGTTCATTATGTTTTCAGCAATCTGGAATGTCTCTGTGCAGTGATAGTGTCCGCAGAGGAAATGTACTTCCTTGAAGTCTTTCACAAGGTCAAGCAGAGCATCCGGAGTCTGGAAGAGAGACTTACGCTCCTTAATGATGGTGTTGCCGTCCTCGTCTATTCCTTTTGTTGTGTAGAGTGGTACGTGGTAACACATTACAAGCGGTTTCTCCTTGTCTGCATACGACAGATCCTTTGCCAGCCACTCGAGCTGTTCCTGATCGAATGCATATCCAAAGCCTGTTCCGGCCACTTTTGCATCCCTGCGGTCTGTTTCCGGACCAAGGGTCATGATGTTGTCAAGCATTGCGAAATGCACCTGACCGATATTCATTGAGTAGTAATCCGGACCGATGGTTTCCTTGTAGTTCTTCTCGCCGATAAAGCTTATCCATTCTTCCACTGTACCCTTGCCCTTTGGCTGGTTGTCGTGGTTGCCCATCACATGGAATATTGGACCTCTGTAGCCTTCATGTTCCTTCAGGTACTCAGGCAGGCCGTAGTTGTTCTTTGCCCATTTTCCATCGGTAGACATATCTCCTAGGCAGAGAGTATAGAGCGGACCTTCGACTTCTGAAGCCGTCTTGCAAAGATCAGGGAAGTACTTGTCGTGGAATTGCTCCACATCTCTGTCAACCGAGTCTCCGTTGAGGTGGATGTCTGTGTTGACTATAAGGGTGAACTTCTCCTGATTGACCTTGGTAAGTTCGAAGTCGGCAGTGTCTACATCGTTTGCTCCGATTCTTACATAATGCTTAGGAAGCAGTCCATCTGTGGCGACCTCATATCCGGACGGAATGCTAATGAAGACGTAGCCGTTTGTCTTGGCTGACTTCATCTTGTAGTAACCTCTCCAATTGGTAGTCACCACTTCGATACCGTCGGATACAACAACATTGCTGATACCCTTGCCTTCGCAGCTCACTCTTCCGACCACAGTTGCAGGGTCGGAAGAGCAAGCGCAAAGCAATGTTGCTGCAATAACCGAAATTATTGTCAAGTTTTTCATACTTATTTCTTGATACATCTCACTGGCATACCGTGTGAGAAGTTGTTTGCTCTGTTGTAGATACGAGTGCTTGTAGATGCTGTA
Organism: Candidatus Cryptobacteroides sp.; assembly: GCA_045126915.1. Classification (GTDB taxonomy): domain Bacteria; phylum Bacteroidota; class Bacteroidia; order Bacteroidales; family UBA932; genus Cryptobacteroides. Next base: position 78,650 of record JBGVPH010000020.1, read on the forward strand.
GGGCTATCGTAGTAGATAGAGCTTGCATATACATCTGACCATGCAGAACCCTCCCACATGTAGAGAGCCTCGCCCTGGTAAGCGTGCTTACCGTCAGCCTTGTTGATATAACCTGTAGCAGGGAAGCATACAGTCTCCATCTTTGACGGATCTGCAGTTGCGAAGATCTGCTGTGCAGAAGCAAGTTTTGCATTTGCATCCTCACCAGCGAATGTAGAATTCTCGTCACCCTTGATATAATCGATTCTAAGGTAAGAGATGCTGTTTTTCATCTTTCTCTGGAGTCTGAGGTAGTAAGCATCTACAGTCTTATGCTTCTTGACAGCGTAGATGGTTGCATTATCAGGACCGTCAGTTACGTAAAGACCCTCGTATGGGGCTCCTCCGTCCTCGAAGATCTCATCAGCCTTAGTAGCAGTAGCTATGCTCTTGAAGTTACCGATACCTGGTGCATTAGTGTAAGGAAGAATCTTCTGGAAGTCATAGTAGTTAGGAACGCGCCAGCCCTCTGGACAAGGCTCACCATATGAACCGGAAAGGTCTTTCCAGAATGTAGCGAGCTTAGCATATGTAACACCTGTTCTGAGCCATACAGCGTCCTCACTATAGAACTTGCGGCTGTTCATGGCCTGCTCGTATGTGAGGGCATCCGGTGCGCGCTCTGCCTCGATAGTTCCCACGTTAGGGAATGGGAGGTTACGGCCCCACTGGTAGTAGTAACCATAGGTCTCGGAGCTTATTATGTTCTCCTCGTATGAAGGGAGGGTAGCACCGAGGTTTCTGTCCATGAACTCAAGGTCGCCGATCTTCACTGACTCTGTAGGAACTGACTGCTGTGTGATAGCGATCTCCACGCTGCTCTTGCCGAGGCTTACTGTGAATGTAGCAGATCTTTCAGCACCTGTGTAGTTGTCCTCTACGCAGCATACTCTGATCAATGATCCATCAAGGAATACATTGTACCATGATTCCTCACCAGCCTTTGTGAGAATGATGTTTCCGCTCATTTCTGTTGTCCATGTCAACTCATAGCCATAGAACTTGTCTGAGAGATAAGGGAAGGTCATCATACCGTTGATGAGCTTCACGCCCTGAACGGTAAGAGTACCAGAGCTCCAGTCTGGAGTGAAGTCTGCTGCGAGCTTGCTGCCTGAGACAGCGACTGTCATTACATAGTTGTAGTCTGCATGGATCGGGTTAGGGCAGTAAACGACGTCCTCAATAGTCTGGCCGTTTACAGTACCTTTGATCTTGAATCCTACTCTGTTATCCGTTGTCTCTGTCTGAGTACCAGGAGTATAGAGAAGATAGATCTTGTCGTTTACCTCTGTGCCTGACACTGCTGTTGCAGGAAGCTCACCCATTGTGGCAGCCTTCTTCTCAAAGTTCTTTACAAGCGGCCAGCACTCTGTTGGAGTCTGAACAAGCTGAACGGATGAAAGTTCGAGGCCATTAGCCTTGATGTCAACCTTTGCGAACTGGCGTGCAAGCGTAACGAAAGGATTTGTGCCCACTGAGCTTGCAATGTCAGTCTGTCCCATCATGAACAACGGAGCCTTAGGCATTGCGTTGATGCTAAGCTTGAGACCTTCTGCAAATGCGTTGTATTCTGTAGGTGCATCAGCAGATTCTGCTGTTGTCTTCACCTCAGGGTAGGTAACGCCTGCAGTGTTTGCAATAGCAACGATTCTCTTTGAACCTGAAGATGGAAGAGTAATGGTTTCTGACCATATCTTCTTGTCCTGCGTTCCAGGGATTGACTCCGACTGGCCTGGAGTCACATCCTTGCCAACCCACTCGAGAAGGTAGCCCTTTTCTGTTGATGCGAAGATGAAGATGTCCATATCACTTACTGACATCTCCTCAGCTGATGCATATGATTTTGTTGAAATCATGCTTCCTGACACTCTGATGTCCACTGTCATCTGTGACTCCTGCTGCGAAGCGATTGCGGAGGTGTTGATATCCACAAAGTCCGGATAGCAGGCAGTGATTGCAAGTGCTGATAATATTGTTATAAGTCTTGATTTCATTGCAGTATAATTTAGAGACCTAATTCTTTTTTAACGATTGAGGCAGGGTAGCGTACGAAGCCGATTTTCTCGTTAGGGTTAGCTGTTCCGAAGAGACCGCTACCGTACTCGTAGAGGATACATACAGAGCCGTCGCCGAGGACGATGACGTCCGAATAAGCTGCTCTGCCGCTCCATACCTGCTTTACCATGTTCCAGTTCTTGCCATTGTCGAGGCTGACTGAGATGCAGAGATTAGATCTCTTTGATGAGTTATAGCAGTTGCTCAGAAGAAGAATATCGCTTGGCTTGCCGTCTTCAAAGTAGTTTGAAACAGAGCCCTGGCAACCTGGGTCGATAAGTGCAGGAACCACTGTGAATTCTCCCCAAGTGTCACCTCCGTCTGTACTGATAGAGTAAGCACGGTTCTTTACATTTACATCGTTATCTGAAACACGCATCATAGTCATGATGTTGCCGTCCCCAAGCTCTACGATGCAGCTCTCATTACCTCCGACAGCTGTCTTTCCTCCCAGTTTCCATGTCTTGCCATGGTCGTCAGAGTAGATACAGTGTGAGTAGTTCTGGTTTTTGTCAACCGAGCTCGTAGGACGGTGGTTTGCAGGGATGATGATACGTCCCTTGTATGGGTTTGTCTGCTTCTGGATTGCGTGGCATGGACCAGTTGCATACCAGTTCATATCAGCTTCCTTCACTACAGGTGTTACGTCGACCGGACCTGTCCATGTGAGACCATCGTCATCAGAGTAGCTGTACATCACGCGACGTGTATGTCCGTCTGAAATGTTGCTGATAATATCGCTGTTGAGCTTGGATGGGTAGCGCTGCCAGCACCAGAAAAGCCAGATTCTTCCTGTTTCCTGATCCACTACAGGTGCAGGGTTACCGCAGGTGTTATGCTGGTCGTTATAGAGAACCTGCAGGTCAGACCATGTTGCTCCGCCGTCTTCCGAGCGCTTCAATACAAGGTCGATGTCTCCTGTATCCTTGCTTGTACCGCTCTGGACCGGTGTATTAGGGAAGGTAGCCTCGTTGTAGAAATCAGGCTTAGTATTTCTTGCCTCGCAGAAGGCTAGAAGTGTGCCTTTCTTGGTCTGAACGAGTGCAGGAATTCTGTAATAGTTGTAGTTTTCTTTGGCTGCAGTCCAGATGTCAGCCTTTACTGTCTTGCCGTCGTCCGGAAGGGGATTCATTTCTGTGTCGTCCTTACCGGGATCTGTTTCCTCTGTCGAACCATTAGGGTCAACCCATCCTTCACCGAAGAGAAGTTTCTCGTAGCAGGATGTGAAGAGGAACATTGCAGTCAATGACATTATTATGATCTTTTTCATAATCTATTCTCATTAATTGTAACCTACAGTCTGACGAATGTTAGGGTTGTCGGTGAAACAAGCGGATGCGATAGGCCAAAGAAGGATGTTGGTCTCATTCTGGCGACCTACGAGCGAAGGAATCTTTATGAATGCATAGCCGAGTCTGATGTAGTCATACCAGCTCTTTCCTTCAGCGGAAAACTCCTTGAGTCTCTCGTTGAGAAGAGCTTCACGGATCTGTGAGCTTGTAAGCTCAGTGGTGTAGTAGTTGTCCCTTCCATATGCTCTCTTGGCAACCTTGTTGAGCCACTGGAGTGCATCTCCTCCCTTCTCAAGTTCGATTTCAGCCTTGAACAGTATTGCTTCTGCAAATCTGTATAGAGGAATGTCAGATGTGAAATATCTTACGTTTGCCTCCCATTCTCCCGGGTACTTGTTGATCCAAGAGTAAGTGTTCCCTGTCTCTGGAACAGTGTATGAGGTGAATGATGTAGCAGCTCTTGTGTCTGCCTCATCTGCTTTGATCAGGTTCTGGAATGTGGTGCTGAACGAGTACCACTGGTCCTGACTACCTGTCTTGATGAGGTCATTCTCGATGTAGTAGGCATCCTCTGGGCATTTGCTGGTAGGGATGAGGTAGTCATCATAGAATGTTGTCATTTCTTCAGTCTCTTTCTGGAAATGGATGCAGAAGATGATTTCCTTGTTCTTCTTGTTTTTAATAGAGAACACGTCTGCATAATTGTCAAGGAGACCGTATGATGAATTTTCAAGCACCTTGTTTACAGCTGTTTCTGCAGCAGTAAGCTGAGCCGGGTCGTTTTCCCTTGTCTGGTAGCACCAAAGGTAATATTCAGCCTGAAGCATGTTGATTGCTCCGAGGTTTCCGATGCTGCAGTCCTTTACGCTGTCCGGCATAAGGCTTTCAGCTGTTGTAAGGTCGTTTTCGATCAGCGCATAGATGAGCGAAGCGTCTGAGCGCGAAGGAGTTACATCGTCCTTGTCAGACTCGATACCTGCTGTCATAAGAGGAGCATCACCCCAGATGCGTACTATAGTGAAGTAGCAGTATGCTCTGAGGAAGTATGCATTGGCTGCAATCTGGTTTCTCTTTGTCTGGTCTGACCAGCTGATATCATCAATGTGCTTGAGAAGCACGTTACAGTCGTTGATACATGTGTAGAGCGTGCTCCAGTTTGTACCCTTACCTTCTGATGAGGTGAGCATGTTGTTGACGTGGGCGTTGGCATTGAATGAGCCGAGGCCTGGTCCGATGATGCCGCTTCTGAAGTCACCCCAGTATGAGAGGTTGATCTTGTAAGCATTTCTGAATGAATAGCAGCATCCGTACATTGCGGCAGTGAAGTCGCTTTCTTCCTGCCACATGCTTGATGCGTTGATCGAGCTCTTCTGTGTCACATCAAGATCATTGATGCACGAGCAGCAGAGTACGATAGCGCACAGAATCATTGATATTGTCTTGTTCTTCATTGCAGTACAGTTTAGAAAGTTAACTTGAGACCGAGTGAAATCCTTCTAGCTGGAGGATAGTTCGCATAACCGCTGTCGTATGTCGAAGCAGTACCGATTTCAGGAGAAATACCCTTCACTGCAGTGAAGTAGTGGAGGTTGTTGCCTGAAATGGTTACCTGAAGTCCGTCCATGTGGAGCTTCTTGCAGAAGTTCTTAGGAACATTGTACGAGAGCGAAATTTCTCTTACGCAGAGGTAGTCTCCACGGTAAGTGAATATGTTGGACATACGGTTGAAGTTATCCTGTCCGGCACCTGAGTCATTTGCCCAGAATTTAGCCCATCTGGTAACGTCACCTGGCTTTTTCCAGCAGTCTTTCACGTATGAAGAAAGAGCGTAGTTACATGAGAATGTAGCATAGAAGTATCTTCCCAGACTATCATCATAGATCGAGTGACCTACAGCATAGTCAAGATAAATATTCAAGCTGAAATCCTTGAATCTGAATGAGTTGTTGAAACCTCCTGTCATTACAGGCTCAGTTACTCCAAGGCAGAAGAGGTCCTGACCCTTTGTGATTCGGTTGTCGCCGTTTCTATCTGCCCAGTTGTAGTCTCCGGCAAACTTGCGACCTGCGACGATTGTACCATCCTTATAGTTGTAGCCTCGTGCAAGCTCATCATAAGGTGCCTGAGCTGCTTCTTCATCTGTCTGATAGATGTCGATAGCCTTGTAGCCATAGAATCTGTAGAGAGGCTCGCCTTCAGCAAGACCACCGAAATAAGTACCGTCACCGTTAGAGTACATTGTGTATCCTCCGGCTGAAGTTCTGTTTCTGTCCATTCCGTTGTCAGGAAGCTTCACCACGATGTTCTTGTTGAAGTTCATGATAAGCTTTGACTCCCAGCTGAAGTCCTTTCTGTCAATGTTCTTTGTAGTGAGGTCAAACTCCCATCCCCAGAAGCGAACTGTACCCATGTTGGTGGTTACACTTGAATATCCTGAGGTGTTAGGAAGGTGCATGTCATAGAGGAGATTGGTGGTGTACTTGTCATAGTAGTCTGCACTGAGGTAGATTCTGTTGTCAAGTACTCCGAACTCGATTCCGAGGTCGAGCTGCTTGGTAGTCTCCCAGAAGAGGTTCTCATTAGGCATTGCGGTACCTCTGATGGCAGCATTTCCGTTGTAGACGTAAGTTGCATTGTAGTTACCCTGAGCATCGTTGATACCGATGTTGTTATTACCTGTGAGACCGTAGCTGACGCGTGCCTTAAGGTAATCAAGCCAGTTAACATTCTTCATGAAAGGCTCTTCAGTCACTATCCATCCTCCTGAAATACCAGGGAAGAAGCCCCATCTGTTAGCCTTCATGAACTTGGAAGATGCGTCATAGCGGGCAACGAGGGTAAGGAGGTAACGGGATTTGTAATCATAGTTTACACGTCCGAAGAAACCGATCTGTACATCCTGGTTGCCTGTTGAGGTACCTGTTGTAAGAGATGATGCGTTGATTGTAGAGATCTTGTCCGAGCTACCGCCGCTACCAGTTGCCTGCATCGACTTGAACATTCTGTTCTGGTAAGAATATCCTACCATTGCATTGAAGTTGTGGCTGTCTGCCCAAGTGTGCTGGTACTGGGTGTAAGCATCCATCTTAAGTCTCATTGTCGATGAGTGGTAAGATGTTGCCGGACGTGAAGAGTCATACATATTTGCTCTGAGGAAAGTGGTCTGGTCTGTAAGGAGGTTGAACATCGATCCACTTACATTGGCAGTCCATCCAGGGAGGATATCAAGCTTGAGACCTCCGTTGAGAGTAAGATATTGTCTTACGTCTGTATTGTCAGAGTAGTATGTATAATATATAGGTGTCTGGCTGGTGTTGTTGTAACCCTGTGCCGGAGTACCGTCTTCAAAATAAGTGATCTGAGTCGGAGTTGCAGAAAGTCCTCGTGAGATGGCATCTCTCTGGTTTGCATATGCATCCTGGTCGGTATACTGGTAGGACATGTTGAGAGTTGCTGTGAGTTTCTTACCGATCTTAGCCTCGGCATTACTCTTTACGCTGAACTTCTTGTATCCTGTTGCAAGACCGATACCCTGATCGTCAACATAGCTGGCACTTCCGCTGTATCTTACATTCTTTCCACCACCGTCAATGCCGATGTAGTAGTTCTGCCAGAATGCCGGACGGAACATGATGCTCTGCCAGTCAGTGTCACAGAACATAAGCATCTTTGAGTCATCGATAGGGTCTACCATGGTCTTCCAACCTGCTGGAAGCACGTCGCCTTCATTGTAATATCTTGTTGAGTAGATGCTGCTACCTGTGTTACCGGATGATGCAGACCAGCCTGAGTTAAAGTTCCAGGTAGGGGATTGGCTGATTGCAACTGCAGGACGCAGGATGCTGATATATTCTTCCGCATTCAAGAAATCACGTTCAGTCTCCGGCTCCTGATAGGCAAGCTTAGCTTCGAAAGTCACTCTTACAGGTCTTTCGTAACCTCCCTTCTTGGTGGTCACGAGGATAACTCCGTTTGAACCTCTCGCACCGTAAACTGCACTTGATGCCGCGTCCTTGAGAACTTCGATTGATGCAACATCGTTAGGGTCGATTGTGGACATGCTTCTTTCTACACCATCCACGTAAACAAGTGGCTCGTTACCATTGGTGATTGACGATCCGCCTCGAATCTTCATTGAGAATCCTCCACCAGGAGTGTTGTCTGTCTGAACAATGTGCAGTCCGGCAATCTTTCCTTTCAAGGTCTCGTTAAGTGATGATGCAGGAAGATCTGCAAGGTCATCGCCATCCAATTTTGCAATAGCAGATGTTATGGACTTTCTTGAGAATTCTCCATAACCAACAACTACGACTTCATCCAGATTCATAGCTTCTTCTCTGAGAGAGATGCTTACATTGGATTCTTTGGCAGTGATGAGGCGTTCATCAGTCTTGTAACCGATGCAGTGCGTCTCGATCTGAATCTCACCTACAGGAATACTCATGGAGAATGCTCCATTCGCGTCTGTTGAGGTTCCGTTTGTGGTTCCTTTGATGAATACCACAGCGCCGACTACGGGTTCTCCGTTATAGTCGACAACATTGCCTTTGAGTGTTCTCTGTTCCTGTGCAAAAGCAAAGCAGCAGGACAGGATACCAATCAAGACAAATGAGATCATTTTACGTGTGCTCATCTTGGTATGTATTAATTATTAGTGGTGTTACTTGCGTTATATATCCTATTTGTCGGACAAATAACTATGTTGATTACAAATTTAGCAAGAATTTTAATAAAATAAAAGAGGGTAGTGACCAATTTGGTCACTACCCTCATAAAATTTGTAATATTTATTACTGATATTATACCATGAATGTTGCTACGAGTGCAAGGATGGCGTAAAGCTCAGGAAGCGCACCATAGATAAGTGTCTTGGTGAACACGTCGTGTCCCTGTGAGATACCGATGATACCGTTTGCGCAGACCTGGCCCTGACGGATAGATGAGAAGAGGAATGTTAGACCTGTAGCAAGTCCGACAGCGAAGAGAACGATTCCGTTTGCCGCGAAATCCTTGCTGAGCCACAAGAAGAATGCTACGAATCCATAGAGACCCTGTGATGCAGGAAGAGCCGCAAGGACCATATAGTTTGTAGCGCTGTCTGAATTCTTCTTCAGTGCACCCTCTGCAGCGTTACCAGCGATGGTTGTGCCATATGCACTGCCGATGAATGACATGCCAAGCATACATGCGAGGCCGATGTAACCAAGTAGTTCGATTGTGTTCATGATTTTATAATTTTAATTGTTTTTTGTTTATTTCTTGTTTGTTGTAAGCGGGTTGTAAGCCGAACCCTTTCCTTCATATCCTGCATTCTTGAAATACTCCATGAATGTGAGTCGCATAGGATGAACAAATGCTCCAAGTGAAGACAGAAGGATGTTGATCACATGTCCTGCAATGAGGATCATTACGAAAGGAAGCCAAGTGACCGGTGAATCTCCCTTTACACTCATCGCAAGGTTGTTGAAAGCCTGTCCAAGCATACCTCCGGCAAGCCCGAGGGCGAAGAGACGCAGGTAGCTGAGTACGTCGCCGAGGATTCCTGTTGCCATATTATATGTATCCCACAGTCCGGCTCCTACATTGATAAGCGGGTTTCTGCCAGGCGTGTTGAATATGTATATGGCGAGTGCTGAAATGCCTCCCACAGCGATTATTGCCCATTTGATTGCTTCAGGTGAAAGGATCTTGCCTATTCCAAGGAGGGCGATGATCACTCCTCCGACGATAAGCAGAAGCCAGCCCCAGGTTGCAATGTTTTCCTTGATGCCGTATCTCTGCGTATAGCAGATAGCTTTCACAGTCATAGCCACGCAGATGTGGAATATACCGATTCCCATTGCAAGAAGCATCTGTATGTTCAGCACACCCACTCCTGGTACATCGACATTTCCGACAATCATGCAGCTCTTGAGCCATTCAGGAACCCATGCCGCATCATACATGCTGATACCGAAGAATGTTCCGAGTACTGTGCCGACTACCATCGTTCCCACACCGAGAAGAGATATGATGTTGCCAAGCCCGTCAAACATGCTTACTTTCACCAATCCCTTGTTCAGCAAGAGTCCGAAAATCAGGAGAATGATACCATAACCTGCATCTCCAAGACACATTGCGAAGAACAGAAGGTAGAACGGAGCAAGGATAGGGGTAGGGTCGAATTCACTATAGACAGGCATGCCGTACATTTCTGTAAAGCATTCGAACTGTCTTGTGAACCAGTTGTTCCTCAGCTTGATAGGTGGATTGTCTTCCTGTGAAGCTTCTTCCTTCATGTAGAACACTCCTATCTTGTCCAATGCCTCTGTAAGTTCTTCATCATTCTCTACAGGTGCAAATCCTGTAAATACTGTGATATGATCTTCAGCTGCACCTTCTGCTACTGAATCTGCGAGATAAAGGTCAAGCTGTACCAGGTCGCTGTTGTAGGATTCCCTGATTGCCGGAATATAATCCTTTGCATTGAGGAGTCCTGCCTTGCAGTCGATGATTGCAGCCTTGATTCTTTCGATTTCAGCCTTCGATTCAGCAGATGTTCCTCCCGGTGCGGCAGTCTCCTGAACAGGGAAGCTGTAGGCTTCGTCTTTCGGTACTACTGTAACGAACCACACCTTCTTGCCGTCGTTTTCCACGACCTGAAGAGGGTAGAGTGTGCCCCATGCTTCATCAAAGCGTTTAGTCTCGACGCTGTAGTAGTGGACTGCATATCCAAGTTCTCCGAGGCGGTCGATGGCAGCCTTGTCATACTCACCCCAAGGAAGTCTTGCCTTAAACTGCTTTTCTGCGTTTGCAAGAGCCGTGTGGAGTTCTGTAAGCTTGCTTCTGCACTCCTCGATGAAGTCAACAGGATCTCCCTCCACAGTTACTGTAGCCTTGGAAATCGCTTCAGCATCAGCGTCTTTAGTGTAGTCTATCCCCTCAAGGAACTCAAGAGTCTTCTTTGATCTCTCTGCCTTGTGGAACATCAGTGAAGAGTCATGGTCAACTGGTTTCACAGAACGGCTGATGTCCACGACGCCGAGCTCCTGAAGCTGCTCCAGGAAACCCTCCTTCTCTCCTGTCAGGAGAACGAAGGAATATTTAGTCATTTTAGTTATCATTGTTCTGTTCCTCCTCTTCTGCTGCATGTCTGCTCTTCACGATCTTGGAAGCTGCCTTGGAGAGGTTCTCCTCGTCTTCCATATATCGTTTGATCTTTCTGATAGCCTCCTGATATCCAGGGATCTGCACTTTCTCATAAAGGTTTACCTTCTGAGTAGTCTTCTTCCTCTGGAAATCCAGAATACGGGCTTTTTCAAGATACACTTCCGATTCGATTCCAAGCCTTGAGAGCTCCTTCAGGATTGCAACTCCGTCAGCATACCACGCAGGGCAGTTGAAGGCGTTGAATTCGTGGATCTCGTACTTGATCTCTCCCAGGGCTGGGGTCTTGACTCCGGCAACCTTCACAGTGTAAAGGTCAACGTCGACGATTGAGATCAGATTTGGCTGGAACTCGTTCCAGAGTGCAGCGAGATAATCGTATTTCTTCAGGGCGGCATCAAGATCTTCAATAAGCTTCTCTGAATGGTCCTTGGCCTTTTTCACTTCGACACGCAGGGCCGACTCCTTGTTCTTGAGGGTAGGGAGGGCATTCCTTCGCATCTTGAGCTGTTTGTTCAAGTTGTTCAGAGATGTCTTATTATATTGAAACTTTATAGCCATAATTTATTTGTCTTTCCAGTACTGGTCAATGAACTCCTGCTTGATACCTGTTTCGGCCTTTGTGAAGTATGTGCCGAAGAGCTCCCAGGCTGTGTCAAGCATTTCGTCGATCTTGAGGTTGACGTCGATAGCGAGAAGTCTTGTCGCATATGCCTTTGCATACTCGAGACATCTGAGGTCATAGTCGCTGAGATCGAAACCGTTTTCAAGTTTTGTCTTTGCGTTCTGTGCATCGGCGTAGAGACGTACTGAAGCATTCATGACCTGACCATGGTCCTTACGGGTCTTTTTGCCCTGTACGAGCTGCTTGAGTCGCGAAAGTGAGCGGAATGGGTCGATGATGACCTTTCCTGAATCCGGATCTGTACGGAGGAAGAGCTGTCCCTCTGTGATGTAACCTGTGTTGTCCGGAATCGCGTGGGTGATATCACCGTCGTTGAGCGTTGTTACCGCGATAATGGTTATCGAACCACCCTCAGGAAGCTGTACGGCCTTTTCGTAGATCTTTGCAAGGTCTGAATAGAGAGAACCTGGCATTGAGTCTTTCGAAGGAATCTGGTCCATACGGTTCGACACGATAGAGAGAGCATCGGCGTAGAGTGTCATGTCTGTAAGGAGCACGAGCACTTTCTCGTTCTTCTCCACTGCGAAATACTCAGCAGCTGTAAGTGCCATATCCGGAATGAGGAGACGCTCTACAGGAGGCTGCTCTGTAGTGTTCACAAATGAAATGATCTTGTCAAGAGCGCCAGCTGCCTCGAATTCATGCTTGAAGTAAAGGTAGTCGTCATTTGACAGACCCATACCTCCAAGGATGATCTTGTCAACGTCCGCACGGAGAGCCACCTGTGCCATTACATTATTGTATGGCTGGTCAGGGTCTGCAAAGAACGGAATCTTCTGTCCTGAGACGAGAGTGTTGTTGATGTCGATACCTGCAATACCTGTAGGAATCAGCTGTGAAGGCTGCTTTCTCTTATATGGGTTCACCGAAGGGCCACCGATCTCCACTGTTGTTCCTTCCACTGCAGGACCGCCGTCGATAGGCTCGCCATATGCGTTGAAGAAGCGTCCTGCAAGCTCATCGCTTACGTTAAGGGTAGGGGCTCCGCCGAGGAATACCACTTCTGCATTTGTCGGGATGCCTTCAGTTCCAGAGAAGATCTGGAGTGTTACAAGGTCTCCCTTTGTCTTAACCACCTGAGCAAGGCGGCCGTCTACGAGAGCAAGCTCGTCGTTTGATACACCTGTCGCCTTAAGCGAAACTGTAGCCTTAGTGATGGCTTCCAGCTGTGTATATACTTTCTGAAATGCCTTATTTGCCATTGCTTAGAAGATTATTGAGTTTTTCCTGATATTCATAGAATCTTTCGCTCTGGAATGTAGAGTAGTTCATCTGTCTGAGAGCGTTGATCAATTCCTTGAAGTAGTTGCGGCATGCTTCGAAGTCCTCGAATGTGAAATCGCGGTCGCAGATGTCCATTACAAGTCCGAGCATGTATTTCTGTCTTTCAAGCGGACAGAGTGCGTCGATGTCATCGAATGCATCCTGCTGGAGGATCACGAAGTCAAGGAGTTCGGACTTCCAGAACACCTCGTGGTAGCTCATAGGCACACCGTCGTCACCGAGGATGTTGATCTGGTCATTTGCTTCCTTACCCTTGCGTACGATGTTCTTTGCTCGTTCAACCATCTCTACCCATCCCGGCATGATTGTCTCATTGAGGAAATCGCGAATCTCAGGATATTCGAGATATTTTGAATATGAATCGATAGGGTTGACTGCCGGATAACGCTTCTGGTCCGCACGGTTCTGCTCGAGAGCATAGAAGCAGCGTGCCGCCTTCTTTGTAGACTCTGTCACAGGTTCCTTGAGGTTACCTCCGGCTGGAGATACGGTTCCGATGAATGTTACAGCACCTGTCTGACCGTTGTTGAGAACGACCATACCTGCGCGTGCGTAGAAGTTTGAGATGATTGCAGAAAGGTCAACTGGGAACGCATCTGCTCCTGGAAGCTCTTCCATACGGTTTGACATCTCTCTCAGAGCCTGTGCCCAACGCGAAGTAGAGTCTGCAAGGAGAAGAACCTTCATACCCATTGCTCGGTAGTATTCACAGATGGTCATAGCTGTGTATACAGATGCCTCACGAGCTGCTACTGGCATGTTAGATGTGTTGCAGATGATGGTTGTACGTTCCATAAGGTGACGTCCTGTGTGAGGGTCGATGAGCTCAGGGAACTCAGCGAAGATCTCAACCACCTCATTTGCGCGCTCTCCGCAGGCTGCCATCACGATAACGTCTGCATCACCCTGCTTTGCAATAGCGTGCTGAAGCACTGTCTTTCCACATCCGAATGGTCCAGGGATGAAGCCTGTACCGCCTTCAGCGATAGGGTTGAATGTGTCGATGGCGCGTACGCCGGTCTCCATGATCTTTGATGGCCTTGGCTTGTCCTTGTAGCCTTTGATAGCAACCTTTACCGGCCATTTCTGGTACATTGTCACATTGACATCCTCTCCCTCTGAATCAGTGAGGACTGCGATGACCTTGTCGATATTGTATTGTCCGGCTTCAGCCACTGACTTCACGGTGTATTCGCCCTTGAATGCGAACGGTACCATGATCTTGTGAGGAAGCCATCCTTCCTTAACCTCTCCGAGCCAGTCAGCAGCAACTACCTTATCACCTGGCTTTGCGAGTGGTGTGAAGTCCCATAACTTTTCGTGGTTGAGTGGGTCGGTGTACTCTCCTTTCTTGAGGAATACGCCTGTCATTGTGGTGAGGTCGTTCTGAAGACCATCGTAGCTGCTTGAGAGAAGGCCTGGACCGAGTGTTGCCTCAAGCATTCTGTCTTCAAACTCCACCATATCACCGTTCTTTAGTCCACGGGTGCTCTCAAACACCTGCACCGCAGCGCTTTTACCGTTCACCTTGATGACCTCAGCCATAAGCTTTGTGTCACCGACGGTGATGTAGCAGATCTCATTCTGCGACACCGGTCCGTTAGCCTCCACAGTAACAAGGTTGGAAACGATACCCGTAACTTTACCTGTTGTTTTCATATTGTCTGTGTTATTGATTACTCATTATATTCAACTCCCTTGAATGTTCCGCGCACCTCGTCTACGAGCTTCTTGAACATCTCGCGACCGGTAGCTTCATCGAGGATGAGCCATCTGCGGATGATCATCATCTTCACAACCATTCCGAGAATCTTGTCGAAGTTCAGATAATCGAAAAGTGTGAGCTCGTCGATCTTGTCCCAGTAGAGGTCGTCTATACCTCTTTCTCTTGCGAGGATGTCGTGGCCTTCGAGGATGCTCTGCAGCTTGGCAGCCTCCTTGAATTCCGGTTCCTCCGGTTCAAGTGGGGTCTCTTCCGCTTCAGGGTCCCTGAGAGAGAGGACATCCTTTTCCGGATCCCTGCCGAGGGCCTGATTCAGATACCTTACCTTCTGGTTGCGCACATTAAGGTCGAACTGGAAGAACGCCCTGATGAATCCGAGCTTGTGCGACAACGCCTCCTTGTAGAGCTCCGGGCCAATCTGATCCTTGTCGAATCCCTTTACGATGAAGTCGAGCACCTGGTTGTCTTTTTCTGACAGAAGTTCCCGGACCTGATCGAGGTATTCGTCAAGGTTCTTTTCGCCCTGCCTCCAGTCTGGAGTGAAGTCAGGAAGACCTGCTATTATGTATACGTAATTATTCATTATCCGAAGAGGAGTTTCTTGGTGGCTGGTCTGAGATACTCTGAGATGAGCTGATTGAATGTCTCTTCACTGAAGCTTACGAAATAGCCTCCGTCCTTAGGACCGATCTGGAATCCACCTGCGATCTTCTTTGAGAATGTCGCCTCTACGCCTGCACCGAGAATCTTTGCAAGCTCAGCTGTTGCAAAAGGCTCAAGTTCGCTCTTGAGAGATTCAGGAAGCACGAGATTCATGTCTACCGGACCTTCTGTTGTGAACTTCTCAGCTACGGCCTTGATGATATCCTTGATGAACTCGGCAGATGAAAGTGCCTTCTTTACAGACTCAGTGGTCATCTTTCCTACGATAAGGGTCTCGATGTCCTTCTTGGTTGCAGCAATGCTCTGGGCGGCTGCCATCTTTACATCCGACGCAGTCTTTGTCTTGATCTCGTCAGCCTGTTTCTGAGCGGCAGCTACGATAGCCTCAGCCTCAGCCTTCGCCTTGGCTACTATCTCCTCTGCCTGAACCTTCGCCTTGGCAAGGATTTCCTCGCCTTCCTGCTTTCCTTTTGACAGTCCCTCGTTGTAGAGCTTGTCTGTCAGTTCCTGCAATTTGTTATGCATAATATGTGTTATTAATGTGTTTATATCTATTGATAAATAATTACTTTTTCTCCTGCTCAGATTCTACTGTAGGAGCTTCGTCCTTGTACTTGAATCTGCGGATCTTCTGAGTAGCTGTCTTTTCGAATGGCTCCTTCATGACCTCTACTGAACTTACCTGAGAAGTCTTGTTCACATTCTTGTTGACCTTCTTCAGCAGGGACGCTTTCCATTTATCGAGCTTTTCGTAGATCTTGTCTTCACCTTCCTTGTCCCACTGGATGAAGTTTTCAGCTGGCTGAACGAGTGCTACGAGTCTGCCGTCACGTTCCACAACGATGGATTCGCTTACGCCCTCCACATTGTTGATCACGCTCTCGATCTCCTCAGGATAGATGTTCTCTCCCGAAGGACCGAGAATCATATTGTTGTTACGTCCCTTTATGAAGAAACGTCCCTTCTCGTCCTGTACGGCGATATCGCTTGTACGGAACCATCCGTCTTCAGTGAATACGCTCTTCGTGCGGACTGGGTCCTTATAGTAGCCGAGCATCACATTTGGACCCTTAGCCACAACTTCACCTTCTCCTGTCGCAGGATCTACATTGTGAAGCTTAAGCTTTACATTATATACTGGGTAACCGAATGAACCCACTGCCCTCCAACCATGCATTGCGTAGCCGAGAAGAGGTGATGTCTCTGTGAGGCCGTAACCGATTGCATACGGGAACTTTGCCTTGAGGAGGAAGCTTTCTACTTCAGGATCAAGTTTAGCTCCACCGATTCCGTAGAATGTCACATGTCCTCCGAATGTAGCCTTAAGTTTCATACCGATGATGCGGCACATAAGTCCGTTCATATGCTCATTCATCCAGGTGAGAGTGCGGCTCTTCTTGATTGTAGGAAGAACTGAACCCTTGTAGACCTTTTCGATGATAAGAGGTACGGTAAGCATTGTAGTAGGCTTCACAACCTTGAGTGCCTTCATGAGAAGAGACGGTACAGGTGGCTTCTGGAGATAGTAGACTGTCGCACCGCAGTACATTGGGTAGAGCATGGACAATGTCATCTCAAGAGTATGTGCCATCGGAAGAATCGAAAGCCATCTGTCCTTGTCTGTCCTCTTGCATGAGTGATAGCAGGTGATGACATTGGATGAAAGGTTTCGATGGCTGAGCACCACTCCCTTTGCGCTTCCTGTCGTTCCTGATGTGTAGATGATGGTTGCAATGTCATCAGGAGTAGGTACGGCTGTCTTTCCGTCGCAAGTGAACTGCTCGTCATCAGACTGGAGTACCTCAAAAGTGTCCATGTCAATGACAAGAGTCATCCTGTCCCTGACCTCCCGGCTTACCTTTGACGCCAGTCTCTGGGAGACGAAGATAACTTTGCTCTCCGAATGGTTGATGATGTTAGTAACCTCGTTTTCTGAACTATCAGGCAAAATAGGAATAGCGATACGTCCGAAAGGAACAAGACTGAAGAACGCAACCGACCAGTTAGGCATGCTCTGAGAGAGGATTGCCACCTTGTCACCGGCACCGATTCCGTACTGAGTCAACTTCTTGGAGAGACTGTCGCACTTTGCCTTAAAAGAATTGTAGGTGTAGCCACCTTCTTTTGTGTCAAACCACTGAGTGTATTGCTTTTTAGAATACACTGTTGTTGCGTAGTCGTAGAGCTTCGCGAGAGTATCAACATACTTCTCTCTCATTCTCTGCATACGCTTGTAGAGTTGAATCATGGTAAATTGGTTTAAGTTTATTTGGTAATGTACATCTCCGGATGTTTTCCAGTGAGATGCATTTCTTCATATAAAGCCTGAATGCGTGCCATATCTGCCTTTGCGTCATCGGTGAGTTCCACCTTCTGACCTCGGCTGACACGCTTTGTACCCCAATCAAAGTAGCCCATATAAACAGGACATCCGACCTCGCGGGCGATGGTATGGAAACCGGTCTTCCATCTCTTTACCGGCTTACGGGTTCCCTCTGGGGCAAGAGCGAGATGAACCACTTTCTGAGACTTCATCTCCTTGATTACCTGAAGAGCTACATTGCTGCCCTTCTTACGGTCAACAGGAATGCCTCCGAGCTTTCTGAGAAGCCATCCTAGAGGTCCTACGAAGAGTTCGCCCTTGATCATGCAGTATGGCTTGCCACCTACAGACATATAATATAGGTATGAAATGACAAAATCCCAGATTGATGTGTGAGGCACACCGAGGATAATGCACTTGTCTTCAGGGGCTACAGGGTCAACAGCAGTCCAACCCAATGTGCGGAGCAGCCATCCGCAGAATTTTCTCCACATAATCTTTATATTTTAGATTGCCGGTCGGTGCCGGCAATGACGTTGTTCCTTCTTTTAGATTGCCGGTCGGTGCCGGCAATGACGTTGTTTCTTCTTTTAGATTGCCGGTCGGTGCCGGCAATGACGTTAGTTTGTACCTTCGATGACGTTTTTCGTCATCCCCGACCTGATCGGGGATCTAGATGTTAACGTCTTCCAGTTCAGCTTCGCTGCGGAGGTACTGACGGATGAAGTTCTGTCTGTCTATGGTGTTGTCACCCATATAGAACTCCATGATCTCAGCAATCGATTCCTCGTCGCTTAACTTTACCTTGTCAAGTCTCATACCTTCGCCGATGAAGTCTTCGAACTCATTGGAAGAAATCTCTCCGAGACCTTTGAATCGTGTGATCTCAACACCTGTCTTCAGCGCGCTCACAGCCTTGTCCTTCTCTTCGATGTTGTAGCAGTACCTTACCTCCTTCTTGTTCTTTACCCTGAAGAGGGGAGTCTGAAGAATATACACGTGACCACGTCTGATAAGGTCAGGGTAATATTTCATGAAGAAAGTAAGCACAAGCATACGGATGTGCATTCCGTCGTCATCGGCATCGGTTGCCACAATGATCTTCTTATAACGGAGGTTCTCGATATCGTCCTCCAGTCCGAGTGCGTTGATGAGAAGGTTGAGCTCCTCGTTCTCTGCCACCTTCTTGCGGCTCTCCTTGTAGCAGTTGATAGGCTTTCCTCTAAGCGAGAATACAGCCTGTGTCTCTGCATTACGAGCTTTTGTGATGGTTCCACTCGCTGAGTCTCCCTCTGTGATGAAGATGCTTGTCTGCTCGGCCAGTTCCTTCTTCGCAGCTGAAAGCTTGTCGTTGTAATGAAGCTTGCAGTCACGCAGCTTGCGGTTGTATACGTTGGTTCTCTTGTTCCTTTCCTTAGTCTTCTTCTGGATGCCTGAAATCTCCTTGCGCTCCTTCTCGGCAGCAATGATCTTCTCCTGAAGCACAGGTGGTACCTCCTTGTGCATATGGAGATAGTTGTCCAGATTTGTCTTTATGAAATCGTTGACGAATGTCCTGATAGTCGGTCCCTTGTCATATACGATGTTGCCATCCTTATCCTTGGTGTTCTTCTCCCACATGTATGTGGAACCGAGCTTGGTCTTTGTCTGGCCTTCGAAATTAGGCTCCTGAATCTGGATGCTGATGGCTCCGATGATTCCCTGACGGATGTCCTCAGGTGCGTAATCCTTCTTGAAGAACTCTTTGAGGGTCTTTACAACAGCCTCTCTGAGGGCTGCAAGGTGAGTACCTCCCTCGCGGGTGTTCTGACCGTTTACGAAGGATGCGATGTTCTCGCCATAGCTGTTTCCGTGAGTGATCACGACCTCAATGTCGTCTCCGATCAGATGAATAGGCTGATACAGAGGAGTTTCCGACATGCTGTCGTTGACCAGGTCGAGAAGACCGTTCTCAGATTTGTATGCAGTGCCGTTGAGGTTTACTGTAAGTCCTCTCTTGAGATAAGAGAAGTTCTTCACCATAGCCTCCACGTATTCCATATTGTAAGTGAAGTCTCCGAACATATCTTCGTCCGGTATGAACTTCACGAATGTACCGTTCTTCTCTGTTGTAGCTCTGCGGCCTTCCTCGATCTTTTCACCGCGGCAGAAACTTGCATATGCACTCTCGCCATCGCGGTATGACTCAACGTAGAAATATGAAGAAAGAGCATTGACAGCCTTTGTACCCACACCGTTCAGACCGATCGACTTCTTGAAGGCTTCGTCATCGAACTTACCTCCTGTGTTGAGCTGGCTCACTACTTCAGCCACCTTGCCGAGAGGAATTCCTCGTCCGAAGTCTCTTACTGTAACTTCCTTACCTTCAATCTTGATCTGGATATTCTTACCGAAACCCATTGCGAACTCGTCAATGGAGTTGTCCACGACTTCCTTGAGAAGCACGTAGATTCCGTCTCCCTGATCGTCACCGTTTCCGAGTCTTCCCACATACATACCTGCTCTGCGGCGGATATGCTCGTTCCATTCGAGGGTCTTGATGTTATCCTCAGTGTAATTTCCGTTATTGTTTACGATTTCCTTTGCCATACGTTAAAAGACATAATCGCGCAAATATACTAAAAAAATCCGTAAATACCCTTGAAACAAAAATTCAGCCCGTAGAAACTCATCTACGGGCTCAATCCTTATTCTAAAACTGTGTTTACACTGATCTTCGGGTCATGAATGATGGCGAGAACTTTCTCGCGGTCAGCCCTTGTATAGCTCTCGGTTACGAGCTTGATGAGTCCCTCCCAGTTCTCCGCTGTAGGGTTTATCTTGATCTTATATGCGTTGAGCTTCAGACTGTCAGGGGAGTAGGACAGGAGGAGACGTCTTGCAGCTTTTGCTCTTTCACGTGAAAGCCAGCTGTTGTACAGGTAGCGTCCTTCCGGAGATGCCCATGAATGGATGGTGATGCTGTCGATTCGAGGGCTGCACTTGATGTAGTGGGCGATGCGGGCGATCTGCTTCCTGTTGCCAAGGTAATCCGGGTTGACATCAATGCTGTCACATTTGTACCAGATGGAGAACTGCTCGACCTTAGATTAATCCTTCTTGTCGGCCATATACGACGACTCTGCCTTGGATATATTGCATACCAAGATAAGCATCAATAGGGCTATGGATGTCATCAAACAGTTCATATTGTAAACTTCTCTCCATAAGAGAATGTTGATTTTGTGGCTCAAATGGTGGATTTGGGGTAAAATTTGAGGTAAAGTGGCGAATCCTGAAGGGGCTAAAAGCTTCAAAAACAAAAATTTTCTTAAAAATCTACAATTTTAAGGGGGGGGGAAATATTTTTACTAACTTGCAGGCAATTTCTCTTATGGAGAGAAGTTGATTTTGTAAATGTCATTATTGATTAAAAAGTTAATACTTTTTGTACTACTTTTGATTCTGTCAGTACATCTGAAAGCTCAGGCGTATCGTTGTGATACGCTTGAGCTTTGTGTGTCTTTTTCGCAGGATAAGTCAGCCATTGATATGACCTTCAAGGATAATGGCACAAGACTTGGTGAATTTCAAACGGACCTGAATAGACTCACAGCAGATTCTACTGCAATTATCCGTTATTTTTCCATATATACTTCTACTTCTCCAGAAGGAACCGTAGAGCATAATCGTATTCTGTCAGATGCCAGAGCTAAAAGCATCAGAAAATATCTCACAGAAGAATTGGGTATCGATTCGCGTCTGATTCAGATAGAGTCCCTTGGGGAGGATTGGAGTCGTCTCAGATATCTACTCGAGTCTATGGATACCCCTCCTCATTGGGTTTCCAGGGCTCTTGAAATAATTGATTCATACTCATGTCGGCAGACAGATGACATAGAAGTTCCCCTCAAGTATCTCGACGGTGGAAGGGCATGGGCTTATATGAATGAGCACTTCTTTCCTCAACTCAGGTCTGCCGGTTGTTCTGTTACATGCATCATCCAGCGTCCTGTAAAGGAAATCATCAACCACACTGACACTGTCTTTATTTCTCATAGGGATACAGTCTATGTCTCAGAACGTATTACACAGGTTCAGAATGATACAGTCTTTGTAGACTCAGGTAACGCATCCCGCAGGAAGCTCCCTGACTTTACCGGCAGGAAGTTCCTCTTCGCTGCAAGAACAAATATACTGGCTGTTCCGCTAGCGAATGTCGGAATAGAGGTGCCGATAGGAAAGCATTGGTCCATCGGTGCAGACTATTACTATCCGTGGCTCTGGAGGGATGATGTTCACAAGAGCTGCTATGAGCTTCTTGCCCTCGACCTTGAGCTGAGGTATTGGTTCACCAACAGGAAAGCTCCGGAGAACAGCCGTCTTCTCGGACATTCGATCGGAATATATGGTGCGACCGGCTATTATGACTATCAGTGGAACTGGTCGGGTCATCAAGGCTATTTTATGAATGCCGGCATCGACTACCTGTATTCATGTCCAGTAGCCAAAGGACGAATGCACCTTGAATTCGAATTGGGATTCGGATACATCTATTCAAGAGCACAACCATACGACTGTTTCAAGGCAGGTGACAAGTGTTACCGCAGGACAGGTGTCAAGAAATATATCCACTGGGTGGGACCTACAAGAGCACAGGTTTCTCTGGTCGTTCCGATCTATGGAAGAAAAAAGGAGGTGAGAGATGAAAGCAATCTGTAAAGCATTCGTTATCCTCCTGATGATTGTCTGTATGCCGGCATGCAGACTTATCCCTTTGTATGATCCGGAGTCCAGCGTATATCTCAGACTGAACATCAAACTGAATACGGATGTCGTCCTTAATGAAGACATTGACCTGGAAGGCAATCCGGAATTGAGGGACAAGGTTCATGGAAAAATGCCGCAGACAGTAAGGGCATGTTTCTATAATGCTGAGACTCACAAGCTGGTCGCTGAGGAATATCTGCCGCCAGAAGGAGGTTTTGTCAACATTTCCCCAGGTGTGTATGACATCATCGTTTATGGACTCGGCACAGAATCAACCCGCACAAAAGATACCGACACCCGAGGCAGTGCTCATGCCTTGACAAGCGAAACAGGAACAAGTGTGCGAATCACCAAAAGCTTGGATGACGGAACGAAGGCGATAGAGGATTATACAGTAATCTTCGAGCCGGACCACATATTCACCGGAACTAAAGCAAATGCAGAAGTACCTGTTCATGCAAAGAACGAAGAACTCGTTGTCATAGATATAGATATGACAACCATGCTGGAAACATACTCTCTGGAAGTTCGTTACATTGAAGGTGCAGGAAGAATCAAGAAGGCAGACGTCTATATCACAGGACACGCACCGTCAAAGTATATGTGGGACCGACGCTTCCCTAATAGTGCATGCGCTCTGTATTTTGAGTCAGTCATAGATGAAAAGAGAGGTCATCTGTTCACAGTCTTCAATACGTTCGGTAAGTTCCCGAATGCCCGCAACGAAGTTTACCTCAATGTACTAGTGACAGACATAAGTGGAGGACGATATCAGTGGATCTTTGACGTTACGGATCAGTTTGATGACCCAGACAACAATACCCACGAGATCATCATCGAGGATCGTGTCGTCATACCTGAAGGAGGAGACGGATTTACGCATGAGGTTGAGAACTGGGACAATGAAGTAATATATGTACCGCTTTAGACTACAACTATCATTAACTCTTAAATAAAACCACAATGAAAAAATCACTTATTTTCGTCGGTATGGCTGCCCTCGTATTGGGCGCTTGCCACAAGGTTGACACCGTAGTGACTGAGACTCCTCAGGAGATTGGATTCAAGGCCATTTCTGAAAATGCCACAAAGGCTGATGCTCAGTTGGAAGGTAGCATCCTCAACAAGGATTACAGCATCTATGCTTCTGCAACACAGAAGAATGCTGCCGGAACTATCGAGAATGCTGCATTCTTTGTTGACCAGGAGTTTCAGACAGAGGATCCATCAGTTACAGCTTTATCGCAGTATAGAGCATGGAACGGAACAGCAGCAGCTCCAATCTACTGGCCTGTAGGTGGTGCAACAGTGGACTTCCTCGCATATGCTCTCCCTACAGAGAAGCATGGAACTCCTGCAGCAACTTATGCTAAGGAGAATGAAGACGTTGCATCTATCGTGGCATTCAACGACTGGAATACATACGAGAATCAGGTTGACCTCCTTTATGCTGTTAACAACGGTGCTACTTCTTCAACAAGCGGAGCAACAGATTATGTAAAGCTTTCTTTCAAGCACGCTCAGGCTCTTCTTGTATTCCAGGCTAAGGTGAATACAGCTAGCGCAATCACTATCAACAGCATCACTATCGATGGTCTCAAGGTTAAGGGTACATTCACAGTTGATAACTCTCGTAATGATCTTGTAGCTTTATGGTCGAAGCTTGAGACAGTAGACGCAATGAACAAAATTGCAATCGGCGCAGAGGCTAATACAGATAACCTTGGAGAGGCTCTTACAAACACTACAGACTTCGCACAGATCGGTTCAACCCTTCTCGTTCCTCAGCAGCCTCGCCTCAACTTCACAGTTAACTACACAATGGGTGGCAAGACTATGGAGTACACATATAACGAAGCACGTGGCACTTGGGAGATGGGCAAGAAGTATATCTACAAACTTGACATGACCCTTAGCGAGATCATCCTCACCGAGGAAGTTGCAGACTTTGATGATGCAGCAACTCCAGAGATTCCGCTTAACTAATACATTTGACCATGAGGGACTGACCTCCCTCATGGTTGCCATAAAACATAGAAAATGAAACTGTTCAGGAAATACAAAGCTTTATGTGCAGCCGTGGCTGTACTGGTGCTTTGTGCGTGCTGCAGCAGAGAACTCAATCCGTCAGGCAACGATATTCAGACAGAGGTCCCTATTGAGTTTGCATCAACTAACATGCAGACAAAAGGTCTTGATGAACTCAACTACGAAAGAATAATAGAAAATAGATTTGGCCTTTTCGCCTATTTAGATGACGGGAATGCATACCTTGAAAACAGGAATGTAGAGTATATCAGCAGTACTGGTACAACAAATTACTGGCGCTGTTCACCAGCTGCATATTGGCCGTTCCAATCATCACTAAGTTTCTATGCCTATGCACCTTATCAAGAGAAGGTGTGTAAAGAAGCTACTGATACAGAAAATCCTGCAGTAATTTTCCCTTCTGAAGATTATGTGTCAGGAATGCCACGCCTTAGATTTACCCCGCCTGCAGATGTGACTCATCAGCCAGACTTCTGCGTAGCTGTACCAAACCTTAATGTAACACACGCAGATGGATCAGTGCATCTATCCTTCCACCACACCCTCAGCCGAATAAGATTTTATGCTAACTTGAAAGGGCAAAAATCACCATCGTATGATTATAAGATTACTAGTCTTACGATAAAAGGAGTAGAGACATCCAATATTCTCACGTATGTAGATGATGAACAGAGACCTTATGAATGGGATAAAACGGATTTATCATCTCCAAAGACTGGATCATATAACCTATCCACAACCAAGTCTCAGCTTACTCCAACCTCTCTCCCGTTCGAGAATGAGCTACCGGATAATGTTGAGGGTCTGGATAGATATGTACACATAAACTCCATGTTTAATGGAAGACTCTATCTGTTGCCACAAAGGCTGACTTCTTCAGCAAAATTAGAGGTTGTAGTTTCCCTCTATAAACAAGGCACTGAAGATCTTGTATCAATACTTCCTCCATTCACCATATCTCTACCGACAGATGTTCAATGGATAGAGGAAAAGACGATATCATACATAATGACTATCGACATTGAAAATTCAAAAGAGTCAAAAATGAGTATATCAATTAAAGATTGGGAGGATGCAGACAATACTCATAATACAGAAACATTAGAATAGGCAAATGGATAAATATATATACATAATCTTGTTTCTGGCAATTGCTGCCACTTGTGTGTCTTGTGATAAGAATATCCAGGAAAATCTTGATGAGAAAGGAGTATACCTTAATATTCAAGAATCTATCCTTACTGCATCAACAAAGGCATATGGTGGCATGAGTACATCATTTCCAGTTGGGGGAACATTTGGACTTTTCATCTGTGAGCACACAGATAAGGATTCTAATCCATATGTTGAGCATGCTCCGTTATACAACAATATTAGAGCGCGATATTCAGATCAAAAGATATGGAAATATAATTATATTGGATATGACTCATTCCCATCTATATTTATCGTAGAGAAAAAAGACGACTCAGACAATCCAATCTTTGCGGATGTCTTTGCCTACTCTCCGTACGACCTTAACATAACCAATCCTGAACATATCCCGTTCAAGATTTCTAATCAATTGGACATGATGTTCGCAATTGAAAATGGAGATCCACAGAAGAATAAAGGAATCAATCCTGCAGCTCCTGGAACTGAAGTGGATATTCCTTTGACATTTGCTCATGTGCTTTCTCTTGTTGAATTCCATTTTACAGTAAAGAATGATCGCTATAATCATCCTGACGGGGATGACGACACAAATGGATATGTGCTCAACAGTATAACTGTTAGCAAAAACAAAGACAAGAATCCTGAGGATATACATTTGTATTCCAGTGGTGAGATGAATGCTATTGATGGATCACTTTCGTCACTTAATGAAGCAGACTCATTTACTATCAATTACACCGGCACCAAAGAACAAAGGAGAATAACCGCATATATGCTTCTTATTCCTGCTGAGCCCAACGATGACGACTATGTGTTTTCCTTTAAATTCAGCTCCGTATCCTTATTATCAGATTTTTATTTAAAACGAGAGCATTTAAGACATGGCAACTCTGAAGAATATGGTCTAAAACCTGGTTATAGATACAGATTTTATTTTGAAATAGATAATTACATTCATTTCACCGGTGTTGAGTTTGGAGAGTGGACAACGATTGATAAACCTATATACGAGATTGAGATATGATGTGCTTAAGGAATATAGGATTGATTACGATAATCTGTTCTGCAGTTGCGTGCAGTAAAATATCGGAAACCACATCGCAAGTGGCTCAAGACAATGTGTGGGGATTCGTTATTACAAAGCAAGGGGTATTACAAGATGAGGTTAGAACTTTTCGTACTTCTCTTCTGCACAATAATGATGAAATCCTCATATCTGATGGCTCATATTGTGGCTATCATAAACACACAGGATGGATGTATCCGTGCAGTACGGACGATCAGACTGGTATGGCTTTAGACATAGACGGAAATCCTGTAGCATGGGATGATGCCTTGTGGTTTGAGAAGATAGATAAGGATTCCAAGCATGCATTGAGAGCTGGAGTCCAACGTGGATATACCTTGGTGGTTTCTTCTCCTGCCATTCGAATGGAGAAGTTTATTGTAGATGGGACAGATGATACTGAGCATTGGGGATTTCATCTAAATAGAGACAATGAACTCTTTATCAGCGAGCCCATCATTAACCTAAGCTCAGAGGGAACTTGGCTAGATAAGCACTATATATTTCCTCTTTCAAACGGAGTACTTTATGACAGACGCTCAAAATTAACAGTAAAAGTAGCTTGCGGAGCATTGAAACAGGCTGATCTGAACTCCGTCTACTTCAAGAATGTAATGACCTCTGCATACTATATTCCAAAATCTAAGATATATGAAAACCCTGTGATGGACGGAGGTTTTGCTAATCCTCTTTCCTACTACAAGAGCAATTCATATGAAAGTGTAGTTAATTCGGGAACATTGATTGTGGGAGACATGCTTGCTGTACCTGACAATAAAGAGGATATTCATCTTATGCAGGGAGAGTCTGTTACAGCAATCTCCGGTTTCAATATATTCTCCCTTGATTATGCAACATTAGACGAAGACCAATACAGATATAAAGAACTGATACCGGAAATCATAGTTCTCTCAGGCCAGAAGGGAAATATTAAATCCACAGTTTCACTTCCAGCTAAACTTGAGCCGATGAAGTTGTATACGGTTGTTATATATCTTTCAACAGCATCTGTGCAAGCAGAACTTTATGTTGGTGATTGGAGAGTGGGTAGTTGTCCAGATGTGGCATTTGGAGAGACAGTAGAACTTCCTGTCACAAGTATTTATGTAGATGATTGGACCAATCACCCTAACCACCCTATAGAAGACGGAACGATAACAAACATAGACAATGAATAGATTTGCATATACTTCAGTACTTTTTCTAACTCTGATGATACTTTCTTGTGTCAGAGAAGAACTTCCAAATCACAACCAGGCAGGAATTGATAAGATCGCAGAAGTCTCTCTTGACCTTTTTGTGGCCCGTGAAATTGGAGAAGCTCCTGAAACAAAGGTAATCGATGATCCCGCAGATGCGACATCGACAGTGATCCGCAACCTGAACATTATTCAGTACGACGGAACGGATGATGACTCTAGAATCGTAGGAGAAGTTACATATTTGTCAGACACAGCCGATCCGGATGACGAGGAGAAATATCTGAATCCTAAGAAAATCCGTCTCGCGGATTCGCAGGGAAAGAAACATACCCTAGTAATTCTGGCAAATACTTTCACCAAGCTCCCTCAGGTAGAAACCCTAGGGGAAATGAAATCATTGTTCAGAACATTGGATAGTAATTATGAAGTTTTCGGTTACGAAGGAGATGGTCTGGACTTTCCTGACAAGGGAGAGACGCAATACTATCAGAGGCTTAATGCCATAGCAGTCACTACGATTGAAAATGGTACAATTATAAAAGGTGCCCTTCGCAGATCGATGGCAAAAATCAATATACATATTGAAAATGATGGCACAGATGCTTTGAAAATTAAGAGCATACAACTGATGAATGTATCCAAGAAGGACTACTATATTACCGATTATAGCTATATCGATCAGGAAACTGACGAGATTGAAACTCTTTACGAAGATACATTCCAAGATTCATATGAGCCAGGGAATCCAAAGAGGATGAATTATGAAGTAATGGAGTGGAATGGAAATAGTGATGGAACAGGTGCCGCAGACTATACATTTTATGTTCCTGCAAACCAAAGAGGCATAGATGAAGCTAATCTGCTTCCACAGGAAAAGAACAGATGCCCCAATGCAGATGGTGCTACATATGTAAAGATTAAGGGAACATACGGAGATTCAGAGGAAAACCAGATTGCTTATACATTCTACCTAGGCGGTAACTTATATAATGATTTCAATATCTGCCCAAACACTATCTATAACTACAATTTTACCTTTTCTGGTAAAGGGGATAGTATAGTGGATGACCGTATTGAGGATATGGGTACGATTGATTTTGATGTCGATGCGAATTGTTATATTCTCAATCCACCAACATCCAATGCCAGATCATATACATTCAATGTTATACATCGCCCTAACATTTTCTGGGGTTCTCGATATGGACTGGAAGCAGAATATCCTAATTATAGGATTGATAAGACAAAGGAATGGAAAGCGTTTGTGCTTTGGAGTGATTTCGAGATGACCAAGGAGGAAGTAAACAACTTTCTTGTCAGAAAAAACGGAAATGGTTCCGATGGATACATGTCTTCTGCCCAGAGAGTAAAAGTCAGGGTTCCAGCAGGAATGAAACACGGAAATGTTGTCATAGGAATGTATGTTGATGATCCTGAAAATATCATGTGGAGCTGGCATTTGTGGATTACTGATTACCGACCTATGGATATAGAAAGACACGCTCCTATAGATGGAAAATATGTATATCCGGTTGAGGGTGGTGAGGTGCATAGGTACGCAGGTAGTTCATGGACAAACGACGCAGGAAGATACAGAAACGGCTATGCCATGGACAGGAATCTTGGAGCATTAGATATATTTAACCATATAGGCAAAACCGGGGGAGGTATGGTGTACCAGTTCGGTAGAAAAGATCCGTTCGTGGGAGAGATATGCCCCTATTGGACATATGATATTTACGGTAACCCAACAAAGGTAACCAAAACTGACCCACTTCCATACGTTAATAAGAATACACCTGAAATTATGGCAAATAATGGGGCAAATGTTCCATTCTCTGTAAATCATCCTACTTTAATAATAGGTGATGGTGGTGGACCATCGTGGCACTTTAATGATCAGTTTAATCCTGCAGAGAATACTGAGTCTATAGAGTGGAATGATCCCCAAAATACTGAATGTAAGGAGAACGAAGAATTAGGAGCAAATGCAGATAAATCAATATTCGACCCATGTCCAAACGGATGGAGACTTCCTCGTGACTCTAAAAATCCATTAGATGATTGTTACGAGGGATTCAATGATGACAACAAAGAAACTTCTACAACAAATCCAGATGTCAACTTTGTAAGAGGAGTAGCTCTATATAGTAAAGATGACGGCTATATATACTTTCCGGAAGGAGGGTATCTTACAGTAAGAGAATACCCTAATCCTCAGACAGTATTCTTCCCATTTGCTGGCGTAAGAGGTACAGGTGGAGGTTATGTCAGTCCGTTCAGTTGGAGAGGATGGTATTGGACAGCAACGGCAACAAGTCAGACACAAGCGTCTACTCTGATTGTTCCAAGATGGACTGCAGGAGGCGCTGGCACCTATTATAGGACTTATGCATGTCCAGTCCGCTGCGTAAAAGAAAACTATCTAAACTAATCTCCTGTTTTTCTGATTTTTTTTAATATCTTTGCAGGATATTCTTAACCAGAAAAATGAGACGAATAAGTACTAAGATCGTCTGCAGACATATCCTGGTGGCTCTTGCAGCAGTTGTGCTGCCGTCCTGTGCGGATGAATTCAGAGCAGAGGTCGGCAATAATGAGACCTCTTATCAGGTGGGCTTCTATGCCGGTGGTGTGCAGACAAGAACAGAAATGCTCGAAAATGGCCTTTCTGCCATGTGGACAGCTGATGATCAGATTGCTCTTTGGGCAAGGAATTCATCAGGGTCTCTTACGTTATCTAATCAGAAATTCAAGACTTACGGACTGGACAGTCAGAAAGGTTTCTTTACTTCTGACTTATCTTCGGCTATGCCTGATGGCGTTTACACTTATTACTGCTGCTATCCGACTCCAGTTGCAGTAAGCGGAAATTCTGTTTCTTTCGATCTTCCGGCAGTACAGGATGGCAAGGCTGGTGCAGGTGCAGACATTATGATTGCAACTCCTGTCCGGTATGCCGCTCTCAAGCCTGTAGGTGAAGAGCGCGACGGATCAGGAATGTCGATGCATATGAACAGAATGATGCATCAGTTCCGTTTCAGGATCTATGATCCGTCAGGTAAACTTCAGGGCGCGTCAGTTGAGAAAATCAATCTGACCTTCCCGATGCCTGTTGCAGGTGCCGTGACACTTGATTACACCAATCCATCTTCTGCTGCTGTCCTTGCATCAGGTTCGAAGAATGTGACTTTGAATCTTCGTGATAAGCTGACCTCTGCTTCAAATAAATATGCATGTGTGGCATTGGTGCCGATGAAGGCTTCGGCAGGTGAATCTCTCCAGATCAAGGCCTACACAGCCGACAAGATTGTTGTTGTTGAGCCAGTTGATCTTCAGGCAAGGGAGTTTAAGCCAGGTCATTCCACACCTGTGAATCTTGTTGTCAATCAGGTGAAGGATTATGCCTATAAGATGACATTCAAGGTAGCTGCGAACAATCTCGGTGAGGGAGTCAATGCCATAGTGCTTACCGCACCGAGCGGATGCGTATGGACCGATGGTGGCTCTAATGTCTATCGTTACACTCCTGGTCATAAGATCAATGCAGGTGAGGAGTTTGTCTTCAGATTTGAGGATGAGGCTCAGTACAGGGCATTCAGCGGCAAGACAATATCTGTTACCTACGATAGTGACAATGCTCTCACATACCAGAACATAACTATGCCTGATATGGCAAGTGTAGATAATGTGACAGCATCACTCACTGTTCCTTATCTCTTCTTTGAGGATTTCAGCAATGTGCCATCTTTCTCTGACGGACATGATAATCCAAGCGTGGGAGGTAACAGCGACACCTACAAGGATATGTCTGAGCTTTCTAAGTACACTTCTTACTTGAAGGATTGGTACGCTTGCCGCGTCGGTGCTCAGGCTGGTACTTCAGTCCGAATCTGCTGCCGTTTCGAGGATGTGGTCGGTGTGTCTGCTTACTACAAAGGTCGACTCTACACTCCGTTCCTTTCTTCTATCAAGGACGGTGTGAGTGTGAAGATTTCGGTATCATTCAAGTACGGCGGTGCCAATAAGGAGGCAAACTATTTCTGGAGTCCTTCTCCTAATGAGGAGCCAAGGGTGTTCTTCGGTATCAACACTGAGGATGTGGTTACTAATCCGGATGTGATTGAGGGAGGAATCGTTGAAGGTGCTGCTGGCCTATATGCCGGAACCGGTTTCGCTTCGTGGATGGACACTTCCATGAATCCAAGGCTTATGAATGGAGAGACAATCCCAACTTCAGGAGGATCCTACACTTCATTCAACGGTACCAAGAACTTTACAATCGACAACGTGGACAACGGTATGCGTCTGGGTTGGATTGTAACAACAGACAACACTGAGGATTCGACCAACGGTAACTATTGGTTGTATCTCGATGATATAAAAGTAAAGATTGCACAATAACATAAGATTCAAACCATTTTGAATATGAAAAGATTTCAGACATTAATGAGTGCCCTGGCAATTCTTGCAGCAGTTTCCTGCAATAGGATTCAGCAGGCTGGAGAAGGTCTGGTAAGCTTCAGTGTCAGCAGTGTGGATAATGTTGCTGATGTGACCAGAAGCAATGTTTCCGACTACACTTCTCTGCCAGGAAAGGATGCATTCAGCATCAAGGTCACAGATGCCTCGGCGCAGACTGTGTTTGAGGGCAAGATCGTGGATTGGGTTCCGGAAGAAAACACCCTCAAGGCAGGTGAATATTCTGTTTCTGCTGAGTTCGGCAGTGTAGAGGATGAAGGTTTTGACAAGCCTTATTTCATCGGCAACCAGACGTTTACAGTCAATGGTGGCGAGACCTCTGAGGTTTCTGTCCCTGTTGCTCTCGGCAACACTATAGTAAAGGTGGCATGCACCGATGGTTTCCGTCGCTATTACAAGAACTGGTCATTCAAGCTGTCTCGAGGAGGAGCTGATATTGTTTCATTTGCCAAAGATGAGACCAAGGCGGCTTTTGTGGATGGCTACAGATTCACCCTTTCAGGTGTCATGGAAGCAGAGACCAAGACTTATACTTTCAGTAAAGAATATTCATCACTGGAGCCGGCTACAGCATATACATTCATTTTTGATGTTACCAATGCGGGTGGTGCGGCAATAACCATCTCATTCAACAACCGTGTCGAGACTGTTGAGCTCGGCGATATTGAACTCAATGACTAAAGGAGGATTTACAATGAAGAAAATTATATTTGCTTTGGCAGCTGTGTCTGTTCTTTTTGCATCGTGCCAGAAGACAGCTGTAAATAAGAATCAGAAGGATGGATTCCTTTCGTTCGGAGAGTTTTCTCTCGATGTTGATGATTCTGTGATCACCAAGTCAGCTGTGGCTGCATCAGGTACCTACAGAATTGCAATTCTGGATGCTGATGGAACTGAGGTAATGGATATGTCATATTCTGAAGTGAAGAACAATGACAATATGATTACACTTCCTGCAGGAAGCTACACTTTGGTGGCTACTTCTGAGGATTCGGTTCCTGTAGCTGCGTTTGAGCGTCCTGTATATGGTACTTCAAAAGATTTCAAAATTACAGCAGGTGAGGTGACCAACATCGGTCAGCTCGTGTGTGAACTGCTTCAGTGCAAGGTTACAGTAGATTATAGCGATGAGTTCCTTGCTGCCGTGACCGGTGAAGGTTCAACTACCGTTACTCTCAAGGCAGGTCATCCGCTTAAGTTTGCTCTGAAAGCGGACAAGACATATGAGAAGCAGGCCGGATATTTTGCAGTTGAGGGAACTACACTTGAGGTAGAGTTCCAGGGTACTATCAACGGCAAGAATCAGAAGATGTCTACTATCATCAGCGGAATCACTCCAAAGCAGTGGCGTCAGATCAAGTTTGTTCAGAAGAAGAACGAGCAGGGTAACGCTACATTTGCGATCGCAATCAATGATCTCGTGAGCGATGAGGTACTCAATAATGTAGTTTCACCAAAGGAGGATGTTATCGACTCATACGATCCTCAGGCTCCTAAGGGTGATGGTGGCATCACTCTTGTTCCGGACTATGAGGGTGGCTGCGACCCGGATGTTACTGTTGTAGCGGATCCTGCAGATGAGACTAAGAAGCAGATCGTGATGAATATAACTGATCCTAAGGTTGATCCTATGGTAATCAAGCTTCTTGCTAAGATTCCAGCCGGTGTGAAGAAGTTCAATGTGAGCATTGAAACAGATAATGCAGAGTTCAAGAATGCTGTTGATGTAGCAGATGCGGCAAATCTTGACCTGATCAATCCAAGTACTACAAACGAGGTAATCTTTGTTGCTGTTCCATTCCCACATGGTCAGGAGCTTCTCGGAAAGACTGAGGTTCTCTTCGATCTTACTGCTGCTCAGAGTGCTATTTATGACTATCCTGGTACACACTTGTTTACTATGACTATCAGGGATAACGATGGTTGCAGCAACGTTATTCCTGTAACTATGATCGTTAACAGATAGGGGAGGACTTGATGATGAAACACATTTTAAGATTTGCTTTTCTGGGCCTTGTCCTGGGAGTTGCGTCTTGCTCGAAGGTTGAAGACGTTTCTTCCGAGAAGGGATACGGTGTGCTAAGCATCGATATGAGCCTTGCAGACCTGACTCGTGCGGTTACTGAGGATGATTTGAGAAATTCAGCTTCAGTAAAGATATATAAGGCAGACTTCAGTGGTCTTGTCCGTTCTTACACTTATTCTGATATGCCTGCTGATATTGCACTCGTTGCAGATCAGTATCGCGTTGATGTTGTGGCTGGAGAGATTGTAATGGATCAGCCTGTTATGGCGTCATGGGACAGCAAGAGCTATAAAGGTTCCAAGGAATTCACTATCGTTGCCGGCCAGACTCAGACCGTTCAGGTGGAGGCTAAGGTCTGCAATGCTATGACTATGGTGTCATTTGATTCAAGTGTGGCTGAGAATTTCAATGCAGGTTACACTTTGACTGTCAATGTGGACGGAGACCAGTCAAGACAGCTTGTCTATAATGCTTCCAAGTCAGGTCAGGAGG
This sequence comes from Candidatus Cryptobacteroides sp., assembly GCA_045126915.1. Lineage (GTDB taxonomy): Bacteria > Bacteroidota > Bacteroidia > Bacteroidales > UBA932 > Cryptobacteroides. The sequence goes on from JBGVPH010000020.1 coordinate 113,081, forward strand.
GCTACTTCGTTATTGATGGTCTTGATGAGCCTTCATTCTCATGGACATTTGCAGCAACTCTGGCAAAGGACGGAAGCGAGTTCGTAAAGTCAGGAAAGATTGAGAATATCGAACAGGGCAAGCTCTACAAGATGAATCTCAAGTATACAATCAAGGATGGCGAGCTCTCGTTCTCTCTGATGGTTGATTATGATACTGATGTCAACGATGATACAATCGTGTTCGAGCCTGTGTCTACAGGTCTTGCAGCTTCTGCTCCATATGAGATATGGGCAAGACGTGCAACAGTTCACGCGGATGTTGATCCTTCTGAGTCTGAGGGAAAGACCATTCAGTTCTCATACTCTTCAAATGGTTCGAACTGGTCATCTGTAAATGCAGTTGCTGATGGCGAAGGCGCATGGAAGGCTGAACTTACAGGTCTTAATCCATCAACTACATATTCTTACAGACTCCTTATCGACGGTGAAAAGGTGGGAGACGAGCTTACTCTCACTACAGATGTGGCTACTCCTATACCTAACGGCAACTTCGAGTATGTTAGCCTCGTTTCTGGAACCAGCTATTATAAGTTCTATGATCCTAACTGCAGCGATCCTGCAAGCAGAACCAAGTTCTGGGGATCTGGTAACGGCGAAGGTGACGAAGGTATTGCAGGTTCTGCCTCAATGGGTGTGATCATCACTGACATTGACAAGAGTGATAAGGTAGATGGAAACCAGTCTCTTCTTGCAAAGAACGGTGAGAAACTCGGCATGCTTACTGCCGGTAACATCTTTACAGGTGATTTTACAGAACTTATCGTCGGCACAAAGAATGGAGGTAAGGTTAATTTCGGCCGTCCTTGGACAAGCCGTCCTTCTGCAATGAAGCTCTACTGTAAGTATACTACAGGTCAGATGGATATTGTGAACGGTGCTCCTGCAGGAACTACCCTCACATCCGGACAGACATACGACCGTGCCCAGATCAAGTTTGCATTGGGAACATGGGCTTACAAGCAGTATGGCGGAACAAAGAATTGTCCTGTTCAGGTAAATACCTTGGATGAGAGCACATTCGTTGACTTCTTTACCGATCCGAGCACAATCGCAAACGGTGAGCTTATTATCTATAATGACGGCTATGAAATCAGCCGCGGTGGAAAGAAGTCTGCTTCAACAACAGGATGGGTAGAGTACACCATTCCGTTGAACTATCGCAATCTCTACACCTACCCGACCCACATCCTGATTTCAATATCTGCATCTCAGTACGGAGACTACTTCTCTGGTTACAGCGGATCGAAACTCTGGGTTGATAAGGTTGAACTTGTTTATGAATAATTACATTGATGCGTAGATATATAATGATATTCATTATGCTGTTCCTCGGTGCTGTGTGTGCCGAGGCTCAGCATTATGATAGGGGGTATGAAACAGTTCCGTCTTCGCCCTTTATCAAGAAAGGCACCTGGATGGCGGGTGGTACATTGCGCTATTCGCAGCATATTAATGATGATTATAACTTTTTGGTCATCAATGATATAAATTCTAAGGGCTTCAATGTGTCGGTCAATCCGAAGCTGATGTATATGTTTAAGGATAATATGGGAGTCGGCTTGAGATTCTCATATGACCGCAGTATGCTTGATCTTGCCTCAGCTGATCTTTCCATTTCGCAGATTTCCATGAGTGCGAAAGACTGTTATCAGATAAATCACAAGTTCAGCGCCTATGCAGTTTACAGGGCATACATCCCTCTCGGCAACTCAAAGAGAGTGGCAATGTTTGCTGACCTTCTTTTCGGTGGTTCATACAAGCAGGGCAAGGCTTTCAATGCAGGAGGTGACTATGTTCTTGGAACCTATGGTCAGAACTATTCTCTCGATCTTGCTGTAGAGCCAGGTCTTGTGGCCTTCCTTTCTGAACGACTTGCCGTTGAGTTGAACGTAGGAATCTTCGGATTGAGCTACAGCTGGGCTGATCAGCTCAGAAATCAGGTTATTGGTGGACATTCTGATTCCACTTCTGCAGGCTTTATGGTTAACCTCCTCTCCTTAGGAGTGGGAATGTCATATTATTTCCTATGATGAGAACAGTTACAAGAATTTTTGCAGTATGCCTTCTTATGGTTGCTGCGCTTCCATCTTTCGGACAGTCCAATGATGGAAAAGACCGTGTAGTTCTCGGATCGGAGATAATGCCTAAGGACACTACCAAGGCACGTCGTTTCAAGAACCACCTCATTGCTCCTAAGGGTGAATGGCAGTGCGGTCTTTCTGTGATGTATGCGGATTTTAATAGCAATAATATTGATTATATGCTTGCGGTTCAGGGACTTACAGCTAAGGCTTCTATGCTTAGGATAGCTCCTGAGGCAGCATATACATTCAAGGATAATCATGCTATCGGTCTCAGATTCCAGTACACCAATGCTGGAGGAATGCTTGATGGTCTCACAGCCGATCTTCTTGGTAATATGAGTCTACCGGTAGGGCAGATCGGCGGCAGCACCCTTTCCATGGGAGCAAGTGTTTTCCAGAGAACATATGTCGGTATTGACAAGCGTGGACGTTTCGGAATTTTCTGGGATTATGTTCTTGGCTACACCAGAAGTAAGACACAGTTTGCGGCAGAGGATGGTACATATTCACTCAAAGAGAAGGGCTCACTTGGATTTGCACCGGGTATTGTATATTTCCCGATGAACAACATTTCCATTCAGGCTTGTGTTTCGCTTGCGGAATTGTCATATAATCACCTTGCTGCATATGAGGGTGGTGTAGTGACTGGTACACGTACAGCATGGAAGGCTCAGGCAAGCCTCAATGTGCTCAACCTCAATTTCGGACTTACAATACATCTGTAGAATGAAAAAGACATTGATATATATACTTTCAGGACTTTTCTTCCTTACAGCTTGCATCTCGAACGACCTTCCTTATCCGGTTGTCGTTCCGCACATCACTTCTTTTGATGTGGCTGATGCAGTGAAGGTGGACATTGATTCTGAAAATCAGGTGATTACAGTGCACTTTGCTGAGACAACGGATATGAGGAATGTTCAGATCCGTTCTGTGGAGATTGATGAGAGGGAAGCATCCCTTGTCAAGGATATTGTCGGTGTGCACGATTTTACTGCTCCCTTCAAGTTTACAGTCAGGACATATGATGACTATGTCTGGACAGTGAAAGGAGTCAGGAATGTGGAGAGGTATTTTACCGTTGCAGGACAGATCGGAACGTCGGAGATCGATCCTCTGAATTTCCGTGCTATCGCTACCGTAGGAACAAAGACTTCTCTTGAGGAGATCGAGGTTACAAGTCTCAAGCTTGGGCCGGCAGGAATTACTGAGTATTCAGTCCCGATGTCTCAGATGAAGGATTTCACTGCTCCTGTTTCTGTTGATGTGACCTATTTCGGACAGACAGAGTCGTGGACCATTTACATCGAGCAGACTGATGCAAGTGTTGAGATTGTAAAGGTAAATCCTTGGACTACCGAGGCTTATATTACTTCTCTTGGTGTGGCTGGAATGGATAACGGCTTTATGTACAGAGAGAAGGGTGCTCAGGAGTGGAACAAGGTTGCAGAGGCTGACATCACTGCTGACGGAGGTAGCTTCACTGCTCACATCAAGGGTCTTGAGGCTGAGTCTGTTTATGAGGTATATGCTTATTGCGGTACCGATAAGACTGCTGCAAGAGAGTTCATGACAGCTCCAGCTACTCCTATTCCAAACGGAAGTTTCGAGTATGCAAGCAAGGTTGCCGGAAAGGATTATTATAAGTTCTACGACCCTGACTGCGGTGTTGCTGATGGCTCCTATATGTTCTGGGGCTCAGGTAACGGAGAGGGTAGCGAAGGTGTGAACGGTTCTGCCAACATGGGTGTTGTCATTACCTACATTGATACTGATCAAAAGGTGGATGGCAAGCAGTCTGTACGTGCTCAGACAAGTCAGATGGCCGGTATTCTTGCTGCAGGTAATATCTTTACAGGTCAGTTCGCAGGACTTGTTGGAACCACTGGCGGAAAGGTGAACTTCGGCCGTCCTTGGACAGAGCGCCCTAAGGCTGTCAAGCTTTACGCTAAGTACACAACCGGTCCTATGGATATCGTCAGCAATAGTGTCCCTCCAGGATTAAATCTCATTAAAGGTGAGACTTATGACAGGGCTAACATTGAGGTGGCTTTCGGTTATTGGGATTATAGGAAATATGGCGGAACAAAGAATAGTCCAGTGCATGTCGACACTACCAATCCTTTGACATTCGTTGACTATAATAAGGATGAGTCTACTATCGCTAATGCTCAGCTGATTATCCATCATGACGGATATGTCCTTAATGGAGCTCCTCTTGTGAAGGGTGCAACCGATCAGTGGGTTGAGTACACTATTCCTCTTAATTATAGGGATCTGGATACTCTGCCGACACATATTATCATCTCGTGTGCGGCTTCGCAGTACGGAGACTACTTCTCAGGTTTCAGTAACTCCAAGCTCTGGCTTGACAAGGTTGAACTCATTTACGAATAATTCAGATGAGAGTACCGAATACATATGTTATAATCTTCAGTGTGCTACTGCTCTGTGCAGTAGCCACTTGGTTTATACCAGGAGGCGTGCCGCAGACATGGCAGGTCTTTTCTGCTCTATATGAGGGATTTTCGCAGCAGGCAGGAATCATTGCATTTGTGCTGATTATCGGAGGTGCATTCTGGGTGGTGAACACTACCAAGGCTGTCGATACGGGCATTATGAAATTTATTTCTCAGGCGAAGCGTCTCGAGCGTTTTCCTCTTATGCAGAAGATCGGTGTGGGTAATGTGGTGATAGTGCTGGTCATGCTGCTTTTCGGCTTGTTCGGTGCTGTGTTCGGTATGAGTGAAGAGACTATTGCCTTTGTAGCTGTTGTCATTCCATTGGCCAAATCATTGGGCTATGATGAGATTGTCGGGGTATGTATGGTGTATGTGGCAGCTCATGTGGGCTTTGCCGGCGCCATGCTCAATCCGTTCACTATCGGTATAGCTCAGGACATGTCAGGCCTTCCTCTTTTCTCAGGCATTGAGTACAGGACTTTCTGCTGGGTTGTGCTTATGGCAATTACAATTGTATTTGTGCTCTGGTATGCCTCAAGGGTGCGTAAGAAGTCGCTTGTTGACTGTACATCTCAGGCAGATGTGCCCGTAGCAGAAGAAAACATTACAAAGTCCGGATGGAAGCAGTGGCTCTGCTTCGCTGTCCTGACTGCAGTGGCAGTGGCTTTCAGTTTTGCCTATGGCTCTGATTGTGTAGTGAAGATAGGGCAGGGATGTTATTCTGCTCCTTGGCTGCTTTGGGTGGCAGATGGACTCTTTGTGGTTTTTTCTCTGCTCTCTTTGAGGAATTCATCACAGATGTTTATCCTTAATCTCTTGATGTTTACCATTGTCTATATGGTGGTCGGTGTCATGGGATTCGGTTGGTATCTTCCTGAGATATGTGCGCTTTTCCTTCTTCTTGCTGTCGCTTCAGGTTTCTCTGCGGGTTATTCGGCAGACAGAATCTCCAAGGAGTTTATTGCCGGTGCAAAGGATATATTCTCAGCTGCGCTGATCATAGGATTTGCGGCAGGTATCATTTATATATTGAAGAATGGCAATGTGATTGACACTATGCTCAATTCAATGGCTTCAGCCCTGGGGAATAGCGGTAAAGTCGGTGCCTTGAGTACTATGTATGGAATTCAGACTTTTATCAATCTTTTTGTGCCTTCTGCCTCTGCAAAAGCTGCCGTGACCATGCCTGTGATGGCTCCGTTCTCGGATATGATAGGTCTTTCGCGTCAGGCTACAGTCCTTGCCTTCCAGTTCGGTGATGGATTTACAAACATGATCACCCCATGTTCGGGTGTGCTTATGGCTGTTCTTTCAGTGGCAGGAATCCAGTATCCGAAATGGTTCCGCTTCATCTGGAAGTTCATCCTGGCTCTCATCCTCATCGGGTTCCTTCTCCTCCTCCCGACCATTTTCCTCACCCTCCCGGGATTTTAGACGCTATTGTTTAGAGTTTTTAGTTTTGAGCGTGTTAACTTAGTTTTGAGCGATTTTTCACAATATTTATAGTAAGATTTAAAATAAATTATTATACCTTTGTTGGTAGTTAAGTAGCGTAATAGCGAAATATAAAGACATATTTTTAGGCGTTTGCTGATGTTCTATCTGAATTGAAACGTAGGAAATTTCAAATTAGAGGAGTTAGGACAAGTCGGTAATCGCTCGCGTATATGCGAGCGTGACTTGCTTTCTCTATGGTTTCCTACGACCACAATTCAAGCGAGTTATGCTCGCATCTTGTATTGATGCCATAACAATTCTGCATCGGCAACCCCGAAGTCGGAGCAAATTATTTATTAACCTAATAATCGTAATAAGTTATGGCTGACAAGACTAATGTACCTGGATTTGAAGATGATTATTCTTATTCTGGAGCATCTTCACGAGCATCTTCACATCATGCACCTAATAATCCTAATTTCAAGACTGCTGGTTCCAAGGGAAACGAGACTGTGATTTCCGGTCTTGAGAGTGATGAGTCATCATCCGAAGGAGTTAAGGAAAATCCCAAGGGAAAGCCCATCGTAGGAATGTTTTATTCTGTATCTCACACACCATATGGAGAATTTTGGCCATTATATCTTGGTCCGAATAAGATAGGAAGATCTTCTGACAATGATGTCGCTTTGTACGAAGGAACAGTTTCTACAAATCATGCTATTCTAACTGTTTTGAAAGATGAAGATGGACTTTATGCGGCAATAGAAAATGCAGAAGGTGTTAATGGTGTCAAGCTTAATGGTAAAAGTATCAGATTGAGTCGAGTCGAGTGTAATAATATGGATGTCATTACAGTCGGCAAAAATTATGAACTCCTGCTTATGCTGATTGATTGTGAGAAATATGGTCTTGCTCCATCTGAGGCTTTTATTGAAGAGCAAAGGGCAAAACCAACAAGAAGACATGACGATCGTATTATCAGAAAGAGTTTTAAAGACAGACTGAATAATCCTGATGAGGATCGTACTCGCACAGATGATGTTCAAACAAACCAAGAAAACGGAGCTACAAAAACCCGATAATCTTATACATTTATGATTCTTCAAGGAGAGTTTGAAAGGAGTCAAGGAATCAGATACGAGTTTGATCGCTTTCTGCACCATATAGGTGAGGGAGGGATGGGCGTTGTGTATAAAGGCGTTATGATTGATGATAATACAAATGCAATCTTAAGAGATGTCGCCATTAAAGAGGTCAAGGCTGAAGGTAGTCAGGATGAAGTGGATGCTATCATCCAGAAGGCATATCGTGAAGCTTCCATACGTCTGCACAATGACAATCTTGTAGAGATGTTGGGCTTTATTGAAGTCGTTGAGACAAAATTAAAGTTTACAAAGAAGAAATATTTCATTATCAGTGAGTTTCTGACCGGAGTTACGCTGACTGATGTTTTGGAAGGGAATTATCTTGATTATAAGGGAGATGTTGTAGACTACGCCAGACAATTGGGAGAAGACCTGAAAACAGATCGCGATCATACTGCATACGATATAATCAAGAATATATTATATGGTATAACTGCTCTGCACGACAATGGATATATCCATAGAGACATAGATCCTTCAAATATTATGATCACTAATGATGGAAGGATAAAGTTGATCGATTTCGGAATTGCAAAGAAACTCAATGACCTAAATGCTCAAGATGAAGAAAGATGCAATGGCGCGTTTGTCGGAAAAGTCGAATATGCTTCCCCTGAACTGATAAATGGCAATATTCATGATCAGGATTTTACTACGGACATATATGGCATAGGAGTTTTATTTTATAAACTCCTGACAGGCAGACTTCCTTTCGATGGAAACAGATTCGAAATTTTGAATTCTCATTTGAAAAAGAAAGTCAACACCAGAGTCATTTCAAATAGGAAGTTCGCTGATATCATAGATAGAGCGATGAAAAAGAAACGAAAGCATCGGTTCCAAACTTCTTCCGAGATGAGAGTTGCACTGGACCAACAGCTCCCTTCAGATTATAAGTGGATTTGGATAATGGTTGGTGCTGCTGTATTCCTTATTGTTTCTATTGTTTCATGGGAAATTATCAATAGTAATAGTGGGCGGAATACTAACCAAGAGATTGTAGAAATTGATACACTTGATATTCCTGATAAGCCGGTTAAAGATACTATTGATTTCACGAAATTAAGTAAAGATAAATTGTGGCAAGAGCTGAAAAAATCCGCAAATAATCCGGACTTATTGTTTGCTATTGCAAAAAAATACAAAAACATAAAAGTTACGGAAGATTCGGATGCAATACAATTCTGGAACGAATATTTGGTCTCTGAAGGTTATGTTGAAAGGAATATTAAGATTCCTTCAAGAAGATCAATTACCTCCAACAGGTTTGTTTTCCTTACTTTGACAAGAGCAATGGATAACGCAACTGATCAGACTCTCAAAGAAGAAATATATGCGGATATAACTGAAATGACGAACAGATATCCAGATATTTACAAGTATACTCCGAATACAGATTAATAGATAAGATATTATGAATGAGGATTTTGATGTTGATGAAAATGATGTGCCGGTAAGAGTGTTTGAAGATGATCCTAATGTGTATCTGTCTGTATACAACATGGGATGGCGCTGGTACTATTATAATCCGGATATGCAACCTCTTGGCGAAGGTGCTATGGGTAAAGTATATCTAGGCTATGAGTATGAGACAAATCAAAAGGTAGCAATCAAACAGTTATTTGACAAATATGCAAACTCAAAGGCTGTTCGGGAAAGAGCATCGCTGGAAGCTGCATTGAAATTCAGGCATCCTAATATGGTTGAGATGCTCGGTAAGTGTAAGTATCAGGATGAGGATGAAGACTGGCATGTATGGGTTGTAAGCAACTATGTCAATGGAGTGACCATTGATAAACATATCAAGAAACTTGAAGAAACTGAGCCAAATGCTGATTTGGTCCCTAGAATAAGTGGATATATCTGCTCAATTTTGGAGGCCTTGGATTATCTCCATTCGCGAGGTATTATTCATCGAGATATAAAGCCTTCAAATATCATGATTGAACAAGGCAATACTCCCAAACTGATGGACTTAGGTATTGCGCGTGTTTCAGGCTCCAATAAGTACACCAGCAATGGTTTTGTTGGAACTCCTCTATATGCTTCGCCCGAGCAGATTCTACGAGAGAAGACTCAGGAAGAAGCTACACCGGCTAGTGATATATACTCGTTAGGAATGACTTTTTACGTCCTGATCAACGGGTCAAATCCATTTAATGCTGAAACGGAATCAAAGATTCTGACAAATCAGGTTACTAAAAAATTACCTACATCAGAGAAATTAAGGAAATATAAGAAACTGATGGGAGTAATTTGGAAAGCCACAGATAAGGACAAAGAGAATAGGTATCAGACGGCCATTGAGTTTAGAAATGCCATACTGGATGCTATGAAGACCACATCACCAGATTGGATGAAGATTCTGATATGTGGTGGATCAGTTCTTATAGTAGTTATTGTTTTACTTTTGATATTATTATAAAATGCTACAGGATTTAGAATCATTTAGCTTCAAGGATACGGAGTTACCAAATAACTGCGTCAGCTATGTTGGAGGCAGAGAAGAAAACCAGGATTCTTGTGCATTGACTATGACAAGAAGAGGTCTACTTGCAATAGTCTGTGACGGTATGGGAGGTATGAAAGGAGGTGAAATCGCTTCCAGACTTGCAACCGAAGAAATAATCAGATATTTAGATGAGCCGGCATCAGAAGGTGACCTTGATGATGAAAATCAAATGGCGTTAAGAAAGGCGATTTGCTCTGCCAATATGGTAGTCAGGACAAAAGCTTTAGAGAAGCCCTCACTTAGCGGAATGGGGACTACAGTTACTGCATTGCTGATTAATGACGATAAAGCTAGCGTTGCTTATGTCGGAGACAGTAGAATATACCAGATTAGAAAAGGAAGAAAAAAATTCAGGACTTTTGATCATTCAATGGTATTCGAAATGGTCAGGGAAGGTATCTTGACTGAGGAACAAGCACGACTCTCAGCACAATCCAATATAATATTGAGGGCACTTGGAACAAAGGATGATATTGAAGTCGAGACGTATGACCTTTCATATGATAAAGATGATATATTCTTTCTTTGCAGTGACGGAGTATGGGGAAGTATGCCTGAGAAAGAACTGATAGAGCGCATTTCACTTAATCAGTCACCAAAGTCTGTAACTGAAAAACTTGCTGCATATGTAAACAATTTAGGTTTGAAAAGTGGGGGCGGTCATGACAATCTGACTGCTGCTATGGTAGTAACAACAAGAAATTCTAAACTTAGAAGCAAAATGGAAGATAAAGTCAAAAAGTTATGTGTTGCTCTGTCGATACTATTATTTGTGAGTTTAATAGGTAACATAATGCATCTTTTACCAAATAAAACAGATAAATCATCAACTGCATTTCAGTTTAATAAGTCTACCTATGAAATTCTTGGTCAGCCACAAAGCATTGAACAAAAAGCAGATAGCTCGCTTATTATTACATTCGGAAAAGATAGTTTAAAAGTAAATAAATAGGAGTATCTTATGAAATCGTACACAATCGGTAGGGAAGAGAATTCAAATATTATTATCTCTGACCCTTCAAAAATGGTTAGTCGTCATCATGCTACACTGAACGTGAATGGAACTAAAATGACGATTATGGACCATAGCTCCAACGGAACATTTATAAATGGAATCAAAATCACTTCTAACACTCCTGTTCCCGTTACTAGGAAGGACGTGGTTTCTTTTGCAAATATTTATGATCTTGATTGGAATAGAATTCCTAATCCTTCGAAGAAGATAGCAATTGTATGTTGCTCTGTCGCAATCGTTATTGCTGCCATTATAGCAAGCACTTACTGTGTCGTTCAGTATAGGAATGATGTGAAAGACGAAAAAATGCTTGCTGAAAAGAATAAAGCATCGGAAGCAGAAAAATTAGCAAATGATATAAAGCAGTTCAAAACTGATCTTGACACTCTTGAGACTCTTCACAAACAGGTTGCTGGCAAGTTGGAAAAAATCAACAAGGTTTGTGATGCTAAGGTAGACACCAAAGAGTTGAAAGAGATTACTAAATCTATCGGTAAAATTGAGTCAGAAGTCGGTATTATTGATATTCAAGCATTAAGAAATTCGATAGAAAGAGTTGAGGAAAACTTGAGAGACAATGTGCCTGAAACTGCAACAAGAGTACAGAGTGTAGCGGAAAAAATTAAGAACTATAAAAGTACTCTAGCCAAGGTATCAGAATCACTGGATGAAATCGAAGTGAAGCTCAAGGATATCAAAACCAAGCCGACTGAATCCTCTAAGAAAAAGAAAGAAGAGGATAAGAAGGAAAAAAATGACACAATATTGAATCCAACAATTTTATTCAACTGATTATGAGACTGATAACTATCGGACGATCAAAGTCTTCGACAATATGCATAAACGATGAGTATGTAAGTTCGAATCATGCTCAATTACTGCTACTTGACAACGGTGAGATTCTGCTTACTGATTGTGGTAGCCTTCATGGAACATATGTAAATGGAAGAAGAATTGAACCGCATGTGGAAGTTCCTGTCAAGAAAGGTGATAAGATCGACTTTGACAAGGCTCCTTTAAATTGGGCAGAGGTTCCTTCCATCAAATTACCTGATCCGACTGTTGTAAAGGGTGTATATGGCGTAGGTAAAGCTAAGCGAAACAGATTTATCTTGAATGGAGAGTCTGTTAGCCGGTATCACGCGACGTTTAAAGAAATGAAGAATGGCAGATGGTATATCAATGATCATAGTACGAATGGCACTTACATTAATGGGCAAAGGATACCAGCAAATGTGGATTACAAGATTACACACAATGATAGTATCATCTGCGGTACTGTGCCTTGCCCAAATCCAGTTCCAAAACCAGGGTTAATTAGAACAGTTATTGCATGCGCTGGAGCTCTAGCGGCAGCACTATTGCTCATATTTACATTGCCTCATTTTATAGATGATTTTGGTAAGGATGATGTAAATCCGGAGAAAGCTACTGCTCTTGTTACTGTCTCATATAGGATACGAGTTGAATTTGAAGATGACCTGTCATCTAATCTGAAAGCTGCTTTAGGAGTAGAGGACTGGTTCGTTAATTGTTCGAATCCCGATAATGATGATGTAAATTTGGTGTCAAGAAGAGCCCATGCTACTACATATTATCATACCGGTACAGCATTCTTCGTGTCTTCAGATGGATTAATGCTCACCAATAAACATGTAACCAATCCTATCTGGGCAGATCAACATTATAGCAGAGGACGTGAATCAAAAATGTTTAAGTTAGGCATTGAGGATTTTAGACAACAATTGGTCAATAGTTTAAGTCCTCTGATTGAAAGACTGAGTCCTGCTACTCGTAAAATTTTCGAGAATGAACTGAGTTTGTGGTACAAGTCATCATTTAAACTTGTACCGGTAGATATCGATTTCGGTATCAGATATTCAGGGAGAACATATACCAATACCTCGGAATTCGACTGGGCACATTTAGTGGCTGAGGCAGAAAACAATGCTGTTGATGTTGCGGCTATTAGGCTTAATACAAGAAAGACTCCAGAAGATGCAAGCTATTTCAGATTGAATAAAGCAATCACCAATATGTCTGAATTAAGAAAGAACGAGACATATTATACCATTGGATATCCAAGAGGTGCTATAATGGCAACTATAGTAAATAAAGATTATTACAGACCTACAAGCGGTCATCTGACTATTGCTCAGGATCCATCCAGGTATCAGATAGTCATGATGGGAAATCAGACAGTAGGAGGCCAGAGCGGATCTGCGATTTTTGATAAGAAGAACAGACTGATAGGCGTATTGTGGGGAGGCTACAATTTGATTGAATCAACCTGTGCTTGCCCCATCAGACATGCAGTTGAATTGGTAAAAGATATAATGCAAGATGAAAATGACTTTAAAACTTACAAGTCTTCGAATTAAACTTTGGGGTGCATTCCTGTTATTTATTATATGTGGAATAGAATTGTCAGCTCAAACAGCTCTCTGGCAAATTCGCCCGACATATGAATCCGTAGATGTATTGACTGAGAGTTTATTAAAGGTAAAAAGCAATGGTCGTTATGGCTTATGCGATTATAAAGGCACTTCTATTCTAGAGTGTCTTTATGATGATTTTCCTCATTTTAAAGATGGCTATATGCTTATTCTGGAGAATGGCTTTGTTAGAGGAAATGTCAGCTTACATGGAAAGGTCAATAGATTTGCCAATGATTATCTGATAGATATTAACTACCCATATTATTCTGAAGGTCTTTTGGCTGTTAAATATAATGGAAGGTGGGGGTATATTGATGTATCCGGAAATGTCATCATTGATTTCAAGTACAGGAATGCATTGCCATTCATAAAAGGTCTTGCGTCCGTAAGTGATTTTAAAGGCAATTTTATGCATATCAATAAAAGCGATCAGATCAGTCTTCTTGGCTCAGGCTTCAATGATGATGACTTGAAATTTGCGACATCATTTATAACAGATGACAAAGGTGAGACATTTTCATTGGTTGTCAATTCTAAATGGAAAGCATATAAACGTGATGTCAAGGGTAAGAAGTTAGGTAACTTTGAACTTATAGGTGTGACTATCGATACTAAGGAAAGAATAATGAAATCTGGAAAATATGCTTTATTCTTTGATTCTGCATGGCGTCTACTTCGTTTTGATATTTCAAATCAGACTCAAAAGGAATATACGTTCAATGATCAGTTATCTTCAGGTTATGTTCCTCAGTTACAAAGCTTGAAACCATCTGTAACGTCTGCGGGAATATGTGGGCTGATCGCAAATGACAGACTCTGTTTACCAGAACAGTTTGAAAGTCTCCTCCCCTTGAATAGAGAGCATGTCCTCGTATCACAGGACGGGTTGTTTGGTATTTTAAGGCTCAATTGGAATGAAGTGCTGGAAATTGATTTTGATGTAGATTCATTTACTATGAATCACTGTTCTGCATGTAAAATGAGTGGATTAATCAAGCTTTCTGATTCCTTGATAGGTAAATCCATTGAACTTTTGCCCATTATGTGCGAGGATTCAAATGAAATTATTCCTAACCAATCTGGGGAGTCCTTCATGTTTAACTACACGCCATCTGATTTGAGTGATGGTCATCGACAGAATTTCCAGATAAAAGTCAAAGTGGATGGCTTGGAATACCCTACTTTTTACAAGAGTGTCCATTTCGTTCACAAATGCAGTTTCAGGGTTAGTGGTCCGGATAAGGTGAGTTTAAATGAAAATGGTTATTGCCAATTCTATATTTATATAACAAACACTTCAGAACAAAGATCAGATAAATGTGAGATTTACGTAGATGATGTTCTTGTAAAGACACAGGACTCTTTTAATGGCGGTCAACGCATATCAGTCCTTGTAAAGAAGTCAATCAATATGGAGGATGAAGACTTGAAAACAAAAATATTGAATATCAGAGTCGTGGAAAAAGGATGTCCAGATTATGTTGATAGCAAGAAGGTAACCTATGAACGTTATTACGCAAATAATTAAACTTAATAATATGAGAATTAAATTATTACTGATTACTGCATTCTCTGCATTATGCTTGAATGCTATGGCTCAGCAGGAGTTCTTCTTTGAAGATATGAAGCAAAATGAGCCCAAAGTCGCTGCTAGGATTGGATTTGTTGGGGGATTCAACCTTTCTACTCTTACATGGGATCCTAATATCTCTTCAGATAAGTTTGGGATGCGTCCAGGCTTTAATGCTGGAGTTGCTGCGAATATCCGTTTCTGTAAGAGAAATGAAAGGAGTTCCGTCAAGACCGGACTCCTTGCCTTTCAGCCTGAAATCCGTTATGCAACAATGGGAGGAAACAATCCATCCATAGGAACCGGATATTTGATGGTGCCTGTAATGTTTCAGGTCTATCCTTTAAAGAATCTATATGTTGAGGTGGGCCCTGAATTTGCATTGAATCTTTCACATACACCAAATAATGTCGCAATAGGCAATTATCAGCTCAATCTTACTAACTTGAAGGCTAATGACATAATGCTGGGCGCGGGGCTTGGTTATGCTGTCAACGGATTCAGTGTAGGAGTAAGATATAATCATGGTTTTTCATCCATGGCAGAAAATCTCGGATGGAATAATTCTGTTATTCAAATTAATTTAGGATACGCATTTAGTCTTGCCAAGAGGAAGGCATCAAAAGATATCATATTGGACCTTTAAATTTTTTAACAATGAAACACAATACACTAATATCATTGATATATACATTCTTCTACATGTTTGTTTTTAGCTCATGCCAGAATGAAGCAGTAGAGATTCAGAGAAAGGTCAAGATTACAATCAGCCCTGCTAAAGTTTTGGAATCTTTCATTCCATATAAGTCTGACGATTTAGAAATGGCAGAAGATGAAGAGTTAGGTATAGCAAAATTAAGAATTACTGCTTTGATCTATGATTCAGAGGGTAATCTTTATGACTATAAAGAAGGACTGCTCGATGACTATAATTCGGATTATTCATTCGATATTTTGATGAATTCCGATGAAGAGTATAAATTGCTTGCATTCTCATCTTCGATAATGGGAACTTTGGATGAGATCACCTATGAGCCATATGAGTTTCATGATATAAACAACTTAAGTACATTAAAGGTCATTCAGGCAAATGAACAGTCGTTTGCCTCAAATTTCTCTGTTCTAGGAGTATTGGATTGGGACCTGGTAGACTATATAGGCGATCAGGAGTTATTCTTGGAGCCGGCAACTGCTCTTGTATATTCGAATTGGTCAAATATTCATGCTCTACATGACATAGTCTCTAATTCCATATATGGAGATTACTCAGCAAGTGTCGTGGATAATGACGGTAATCCTTATACGTGGACAATAACTCTTGCGTCTGGTAAAGAACGTAATGAAGTTGTTATCAATAACTTTTCACCGCTACTTTGTAGTCAGGGTTTCACTGCTGATCAGGGGGTGAATTCATATAGTGGCTATCTCTCAGGTGATATGATAACTATCTCTGCTGGACAAGAAACAGGTCTTGTCGATTCTGAGATTTATAAAATTTATTTATTTGGATTGAATCCAAGTACATATGACGTTGAGGATATTAAAATTCGCGTAGATTCTCAAAATAAAACCTTGACTGTTGAGAGTATGTTCTGCTTATTTTCAGAAAAAGACGAAGGTACAATTTATGAGTTGTTTGAACCTGGTCTGACATTTACTTCTAGTACAACTAAATCGGGCTCCATTGAGTTTGATAGTTATGGTATTATTTATCATAACAATGATATTGTGAAATATAAGGATAATGAATTTGTCTTTACAACCTCGTTAGATGCTGTCAGCAACAATGGAGATTGGTTATATCCGTCTGATTATGCATCAGACAGTAATAATATTTATGGTACAATCAATCTTCTACCTGGAAAAATCACTGTGTTTGCAAGAACATTTATAGGTAATGAATCTGAAGATTATGGTAGGCAGACAGTGTCTGTAGAAGCAGGACAGCAATATGTATTCAAGTTTGATTGTGCTAAACTGAAATTAGATATAACTCAGGGACAGTTGAAATCCGCAATTTGGAATCCAGGAGAAGTCAATAGACATCCATCACTTCGTTCAAAATTGTTCCATAATAACTTTGAAATTGAAAAGATCGACCTTACAAAAGTGACTTTTGGTAAAATCGATTTCTAAATCTTAATGAGGACATTATTACTATATACTATCTGTTTCCTGACTTGCATATTGTCATGTCAGGAAACAGATAGCTTTGTAGTAAGTGAAGAGGAGATTACACAGAATAATGATGTGTTGAAATGGAGAGAAGAGCAGAATTCCTGGATCTTCATGCAAATGAAGGAGCATTATTTCTGGAGTGACCAGCTTAATGATTCTCTATCTTACAACTACACTCTGGAACCTAGTGATTTTTTTGAAAGTATGTTGGTCGATGAGGATCGCTTCTCATATTGTTACTACAATGAGGGATATAGGCCCGATACAAAGGGATTTGATCTTAATGAGACTGTTTCTGTTGATACTGTATTTAGATACACTAATTCCTTTAAAACAAGGAATATAGGGTATTTCGTTTATGACGCTTTTCAATCTGAAGCAGATATTACTGATGTGATTTTGAAATTCAATAGGATTGGGATAAATGATCTCATAATTGATTTAAGAAGTAATCCCGGAGGCAGTGTGGCAACTTGTATCCATTTGTCGTCATTATTGTCTACAACTACATTAGGTAAATTGTTCTGTACCTTCAGATACAATCGTAATTTGACAGAAAAGTTGTATAAGAAAACAGGTAGCAGATATGAGCCACATTATTTTAAGAAAGATTCTGCCACAAGCAGCAGAAATCTTCGCTTGAATAGAGTTTTCTTTCTTGTCAACAAAAGGTCAGCATCTTCTTCGGAGTTGATTATCAATTGCCTGAAGCCATATATTACAGTCGTGACTATTGGCGAAAAGACAACAGGTAAAGATGTCGGAATGTATGCATTACAAGGACGCCAGTACAAATATGTGTTGGAACCTATAACTTTTAGGTCATATAACTCTGTGGGTGATTCTGTTCCGCAAACTGGAATCATTCCACAAATTTTGGTGACGGACAGAGGAAACCAGCTTCCTCCGTCTCTAGAAGACCCGTTCATCAAAGCTGCTACAGATTACATTGACAACACAGATTATATAGAAAATTAAAAAATAATTGAAATGAAGAGATTTATATTGTCTTTAATTGCATGTGCATTTATTTTCAGCTTTAACACAAATGCACAAAATGAAACAATTACATTAAAAGACGGTACCCTTATTAAGGGATATATATCAAAACAAGATTTTGCTGAAGGAACAGCTGAAATTTCCTATAGCGAAATTACAATGAATGTCAAAGTGAGTGATGTCCTCAATGAAGTAAACATCAAAAAGGACTATAATGAACTTTCTGATGCATGGAAAGCGTGGGCGGTTGAAAATAAGAAGCTTATCAGTGAAGGCGGAAAAAAAATACTGAGGCTGAGCAGCATGGTCGTTCCTGGTTATTCAAAGAATGAGTATGTCATTCTTGAAAAGGGTACTAAATACATGAAGTGCTTCACAATATCTGAAGGTGTTATTGAAAGGAAAGTAGCTGATATTTATTGCATTCAGAAACCGGAAAGAAATATAACATTGCTTACAGATGTTGATGATATCATTAAAACCGATAATAAAAGCATTACTGGAGTGATTCTTGAGCAGTATCCGGGTATCCAGGTTAAGATCTGGGATAAGAACGATGGTAATATTCATATTGTGAATTATAACGAAATACGTTCTATTGGTAAGGTTGCATTTAATTCGGATTATAGTATCTGGGAGCAGTCGCCGTACTTAGATAGATTGATTACCGAGAATGGTAAAGGCGAAGAAGGATTAATTATTGAGAATGGTCTTTCTGGTAATATAAATCTTGTTTTTGCAACTCCTGACGGAAAGGGTGAAATGACAAGACAGTATTCTTATAAGGATATCAAGGGTGTTTGTAAGTCGATAAACAAAAATTATAAGCCATTGTACGATATCATCCTTCCTGAAGGAGAATCAAGAATTAATAGAGATAGTGTAATCACTTTCGCTAACATAAAGGAGTATCAATACGTGGGACCATTCCAACTTTATTATCTGGATAGTAAAGAGGATTCCACTGCAGTAGCTATAAACACAAAGCATATTACAATAGAGACAAATACTCCTGATATATCTGATGTATATGTGTTTAAGGGGACTAAAAGAACAGCAACATTAACTGAAAATAAAGAGCAGCTTGAACTATATACATATACTTATGCCGATCTATTCCAATCTGATATTGATGTAAAAAAGACTATAACTATAAATGGTACTACTAAACTTGAGTTTGTTGTGCCAGAATATGGAGAATATTTCGTATACCTTAGAAAACTTAATAAATGTTGGTTCTTTAAGTGTTATGAGCCAAATGAAATAGTAATATAGTAACCAAGAGTTATGAGATCATCAACTTATAAGAATGCACTGTTAGGTAACAGATATAAGCTAATCCGTATAATTGGAGAAGGTGGATATGGACGGGTTTGGTTGGCTCATGATATTTTTATTAAAAAAGAAGTTGCAGTTAAGATTTATAAAGAATCTGTGCCTTGTGATATTCTGAAGAAGGTTGTAGATGCGCATACAATCAATAATAGTTTAAATCATAGATGTATCTTTCCTTCATACGATATAAATTATGAAGAAGATTGCTTGTACTTGGTAATGCCATTTTGTCCTTTGGGATCTATTGATAAATTACGCGGTAAAGTTTCCGAAGAAACATTGTGGAGAATAATAAAAGATGTTGCGAGTGGATTGGAATATCTACATAATAATGGAATAATTCATTTGGATATTAAGCCGGCCAATATTTTAAATGATCCACAAGGGTTCTACCTGATTTCAGATTTTGAGATGTATAGCCTAGCTGTTAGTCTTACTCATAATTATGAAAATGCGATAACCATTGGCGGTATTGCTTATATGTCTCCCGAAAAATCTGTTAGGTATCTTAATATTGATTTTAAAAGCGATATTTGGTCACTTGGAGTTAGCATATATGAATTAGCCACAGGCGAATTACCTTTTAATGGTCGTGGTGGTGGACGGCAATTGTCTGATCGTATTTTAACACTTCAATGTGATAGATGTTCAACAAGGTTAAGTAACCTAATCAATGCTTGTATATCTATAGATCCTCAAAAACGCCCGTCAGCTTCAGAAATTGTAATGTTGGCTGATGCAGTAATTGCGGGAAATAATGATATGCCGTTACTTGATGTAACAACTGATAGTACAATTCTACCCCAAGAGTGTCTATACCACAATACCTACAATGAAACGATTCTTGACGCTAAATCTCGATACAGTATAGCAAAATCTATGGATAAATCCTTATATGGTATTATTGATGATAAAGGAAACATAGTAGTTGATTTCATTTATGATGAGATTAATACCATTGGAGAGTTTTGTTGGCCTAGTCCAGGCCCGGGTCTACGTGTAGATCAATTTTTTATAGGTGCATTTTTTAGACAGGGTGAAGATGTTGGCTATTTAATGATTCAGCCTGATGGTAGTATGATAGAATATAGAAGATGTTCATCAGAAAGATTTAGAGAGCTTTGTATCTTAACGTAAGATATGGAGCATCACCATACCGATGGCAAGGGCTCATAAAGTATACCGGATAAAAGGGTGGAACATCCTCATCCACAAGACAGTCGTTACATCACATCTTAGGCGAGTTTTATCCATTTTAGGCCTAAGATGTCATTTATATCGAAGCTAGGGCACAAGGTTTTGCAGGTGATCCAAGATATGTATCCTCGCTGAGGAATGGTCAATGACCTGACGTTATCAGAAAAGACCGTAAAGCTGAGCGTCGATCTTGTCGGTGATAAGAGCAAAGTCTTCCGGACGATGCTCATAGTCAAGGTCGTCAGCCTCTATGACAAGAACCTTACCCTTGTAGTTGTCGATCCAGTTCTCGTATCTCTCATTCAGATTGCTGAGGTACTCGATGCTGATGCTCTTCTCATAATCTCTGCCTCGTTTCTGAATCTGTGAAACAAGGGTAGGAACAGAAGATCTCAGGTAGATCAGCAGGTCAGGCTCGCTGACCATTGACATCATAAGGTTGAATAGCTGCATATAGGTGTCAAAATCGCGGTCAGACAGGTTCCCCATTGCCTTGTTGTTTGCAACGAAGATATGTACACCTTCAAGAATTGTCCTGTCCTGGATAATCACATCCTTTGACTTTGCAATCTCAAGCAGGTCCTGAAAACGCTGAGCAAGGAAATAGGTCTCGAGATTGTAAGACCATCTCTCAATGTCCTTGTAGTAGTCTTCAAGATATGGATTGTAGGTGACAGCCTCGAATTTAGGTGTCCATCCATAATGCTCTGCAAGCATTCTTGTAAGTGTTGTCTTACCGCAACCGATATTTCCTGCTATTCCTATATGCATAGTTTTATTTTTTAGATCCCCGGTCAGGCCGGGGATGACTATTCATTGTTCAGACCGGGGATGACTATTCGTTGTTCTGGCCGGGGATGACTATTCATTGTTCAGACCGGGGATGACTATTCATTGTTCAGGCCGGGGATGACTGATATACTAAACAAGTCCCTGTGCCATCATCGCCTCAGCAACTTTGATGAAGCCGGCAATGTTTGCACCCTTTACATAGTTTACATAACCATCCTCTTCAGTTCCGTATTTTACGCAAGCCTCGTGGATGTCTGTCATGATTCTTCTAAGGTTGGCATCAACTTCCTCTCTTGTCCATTTGAGACGGATGGAGTTCTGTGTCATTTCAAGACCTGAAGTGGCCACACCGCCTGCATTGGAAGCCTTGCCCGGAGAATAGAGAATCTTAGCATTCTGGAATGCCTCGATAGCTTCTGGAGTACATGGCATGTTTGCTCCTTCCGCCACGCAGATGCAACCATTTGCGAGAAGGGTCTTCGCCTCCTCCTCATTCAGCTCATTCTGTGTAGCACAAGGCATAGCGATGTCGCATTTTACGCTCCAAGGACGCTTACCTTCAAAATATTGTGCTGTCGGATACTTCTGTACATATTCCCTGATTCTTCCACGGAAAATGTTCTTGAGTTCCATGATATATGCCAGTTTCTCCTCATTGATTCCGTCCGGATCATAGATGTAACCGTTAGAGTCGGACATTGTCACGACCTTTGCACCAAGCTGAAGCGCCTTCTGAGCTGCAAACTGGGCAACATTTCCTGAGCCTGAGATTGCAACGGTCTTTCCTTCATAGCTGTCGCCTTTTGTGGCAAGCATTGCCTCAGCAAAGTAACATGTGCCGTATCCTGTTGCCTCAGGACGCATTGGACTTCCGCCCCATGTCTGGCCCTTTCCTGTGAGTACACCTGTGAACTCATTACTGAGTCTCTTGTACTGACCGAACATATATCCGATCTCTCTTCCGCCTACACCGATGTCTCCAGCAGGGACGTCGGTGTCAGCTCCGATATGCTTATGAAGCTCTGTCATGAAGCTCTGGCAGAATCTCATGACTTCATTGTCTGACTTTCCCTTAGGGTTGAAGTCAGAGCCTCCCTTGCCGGCACCCATTGGAAGGGTAGTCAGACTGTTCTTGAAAGTCTGCTCGAATGCAAGGAACTTCATGATGCTGAGATTTACACTCGGATGGAAACGGATACCACCCTTGTATGGACCTATAGCGCTGTTCATCTGTACGCGGTAGCCTCTGTTTACATGGATCTCTCCTTCGTCATCAAGCCAAGGCACTCTGAAAATAATGATTCTCTCAGGCTCGACGATTCTTTCAAGAATCTTCTGTTCCATAAGGTAAGGATGCTCTACAATGTATGGGGCTACACTTTCAAGTACCTCACGGACTGCCTGATGGAACTCTTTTTCATCGGGATTCTTTGCAGCAAGATCTGCCATGAATCCGTCTACATAATTCTGCGTGAATCTGTCCATATCCGTATCTATTTGTCGTTATACAAAAGAAGCCTGCTTTGATCTACGAATCAAAGCAGGCCCCGAATTCGTTTATCCTTGCAAATTTGCGAAATTCCTGCAAAAAATGCAATAATAGTTTAGAAGAGGAATCCGATGTTGATGTAGAATGCACCATCTCCATCCTGTTTGTTGAAGCAGCGTGCATACTCGAATGCTACGATGAAGTTCTCGTTCATGATGAAGCGAAGACCTGCACCGGCAGAACCATGGAATCCGTCTTTCTTGTCTGCAAATACATACTGATCATAGAGGGCAAGCTTGTTAGGTGCAGTAGCAGCAAGCTCTGCGCGCTTTGCCTCGCTCATGCTCATGTCATAATCCTTGAACACGTGTGTTCCGTCAGTGAATCCTGACACTGCGAATGCGATGTTCTGGTTGAAGAGCTTGAAGTCAATGAATCTGTAACGAACCTCAGCATTGTAGAAGCCAGTGTGAAGACCCTGGACTCTGTTCAGCATGATACCACGTACTGTTCTGTATCCACCGAGACCGTCATTATCTGGCTTAGGACCCATAGTTGTGTACACAGGCATTGCATACCATGGAGCATTGCCAAAGAAGCCCTGATAAGCAAGTCTGTATGCAAATACTACCTTTGGAGTTCCGAGCGGAATGTACTGTCTCATGGTTGCACAGAACTTATAGTGAGGAACAGATGTTCCGAGCCATTTAGGAGCTCCGATTACGTGAGCCTCTGCCCAGATTCCCTTTGTAGGGTTGTTCTCAACATTACGGCTGTCATACATGAGACCTGCGCGGACAGAAGAAATGACTCCTCCGTTTGCCTGATCCTCAGGAATGATGCCCCAGTCCTTATAGAGCTGGAAGAGGGTAGTACCTCCTTCAATCTTATCTGAATAAACTGAGTATCCTTTCGGTGTGAATGAACCGGTCTTCATCCAATTGAGATTGTAGCCGGCCTCCCAATACAAGTTCTTTGCGATCTTGCCTGTGAAGTCAGCCTTGAATCTTACGAGTTCTCTTGAGTATCTGTTGAAACCCTTAGGAACCTTGCCCTTCTCGTTGAACTTCTTTGCGAGGCTCTCTCCTGATTTGGTTGCAGTGTCGAAGCTGATGTTGTCGCCGATAAGCTTCATGTCATACTTGCTCTGATATCCGTTGAAACCATAGAAATCAAGAGCAGCATCCTTGTAGTATCCAGCGCATACAGACATTCTGACGCCGGGGATAAGGGTCTTGTTGTCATATTCAGCTCTGAACAGGTAGCTTCCAACGTTGCCTTCCTTGACATATGCAGAACCTTCAAAATACCACTGGGCATTAGGATTCGGATAATTCTTTCCGTCACCGAAGTTATAGATGTTCATCAATGCACCGAACTGGAATCCGCGGTCTGCATCGAATGCTACAACAGGAAGCGGACCGAGGTTGATTCCTGTCTTGATGATTTCGCCATTTTCATTATATGTAACAGGCTTCTTCTGTTTCTTTTCTGCCTTTACTTCAGTCTCGGCATTTACCTCAGAAATGTTCTCTGCAAAAACGGGTGATCCGCAGATCAGGAGGCATATTGCAAATAAAAGGGTCTTTTTCATAATTAGTGTGTATTAAAGAAGATCGATGAATGAATTCTCTATTTCCTTGAACTCCCTGCGGAGATCCTTGCGTCCCATGAGACGGCAGTCAGAAATAAGAATTCTTACAAAGTCTTGATAATCATAGAAATAACTATAAGCAGGGATTGCTGCAAGCACGGCTGGCAATGCAATGAACCAAGGTGTGGTCAGGAACATCACCAGAGTAAGAAGAGGAAGCCAGATAAGAGTACCTGCAAGCTTGACACCGAGATTTACGGTGTTGCCGAATGCAGGGTCTTTCAGACCTTTTCTTATGTATGCTGCCGCTCCCCACATCGGCAGAGCTGCCAAGCAGCTGTAAATGAAATAAGGTAATCCGACGATAGCTGCCAATGTCTTCCACAAAGCCTTGAAGAGCAAATCTTTGCGTCTGAATGAACTCATGGCTATTCCAGCCTTTTCCACCTTCTTGTCAAATTTAGATGCCTGATCGAGAAGTTCCTGCATCTTTTCCGGTTTCTCTTCGCAAGCTCTTTCGATCTGAGCTATGACGGACTGGTTGTCTGCCATATTACCTGCAAGACCCTTGTCTTTGAATCTGCTGGTCAGAATTTTTGTGAGAGACCACTTTTTGTAGAGATTGTCATCATCCTTGACGTATGAGATGAGCTCAGACATCCTTTGTGCAAGCTCTTTTCTCAATGGCTCCATTACCTGAGCCTCATTTTCAACATCAAGGCCCTTGATGAATTCAGTCACGTTGATGGCCTTTCCATAGGAAATGAGACAGGTGCTGCGATAACGGAAGTAGTCACCGTATTCGATTCCTACAGGAACAATGTAGACAGGCTTCTTGTCGCCGAATCTGTTGTTTGCGGCAACAGCTGCTCTAAGGATTCCCTTTCCAAGCGGAAGGAGTGAGTGTGCTGCGCGATGTCTTCCCTCAGGATACATGCAGAAACGCGTGTCATGTTCCAGAGTATCTACAATTGTCTCGAATGACTCGTAATTGTTGAGTACGTTGCGCAGACCATCCCTCTGTCTGACCATCGGAAGGATACGGAAGAAGAACATTGCCTTTGCAATGATTGGCTTCTTGAACATATCCGCCCTTGCACCGAATACTGTCGGAGATTTCTCTGCCTGAAGTACTACAAGTGCGTCCATCAGCGTGTTACTGTGGTTAGGAGCAAGAAGAATCGCTCCGTCAGTTGGGATATTTTCCTTGCCACGGACATCGATTCGTCTGTAACTTCCTCTTGTGCAGCAATCTACAGTGGGTTTGAGAATGGTATAGAAGGGGTCCTTATCGTAGATTTTTTTTCTCATGATTTGTTTGATTACTCTTCAATCGCTTCCTTACGGCCTCTGATTCTCCAAGTGTAAGCAAGAGAAAGACCGGAAATGATATGCCAAACGCCCCACCATGCTGTGATTACGACCATACCGCCGTTGTTTGACCATATCTCTGGATTGAAGATATTAGCATTGAAAAGAAGAACAAGTCCCAGTCCTGAGTTCTGGATACCTGTCTCGATTGTAAGTGCTCTCCTATCCTTGTAAGGAACTTTGAAAAGGCTTCCTGTTCCGAAACCGATTCCAAGTGCAAGAAGATTATGTACGAGTACAATGAGGAAGATGTACTTGATACACTTCATGAATGCGTCAATGTTGTTTCCGAAGGTAAGCACGACCATAACAATGAAGAAAGCCACAGAAAGATACTGCATAGGTTTCTTAAGTTTCTGGGATACCTTTGGAAGGTACTGCGAGCAGAGCATGCCGAGTACGAGAGGAATACCGAGAAGGATTACGATTGTCTTGAATATTTCCCAGAACGGAATGCTGAGTTCCGGAATGACAAGATCATGTCTTTCTGCAAATCTGAGATACATACCGCCCCAGAATGAGAAATTGATAGGGGTGGTGAAGATGCAGGCTGCAGTGTTGAACGCAGTCAATGATACAGAAAGCTCGGTGTTTCCTTTTGAAAGGCTGGTGATGAAGTTGGAAATGTTTCCTCCAGGGCAAGATGCAACGAGGATCATACCGAGGGCAATCATAGGGCTGATCCAACCATCAAATGTGATTGTAAGAAGGAATGTCAACGCAGGCAGCAGGATGAGCTGACATATGATTCCGAGTACAACTGACTGAGGCTTCTTGACTATATCAACGAATGTTCTTGGCTTGATTCCGAGAGCCACTCCAAACATTACAAAGGCAAGTACTATGTTGATGGCATTCATTCCAGCCTCATTCATATTCACCTTGATTGCATCAAGTTGCGCAATAACTTCTGGACTCATATTTAATATGTTTTTAGGTTTTAGCGGCGCTAAGTTACAATAAATTTTCTAAATGGTATGCATTTTAGTATCGTCTTTTACTATTTCACCCCCCCTCAATGTCGGTAAAATGATGTCATATGTGGTAAATATTCAACCAAATAATTATATTTGCATTTATGGAATTCAGAAAATTCAACTAATTGATATGATTATGAAAAAGCTTTTGAGATTAGGAATGGCACTGCTGCTTCCAGTTGCTGCAGTCCTCGTTGTGGTCTACAAGGCCGTTAATCAGGCTCCTTCTCCTGAATTGCCTCAGTATGAGCAGGTTCTGGAAATTTTTGATGAGGGTGGCTGTCTCAGTTGTCACAGTGCGGATCCGAAACTTCCGTTCTATGCAGAATTACCTGTGGCAGGAAAGGTCATCATGAAGGACATTGATTCAGGCTATCGTGCCTATGATATGACCAAGTTTATGGAAGAACTCAAGGTTGACGGTGAGGTTAGTCCTGTGGATCTTGCAAAGATTGAAAAGGTGGTCCTCGACGACCGTATGCCTATGGCAAAGTACTATCTGGTGCACTGGGGAAGTTCTCTCACTGCTGCAAAGAGGGCTATCGTTCTGGACTGGATACACTCACGCAGGGCAGAGATGTATAATGACAATCTTCCTGTGAGCCGTGCGGCTGAGCCTGTTCGTCCGATCGATACCTATATCGAGTATGATCCTGCGAAGGCAGAGCTTGGTTTCGATCTTTTTCATGATACTCGTCTCTCGGTTGACAACACAGTTTCATGTGCATCCTGTCACTCACTTTCAACAGCAGGTGTGGACAATCATCAGTACTCTCATGGAGTAAATGATCTTATGGGTGGAGTTAATGCTCCTACTGTATTTAATGCCGTATATAACTTCGTTCAGTTCTGGGACGGTCGTGCTGCAACCCTTGCGGCTCAGGCTGCAGGACCTCCGGTAAATCCGGTTGAAATGGCTTCACCATCATTTGAGATGATCGTGGCTAAACTTAAGGCTGACAAGAAGTTCGCAAAGAGATTCAATGCTGTATATCCAGATGGAATCAATGAGGCAAACCTTACTGATGCGATCGAGCATTTTGAGCGTACCCTCCTTACTCCGGGCTCTCGTTTTGACAAGTGGCTTATGGGTGATGACGATGCTATTACACCTGAGGAACTTGAGGGTTATGAGCTTTTCAAGAAATATGACTGTGCTACATGTCATGCAGGACAGAACCTGGGTGGTCTTTCATATGAGCTGATGGGACTCCGCAGACATTATTTTGCAGAAAGAGGTCTTGAGCTTACAGAAGAAGACAACGGACGTTATAAGGAGACAAAGCAGGAGCGTGACCGCCATCGTTTCAAGGTTCCTGGACTTCGCAATGTTGAGCATACATGGCCATATTATCATGATGGAACACGTCATACTCTCGAGGAGGCAGTCAGTGACATGGGTAAATATCAGAGCGGTGTGGAACTTACTCAGGCAGAGGTTGACAAGATCACAGCCTTCCTCAAGACTCTTACCGGAGAATATCAGGGCAAGCCGGTGACAACCACCAACTCACCTGAAGACATTCACGGTCACGAATAACAGAACGATTATTTGACTTTTCTCAGGAGACGGTCGACGATAATAGCTATCGCACCGTCTCCTGTTACGTTACAAGCAGTTCCAAAGCTGTCCATTGCGATATAGAGGGCTATCATCAAGGCAAGAGATTCCTGATTGAAACCGAGCATCGACTGCAGCACTCCAAGAGATGCCATGATGGCTCCACCGGGTACTCCGGGAGCTGCGACCATGGTTATTGCAAGCATGCATATGAAGCCGAAGAACTGCCAGAAATCGTAGTGTATTCCTTGCATGATCATAAGTGCCAAGGCGCAGGCAACAATTTTCAGCGTGCTGCCTGACATGTGAATGGTTGCGCAGAGTGGGACAGTGAATCCGGCAACTTCTTCAGAGACTCCGTTTGTCTTGGTCTGCTGGAGGGTGACAGGTATTGTTGCTGCAGAAGACTGGGTGCCGAGTGCGGTGAAATATGCAGGCATCATAGTCAACAGAAGCTTGAACGGATTCTTGCGCGCAAGGCCTCCGGCAATGGTGAACTGTAGGATGAGTATTCCTATGTGTATCAGGAATATAATGCCTATTATCTTTATGAATACTGTAAGTATTGAAAATACCTGTCCCACGTAGGTCATATTCAAGAAGATGCCGAATATGTACAGCGGTAGGATAGGGATGATCACTGACTTTATTGTCATAGTCACGATCTCTTCGAAACCATGTGCTGCATCGAGCAGAACCTTGTGCCTTGAGGAAGCAAGGCCGAGTCCAGTCATGAAGGCAAGGACAAGCGCTGTCATCACTCCCATGAGCGGTGGAATGGTTACAGAGAAATAGGGTTGGAGGTCTCCGGTTTCAGCAAGTACATTCAGTCCCTCTCCGCTGTCAATCATTGAAGGGAACAAAGCTGCACCTGTAAGGTAAGAAACAAGTCCGGCGAAGATGGTGGACAAGTATGCTATCGCAAGTGTGGCGACCAACATCTTTCCTGCTTTGTTGCCGATGTCTGCAATCGCGGGAGTGACGAGTCCGACTATGATCAGAGGTATGACGAAACCCAGAAACTGGCTGAATATAGCATTGAATGTAATGAAGATTCTGACTGTCCATTCAGGACTGATAAGGCCTATGCCGATGCCAAGTGCAATAGCTGCCAAAATCTTCCAGAGAAGGCCGATTTTAGGTCTTTTCATATGGTTAACAAATTTGTTATGTGTTTTAACAATCGTGTTTTAATTGCGGTATATCAATCTGTTGAGTTGTAATTCTACCAAAACTTATTCTGAGCCTCGTTGTAGGTGAATCCTGCGTTTTCAAGCGTCTTTTCCAACTCATTTCTGTCGATTTCGAGGTCTTCGCAGAGCTTTTCAAGGCTTGGGTAGAAGTCTCTGAGCTTCATGTTTGTCCAGCTAAGGAGCATAAACGGATCTTTGGGAAAATCTGCCATTGTCTTCGGTGGTTTTTATGTTAGAGGTAATCTTTTGCAAACATAACCAAAAAACATTATCTTTGAAAGATTTTGAAAACTGACCGCAATTATGGATAACATCAGGAAAAAGTATCTTCATTGGGAATGGAGGACAATTATAGTCCTTTCTATCGGCTATGCCTTGTTTTATTTTGTGAGAAAGAATCTCAGTGTCGCTATCCCGGCAATGGAACAGGAACTCGGTATTTCTAAAGTTCAGCTTGGAGTCTTTCTTACCGTCAACAGTATAATCTATGGCTTCTCCCGTTTTATAAACGGAATGCTTGTTGACCGATATAGCAAGAAAAAGATTATGGCTTTAGGTCTTCTTTTGACCTGTGCTGTCAATCTGATCATCTGTTTCAGCCCGAAACTTGACGGCATGTTCAATCTGCTGGATGCAGAAGGCAGGGCAACAATGGGACTTGTCTATCTGATAGGTTCTCTGTGGGTTCTTAACGGTTATCTTCAGGGAATGGGTGTTCCTCCATGTGTCAGTCTTCTTGCTCACTGGATCAAGCCTACAGAGCTTTCTACAAAGCAATCTATCTGGAATGTGTCACACACATTTGGAGCCGGTCTGGTTGTGGCTCTTTGCGGTTACCTGCTTCAGCATTTCGGTTATAGTGCCTGGTATCTCTGTTTCCTTATACCTGCTTTGATAGCATTGCTTGGAGTTCCTCTCCTTTGGTTCGGTCTTAAGGATGATCCATCAGAAGTGGGCCTTCCTCCTGTAGAGAAGATGGGAGACGAAACTGCCATGCAGAAGGATGCTGAGCCCGATCCTGTTGCAAAGCTCAGCAAGGCCCAGTATAAGAAGGTGATAAACAAGATGGTATATGCCAATCCATACATCTGGATCATCGCTATTTCAAATTTCTGTATCTACATCATCAGACTTACAATCCTTGACTGGGGAGCATCTTTTCTTACTGAGATCAAGGGTATGGAGATCGCTAAGGCCGGTGGTTTGCTTGCAACCACTGAGATTGTAGGCGGTACACTTGGAATGCTTCTCGCAGGATGGCTTTCAGATAAACTTTTCCAGAGCAAAGCTCACAGAACATGTTTCTTCTGTATCGTATTTGCTACTTTGTCATTCTTCTTGTTCTGGAAGACAGAGTCCATCACATTGTCATTTATTTTCCTGATATTCTCAAGTTTCTTCATCTATGGTCCACAGGCTCTTTTCGGTACATGTGCATCACAGCAGGCTACTAAGTATGCTACCGGAACAGGTAATGGCATCGTTGGTATTTTCGGCTATGCCAGCTCTGTGGTTACAGGTGTTATGTTTGGAGCAAGAGCTGAGGCAGGTGGCTGGGATTCGGTATTCCCGATTGCCATTGCATTCGGTGTGGCCGGAGCCATTGCTATCGCACTGATGTGGAAGGCACCTGCAGACGGATATGAGAAGTTGAATAAAGTACTTAAGGAGATTGAATAATATGAAAAGACTTATATGTTTTGATCTTGATGGCACCTTGAGCCAGCATAAGACAAGAATCCCACAGGAATCTGCCGATCTTCTGGATAAGCTTTCCCAGAAATATAAGATCATTATGGTGGGAGCTGGAAATGCCCCAAGAATCTGGAATCAGATGGGGCAGTATCCCATTGATATTATCGGCAACTATGGTATGCAGGAGGCAGTTGTGAAGGATGGTGAGTTGTGTATCGTACGTGAGGATACTGTGGCTCCTGACAGGGAGATGTTTCTTGAGAAATGCGCTTATCTTCGTGAGAAATATGGCTATACCGAGTATTATGGTGAGTCTGTGGAGTTCCATCCTGCAGGTATGGTTACATTCTGTCTCCTCGGTACTCCAGCTCCGATAGATGAAAAGATTGCATTTGATCCTGACAGATCTAAAAGACGTGTGCTTTATCCGGAGGTGCTGGAACTGTTTCCTGAGCATTCGGTGTTCATCGGCGGTTCATCTTCATTTGATTTCACTCCTAAGCAGTACAACAAGTACGACGCTATCATGAAGTATGCTTCTGAGCATGGCTATGCAAAGGATGAGATTCTATACGTTGGAGATGACTTCGAGGATGGTGGTGGAGACAGTCACGTGAGGATTAATGGACTCGATTACATCTTCATTGAAGACTACAAGACAACACCACAAAAACTACAGTTTCTGTTAGACTAATCGTTTATGGTTAAGATTTTCTGTTTGAATACCCAGACTTCTATGACCTTCCCGGAAGGTACCACTCTGCTTGAAATGATTCCATCCTTCTTTCCGGACGGATTCGGGACTTATCCTGTCATTGCTGCAAAGGTTAACAATGTGTCTCAGGGTCTCAAATACAGGGCTTTCAACAGCCGTCAGGTGGAGTTTCTTGACTACACTTCATATGTGGGAAGAAGCGTCTATTGCAGTTCTCTCTGCTTCCTTCTCTGCAAG
Source organism: Candidatus Cryptobacteroides sp. (assembly GCA_045126915.1). Taxonomy (GTDB): domain Bacteria; phylum Bacteroidota; class Bacteroidia; order Bacteroidales; family UBA932; genus Cryptobacteroides. The sequence goes on from JBGVPH010000020.1 coordinate 145,118, forward strand.
GCTGCAAAGGATCTGTTCCCTGAGTGCAGGATTGTGCTTAGAAGGCCTATTTCCAAGGGTTATTTCTGTTCATTGGACAAGGGTGACGGCACTCAGATCGAGCAGGCAGATGTAGATGCTATTTCAACTCGAATGAGGGAAATTGTGGAGGCTGATATGCTTTTCCGCAGACACGAGGTACGCACTGAGGAGGCAATCGAGATGTTCCGCGATCTGGGTTATGCAGACAAGGTAAGCCTTCTTGAGACATCAGGTGACGTTTATGTCAACTATTATACTCTCGATGGCACACCTGACTATTACTATGAGGCACTTGTTCCTAGCACCGGATGTCTTAAGGTATGGGGGCTTGATATGTATAGAGATGGAATGCTTCTCAGGGTTCCTAACAGACATAAGCCGGAGGAGCTTGCTCCGTTTGTAGAGCAGCCTAAGACCTTTGAAGTGTTCAGCGAGAATCTGAAATGGAACAGCATTATGGGTCTTGACAATGTCGGTGATGTGAACAAGGCCTGCAGAAGGGGAGAGGCAAGTGACCTTATCAAGATTGCAGAGGCGCTTCAGGAGAAGAAGATCGTTCAGATTGCTGAGGAGATTGACCGCAGAGTAAGGGCTGAGAACCCAGTGAAGATTGTGCTTATCACAGGTCCGAGCAGCAGCGGAAAGTCTACTTTCTGCAAGAGATTGAGCATTCAATTGAAGGCTTGCGGACTGAAACCTATCTCATTCTCTACTGACGATTACTTTGTCAATCGCCTTGATACTCCGCTACTTCCGGATGGATCTTTTGATTTTGACAACTTTGATACAGTCGACCATGAATACCTTCAGAAGGATGTGCTCAGACTTCTTGGAGGAGAGACTGTCGAGGTGCCGGAGTACAACTTTGTGACGGGATTGAGAGAGTTCAATGGTAAGAGACTTAAGCTCGAACCAGGTATGGTCCTTCTGATTGAAGGAATTCATGCCTTGAATCCACGCCTTACTGACAAGGTTCCGGATTCTTCGAAATACAGGATATTCATCAATACGATCACAAGTATATCCCTTGACAACCACAATTGTATTCCTACAAGCGATAACAGACTGATCCGCAGAATCTGCCGTGACTTTAACAAAGGCGCGTTCTCTGCGCGTGAATCAATCATGCACTGGCCGAATGTACGCTGTTCGGAGGTACAGTGGATCTACCCTTATCAGGAATGTGCAGATGTGCTTTTCAATTCTTCCTACATTGTGGAATTCCCTGTCATAAGGCCTTATGCAGAGCGTATCCTGATGACTGTTCCTAAGAATTGTCCGGAGTACTCTGAGGTACATAGACTCATGAAGTTTCTGAGCTACTTCGTTCCAGTTTCTGACAAGGATGTACCTGCTACCTCACTCCTTAGAAGCTTCATTGGTGGCAGCAGTTTCTGATAATCACTAGAATTTCATACGTATCTTACGGCCTTTGGGTAGAACCTTCTCTATCTGAAGGCCGTTTGGCATAAGGATATTGAGGTTTTTATCCCAGCCTCCTGTTATTGTTATTTCTGTAGGCTTGCCCTCAGACCACTCGAGGTCTATGGTAGCACCTCCTCGCACCTTCAAGCCTTTGATGCTGCCCTGAGACCATTCTGCTGGCAGGGCAGGAAGGATATTGATGAAGCCTTCATTGCTCTGGACAAGCATTTCACTGATTCCGGCTGCACCTCCGAAATTGCCATCAATCTGGAACGGCGGATGCGCACAGAGAAGATTAGGATAGGTTCCGGCTCCATTGCAGAATTCCTCTGATGCATCTTTGTATGATGCTGGTGATAACAGGCTTCTGAAGAGCTTCAAAGCCCTGTTCCCGTCTCCAAGCCTTGCCCAGAAATTGATTTTCCATGCCCTGCTCCATCCGGTAGCCTCATCTCCTCGTCTGTTGAGGGTTACCTTGCAGGCTTCTGCAAGTTCAGGTGTCTTGATCGGACTGATCTGTCTGCCGGGATATAGACCGTAAAGATGTGATACATGCCTATGCTGGGGCTCTGCCTCCTCGTAGTCCTGCAGCCACTCCATCAGATAACCTTTGGGACTGATCTGGTGAGGTGGAAGCTGTTGTGCTGCAGAAGTCAGAGAGTCTGCAAATTCCTTGTCAAGCTTCAGCAGTATTGCGGCTTCTGCTGTGTTGGTGAACAGTTCTCTGATCAGTTGGTTATCCATTGTCGGTCCCATGCAGATGCTTACAGCTGCCTTTCCATTCGGGCCATCGACTATGAAGGCATTTTCAGGAGATGATGTGGGTGCAGTCACAAGCCATCCGTGCTGAGGCTCCTTGATCATTGTGGAAAGGAAGAATTCTGATGCTCCTTTAAGGGCAGGGTAGATTTTGCTCAGGTAGTCCGGATCTCCGTTGTAAAGGTAATGCTCCCAAAGATGCGCACAAAGCCAGGCGCCACCAGTATTTGTCGCTCCCCATGAAGGATGCTCTCCTGGGGCAGTGTAGTTCCACACATTTGTCATCATATGCTGGACCCAGCCATCTGCTGATTGACCGTAAAAGTCTTTTGCGCTCTTCTCTCCGCTTGGAATAAGTCTGAGGGTGAGGTCGATGAGTGGCTCGTGAAGTTCTGAAAGGTTACCGGATTCTGCAATCCAGTGATTCATCTGAACATTGATGTTGGTGTGGTAGTCGCCGTTCCACGGTGTGTGGAAGGTGTTCGCCCAAAGTCCCTGAAGGTTAGGCGGCAGGCATCCGGGACGTGTGCTGCAAATGAGCAGGTATCTGCCGTAATTATAGTATAGGGCGGCAAGGGCGTTGTCTTCTGATCCTTTTGCGTAGTCTGCTATCCTCTGGTCTGTCGGTTTGTTTTCGACTTCGTTACCATTGCTGAGAGACAGGGTGTTTCTGAGGTATAGTTCCTGATGTGCAGCGACAGAATTCTTATGTGAAGACTTGGTTTTTCTATAATCCATAGCATCAAGTCTTGCTAAAGCTAAGCTGTCATAATCTTCTATAAAATAATCAGTTGCAGCTGAAACTATAATCCACGCCTTGTCAGATCCGCTAACCTTTATTGAAGGAGTTTCTCCTCCTGTTGTTTCAACCTTTCCTTCGGAAATTACCTTGGCATAGGCGCAGTATCCCATTCCAGGATCATCAGTTCCGCTGGATAGGTTTCCGCTGAATTTCAGCAGTCCGTCTGCTGTCACTCCTTCCTCAGCGCGTCCGGCTCTGTCGAGGCTGACTTCCATATTGACCATTCCCGGTTTTGAGGAGCTGACCTCTACTATCATCACGTCATCATGACGTGATACATAATACTTCTTTTCGAATGAAACGTTTCCTACCTTGTAACTTGAGTATGATGTTGCTTCTCTGATATCCAGCCATCTTCTGTATTCGTGGGCTGCTGTCGTGTCTGCATAATCGTGCTTTATGACGAGCTGTCCGAGAACCTGATAGGTGCCGTATGCACCTGCATTCCTGTCGTTGTCAGGAACGAATCTCTCATACATTATCTTCTGAGCCTTGGCGTTGTCTCCTTCGAGGAGGGCCTGTCTTATCACGCTAAGGCTTTCTGCTGCATCAGGATTGGCATAATCTGCCTCACAACCGCTCCAGAGTGATATTTCATTGAGAATTATGTGTTCTTCGTGTGGGTCGCCATCTGGCATCATTCCAAGCCTTCCATTGCCAACAGGCAGCCTTTCTTCCCAAGCTTTGGCATGAGTTTCATAATATAGAACATGCTCGGAATCCTTCAGCACTTCGCTGCAGGATAAGGATATAATTGCCGTTGCTGTCAGAAGCAAGAGAGTCGACCATTTCATAGGAAGTGAATTTTCTCCAAAAGTAGTAAAAAAACGTGAGAGCTTTTATTATATTTGCAAGTTAAGATCAGACGATTTCGTTTATGGTAAAGAAAGTTTTCTATTCACTTGGCTCACTTGCAGCCATTCTCCTGCTCTCAGGTGTGCTTTCCATCCTTGAGTACCGCAGGATGAGTGATTATGTCTCAGAACTTATTGCAGCAAATATAAAGAGCATCAACCTTGCTCAGAAGCTATCAGATATCACTGAGGAATACAATCATCAGATGCTTGCGGTTGTAGTACAGAATGACATTTCGCTGATGCCAGAATTCGACTTGGCTGACTTTATGGCACAGTCGGATTCATTGAAGAATTCGTTTACCTCCATTAAGGCTCTGCCAATGGTGGATAGTGTTGACGTTTCTTTTGATGCTTTCATGAAGACTTCTCTTAAGTTTGATGAAGTCTTCCTTGCAGATAATGTCGACACCGGTGAGTGGTTCTTCGGTACCCTACAGCCAAGATACAACAAGTTCCGCAGTGAAATGAATGTGCTTAATGAGGCTATCTACAACGATCTTCTCAGCAATTCGGCTGACTTTGACGCAGGATTCTACAGAAGCATCATTCCAGGAGTGGTTTCAGTGGGTGCGGGACTCATCCTGATTCTTCTTTTATTGTTCTTTACGTTGGTGAATTACGTAAGACCGATTTATAGAATGGTCGACGGAATCAATTCCTATCGCACATCAGGTCGCAGATACACCTATGATTTTGACGGTGATGACCAGCTTGCGGAAATCAATACCGGAGTGACAGAGATAATTGAAGAGAACCTTGAGCTTAAGACACGAATCAAGGCATTGAGGGAGAATCTTGAAAAGACTAATCAGCAATGAATGTAAAAGGCATATCGATTAATGTGGGCAAGGCCCTTCTTGTAAGTGCCTTATTCATGCTTATGTCCATCATAGTCTCGATTATCGAAGGCTATGATTCGGCGTTTACGCCTTTGCTCATCAGTTTCATCATCACTTTGCTTGTAGGTGCCTTTCCGTTCATATTTGTAAAGAGCACTGAGTCTTTGTCATTGAATGACGGATTCCTGACAATTTTCCTGTCATGGATACTTTCATTCATCTTCGGTATGCTGCCTTATGTACTCTGGGGAGGTGAATTTACCTTGATCAATGCATGGTTCGAGAGTGTTTCCGGCTACACTACGACAGGAGCAACTATATTGACAGACATCGAAGCACTTCCCAAGAGTCTTCTTTTCTGGAGATCTTCAACACATTATATCGGTGGACTTGGAGTAATCGTATTCCTTCTTCTTGTAATGCCTCAGGCAAGCCCGTATCGTCTGAAACTTACAAATATGGAGATGTCCACTCTATCCAAGGGTGGCTACAGATACAATTCCGCAAAGGTTATCAGGGTCATTACCGGTGTGTATATATTCTTTACAGTTGCTGCAGCTCTTTCTCTTTGGGCTGCCGGAATGACTTTCTTTGATGCTGTAAACCACGCATTCAGCCTTGCTGCAACAGGAGGATTCAGTACAAGGAATCTTTCTGTAGGATACTATCATTCCGATCTGATAAACATTGTCGTGATGATCTTCATGGCAGTATGCGCCCTGCATTTCGGTCTGGTGTATGCCGTCTTCGTGACAAGGTCAATGAAACCAATGAACAATACGGTCGTGAAGTATTATTTCGGATCGATTGCCGTATGCTCGATAATAGTTGCATTCTCACTTATGTCTGAGGGTGGATATAGTAATTGGGGCAGGGCATTGATGGATTCGTCGTTTACTGTCATAAGTTATATGTCAACCTGCGGATTCGGAATCTGTGACAATTCTGCATGGCCATGGATAGCTGGCATAGTGCTGCTTTTCGTTTCGTTCCAGTGCGGATGCTCCGGATCTACTACCGGAGGTATCAAGGTGGACCGTATTCTTATAGCTTTCAAGGCTATAGGTAATGAAATCAACCGAAGGATCCGTCCTCACGCTGTGTCACAGGTAAGAATGAGCGGTCATCACCTCTCTGACAGTTCAGTACATTCTGTAATGATGTATATCGTTACGTACATAATAGTCATATTCATTTCAATACTGGCGGTTATGATCTGTGGCTCAGATGCTTCAGAGGCTGTTTCCGGTGTGATCGCTTCGATAGGCAGCGTCGGTCCGGGACTTGGAGAACTGGGTGCGATGGATAATTATTCGGCAGTTCCAGCCATGTCCAAGTTCATCTATGCATTCGATATGTTCCTTGGACGTGTGGAGATATTCCCGATACTCATTGTCTTTTCTATGATTTTCAGGCGTGGTAAGTAATGGGTAGGGCAGACTTTCTATATTCCGGATTCATTTCTAAACTGGCGTATCAGCCCACCTCCTGTCAGGATGCTCTTCTGAGAAAGGTGGCTGATTTTGTTTCGTCAGATGAGGACGATATACTGGTAGTGAACGGATATGCCGGTACGGGAAAGACTACAGCCGTGTCCGCTGTGATTTCCCTGCTGAAGGAATATAAGACTAAGTGTGTTCTTTTGGCCCCGACAGGCCGTGCAGCGAAGGTTCTTTCGTCTTATGCAGGCCAGCAGGCCTATACCATCCATAAACATATCTATAGACAGAAATCTGTCGGAGGTGATGGCTTCGGGCAGTTTTCTCTTGCACCCAATAAGGATAAGGAGACTCTTTTCGTGGTGGATGAGGTCTCGTTGATCGGCATCGACGCCGGTCAGCAGCAGTCTACAGCCTCGTTCGGATCGGGTAATCTGCTCGAGGACTTGATATCCTTTGTCCGCTCCGGAGTTGAGTGCAAGGTTATTCTTATAGGAGATGCAGCTCAGCTGCCACCTGTGGGTCTGGATGCGAGTCCGGCCCTTCTGAAGGATTATATGGCTATGATGGGTGGGGTGTCGTTTGCTGAACTTTCTACTGTTGTGCGTCAGCAGCAGGAGTCCGGAATCCTTTATAATGCGACCAAGGTAAGACAGTTGATTTCGGAGATGGAATATGGTCCGGGGGTGATGGATATCTTCGACCTTCAGCTTGAAGTGGATGGTTTTGATGACGTGGATCGAATCGGAGGCGGCGATCTTATTGAGAAGATTTCTGATGCCTATGCTACTTATGGTGAGGATGATACGATTATCCTATGCCGTTCCAACAAGAGAGCAATCAAGTATAATCTCGGCATCAGGTCCACTGTTCAGTTCAAGGAGGAAAGGCTGGTGCGTGATGACAAACTGATGATCGTGAAGAACTGTTATCAGTTTGTGGAGAACCTCGAGAATGTGGATTACATAGCTAACGGTGATATAGCGAAGCTTTGCAAGATCTCGAAGTTCGAGGATAGATATGGGCTTCATTTCGCTGAGGCAAGGCTCTCTTTTCCTGATTATGACGATCAGGAGATTGTTGCAAAGGTTATTCTTGACACTCTTGAGTCGGAGAGTGCTTCGCTGACATATGAGCAGTCAAATATGCTTTATCAGGGGGTGAATGAGGATTATGCACATTTTACTACCAAGAAGAAGAGGTATGAGGCAGTGCGTGAGGATAAGTACTATAATGCTCTGCAGCTGAAATATGCCAATGCGATAACCTGCCACAAGTCTCAGGGTGGACAGTGGAAATGCGTGTTTATTGATAATGCTTTCTGGCAGGATGAACTCACAGTGGATGACCTTAAGTGGCTCTATACGGCTCTTACCCGTGCCACGGAGAAGGTTTATCTTGTGAATTTTAAGGATGAATTGTTTGATTCATAATGACAGATGTTTCGGTGATCCCCGCCTTCGCTTCGCTGCGGCACCCCCCCTAGCCGGGGGGCATGTCACCTTCACATCATGTCATTATGAATGATAATATAAATTAGTATGAAGAAGATATTTTTATTGGTTTGTCTGGCTGTAGTGATGGCACTGACAGCTGGAGCTAAGGATTTCGAGAGGGTTCCGGTTGCGTGGAAATGGTTGGATTCCAAGGAAGCCATATTTACGTATGACGGAACATTTGCAGACAGCTGTGCCTTTGCTGTCGATGTCCGCACAGGCAAGACTCGCACAGGAGTTTCTGCTCCTACAAAGTATGCTGAGTTTCCGATCAAGCCGGAGGGTGCAGTCAATCTGACATATTCTCCTGATTCGACCAAGCTTGCCTTCACTCGCAACAATGACCTCTATGTCGTGGATATCGCTTCAGGCAAGGAGCAGCGTCTCACCTTCGATGGCACCGAGCTCGTTCTCAATGGCTATGCTTCGTGGGTGTATTTCGAGGAGATTCTCGGCCGTCCATCTCGTTACAAGGCCTTCTGGTGGTCGCCAGACAGTAAGAAAATAGGTTTCTATAAGTTTGATAATACTCAGGTTCCATTGTTCCCGATCTATTCGGCATTTGCCAAGAACTATGCGGGCGATCCTAATCATCCGACAGCGGCTCCGGCTATGTCCCAGAGTCCCAAGGTTACCAACCTTGGTATCGGAGGCTCTCTCAGCGAGACTCGTTATCCTAAATGTGGTCAGACCAATCCTGAGGTGAAGATCGGTATTGTTGATATTTCGGCCCCAGAGTCTCAGATTGTATGGGCTGATTTCGATCCTACAGTCGACCAGTATTTCGGCATCCCGTTCTGGGGTGCGGACAGCCAGGAGTTCTTCATTGCAAGAATGCCACGTCTGCAGAATACCCTCGACCTCTATAGTGTAAGCGTGAAGGATGGTTCCAAGAAGCATATCTACAATGAGACCTACAAGACCTGGATCGATTGGATGGATCAGGTGGAGTTTACAGCCAAGGGACTCTACATGGTTCGTAATTTCGAGACAGGATGGCAGCAGATATATTTCCTTTCATATGATGGAAAGGAGTTCAGAAGGCTCACTGAAGGTACCAACTGGACTGTGTCTATCCTTAGAGTCGATGAGTCTAAAGGGGATGTGTATTTCACTGCAAAGCGCGATGCAAGCGTGCGTCAGGCTGTCTATAAGGTGGATTCAAAGGGTGTGATTACATCTTTGACCAATCCTGCATACAATGCTGTGGGTGTGAAGTTCTCGCCTGATGGCAAATATTTCGTGGCTTCATATTCGAATGTTACAACTCCTACAAAGGTGGCTGTCTTCCAGACATCAGGAGGCATTGTTTCTGCCGGTCATGCAGGTGATATCGCTGAGGCAAATCTTCGTGGACCAGTGATGCAGAAGCTTCGCAAAGGTACATATGGCTTGAAGGGAATGGTTGTGGCTGATGCTGCTACAGCCGACTATAATCCTGCGGACTATGCGCTTGGTCAGCTCGTGCATATGACAACTCCTGATGGATTCGTTCTTCCGGGAATGATGGTTTATCCTAAGGATTTCGATCCTTCAAAGAAATATCCGGTGCATGTGGACATCTACGGAGGTCCTGACACACCTGTCGTACGCGATAGATGGACAACTCCATCAAAGTCGTCTCAGTGGTGGTCTGATAACGGAATCATTCAGATCTGGGTGGATCCGCGTGCTGGGGGACATAATGGTCGAGCTGGTCTTGACATGATATACAGACAGCTCACTGTCAATGAGGTCAAGGACTTCATCGCATGGGCTGACTGGCTCAAGGCTCTCCCATACGTTGATGGTGACAAGATTGGAGTGGAGGGCTTCTCGTTCGGAGGAACTATGACTTCTATGCTTCTTATGCAGGCTCCGGAGAGTTTCCATTACGGAATTGCCGGTGGTGGAGTATATGACTGGGCTCTCTACGATACCCATTACACAGAGCGCTATATGGACACTCCTCAGAATAATCCGGAGGGCTACAAGGTGTCACGCGTACTTGAATATGTGGCAGGTTATCCTACTACCTATCAGCAGGCGCAGTCTTCTGCTGTAGAGCCTGTCATGCTCAAGATTACTCACGGAACAGGTGACGACAACGTGCATCATCAGAATACGCTTCTGCTAGTAGATGCACTTCAGAAGGAAGGCAGGAAGTTCGATTTTATGATTTATCCAGACGGAATGCACGGCTACCGTGGCTATCAGGGTGAGCATTTCCAGAACGCCAACCGAGAATTCTGGCTCCGCTACCTCCTTGCAAAGTAATTCCTGTCGGCACTCAACTCGCTGATACATAGTGTTTTACAATATATCCCTGCTGCATTTTGCGGCAGGGATATATGTTAACTCGCTGTACTATAGGTTATTAGGTGCCGACGTTGCAGTCCAGGATGTCAGCCTTCCAGGACTGCAGAATGTCACATAACGAAAAGCCGGTTTAACTGAGGAATGTTCCTGTTAAACCGGCTTTCTTATATATGTCTGCAGAGATTATCTGCGGCGGCGCATCGCACCTTTCATCATGTTACCCATATTGGCTCCCATGACAGTCTTCATCATCTTGCGGGTTCCCTCGAACTGCTTGAGGAGCTTGTTTACATCAGCGATCGATGTGCCGGAACCGTCAGCGATTCTCTTGCGGCGGCTTCCGTTGATGCAATCAGGATGCTCACGCTCGTAAGGGGTCATCGAGAGAATGATTGCCTCTACTCCCTTGAAAGCACTATTGTCCATGTCTACATCCTTCAAAGCCTTACCCATGCCAGGGATCATAGAAGCGAGATCCTTGATGTTACCCATCTTCTTGATCTGCTGGATCTGATTGTAGAAATCCCAAAGAGTGAACTGGTCCTTTGCAAGCTTCTTCTTGAGCTCACGTGCCTGAGCCTCATCGAACTGCTCCTGAGCCTTTTCAACGAGTGAAACAACGTCACCCATTCCGAGGATACGGTCTGCAATACGTGAAGGATGGAATACATCCAGAGCCTCCATCTTCTCTCCTGTGCTGACAAACTTGATCGGTTTGCCTACCACAGCCTTGATAGAGAGGGCTGCACCACCGCGGGTGTCACCATCCATCTTGGTGAGAACTACACCGTCGAAGTCAAGTCTGTCGTTGAATGCCTTTGCAGTCTCTACAGCATCCTGACCTGTCATCGCATCAACAACGAAGAGGGTCTCTGTAGGCTGGAGTGCATTCTTGAGAGCTGAGATCTCGTCCATGAGCTCCTGATCCACTGCAAGACGTCCGGCTGTGTCGACGATGACTACAGAATATCCCTCAGCCTTGGCCTTCTTGACAGCATTCTGCGCAATCTGGATAGGATCCTTCACTCCTGCTTCAGAGTAAACCTCCACACCAATCTGCTCTCCGAGTACCTTCAACTGATCGATCGCAGCAGGACGGAAATAGTCGCAGGCAGCAAGGAGAACCTTCATTCCTCTCTTGCTCTTGATGTTGAGAGCTAGCTTTCCAGAGAAGGTTGTCTTACCGGAACCGTTAAGACCGGCAACGAGAACGATTGCTGGTGAACCCTTTACATTGATGTCAGCAGACTCACTTCCCATAAGGGCAGCAAGCTCATCGTGAACGATCTTTACAATCATCTGCTGAGGCTTAACTGCTGTAAGAACGTTCTGACCGATGGCCTTCTTCTTTACGTCATCGCAGAACTGCTTGGCGATCTTATAGCTGACGTCGGCATCGAGGAGTGCGCGACGGATGTCTTTCATTGCTTCCGAGATGTTGATCTCGGTGATCTTTCCTTCACCTTTCAGGATCTTGAACGATCTTTCAAGTCTTTCACTTAAATTTTCAAACATATTGTATTTCTTTTATTTTTCTTGACTAGTTCCCTCGGCTATGCTCGGGATGACAGATTGAAATAATCAACCTGCTGAGGAGCTTCATCGATAGTGTCGCTGAATACTGAAGGAGCAAAATCCTTCATGTTGTAGTGGCTTGCCATTACCTGACCGTAAGCACCAGTGCTTCTGATGGCCATGAGGTCTCCTCGTACGCTCAATGGCAGAAGTCTTCCGGCTCCCCAAACATCGCTTGATTCGCAGACAGGACCTACAATGTCGTATGCCTGATGGGTAGGGAAGAATGTTCTCTGTGCTGCAGACAGGTTTTCGATCTTGTGATATGCGCCGTAAAGGGCCGGTCTTATGAGGTCATTCATTCCGGCATCCATGATGAGGAAGTTCTTGGTCTCTCCGCTCTTTACGAAAAGTACACGGGAAATCAGGGTTGCGCACTGAGCTACAAGTGAACGTCCCGGCTCCACATGAACCGCCTGATCTTTACGTCTGAGGATGTTTGCTGAAATGGTCTCGAACCATGTCTTGAAATCCGCAATCGCATTCTCATCAGGATCGTCATAATCCACGCCCAGACCACCTCCAAGATTGATGTTGTCGACGCGCAGACCATTTCTCTCAAAATAAGCGACAATCTCGTTCACCCTCTTGCACTCCAGTGCAAACACTTCAGACACTCTTGTGATCTGCGAACCGATGTGGAAATGCAGACCGTAGAAGTTGATATGCTCGCTTTTCTTGATGATGTCGATGAGCTTGTCGAATTCGTGCTGAGAAATACCGAACTTATTCTCGTAGAGACCTGTTGTCACATATTTGTGAGTGTGAGCATCAATGTCAGGATTTATACGAACGGAAACATTGGCTTTAAGACCATATACGTGAGCCATCTCATTGATCACATATATCTCCTGGAGCGACTCGCAGTTGAATGCCTCGATTCCCAGACTAAGGGCATTGAATATTTCCTTGTCGGTCTTTCCAACTCCCGCGTAGACAATCTTGTCGGCAGGAAATCCGCAGCTGTGAGCATGCAGGACTTCATTTCCGCTGACGCAGTCGGCACCGAATCCCTTGGAGCTTATATATTCCAGAAGTCTTCTTTCTACGTTTGCCTTCACTGCATAATGAACCTTGATGTCGTGTTCTTCAGCAAGCACTGCAACGTGATCTACAGTCTTGCGGAACAGTTCCATATCATAGTAATAGAACGGTGTCGCAATCCTGTCAAGTTTCTCTATTGTATTTATATCAAGCATCTTTATCCAAAATCGAAAAAACGATTGCAAAAATAGCGAAAAAATCCGTAATTTCGCAGCGCGAACGCAATAATAGACGAAACAACACTCTCTTAACCCATTTTATTGATGTCCAGTCTTGTAGATATCATCTTCAATATTGAACTGTCATTGGTCGTTGGAACATTGACCTCAATCATATTAGGTTTCCTTCTTCTACTCATCAAGGTGCCGGGAAGCGAGTACTATAAGAAGATAGCTGACACAAAGAATACTATAGCTGTGTGCTATCTTATCTGTTCTGCTCTCTTCTTTCTTACCTTGCGTTATTCCGGAATTTCAGACTATGACACATTTTCATCCCTGATGATGTTTGTCATAACCGCAATATCTTCAGTCGTTTTATCTTATTCGCTCATTACGCTTCTGGATTCGGGAAATTCCGATAATGACAAATTCTATCTGAATGTGGGCGCCGTGGCTGTCATGAGCTTTGTTCTCGGTAAATCATTCTGGTGGGAAAGCGGTCCGGGAAAGGTTGCCGTCATAACTGTCAGCATCCTCCTGTTTGTGTTTCAATGCATCCTGCATATCATAAAGTTCAGCAGGACATACAGAAGAAGTGTCAAGCAGCTGGAGATGTATTATGACGAGGAGGAAGACCACAAGATCCGCTGGATCAGATTCTGCTACATCATTATGATGCTTACGCAGATGTTCATTCTTGTCTATATGCTTCTTCCGCAAGGAATGATGAAGGTGTATGCGCTCTTCTACTCTCTCTTCATGCTGTATTTTACGGCAAACTTCATCTCGTTCCTCGGAAGTCACAAGCTTCTTCTTGATGCATTTGCTCACAAGACCCTGTCCGGTGAGGAACTTATCAATATGATAAATGACCGCAAGAAGGGGCAGAAGCCTGTGCCTCAGGGCTTTAATGCAGCGGAATTCAAGAGGATTGAAAAGGCCTTGGAGATATGGGTGCAGGAAAAGAGGTTCAAGGAGTTTGACAAGAGCCGCGAGGAGATTGCCAAGGAACTACGTACAAGCAAGGAGTCGCTTCATCTTTATTTCGCTACAGTAATGAAGATGGATTTCAGAACCTGGAGGACAGAACTCAGAATTGAGGAGTCCAAGAAACTGCTTCTTGAAGACAAGGAGACTTCAATAAACATCATCGGTGAAATGGCCGGTTTCAGCGACAGGGCCAATTTCTACAGGCAGTTTGTTAAAATCGTGGGATGCTCTCCTAAAGAGTGGCGCGAGAGCAATGGAAATCCAGACTTAAAGTCATAGGCAATTCAGATGTTGCCTCATCGTAAAGGTGGATGTCTTCACTCAAGGTTGTGAAAAGTCCACCATTTTCTTCGCCGTCTGTGTCAGTCAGCGTTATGTGAATGTCCTTTACATTTCTGACCTCGTTATAGATTATGTCACAGATAAACGTGCCGTCACTCGATGTGTAGAGTGTTCGAGGTGAATTTCTTTTGGACATTTCAATTGTAACTTCCATATGTTCTATCGGCTCACCGAGCTCATCAGTTACCGTTCCCTTGAGAATAGCATAGATGTCACTGCCTGCAATGTTCGCATTTGTGCAGGAGATGCTGGTCAGAGCAATGAGTGAATATATGAAAGACTTGAGGTTCATTATTTCGCTGATTTCTGAAGGTGGAAATTACAGTCATTGACAACGAATGTGTCAGTTTCTGCATTGAACATCGAGCCGTTCCAATCTACGTTCAACTCGATCTGTGATTCAGAATGGCTGCCATCAGGCACAGAAGCAGTGAGAATACAGGTTATCTCTGATGTATATCCGCTATCTTCAATGACATACGTGCCATTACCTGAAGAATATGATGTCTTGGTTTTCAGAAGTTTGCCCCTAAGATTATATGATTTGAAAGTGATTGTAGCATCTTTCAGTAGGGCTCCTGTGTTCTGGTCAGAAACAATACCGGATATAATGACAGTACCTTCGCCTACAAGCATACAGCCATTCTCTTTTGTGCAAGACACCGTCATGGTACAAAAAAGAATGCCGAGAATATATGTAAGCTTTTTGAACATACCGGCTATATAGATGCCGGAAAGGTCAGATTCGTTGCAGGCGGTTGCTATAATTTTCAATATGGCAGCTGCGCTTGAAGTTTCTGATGTTTTCCTCGAGTCTGGTCTTTTCTGCTGTCGGCAGAGCCCATTCGAGGAATCTTTCGAGAATGTATTCTGTAGTCTGTAAGGTAGGATGACACATGTCCTCTGCATAGAAGCGGTAATCTCTGAGCTCATCCATAACTATCTCATATGTAGGGAAATAGTCTACTGAATCTCCAATGATGCTGTCGATGCCGAGAAGGAGGGCAGATTTGCTGAGCTGATTGCCGTGCGCTCCGTCCTTGAAATGTCTGATAGGGCTGACTGTGAATATGAATTCCTTTCTTATGCCGCAGTCTGTGTCTGTTATGACCTTCAGAAGTCTTTCAATCTCATGTACATCCAGTCTTTCGCGCTGGAATTCAGCTGCAGGATGCTTTAGGCAGTTTGCAACGATATTCCCGGATTCAACATGCCTGAAACACCAGCTTGTGCCCAGGGTAATTATCACCTTGTTGCACTCACGGAAGAATGCGGATGCCTTGTCTAGTGATGAATTCGCCTTCTCGAGAAACTCCGGGATGTCACTGGCAGAAAAAGAAGTGTGGTGGCTGAAGGAGCATATCTTTTCGCATCCTGCGCCTATCATTACGCAGTCTTTCTCAGTGAAATGCTCTCCGCTTACAAGTCTTTCAACAGCAGATGCAATGGATGCAGGATTGTACAATGTTCCGAACGGATTCACGCATACGTCGAATCCGAAATCAGCGAGTCTGACTCCGATGTTGTCGGAAAAACAGCTTCCGAGCATCATTATCTTGTCGTTGAATGAAATGCCTGTCCTGCATTTCTCATCAATTACCGGTGTCTGAAGTTTCATAATGCGCAAAATTACCAAAAATCCATGAAATGTATTACCTTTGGAAGTCCGGAAATCGTTATAAGATGAAATTATTAAGGTACATATCAGTTCTATCCGCAGTCCTGATGTCTGTAAGTGTCCATGCGCAGACAAAGGATGATGCTAAGGTCTCGTTTGCATATGATGTGGATTTTCAGATGCAGTTCGACAACAGAGAATTTTATCGCAGCGGTTTCACCCCATCAATGACCATATTTGGAGCAAGGCTTACCCCTTCTGTGGGATTGGCAGTGCAGCAGAGCAACGGTACGCTTCACAAGCTGATGGCAGGAATTGATGTGATGAAGGATTTCGGAAATTCTCCTGTATCATCTGACAGGGCAGCGGCAGATTCTCCAGAAACTGACAATAAACTTTCAAATCTCAAGCTTTTCAGAGAAATTACCCTGTACTATTCTGTTGAAAAACAGATGGGTAAGACAGGACTTTCCCTTCTTGCAGGTGTGTTTCCACGCCGATTTTCCGAGGGAAATTATTCACGTGCATTCTTTTCGGATTCTCTTCGATTCTATGACAACAATCTCGAAGGACTTCTTATAAAGATTCGCAGACCTAAGGCATATTATGAGGTGGGATGCGACTGGATGGGAATGTATGACACATTCCGTCGTGAAAGGTTCATGATATTTTCTTCAGGAGGGGCTCAGGTTGCTCCTGTCCTTTCTCTTGGCTACTCAGCCTACCTCTATCACTATTCATGTTCGCGTATTGCGGATGGAGTAGTTGACAATGTCCTTCTCAATCCATATCTCAAGCTTGGTTTCGAGCATCTTGTGGACATTCAGAAGCTTTCGTTGAGGGTGGGCTGGCTCCAGGCTATGCAGAACGACAGGGCTATGGTAGGAAAATATGTCTTTCCAGGTGGAGCAGAGCTGGATTTTGAGGTGCAGAAATGGAATGTCGGCATCAGGAATGAACTCTTCTTCGGTAAGGATATGATGCCATACTATTCGTCAGTTGATCCAGCCGGATACACCTACAGTAACCTCCTCTATATGGGCTCGCCATTCTACCGCGTGCATGATGACGGAAAGTCAGGTCCTGGAATCGCTGACCGTCTCGAGGTGTATTACTCTCCTAAGATTGGAAATCCATATCTTGACCTGAAGGTTTCTGCTATCTTTCATTTCAATGGCCACAAGTATTCAGGATGCCGTCAGATGGTGTCCCTGAACTTCAATCTTCAGGAACTCCTGTCTTCACGCAGAAAATAAATGAGGCTGTACATCATATTCTTGTCTGCCTTGGTGCTGATTGTCGGATGTCGTCCTTCTGACAATCAGGACTGTCCTTTGCCAGGTCCGGGATGTGAATATGCGTCATTTTTCGGGATAATGGATGCCTCTGATGAAGCTTCGAAGGCGAGTGGAGTCGTGACATTGTCCCCTTCAGACGGAACCTGTGACACTTTGTTGATAGATAATCCTTTACAGAGAATTATCTGCATGTCATCTTCAAGTGTTGCCGCACTTTCCGCCATCGGTGCCGACTCGCTGATTGTCGGTGTTTCCGGTCTGAAATATCTTTCTGATCCGAAGATACACGCTATGGCTGGCGAGGGAAAGGTTCATGATGTCGGTTACGAAGCTTCGATGGATTATGAAACAATCATGAGGCTTGATCCTGATCTTGTGCTTGCCTATAAGGTAGGTGATGCAGAGCCTCCTTATCTTACAAAACTGCGTAGCCTTGGTATCCCTGTGCTCATACTCTATGATCATCTTGAGCAGCATCCTCTTGCAAGAGCAGAGTATGTAAGACTTTTTGGAGTTTTGGCCGGATGTTCAGATAAGGCTGATGACTTTTTTGATGATGTCAGGAATCATTATCTGGCTATGCGTGTCGAGAAAACTGAAGAACCTGTCCGAGTTCTGATGAATATTCCATACGCTGATGCATGGTATCTTCCTGGCAGCGACGGATATATGAGCCGTCTGATCCGTGATGCCGGCGGTCAGGTACTCGGTGCACAAAAGGGAAGTGTTTCAGGAGTCATCACAATGGAAGATGCATATAGTCTCTCTCTGGAAGCTGATATGTGGCTGTGTCCCGGATATTGCCGCACTCGTGAGCAACTTGCCGCACTCCATCATCTCTTCCCTCATTTCGGCCCCCTTGCCAAAGGTCTTCCAATCTACAACAATATCCTGAGGGCAACATCTGGTGGCGGAAATGATTTCTGGGAGAGTGGAGCTGTACGTCCCGATCTCATTCTCAAGGATCTTCGTGCCATCTTCCAGGCATATAAAAAAGAATTATCCGCAGTCCCTGCGGATAATCTCAGTTACTTTATCGAATTGTCGGAATAATTAAATGCTTTTCTGATCTATAAGACGAGCTACATATGTCAGATCCGTGTAGTTGCGCGTACCGGCATCGCTCTGATTCATATTCCTGATGACATTCATTTCCTCTTCTGAAAGAACGAAATCGAAGATGTCTATGTTTTCCTGCATTCTCAGAACTTTTGAGCTCTTCGGGATTGCTGGAATTCTTTCTTGAACAAGGAATCTCAGACCGGTCTGGACTGCTGTCTTGCCATGACGTCTGCCGATTTTAGTCAGGATTCTGTTTTCGTTGAAACTCTCTTTGCCTTGAGCCATCGGCCCCCACGCCATTATCTGTGTTCCGTACTCTTTCATAAATTCGCGCATCTGGGTCTGCTGGCTGAATACGTTGGCTTCCAACTGGTTGACCATAGGTCTCACCTTGCAATGATATGCAAGGTCGTAGAACTTGTCGGCGTAGAAGTTACTTACTCCGATAGCTCTTACTGTGCCTTCGCCATATGCACGCTCCAATGCTCTGTAGGTGCCGTAATAATCTCCGAAAGGCTGATGGACCAGAACAAGGTCTATGTAATCTGTGCCGAGCCTCTTGAAACTTTCCTGCAAGGCTGCGTACGCTTTCTCCTCACCGGAATTATTTATCCAGACCTTTGTAACAATGAAGAACTCCTCGCGTGGGATTCCGCTTTTTGCGATAGCTTTGCCCACACATTCCTCATTGCCATAGTATTGAGCTGTGTCAATGAGTCTGTAGCCGGCAGCAATAGCATCGCTTATGCATCTTTCACCTTCTTCCGGACCAACCTTGTATAATCCGTATCCAAGGAGCGGCATTTCCACTCCGTTATATAGTCTTACAGTTTCCATTTTCTGTTGATTTACCATCTGCCACCTGCGCCTCCACCGCCGAAGGAACCTCCACCGAACCCTCCGAATCCTCCGGAAGAACCGCCGCTGAATCCACCGAAGCTACCGCCTCTGATAGTCGGACCGACATAGATTGTACGCCTTCCACCACCGTTGCTGCTGTTGTTTCCGCTTCCTGTATCTCCATTCTTGGCGATATATATGACCAGAATAACAATAATGATGAACGTAATTATAGCTATAAAGTCAGCCAATGCATCGTCTTCTTCCTCTGCTTCAAAGCCTTCTCCACTTGCAAGCTTCATAATTGCATCACAGGCTCCCGCAACCGCTCCGAAGTAGTCGTTTTCCACGAAATTAGGGATCATTATCCTGTCTATGATAGCTTTTGCCCTTGCGTCCGGGATTGCCCCCTCCAGACCGTAACCCACTGCTATGAAGACTTCTCCACTTCCGTTCGAGTTCTTTGGCTTGACAAGTATCACCACTCCATTGTCGAACTTTTCCGAACCAACCTGCCACTCCAGACCTATTCTTGTGGCATATTCTGCCGCAGCCATACCTTCCAGGTCATTGACTGTCACGACTGCAATCTGTGTGGAAGTGCTGTCGTTGTAGTCTCTAAGGACATTTTCAAGAGTGAGAGTGTTCTGCTGAGAGAAAACTCCTGCAAAGTCGTTGACAAGCCTTGGCGGTGAGGGTTTTGATGGGATTCCAGCAAATGCTGTGAAGCATATAAGCATAGTCAGAGCTGCACTGATGCTTCTCAATGCAGCTCTGCTCTTTCCTATGTTCTTACGGATCATTGTCTATTGTCTTAGAACTCTACGACCGGTGCTTTCTCTGCACCTGCTGCAGCCTCGAAATATCCCTTCTTCTCGAATCCGAACATAGAAGCAACTATGTTGTCTGGGAACTTTCTGATGAGGGTGTTGTAGGCCTTTGCAGTGTCGTTGAACTTCATTCTTTCTGTTGTAATTCTGTTTTCAGTGCCTTCCAACTGTGCCTGAAGCTCGCTGAAGTTCTGACTTGCCTTGAGGTCAGGGTAGTTCTCTGTGAGCATAAGGAGTCTGCCAAGTGCGTTGGTAAGATCACCCTGTGCTGCATTGAATTTTGCGAGAGCCTCAGGACTGAGGTCGTCTGCGCTTACTGTTACCTGAGTTGCCTTTGAGCGGGCTTCAACTACGCCTTCCAGAGTGCTTGACTCGTGTGCTGCATAACCCTTTACTGTTGCAACGAGGTTTGGAACGAGGTCAGCTCTGCGCTGATAAACGTTCTCCACCTGGGACCATGCTGCGCTTACGCCTTCTTCGGCTGTTACCATATTGTTGTATGCACCCTTGAACCAAAGTAAGCATCCTAGTATCACTGCAGCTACTACAATGATTGTAATTGTTCCTTTTTTCATGTCTATGTAAATTAATTATTGTTTCGGTACCACTGCGAGGAATGTGAGATTTCCTTCTTCAGATGAGTTTATAAGACTATGGGTATGTCCCTTCGGACAATAGATGCAGTCTCCTGCAGAGACGCTTCTGAGAATGTCTTCATTATCCGGAGTTCTTTCGAATATGCTTCCGTAGCCACCAGTTATGAAGATCACTTCGCAGCTATCCTCATGGGTGTGTACCCCGATTGATGCACCAGGCTCGAGACAGCCTTTGAGGATACGGTTTGTGCCGTCGAAATACATATTTGCGATCAGTTCTTTTTCTCCACCCTTGAAGGCTGGAAGGACTGAAACCTCCATCTCGTCAAATTTTATGATCATATCAAAGTCTTTTAATTTTTACAAAAATAGCAAAAATCCCTATCTTTGTTCTATAAATCGTATTCTAATGAAGATAGCTGTTCCTACAAGAGACGGTCGCGTGGATGATCATTTCGGCCATTGCGCATATTATACTATTTTCGATATCATTGACAATAAGATTGCCGGCATGAGCAAGATGGCATCTCCTGAAGGCTGCGGATGCAAGAGCGGAATTGCTCCTGTACTCAAGATGATGGGGGTACAGGTTATGCTTGCAGGCAATATGGGGCAGGGAGCAAAGAATGTGCTTGAGGCTCAGCGTATCGAGGTTCTGCGTGGATGCAGTGGTGATGTTGAGGAACTTGTCAAGGCTTATCTTGATGGGAAAGTTAGTGACAATGGCGAAATCTGCGACCATCACGACTGTCACTGATTTATCTTTCCAGTTTCATATCTCCCTTGGTTACCCAACCTAACTTCCTGGTGACTGCATCAAGTGCCAGGCATATCACTGCAGGTGCAATGAAGTAAAGACCTGCAATCTTAGCTATCAGAATCCATGTTTCACCTTCAGCTGCTGCTTGAGGGCCCATCACCGCATATGCTGCAAGCGGTCCTACAAGTCCGGCTGTTCCCATTCCTGCGCCTACAGCGTTGTTGGTCATATGCAGCAGCATTGTGGAAACTGGGCCAAGAATAGCTGCCGCAAGTGTAGGAACAAGCCAGATAACAGGTTTTCTGACGATGTTGCCAATCTGGAGCATTGATGTTCCAAGTCCCTGAGAAATGAGTCCTCCCAATCCGTTATCCCTATAGCTGATCACTGCAAATCCTATCATCTGTGCGCAGCAGCCTGCTGTGGCGGCTCCTGCTGCAAGACCGTCAAGTCCAAGCATTATGCAGATGGCTGCCGAACTTATAGGCAGGGTCAGGCAACAGCCGACAATCACAGACACGGTTATTCCCATCAGGAAAGGATTCAGGGTGGTTGCCTTGTTTATCAGTTCTCCTATCTGGAGCATGAAGTCGTTGATAGGGGAACAGCAGTACCTCGCAATCAGTCCTCCTGCAACGATGGTGAGCATCGGTGTCAGGATAATGTCCACCGGAGTTTTCCTGGAAATAAGGTTTCCAGCTTCCGCGCCGATGATGACTGCGATGTAGGAGCCTACGGGACCACCGTATTTGTATCCGAGTGCTCCGACTATTGCTGATGAGATCTGTACAAGCATCGGAGCCTTGAGACCTGCAGCGATTGCAAATCCTATACAGGCTCCGACGAGAGGTGATGTTGCAGAAAGTGCTTCTGCGATGAATCCAAGAAAATCCAGCCCCGGAATCTTTGCAATCTGACCGATTATAAGACCGAGTATCAATGAACAGAACAGACCGAAAGCCATGTGGCTCAGGGCGTCCACTACATATTTCCTGAAAAATCTTTTCATCCTCGACTCAAGGTTTATCCGCAGTGGAAATAGCGCTCTACGAGTTTGAGCATCTCTTCCTGATTGGTTCCGATGTCAGCGCGAAGAGTTCTGTCGCCGTAAGAACGAAGTTTCTTTATGATGCCGTCAATCATTGCAGGAGAGAAAACATTGTGCTTTTCGAAGATGGCGCGCTGCTTTTCAAGGCAGTCTGCAGATGCTTCGCAGCTGTCAGGAAGCTGCGCGAGGTTCTTGAGCTTGTCTTCGTTTTCCTTCTGGTGGATATTGACGTTCACATATGTCTTTTCTGCGATTTCAAGTGCATTCTCCATCTCGAAACCATGACGGCATGCTACTGCAAGACCTGCGATGAGCTGGTAAATGTCTGCTGATCCGTCTGGTGAACGCATCTCCACAGTCTGCTTCTGCGATGTGTCGTATCTGCTTTCTTCTTCAAGCGGATTGGCGAGCTTGCACATGTCGCTCTTTGCTGCCCATCCAAGAGGTACGCGTACAAGGACTGAGCGGTTTCTGTCTCCCCAGCAGATGTTTGTAGGGGCCTCCTGATGAGGAACGAGACGGAAGTATGATGTAGGATTTGTGTTACCGAATGCTGTAATCGAAGGAGCGAGTTCCATCATTCCTGCGATGGCTGTGCGAGCTGTCTTTGAGAGGACTCCGCTTTCAAGCATCTGGTTCTGACCGTCTTTGACGATACGCATATGGACATGGAGACCGGAACCAGCTTTACCTGCAGTAATCTTTGGTGCAAATGTGATGTCGTAGCCATACTGGTATGCGAGGTTGCGGATGATCCATTTTGCTATCATGAGCTGATCGGCAGCATCTTCTGCATTCACTGGAAGGAATTCAATCTCGTTCTGCTCGTAAATCTTGCCGTCTATGGTGAAGTTTCCGACCTCGGAGTGACCGTATTTGATCTGGCCTCCTGCCTGTGCGATGAATGCCATGCACTGGGTGCGGAATTCATTGAATTTAGCATATGGAGCTGATTCGTGATAGCCCTTCTGGTCTGTTGCCGGGAACATTTCAGTGTCAGGAGCAATTACATAGTACTCAAGCTCTCCCATTGCCTGGAACTGCATTCCTGTTACGTCATTGAATGCTTTGCATGCTTTGCGGAGAGTCTGCTCCGGTGAGCTTTCAAGTGGTTCTCCGTCCTTGTTGAAATATGAACAGAGCATAGAGATGGTCGGAATCTCTGCAAAAGGATCAAGGAAGGCTGTGCGGAAACGCGGAAGAACGTAGAGGTCGCTGCTGCCCGCTTCAATGAATGGGAACAGGCTTGATCCATCTACTCGTTCGCCGCAAGTGAGGATAGCGTCAAGATAGGAGATGTCGTTGATTACGAAATTCAGCGTCTTGAGTCTGCCGTCTCCTGCCGGGTACATGAAGTTAACCATTCGTATGCCGTTGTCAGCAATGTAGCTGATGATGTCGGCCTTTGTGAACTCCTTGCTTGGCTTGCCGAGTGCAGCAACCAGCTTGTTCGGATTGAGTTGTAATGTCTTGTCCATATTCGGTGTAACTTTGTTTACTAAGTGATTTCCAAATCATACAAAATTAACCAAATATTTTCATAATAGCAGCAAAGTCGTGCCCAAAAAGCGACGTTCTCAGGCACGGGTAGGCAAAATACCCTGGGTCGTGCCCGAAAAGTGCCTGTTTTGGGCACGGGGACCAAATCTGTGTCGTCATTGCCGGCTCCGACCGGCAATCTCTGTCAGAGTTCCGTCTTCCAGAGGCCGTGAAGGTTACAGTATTCGTATACGGCAACCGGTTCTTCTCCGCACGTACAGATGATGGCTTCCGGCTTGTCTGTAAGATCCACCCTGATTCCTCCTCTTGCAGTTTCGAGGTAGATGAAGCAGATGTGGTGCTCCTGTGTCATCGGATGAGGTACACTTCCGACTTCGATCTTGATCTTGCAGCTGTCAAGCCTTGTCACGACAGGAACATGCTTTTCGTTGCTTGCATCCACTGTGTTCGGGATTAGTTCCTGCATCTGCTCTCCGCAGCATACAACCGGAACCTTTGAGTCCACTAACTTGATGATGACGTTGCCGCAATGGCGGCATCTGTAAAATTTTGTTGCCATAACTCCTACTGTTTGTTTGTTTTATAATGTGACTCTTCATCCATCTCGCGACTGCATATCTGGCGGAAGAATCTCAGCCCTGCATTCAGCAAATACCTGACCAATCCCATTTCGCAATCACAGCAAGGTCGTGCCCAAAAGCAACGTTTTCAGGCACGGGTGTAGGAAATACCAAGGGGTCGTACCCGGAATGCAACGTTTTCAGGCACGGGTGGTCAGTTTCATGTGTGGGCGTGCCCGGAAAGCAACGTTTTAGGCACGGGTAGGGAAAATACCATAAGGTTGTGCCCGAATAGTGGCTATTTTGGGCACGAGTGATAAATATTTTGATTCCACTCTTGTATGCGTCTCTATTTTATTTTCATATTTGCAAAGTTTAAGAACCCAGTGGCAATCCAGTTTAGGAATTGCTGAAACAGTGCGAGTGAATGGAAATGTAGAAAATGATAGTGGAGATGAGTGAGAGAAAAGGAACTTTTGCGGAATTAGAGAGGGAGTGTGAAATACAGTTTTTTCAGAACGGGCCATTCTGGCATCTTTATACTCCAGGCGTGATCAGTGAGATCATATTTAGAAATCGTGAGGACTTTGAGTTTGGAATGAATCTGATGGGGCTTTGTGCGGAAAATTTCCCATCCGTAAGAATCATTACATTTGAGTTGATGAACAATCATCTGCACGGTATCCTTGTTGGTCCGGAAGAGGAGTGTCATGCGTTGTTTGCTTTATTCAAGTCAAGATTGCAGAGATACTTCCGTGAATCTGGCGTGCATGTCTCTTTGGGTCGCTTTAATGCGACGCTTGCTCCGATAACGACACTCCAGGCTTTAAGAAATGAAATTATATATGTGAACCGCAATGGCTATGTTGTGGATTCAAGATGTACTCCTTATTCCTATTATTGGGGTTCCGGCTTTCAGTATTTCAATCCAATTACTTATTCTGTTGACACAGTAAGGTATGATCGCTTGACAAAAATTGAAAAGCGAAAAATTGCAAGAAGTCGTGTTACTAACAGTCAGTCACGGTTGCTTGTATGGAAGGGAGTCGTACTACCATCATCTTACTGTTATATACATGAAGGAGAATCTTACTTCCGCGATGCACATCATTATTTCAGTGCTCTCTCTAAAAGCCATGAAGCGATAAGTCTTGTGTCCAGGAATCTAGCTGATGTGATTGTTGTTACAGATGAAGAAATGTATTCCATTGCTTCCAACCTTAGCAATAGCTTATATTCTGTACGACAACCATCTCTTGTGTCTAATTCCGAGAAAATAGAACTTGCAAAGAAGCTCCACTATGACTATAATGCAACCAAGAAGCAGTTGAGGCGAATTTTGAAGTTGGATATGGCGATTATAAACGAACTCATCATGTCATAGCAGTTCCTCGCTTATGGCCGTGCTCTGAAAGGGTTGGTTTCAGGCACGGGTGGAGGAAATACCATGGGATCGAGCCCGGAAAGCAACGTTTTCACGCACGGGTAGTCAGTTTCATGGGGTCGTACCCGGAAAGCAACGTTTTCAGGCACGGGTGGTCAGTTTCATGTGGGGTCGTACCCGAAAAGGGCTCGTTTTAGGCACGGGTGGAGGAAATACCATGGGATCGAGCCCAAAAGCAACGTTTTCAGGCACGGGTAGGGAAAATACCATAAGGTCGTGCCCGAATAGTGGCTATTGGGGGCACGATATGGTGAGGGTTACAGCGTGGTGACGATGCGTTCGAGCCAGATGCGGTCGATCTCGTTGAATGTCGCATAGGAGGAACTGTCTATGTCCAGGACTGCAATGATGGATGCCTGTTTCTTCTCGGTAGAATTTGAATTCCCCTCGCTGTAATCTGTGCCACGACATCCTACATCATGGTCATTGACCTTGGAATGACAGTCTTTACTGAAGACCGGTACGACGATTTCGCTTTTGGAGGCGCTGCTGCAGGCAATGTGGCCTGGAAATGCATCAACATCCGGCACTATGACAGTTTCGGCATTCTTCCAGGCCGTTCCACAGACACCTTTGCCGAAAGGAATTCTGCTGCACGCCAGCGGACCCTGGAACGGACCCAGAACCAGTTCATTGCCGATAACCCTGTAGAATCCGGTCCACCAGAACCCGAATGTCTCGTGAATCATGGCTGCAATATTAGCCATATTCGCGATCAGGTCATCCTCACCTTCAGTGATAGACTTGATCTGAGCATACAGAAGTGCATATTTGTCTTCTTTGCCTCCCTGGGCAATATGAAGTTCCTCAGCCATAGCGAATGTCATTTTCTGTCTTTCCTGTGAAAATGCAGGAAGTCGTTTATTTCTTCATCATCCGAGGTCAGGTCGCCTCTCCTGACAATTTTCGGGGTCTCCTTGACTGCAGGACTGGTCCCGGCGCCCTTTCTTCCTTTACGAGGTTTAGGCACAGGCAGTTCCTCCCACATCGCCTGAGCAACACTCTGCAGAAGGTGATGATTGCCCTCGTCGGAAAATATTATGAAAAGCTTCGAACCAGGGAACAGTTCCTTTCTTTCGGCATCAGGGAGAAGTTTCCGTCCTGTGGGAGTATCCTGAAGCAGAATCTGCTCGTCGCACAAGAAGCCTAATACACGGCCTTGAAGATAGATTCCGTACTCACCGAACATGCGTTTCATGGAAAATCCGTTCACCCCTCGGAAGAGATTCTCCACAAAAAGCGCATATTCTCTGGAAGTCGCCATTATCTTACATCAAGGAGAGTTATGTCAAAGATAAGTGTCGAGAATGCCTTGATGGCACCTGCAGGGCGTGAACCATAGCCGAGATTGTAAGGAATCACCACCTCCCAACGTGATCCGACAGGCATCTCCCTCATGGCTGTTATCCAGCCGGTGATGAGCTCGTTAAGACGGAATGTGGCAGGACGACCTTTCTGAGTCTGGTCGAAAATCTTGCCGTTGATGAGCTTGCCGATGTAATACACTGTCACAAAACTCTTTGGAGAAGGCTTAGGACCGTTGCCCTTTGTTATCTCTCGGTACATGACACCGTTGAACATTATCTTGACTCCCGGTCTCTGTGCATATTCCTGAAGAAACTCCTGATTGCGGAGTTTGTATGCATTATCTACTGGTGGCATATGGTTGGGGTTTATGTTAATTGTATGAATATCTTTTTCTTATGTATTTTATAAGTATCTCACCATCACAGTCTTTACCTTCCCTGTCCGGGACTGTTATCTTTGTTCTTAGGGTAAATTCCGCATATCCTGTCTGTTCAATGGTATAGCCTTCCTGCATAGTCAACTGAAGTCGGGAGTCATTGCCTTCTATTATCACGGCTATGTTTAGCCACACATCCTTGACGGCTTTGATTATATCCATCGGACCGTTCCAGCTGGCATTGCTGTCCTTTGTGACAGGGATTCGGACCTCACCACCATGGTTGTCGATAACACTGTAATGATCACCGATTCCGGTCTCTATGGCCTTCCATTCGGCATAATAATCCCACGATGCTGTTCCGTCACAGTTGAGGTCTATTGGCTCTGCACCTTCCCAGGTTATGGATTCTATTGCATATATGCCGCGAATAGTATCAAGAGCTCTTTCAGTAAGGTCCGCATCCCAGACCTTTTCGCAGGAAGTCATGCCTAATGATATCAACACAAATATAAATATATTTTTCATAATTACTCGATTCTTGTCCATTCTGATCCGTATCCTGAAATACCTCCAAATACTCCGAGACCACCTGTTATGTTGGTGTATGTATATGTTACCGGAGTGAATCCCAGTGATGGTTCCAACGGGTAGTGGTCTCTGATGTATATTGCTTTCATATGCTTGTATATTTCATCTGACAGCCTGTAAAGGAGCACCTTGTATTCCCAATATTCATAGATTTCATAATTCCTTTCAAGTAGAACTGTTGAAGTGACCGGACACAAGTCCTCCAGATGAAGGAGTTATGGAAACATTTACAAGAGTTTCATTTCCTGATGGTTCACCTGCCTCTATCTGCATCCTCTTGCCCTTATTAAGTCCGTTAAAGATCCTAACGCTTCACAATAGTCACATCAAGAGCCGATTCGATGAGTTCGAGGATAAGGTCGAGGTCGTCTGTGCTGAATTCTCCACTCAGTCTCTTCGAAAGGTCGCTTGCCGCAAAAGATACTTTATAATGCATTGAAAGACAGCTTAGTACTTCCTTAAGTGGTACATCTTCAAAAATGAATGAACCGCGTTTCCATGCAATCGAGTTGATGTCAGACTCAACATCTATCTCCGGCATGTCATTTCCTTCTGTGAGTCTTGCGCTCATGCTTTCGGTAAGAACCACTCCTTCCATTCCGGCCTCCTTTGCGAAAAGAACCTTTCCTTCGGTGACGAACACCTTTATCACCCTTTTCTCCTGCTTTCCTGAAGCATCGACGAGGAACTCGGTTCCGAGCACTCTGACAAAGCCTCCTTCTGTCTCGATCTCGAAAGGTCTGTTCTCGTCTCTGGTCACATCGAAATAGACCCTGCCTTCCATTTTCACCTCACGCGCATCCTTCATTCTGTAGGTCAGAGTAGAGCCGGGAGCAAGTGTCACGCAACTGCTGTCAGGCAGCACAAAAGTCTTCTGGACTGCATCTGCATAAAGTTCTGTCCATTGACGGGAATAGTGATTGTGAGAGAAGAACACTCCGAGAAGGATGGCTGCAGCTGCTGAGACTGCATAGAATATGCGGCTCCAGCGTCTGCGCGGTGCTGTAATCATGCCGTGTGCATCCTTGAAACGTACGATAGCCTTCTGCGTATCGAATGTTCCTTCCTTATAATGCTTGAGCACAAAGTCCAGGTGCCTGTCTTCTGAGTGTGACATAATGTTTGATTAGGATCAGGTTTTCGTCATTAAGACGTAGCCCGGATTAAAAAGTACTATCTGAATCAGAAATAACTTATTATAAAGGAGTAAATCTTCTTTACTCCGGTTTTCAGTGTGTTAAGAGCCTTGCTGATCTGGTTCCTTACTGTGTTGACCGACAGTCCTAGTTCTTGGGCTATCTCCTCGTATTTCATTCCGTCCCTTTTGCTCATCAGAAAGACCTGGCGGCATTTTTCCGGGAGAGAATCTATTGCAGTCCAGAGGTTTGCTTCGATCACTGACCTTTCCTCGGCATCATTCTCGTCAATTATTCCATAGCTGTCATGTGGCCTGAGTGACTCGGTCGGGAACCCTTTTCTGCGAAGATGGTCGAGACATCTGTTGCGTACTGTCATATAAAGGTACGTGCGTCTGTTTATGATGGGGAATCCCTGTCCGATCTTCTCCCAAAGAGTGGTGAAACTCTCCTGGACTATATCTTCCGCAAGATCAGTATCCTGAAGGTAATGGAGAGCATACAGACAAAGAGGCCTGTAATTGAACTTGAACAGGTCTTCGATGTTTATGTTGTCCGTATGCTCCATAGGCGGATAAATATCAGATTAAATCGCGCAAATATATGTATTTTATGCCCACTTCTGCAACCCTTGAAGATTCTTTTGCATCTTTGGATGGTACTTTTTCGAATATGTTACGTCTTATTGTCGGAACAACATACAAAACTGAAAATTCATAATGAAGCACATACTGTCATTGCTTGCTGCATTCGTCCTCATGGCTGTGTCAGGACTGGAAGCCCGAACAATAAAAGGTTCAGACGAGCCTATGACAATCAAGACACGAATGCTGGAAATACATGATCGTTACGGCGTCAACTTCGTATATGACTCGACCCTTGACTTGAACATACCTGCAGGTGGAAGGAAGTCTGCGTTCAGACAGGACCAGCTTGAAGAATGCCTTACCGAACTGTTTCAGGGAACGGGTATCAGCTACGACATCAACAGGAAATACATAGTCCTTACTCACACGGATTCCAGAAGGAAGCCCAAGGATTATACGATATTCATTGAAGAACAGCACGACACTATCAATGAATCCGTTGTCACTGCACTTGTTGATCCCAAGCGCAATACGACCCAGACCGGTCTCAAGAGAATTGACAGCAGGGACCTCAATTCAGGTTTTGCCCTTTTCAGCACACCAGACGTAATAAAGACTCTTCAGATGCTGCCGGGTGTCTCATCGGGAACCGAACTTCTTTCCGGGTTCTATGTGCATGGAGGCGACGGAAGCGATAACCTTTTCCTCCTTGACGGAGTGCCAATCTATTCAGTGAGCCATCTCATCGGTCTCTTCTCATCTTTCAACACTGATGTCATCGGAAGCATGGATTTCTACAAAAGCGGTTTCCCTGCGCGATACGGCTCGAAGATGTCTTCTGTCGTGGATATAACTACAAAAGACGGAGATTTCAATGACTACCACGGAACATTCGCTCTCGGACTCATTGACGGACGTCTCCAGGTAGAGGGCCCTCTCTGTAAAGGAAAGACATCGTTCAATGTGGGTCTGAGAAGGACATGGACTGAGACGCTTACCATTCCCGTTATTGCAATCATTAACAGTAGGAACAAGCCTGACAAGGTCAACGGCGGTTATTCCTTCACTGATCTTAATGCCAAGATCACCCATAAGTTTTCCGATGACAACACTCTTTCCGGAAACTTTTACATGGGAAGGGATGCATTCAGGCTTCTGAGTGACAGTCAATACACTGACTATGAAGGATTGTTTACACGTGATGTGACCCAAGGTGCATTGTCATGGGGAAATATTCTGGGCTCTGTCAACTGGAACTATAGGTTGAATGACGCTATATCTATAAGGAACATCGCCTATTACAGCGGTTCAAACTCCGATCTTTCAATATCCATCCGAGAGATCGAGGGTGATAAGAGGGATGTGACCAGCGGCGAATACTACACATCCCGGGTTCATACAGTAGGACTGAAATCGGACTGGTTCCATAGTGTAGGCTCAAGCCATAAACTCCGTTATGGCGCAGCGCTTCAGTATCATATATATTGCCCTTCAGCTACCGCTAAGGCGGAAATGGTTACTTCTGTGGGGACTTTAACACACATTGCATATGCGGATTCTCTCAGATACGACACCATTGAGGCATCAGCTTATGCGGAAGATGAAATAGCTTTGTCAGATGCCTTCTCTGTGAATGCGGGACTTCGTTACAGCCTCTATTCGACAGGAGGAAAGACATGGCATTCCATCGAACCTCGCGTTGCACTCAGATATTCATTCAACGACAGGATATCTGCAAAGGCTTCCTACACGGAAATGAGTCAGCCTGCGCATCTCATATCATCAATCTATCTGGATCTTCCTACCAATGCGTGGCTTCCGTCCACAGCGAAGGTACGTCCGTCGCGCTCACGTGAGGTGGCCGCCGGAGTCTATTCAGATCTGGCACATAATCTCCATCTTAATGTTGAGGGATGGTACAAGCATATGTACAACCTTCTGGAATATGCCGGATCCTACAATATATTTCCTCCGCTGACAGGCTGGGAAAGCAGCTATAGGGTGGGTACAGGCCGTTCTTGGGGTACGGAACTTGATTTCGGCTACGACAATGGACGTACGGAAGCAAATGTGTATTACACTTTGTCATGGTCACAGAGAAAATTCGCCGATTTCTATCACAGATGGTACAGGGATAGGAACGACAGCCGTCACAAACTGACATTGATGGCAAAGCATAAATTCGGAAAACGTTTTGAACTCTATGGCGCATTCAACTGGCACAGCGGCTACAGGGTGACTATGGCGACCCATCATACTCCAGACGGCAAGACTGATATCTATACAGAGCCTAATAATGTAAAGCTTCCTGATTATCACAGACTTGACCTCGGATTCAATTTCGTCAAGACAACAAAGAGAGGCAACACCAGCATCTGGAATCTAAGCATCTACAATGCATATTGCCATACAAACCCTATTACCGCAGAAACCTACAGCGAGACCCTTTGGCCTAAGGGAAGCAACGTCGGTGAGAAGGTCGCATATTTCGGTGAGTCGATCGGAATCATACCGATAATTCCCACATTCAGCTACACCCTTGAATTCTAGAAGAAATGAAGATATACAGATATATGTTTGTGGTTTTTGCTGCACTGGTATTCGCCTCGTGCATGAAACCGTTCGATCTGAAATTTGATGATGAGCCAGTTATATTCCTTGAGGCATTTCCCGGAATAGAGGATGTTGTTGTCTTTTCGATCAAGCCCGGATATTCATATTCAAATTCGGCTTTGATGCCGGATTTCAACCCTCAGATCGTATTTACGGTCAATGGTAAGGAAATCCCTGTGTCGCCCTATGATAAGTCCCGTTTCGGTGACAGATTTCCGGAAGATACCTACATTGCAGAATATACACCTGTTCCCGGCGACAGGATGACTGTTGCAGTCACTTCCGAAGGATTCAGAAGCATTTATGCTGAGACAGGCATTCCTTATCCTTTTCCACAAAGGAAGATAGACTACAGGTCTGTCATAGTAGGGGAAAGGGAGTATAATGTGCTGTTTGTTTCCTTCAAGGATGATGTGGAGACATCTGTTGCCTACGGTATGCAGATCTACGAGGAAACCATCTATACCTATTCTGACGGAGAGGTGAAGAGATATGTTTATCCATATGCAGGAGAACAGATTGCTGATGACTTTGAATTTGCACCTCAATCAATGGAAGGAATCAACTTGAATTTCAATGGCTGGAGCGTTCATAATGGTGTGTGCATAGCAAGCTGGGATGATGATTTCTTCAGCGGGCAGGAAAAGACTATCTCTATGGTGACCAACTCATATGCTACAGATTCCATGAGTTCTGCCGACTCATTCTATGAGCATACCTCATCAGGTGACAGATATGATGAATATGGCAAGGAAATCATAGGTACGTATACTTCTGTCAGTCATAATAAAATTATTTTCTATACGATGAGTCCCGAGTTTTATAAATATGCTGTGGCTCAGGAACTTATAGAGGATAATGCTGATTTCCTTGCAGGACTTGCCCCATCGAATTTCTGCTATTCCAATGTGATTGGCGGCTATGGTGCATTTGCGGGAATCTGCTCTGTGGATACTGATTGGATAACAAAGGAATTCATCGAAAACAACAGATAATCATGAAGAAGTTTATATATATCGCTCTTGTATCTGCTGTGATATTGAACGGATGTCAGTACCATCCGTTCTATGACGGACAGTCTTTCAGGGTCTATTCTGAGGAGGCGGGCATTATCAATGGGAACGGTGAGAATCTCATTGTTCCGATAGTTGATGAGAATCCGTATGTGATCGAATGTTATGGCGGCAAAGGCAAGAACCATAATGTGACTGTATCAGATCCTGATATGCTTGATTTCGTTTATGAAAAGGCAGGCATCAGTTCGGCAGTATTTGATAACCCGGAAATCAGGCCGGCAACAGTGACCTTGCTGCCAAACTTCACTGGAGAGACCTCAATTACAATCGAGGACCTCGACACTGGAGAATCGATTCAGATGTTTGTTACCATAACTGATTCGTATCAGGCCATCGAGGTCACACAGGGTAATGATACCTTTGCGAAGGGAATTCTCTTCATGTTCAGGTATGGAGGTTCTGATGGTGTTGTCAAGATATGTAGGGGATCTGTTGCCAACAGGGTAGTGGAGCCTGTCGTTGACGGGACCTGCAGGTTTGTCGCTGAAGATAACGAACTGTATGGGGATGTCCTCTTCTTTGAGATAACCTACCCGGCTGATGAGGCTGGAAGACCGTCAGCAGGTGGTATGGAGACCTTCAAACGATATCTGATAGGATATGAGAGATATGGCTATGGCTCGGCAAGATGGCAGATGGAACTCCTGAATCTCAGGAGCTTCCCGCTTGCTACAAAGGCAGTGGAGGCCCCTGAGTACAAATATTATGTTACAATGAGGTTCGTCGATGTCACAGACATAGAAGACCTGGTCATAACTGAAAGATTCAACTCAGACCATTTCAAGGCAGAAAGCGCCCAACTCCTGCCTTGGAACTTCTAATGATTACAGCATATTCCACATTGCGCCTTCTACATTGCGGTTCTTCTTGGCATTTACTTTACCGAAGTTGAATGAGACACTGAAGATGAAGAATCTTCCGAGGACATTCCTGTAGACATCAGTCATATACTCTGCAGATACTGTTCTGTCCAGACTTCTGGTCTGGTTCAGGATGTCTGCGCATTTAAGACCAAGAGTCACTGATTTGATGCTCTTTGAGATGCTTGCGTTCCAGTTCCATTCAGGAATTCCATATCCGTCAGTATAGCCGAAATAGTGACGGTATGTGAGGTCTGTTCCGATTTCCCAACCCTTTCCAGGATGATAGAGGACGCTTGTCTTGATGTTTGGATCCCAAGTGGTCATATTTGCAGTCGGATCCAATGAATATCTTGATATCCTGTTGCTTACATTTCCTCCGATGGAAGCATCAAGCTTGTCGATGCTGTATTTCAGCTTTATTCCCAAGCCCCAGTTGAGGGTGTTGGTCCTGCTTTCTGCAAATCCGCTTTCTCCGCTGTAGAATCTGTTGCCGTCAGCATCTCCCCAAAAATCCTTGATGAAAACATTGTAGTCGAAGCTGTTGAGGTCGAGGCCTTGAAGCTGTGATTTGGCCTGATAGCTCGTTCCTCCGCTGAACATAGCATTTGCAGAGACTGTAAGAGTGAACTTCCTCTCCTTGCCCAGCGGCTGATTGTATGATGTGTACAGATTGGCAAAGGTCTGAGGCTTCGCTGCGTTGACAGGAACAGCATATTTCACACCGTCCTTGTCCAGCCAGCTTGCGTAGACTGTACTTCGTGTAATCATATATGCATTTGCATATACATTTATGAATGAGAATGTCTCGCGGTTGCTGTTGCTTATGGAAGTGTATATTCCATGCATATAGTTCGGCTTCAGGTAGATGTTGCCGGCAGTGATCATCACAGGATTGGATACGTCGAGGGCGGGGGTGATTGTAGCCGACGACGGCTGGCTTGCCTGACCCCAGTAGCCTGCATATATGCTGGTTGCATCTTTCTGGTATTCATAGCTCAGGAACGGAGACCAGTTTGTGAGCCATTCATCCTTTCCTGTCACGGTCTCTACTCCGAGAGATTTTGCCTTTACTTCGTTCTGGACGGTCTCCATCCTGACTCCGAACTGTACCTTGCTGGTGTCGTTGCTGTACTGAACTGTAAGAGAACCTGTGTTACTTATGTAACGGGTGTCTGTGAAGGAAGAATAGTATTCATTGGCTGTCCCGTCAGGATCAGTTGCATTCTTTGTGTCTTCCTTTGTCTGATATCTGGTCTGTACAGTTGCTGCTGCAATCCATTTTTCAGAAATCGGCTCACTGTAGTTGAGTCTTGCAGTTCCGGTAAAATTCTTTGAACTTCCATTGTAGTATAGGTCTTTAGACAATTGTTCAGCTTCTGTCTGAACCAGAGATGTTTCATGTGAATTTTTTCTGGTGTTATAGAAATCGTATCGCAGTCCCAGACTCAGGCCTCTGTTCTTCTTGCCCATATTCTTCAGACCTCCATATAAACCTCCTCTTGTATAGAATTTGCCTGATGTCGAATTCGAAGAGGCATCTGATGAGTTCATCCTTGTACCTTCTGATGAGGTTATCGAAGATGTAGATGTGTTGATGTTTTCTGTTGTATATCCGATGGACGGTTGAAGATTAAGATAATACTTCTCGTTTTCCTTGGCTTTGATCTCGATGGCACCTCCGATGGTGTTCTGTCTTCCTGTGGCATCCTGTGACCCGTCAGTCAGGATATCAGGGCCTTCGTTCTGGAAAGTCGTACTATGGGATCGGGTGTGGGAGACCTTTCCGTTGTTCTTGTAGGCAACGTTCGCAGTGCTCTCCATTCCCTTGATCCGGGTCGTATTCATATTCAGACCGGCCTGTGCAGATGAGTTGAGACCTCCCAGATTGTCAAAACCTGTGTCGGAATCGCCGTAATTTATATATGCAAGGTTTGCACCTGGTTCGACAGCATTGAAGGCATTGCCTATCAGGATTATCTGATCTTTCTCCGTGTAGCCGGTAACCATCGCGTTGCCGTTATACAGGAGCCCCCTGTCATCGATGAGCTTGTCATCGCTTTTAGGAGTCAGAGTGCTTCCTCCTCCGATTTTCGCGTTTCCGAACCATCCCTTCGTATATTCATCCTTCAGCTCCACATCCATTATCTTTTCCTTGTCATCCTTTGTTACGATTCCTGATGCGGCAGCCTCATCCTTAGTCTTGTCTATGACCTTGATCTTGTCAACTATCTTTGCAGGAAGATTCTTCAAGGCTGCAGTCGGCTCATTGAAGAAGAATGTCTTTCCTCCAACTGTTATCTTGTCGATCTGTTCACCGTTGAGAGTGACCGTTCCGTCATCACTCACTTCCATTCCCGGCATCTTCTTCAGCAGATCCTCCAGCATCGCGTTCTCTCCAACCTTGAACGAAGAAGCGTTGAATTCTATAGTATCCTTCTTTACCACGATAGGATTTCCGACAGCTGACACAGCTGCCGCATCAAGAAATTCCGCATTTTCCTCCATCTTGATGATTCCCAGATCATATGCCTCCCAATGAGCCTTTATCGTGTAGGTCTTCTTGTGAGGGTTGTAGCCCATCATCTCTGCATTCAGCTCATATTTGCCGACAGGGACTTCCTTAAGCAGCACGTCACCTCTTTCGTCGGAAAGGGCGAAATGTGTGATTGTCGTATCTCCTGCTGGAATGAGATACACTGATGCCCAGCTGATCGGGTCAGACGACTTTGAGTCTTTGAGAGTCAGCTTCACGTCTGTGTTTGCATTTCGTGTCAGCATATCAAGCGACACAATCTGTGCACAGATACTCTGTGTTATAA
Source organism: Candidatus Cryptobacteroides sp. (assembly GCA_045126915.1). Classification (GTDB taxonomy): domain Bacteria; phylum Bacteroidota; class Bacteroidia; order Bacteroidales; family UBA932; genus Cryptobacteroides. The sequence continues at coordinate 182,091 of JBGVPH010000020.1, forward strand.
GGATTGCAGCTGCGCTAAGGCAGAATGTGATTCTATTCATTCGTTTCGGTTAATTTCTTTCTGACTTGGTTGTTCCGGGTATGACTCAGGAAGTTTCAGGTCTTTGGATATGTCAGTGTCTGTAATGTTTGTCAGGATGAAGGTCATATTCCATTTTCGGTGCATCCATCCATGAGTAGTCAGGCTTGCCACCGGGAAGAATTATGTTGTACAGACCACCCATCTGCGGCACGACTGTCTGATCCCATCTTTCAGGTCTCTGATTCACACCAAGACCGAACAGCAGTCGTAGGACAGTTTTCAGCCATGACGGCATTTGCAATGGTTTCATATATTCAAGATATTCCTGTGTCTGTTTTCTGGTGACTTCCAATCCGGCCATGACAAGGCTGTGCTGTCTTTCCTTGTCGCTTACGTAATCCTTCGGCTCATGCAACAGTCTTGGAATCATCATCTTGGCGAGATATCCGTAATCTCCGGACATATCTTGTGACGCAATCATCATTTCTGCATATCTGGAGTCAAGTTCATTCCTGATTTTCTCCAGTGTGCTGATCCTGATGTCCAGATTTTCAGGAAGTGAATCCCTGATGAATGACCTTATCTCCTCATGCTCTTTCTTGTCGATGACATTATCCTTCACTGCTCTGTCAGTAAGACGAGCAATGTCCTCCATCAGAACTTCTGTCCTGTCAGATTCCTGGGCTGCCAGACTGAATGGGAACATGATGAGCATCATTCCGCATATCAGCTGAGATATGTAGATATTAAGATTCATCAGATTTGTGGTCGGCGTCGTTGTTTTCAAACCCTATGCCAAAGTTACTCTTCGCATGGAGCGTCTTCACCTGGCTGGTATTCAAGAATATCACCAGGCTGACAATCAAGGGCTTTGCAAAGGGCTGCAAGGGTGGAGAACCGCACAGCCTTTGCTTTTCCGGTCTTCAGAATCGACAGGTTTGCTGCAGTGATTCCGATTTTTTCCGCCAGCTCTCCTGAAGACATCTTCCTCTTGGCCAGCATTACGTCTACATTAACTATTATCGGCATGATTGTCCTCCTTAGATTGTGAGATTGTTTTCTTCGCTGACTTTTGAGGCTACTCTGTACATAAGCGCAAATGCCACTATGATAAGAGCGAAAAGTATTGAGTCTGTGCTGACGCAGATTGCTCTTGTCTGGTTGTTGGCAATATTAAGAAGTTCTGTATTGTCGTAGAAGAACCTATACATGAAAAGTGAGACTGCGCTGCCGATGAGCACTCCGAAATTCTGTTTAGGGAACAGGATGCCTTTTCTGCTTGCCTTTGCAGTATTGTATATGAACATCGTGAGAAATACAGAGAAAGCAAGTCCTCCGATCATTCGGCCTATCAGGACTGCATACTGCATCCATGTGTCATATTCCACCCATTTGATTCCCCAGTTTTCAGGTCTGAGGATTCCTCCTATGCAAAAGATAGAGACATGAGCGGCATTGAAGATTGCAAGTAGCAGTGTGATTCCCAACACAATGTAGAGCCCTTTTGTTGATTCCTTTTTCATAATTCATGAAGTTTTTATTGTTTTTCGATATGCAAATATATATACTTTTATTGAAAAACAATAAAAATATAAAGAAATTTGATAAATTTTATAGACTCATTGTGGAGTTTGTCCAAAGTAAATCGTAGAAGGTGGTGATGTAGAGGGATTAGGTACGGTTTGTGAAATGCTGAGTCCGGGGCGTCCTTAGGGATGGCCAGTTTGAATATTAACACATAGATACGTAAATCATGAACGCTGGTAATTCATTTTTATGCTTTCTCGCCGGAGCTCTTGCTGGAGCTGTAGCGGCAGTCCTTATGGCTCCTGATTCAGGTGCGAACACTCGTGCAAAGATCAAGCAGGGTGTGGCAGATATGACAGGTAAGGCTAAAGGAAAGGTTGTGGAAGGTCTCGAAATCATTGAAAGCGCTTTGGAGGAAAAATGATGGATGAGAACCGCAGTCTATTGAACAGTCTGTCTTCAGTAATTGGGGAGTACCTCAGTCTGAGGACAGATGATTTAAAAAAGAACGTTGTGTCAGGACTCTCGGTAGGCTTCAGCAGGGTACTTACCACTCTTGTGCTGCTTATGTTCCTGCTTCTGGTCCTTGCTGTCTTTGCTGTAGCCTTCATCATGCTTCTCGGGGATGCTATCGGAAGCTTGAGTGGAGCTGCATTCATTGTCGGCGGGGTCTATCTTATAGCACTGGCTGTTCTGTTCTTTTTGAGGAAACGCCTGTTTCTGAATATGTTTACCGGCCTCTTCACAGGAATTGTGGAGTCCGCTTCACCAAATGATAAATGGAAATCCCTTTCGCTTGTACTGATCCGCTACCTTCGCAGCCGTCTTGAAGAATGACTTTAGTTTAGAATGACCTGCCCACCTTAAGTGAAATGGCCATTCCCTCGGGAAGTATGAATTCTGTTTTTGCGCCTATCCACCAGGACTGACCGCGATTTCCTTGTAACTTACGCAATCTGGTACCGAATTCCAGACCTGAATAAAAACCGGTATTCACAACGTCGTAACCTAAACTGGCTCCGATATATGGAACGACACGTTTCTTTCCGATAGAATAGCGGATGTTTGCATATATCGGAAGAGATGCGGTGGCTCCACCGTATCTGAGCCCTGCTGTCAGATATGTCTTATAGCCCAGACCTGCACCCATAAAGAAATTCTTTCCGAAATTATAACCTCCAACCGCATCCAGGCTCAAGAAGTTCGGAATACCAAGTCCCATTTCAAAGAGTCCGATACCGCCTTCCTGATCTTCATTTCCGAAAGTTATATGTGATGAACCATAACTGTTCATTTTCCCTTTTCCAAAGGCATAGAATGGAAGACCTATCAATGCTATAACTCCTCCGGCAGCTGCCCCGGCCATTGCAAGGAATGGATACACAGGCATAGTCGGAGCATCCGGATTCGGATCATACATCGCAGCGCCACCTATTAGACATGCGACACCAGTCAATGCAATGGAAGCGCCTGTAAACAGCATGGTCTTGCCGGCATCGACCATATGCACGCCTTTATTTGATTGCACACTTGGTGCATGTTGTGCAAATGAACGATGCTGAGCAACAGCTATAAGGAAAATCGTTGCGATTATCAGAATCTTCTTTACCATACTTGTATCTCTTTAGTCAAAAAGCTCTTAAAGATACATATTTTCTGCAAATTAATGGGGTGAATTCCAAATTAAATATAAGAAATCCGGTTATCTTTCATCGCGCGTGCGGTGTTTTCGCAGGTCGCTTTCTGATCTTCCGGTGACATCAGGCGCCACAGTTTTCCTGGCTGGGTATAATAGTCACTGTCGTATTCCCGTTCATCGTAGCTGAACACATCTCCCATGGCAGCCAATGGCGGTTCCTTTGCTGAAGGTTTTTCTTTCCATTCACCGTAACTGTTCGGTTCGATACCACCTTCATAAAATTAGCTGAAAACGCCGATACCTAAAAGTGTACCAGTGGATATTATCTGAAGATCAGGGTGAAGACGGTGCCGGTTGAGTCACTGCGGGTGAGGGTGAGAGTGCCGTTATGCAGACGCATTATCTGGCGTGAGAGGCTCAGACCTATGCCTGTACCTTCCTGTTTTGACGTGATCAAGCATCAGACCGAAATATTTCTCCTGCTCTATGATTTCCTTTCTTTCGTAGTCGAATATGTTGCGGAGTCGGTTGAGGGTCTTGTTGAAGTTTCTGCCTATGAAACGGCTTTCGTCAAAACGGAAGTTCAGCTCCTTGTCTTCCAGGGCATCAAGCATATATGCGACCTTATCGCGCATCTTGCGAGAGGTTGCATGAAAAGTCACAATTCCAGTCACTACGGCTGTTATGACTATTGATATGATGAGTGATGAATCCATTTTATTAAGATTCCAGTCTGGTTGAGGATGTCCTTTTTGTCATTGCCGGCTCGACCGGCAATCTCTATATATTGTATTTCTTCAACTTGGCGTATAATGTAGGCCGGCTGATGTTCAGGGATTTGGCCACCATCGAAAGGTTCCCTCCGAATCTTGTCAATGCGGCACGTATAGCCTTCTCTTCCGCTTCCTCCAGTGTCTCGTTGCCGGATATGGCTGCATCTATCCGGGCAGTTCTGGTCTGAGTCTGTTCTATGTCGGATGCAGATATGGTGTCTCCGTCCGAAAGAATGACAGCCTTTTCGATGCAGTTCTGCAGTTCACGGATATTGCCGCTCCAGTAATGTCCCTTCAGGATATCCTGGGCCTCAGGAGTCAGCCCGGTTACGGTTCTTCTGTAGCGTTCCGCATATTTTGTGATGAACATCCCTGCAAGCGGAATGATCTCATCTGTCCTTTCCCGCAGGGCCGGGAGATGCAGATGCATTGTATTTATCCTGTAGTAGAGGTCTTCCCTAAACTCTCCGCTTCGGACCATCTTCTCCATGTCCTTGTTTGTGGCGCATATCAGACGGATGTCTATGGGAATAGCCTTTGTGTCACCGACTCTGGTTATGCTTCTGTTCTGAAGCACGCGGAGGAGCTTTGCCTGTAGATGAAGCGGAATGTTGCCAATCTCATCGAGGAAAAGCGTACCTCCGTCTGCCTGCTCGAACTTTCCGACATGGTCAGTGTGGGCATCTGTAAATGCTCCCTTGACATGGCCGAAAAGCTCGCTCTCGAAAAGAGTCTCAGTAAGAGCACCGGCATCTACACATACCATAGGTCTGAGTGCACGTTCTGACAATCTGTGGATCTCTCCGGCAAGTACATCTTTTCCGGTACCGTTCTCTCCGGTTATGAGGACTGTCGCATCTGTCGTGCATATGAGGTCTTTCATTGATTATAAAGAATTGATGTCCTGCTCCAGGCCCTTATTTCTGCTTACCCCTGTGCACGCAGATGTGCCTTAGACGGCATCTGGATTGTGGTAGCGTACACGGCAGGATATGATTTTGCCCCCTGTGCACGGTTTACAGACTATTTAAGTTCCGCCTTCAAGGTATTGATGAACTTATCGTGGTTTCTGAGGTCGTTGCGCAGGCTGTAGCTGCCATCCTTCTTCACGAGCACATACGACGGAATGCCGTCGATGTCAAAATCTTTGTCAGTGAGCTGTTTCCATTGCTCATCATTCAGCCTATAGTGAAGACCCTTGATGTCTGGAATCATTTCAAGGTACTTGTTGATAGGGGAGGTTTCGTTTGCAATGTAGATCCAGACAAGATTCTCGTCTGCAAGTTCACCTGACTTGAGCGGTTCAGTCAGCCCGAGTGCCTGACGGCATGGCCCGCACCATGTGTTCCAGAAATCTACCATCACGACTTTGCCCTTATGTGGAGCAACGATTGTCTTAAACAGTTCCTCAAGCGGAACATCCGGAGTCTTCTGGATCAGAGAGTTGTTAGTGGCCATCTTTTTCAGAACATCAGTCTGAATTTCCTTGCACATGTTCGCAAAGAAAGGGTCGTTCCATTTGCCCATCTCCTTTATCTGGTCTTCGGTAAGATTGCCGTTTTCAGCCAGCAGATAGTTATCTCTTGCCTTAGGGATATATCTGTTGCTCTCGTCCTGCAGCATACTGACCATATCTGGTGTCATGATGGCGAATGTCCATGAGTTTTCGCATAGCATCACCAATGTGTCATTCAGGTCAATCTTTTCCATTACAAGTCTGCGCTGCTTCTCTGTTATGCGGTCTGGAGTGAAATCAATTTCATCAGAATAGGTTTTATTGTGGGCAATCATGTAGCCGTATTGTCTGATGCCGTCTGCGTGCAGAACATTCTTAATGCATGATAGCTTAAGTTCAGCGATCTTCATTGCCTTTGCAAGAGTATGCCAGTCCTTGTTTTCTATCATTTCAACTGTTTCTTCATATTCCTTTATGATTGCTTCTGTCATTTGGTCAGCATTCAAGGCATAGCTTTCAGCGCTTGGGTTGCCCATCTTTAGTCTTATCTCCCATGGGTCGCAGCTGTAAGGGAGATTATTCAGACAGTCATATATGCTGCCGTTTGAATACAGAGGTTTTACTGGTACTGCAGCTTTTCCAGTCTTATTTCTTGTAGTTGATATATAGTCAAGATAGCCAAGGTCAACATAAAGGTCAATGGTTTCACCAGGTGCGATACGGAATGTTCCTAGGTTGGTGTATTCCATAAGCAGAAATCCTGTAGCTGTTCCATATTGTCTAAAGGTTGCAGAGGCTATCCCTGTTTCCTGATCCATAACCAACTTGTGCTCAGTGGAAACTCCGACAATGTTGCCAGTGTGAATTTCCGGAATATCTGAAATTGATGGCTTATATCCAAGCAGGTGCAGACGGATTGTGCTTTCTGCAATTTTATTTACGAATCCTGGAACCTCTGTGAGAGTCTCCGGTGTAATCTTGATATGTTTCGGTAGACCTTTGTCATATGCGGTAGACGGCTTATTCGTCAGATTGATACCTACGAATCTCCATGAACCCTCCTCATCTCCTTCGACGAGATCGAATGACTTTGTCCTGAGCGGAAGGGGAGCGAATTTCAATGTGAATAATGAATCACCGTCAGCCGGCATATGGAGTTTTGATCCAAGTTCAATTCCTTCCGAGCCGATCACCTCATATTTCTTTCCATCTGCAAGGAGATAGGTTTCCGGAACAATCCTGATCCACCACTTAGGACGGTGGTAGCCGCGGATATAGACATTTGTAACGCTGTCTGTCAATTCCACTTTCTCAATAATTGCAGATGTCGTGTTAGGGGCATCGACGGCCGGGAACTCAATTGTACGTTCCTTGTTGCGGCATCCGCTCAACAGCGCAGAAGCGACAGCTGCCAGAAAAATGATTTTTCCTTTCATGATAATATGATTTTTAGATTTATGTGTACAGGGGTATTTTGCGTCCTCCAGTGCACGCTGATGGCGAAATTAGAGAAGTTTTTCCAACGTGGACACGAGTCTGAACCTCATTTCGCGGCCGACAATGATGCCGGTGCTGCAGTCTATGAGTACATTGTCAGGAATTCCCGTCAAGGCGTAGTCCTTCCACCATTTCGGATTTCCTGCAGAGTCCTCGTCACCGCATACATTGATCCATGTCATATTGTTGTCACGGATAAACTTCTGCAGTTTCTCACTCTGTCCTTCGTATGCAACCGCGTATATCTCGAATCCTTTGTCCTTGAATTTCTCATATGCCTCGACCAGTTCCGGAACAGCATCCCTGCATGGACTGCACCAGGTGCTCCAGAAATCCACAAGCACGTATCTGTTCTCCGGATTCTCTACCACCGACTTCAGAGTCACCGGATTGCCGGACGCATCCGGATACTCCATGTCAATGTAGTAAGGGATTGTTTCGCATCCTTCTGCCTGAGGTTCTGTCCGGATTCGTCTTTCGCATTTTTCCATATTTCTCTTAACGAAATCCATATTCTTTATTTCGTCAGGCATGCTCTTCAGACAATTGAGGATTTCATATGAAGACTTTACCCCAGTGTAAGACAAAGCCAGTTTCAGCTTGAGCGCATCCATCCCGGGAACATTTAGAAGTTCATAGAATTTCCTGTCATGCAGTTCAAGGACCTGATCCATTGGCATGGTCTGGCCTAGTTTCTGAATCTCATAGAATTCCTGAAGACGGTCATTCATCTTCGATCCATAGGCTCCGGCAAACATGTCTTCCTCAACATCTCCTTCTACTGTTATCTTGCCCGGCTCCAGAATGAAATCCCTGACCTGAGTGTCTCCGAAATACATATACACATAGGTCGGCTGTTCTACTTCAAGGTCGAATCTGAATTTGCCGTCAACAACGTCCGCAGAGTCAATTACCTCGTAATCGTTCCACTCGTCCTGAAGATACATCTTGCCGTCACCCTCCAGTCCGGAGATATCGCCAATGATTATGCATCTGTCTGAGTTACAGCTGCAAAAAGCCAGCATTGCAGCAATGATGATAAGTCTCATCTTCATAATAGATCTTTATTTAAGTTATGTCTTAAACTTGTACTGACATCAAAGCCGCAGCTATGACCGTCAGTAAAGATAGAATATTTTTCATTATCCTGTTTGATCTTACTCCTTCTTAAGCGCCTCGGCAGGGTTGGTGCGCATCAGGCGGAGGGCCTGGATAGCGACTGATGCTGTGCTTATCAGCAGGACAGCTGCTAGGGCTCCAAGGTAGATCACGGGGGAGTTGTGGGTGCGGATGACATATCCCTCGAGCCAGCGTCCGATGGTTGTGTAGGCAATCGGGATGGCAACTGCAGCGGAAATCACGACAGGCAGTACGAAGTCAAGGATGATTTTCCTGATGAGTTCCTTCTTTGAGCATCCGAAGACATTGCGGATGGCATTGTCCTTCTCGGTGGTCTTGTTGTGATAACTACTCAGACCAACTATAGTCAATACAGTCATAAGGATGCATATAAAGGAGAATCCTGTCAACAACTTGATCATGTTCTTTTCCTCCTTTATGTTATTTTCTACTAGATCACGCATTACATATGCGTTAAACATATAATCCTTATATCCATTTTTTATGCAAAATTCTTCGATCCGCTTTTTGGCTTCTTCTTCATCTATATTTACTTTAGCCATTAAGTAACCTCCCCACTCGAGGATAACATCTTCAGTGGTAATGTTGGCTAATGTAATCCTGCCAGTACTCTCCTCCTTAAGAGTTCCTAGTTTGAAGTCACTTATTACTCCGCATAGAGGAGTAGGATGATACTTTCTGATATTACCATCCTGCATATATGGTGCGAGTGCTGACAAAGAACTTTCGCATACATAGTACTTTCCATCTTCCTTATCTACAGAAGCTACATTGTAATCTTCCAATATTTGTATACCAAGTATATTGAAAAACTCTTCCGTTCCCTCAAGCATATATACACGTTCATCTTTTCCTGCATCGTCACGGACCGAAGTCATAATCTTGCCAGTCGGCAATAAGGAATAGATGCCAGCCTTTTCAATGAAGGTCAATGTGGTAAGTTTATCGTAAATAATACTAGCTTCTTCTCCTTCGAATTCGAGACATACTATCCCGTCCATATTATAGCCAAGTGGCTGGTTTACAAGATGTTTGGTCTGTCTTGAGACTCCAAAGCAGATGCTCAAGGCAACAATGCTCAGAAAGCCGGTAACACCAATAATTACCTTCCCGTAAACAGTCTTATCTCTGTATCTTGCTTCTCCTTTGATTACATTGATTGCAGTGTAAGAAGACAGAATCAACGATGGAACAGCACTGGCAACAGACACCATAACAATGATGATCGCAGCCAATATCAGATATTCGGACAATTGTGAAAAGGGATTGATTTCTGCTCCGAGAATCTGGCTTACAGGATTCTTGAACGCAACAGCAAGCAATATTGCAAATATGCAGGATACGATCAATAGAATAAAGGCCTCCATAAAGCATCTGCCTATAACCCCCATACGATCTGTACCTAGTAGCTGTCTTGTTGCTATCTCCTTGATTCTAAATCTACTGAATGCTATTGTAAGGACAATGTACTCAGTCAATGCCACAATAGTCAGAAAGATGCACATGATCAGGTAGATATTATAGAGTTTTCCGTGTCTGATATTCTCAAAAGCATGTCCATATTTATGTGGATCCTGCAACTTGATTTTGTCAAATGGTGTAAGTGCAACAGTCATCTTAAAATCTTCACGACTGTATCTCCTGGCAACTTTAGGAAATTCTGTGTTGAGTTTTGAGGCTATTTTCTCTGGGTCCGCTCCTTTAGCAAGTTTTACGAAACTGAATTCTCCTTTCTGCAGACTTCCTTGATACATTGCGTACTGCTGTTCTGAAAAAAGATCGAATCTTATGATCATATCCGGCTCGATAAAAATGGTTCTGCCGAACGGTTTGAAGACTCCTGTGACAGTAAGATTTACATCGAGGTCGTTCACCTCAGGAATGTATTCTTTCATGGAATTCTTCTCAAATATATTGATTTCCTTTCCAAGGGCATTCCCATCTGGGAAAAGAGTATTGGCCAGTTTCTCTGAAATTACAACGCTGTTCTTAGCCTTGAGTACATCTGAAGGATCTCCCTGAGACAAAGGAAAGGTGAACATATCAAAGAAGTTCTCCGAAACGCATACAGAAGCTACGTCTGCTGTATTGTTTCCATATGAGGCTTTGGTGATATCATCGTAAAGCGATTTGTACTTTCCGCTTGATACGAAACTGCATGAACTCAAGATCTCCGGCATATTTTCATATAATCCAGGTATTTCGCTGTATACCGTAGATTCTTCCGGCTTATGAACCAGATAAATATCGTCAGTATTCTTTAATATCTTGTTCACGCTCATATCGTTCACGATGTAGGAACTCAGCACTATTACAAATGCCAATGCAAGGCTCAGACCCACGACCTCGATCGCGGTGTACAGTTTGTTTCTTCCCAGGAATCTCAGGTAACTTTTCATATTTGTTTTTCTATTCTATATTTATCTTTTTATCCCCGTCATACTGAAAACAAAATCCCGAGGTTCATGTCAATGACCTCGGGACGAAAGAATTTATTTGTCAGTTTCGAAGTTCAGTAAACCGCTTGAACTTAGTCTGTCAAAATCTGATTGGAAAAGCCGATCCTGTATAATCCTGTATTTCTCAAATTCACTTTCTGCAAATGCTTTTGCTACCTCAGCTGATACTTTGCCAATGTTGTTCAATAAGTCGTACTCGTTAAACTGGAGGAATGCGTCTAACTTTTTCGACCAGTCTTCCATTGACATAGGGATATGCTTTTCTGCTTGATTTTCAGCATAGTCCAGATACATGGAAACAACTCGGTCAAGTTGGTGCATCTCTTTTTCTGTCAGATAATTCTTTGCTACAACGACATCACTCTTGAGTATTTTTCCAGATGGAGCTTTTTTCCAGGTCGTGAGTCCCATGTGTTCTTTGCTACTGTCTGCTCTATCCATAATCAGCTCTGCCGCAGTGTGATGATGGATGGCAAAGTGAAGTTTATTCTGAACATTTGCAAAGAAGTTGATTGTTGAAGGAGATTCTGCATCATAATCAAAGGATGTAGCATAGATGTCAGTGATCTTTTGGTAAAATAATCTTTCACTGGCTCTTATTTCACGAACCTCCTCAAGCAGACTCTTGAAATAGTCCTCATTGAAAAAGGTTCCGTTTTTCATGCGCTCCTTGTCTATTATGTAGCCACGAATGGTGTAGTCTCTCAACACATTTGTTGCCCATCTGCGAAAAGCTGTTGCCTTTTTGCTGTTGATTCTATATCCTACAGCAATTATGGCATCCAGGTTATAGAACTTTGTCCTGTAATTCTTACCATCAGCTGCAGTTGCCGAGAAATACTCGGTAACTGAATGTTCCTCAAGTTCTCCTTCCTGGAAAATATGTTTAAGGTGAAGACCGATATTGTCAGTGGTGCATTCGAACAGCACTCCCATTAACTTCTGACTCAACCATATAGTTTCATCCTGAAGCCTTACCTCAATCCCGTCTTCTTGTGCCTGAACTGTAAAGGTCAGGAACTCTGCTGTGCTGTTGCGAATCTTTAATTTCTTCTCCATAGAGTGATTCTCTAATAGTTCGAAGCAAAGATAGACAATTTCTTTCGTCTTGTTTTCAGTATGTCAAAGAACTTTAATAGTCATGCCCGGTCCGACCGGGCATCTATTCCTTCTTCAGTGCCTCGGCAGGGTTGGTGCGGGCTGCGCGGAGGGTCTGCCAGAGGACTGCTGTGAGACATATCGCAAAAGAAATCATGACTGCGGCTGACATGATTCCAATCATTGGAAATGTGTGCTTTTCTGCTTCCCATACCATTTGCTTCCAGAACAGATAAATGAACGGCAATACTACTATATCTGCAATTACCGTGATACGGAGGTATGAATTCAACATCCTCCTGACTTCCACAGCTGTGTCTGCACCGAATGTCTTTCTGATTGCAGTCGGCTTTTCCTGCTCTGATGTGAAATAGATGCTAATGCCAAACATGCCGGCAATCACCATTATGACTGCAAGCAATGCAACTTTGCCGATTGATGAGGCCATTGATTTTGCATGTCCATAGTAATGGTCGATAATATCATTGGTAATGTACCCGGAGAAAACTCCGAATCCGGTCATGTCTGACACGATCTTTCCCGTAGCTTTTGAATATACTTCCACTATTGCTTTGCGTGCTGTCTTATGGTTTGGGACTGTCTTGATTGCTATGTATGGCAGACCTCCAAATTTTTCTGTGAAGATAGACTTCTTTTCCATGATCTGTGATCTTTCAATCACGACCACCACTGGTTTGGAATTCCTGTAATTGCCTGCCAGTGATGTGAAAGTTGCCATTCTGCCGGCAATTTCTTCTATTTCCCATTCATCAGAAACATGTTTCGGCAGGTCTGGAAATCCTTCGTATCTGTTAAGAAATCCGTCTGTAATCCATAGACCGTGAGTTCCGGAACCATAGTGCTTCAATTCGTGGAAACCATAAAGACCGAATGCTTCTTCATCGCATATTATGAGTTCGTAATCTATGCGTTCGTCATTGATTCTTAAAGATCCGAACTCGCAGCTGTTCGGTACTCCGTATGTAAGTCCTGCAGCCAGAACATAAGGACATCTTTCGAGTTCTGACAGAAACATATCATACGGGAATGACTTCCTGTCATTTGGAATGATTGCGAATACATCATCGATATCGCAGTTTGTGTCAGCCTTGATATACAAGCGATATTCGGTATAGGTAATCATCGAAATCGAAATCAATGCTATTGCCAGCATCATCTGAATGCACAGGAAAATCTTGGATGAGGTTTTTCTGCTGTAGTATCTGAATTCTCCTTTTGTTATGTCCAGAGGAGAGAAGTGATTGATAAGCAAGGCTGGAGGCAGTGCAGATATCAGAGTAGTCATAACAATGAGTGTCAGATATGAAATGACTGCATATATGCTGAAGCTGATATCAGATATGAATCCCGTATGAGATTTGATTCCGGATATGGACAGTAACGATGAAATCAGTTCCGACATTGTTCCGGACAAAGGTATGGCAATGAGGAAGCACAATGCACAGAATACCAATGCTTCAATGAATATTCTTCTATATATGACAGGACTGTCGGCGCCTATGAGTTTATGAATTGCAAATTCCTTTGCTCTTCTTGTGGTGAGGGCGATGGAAAGATTGCAGTAGTTCATAAGTGCTATCGCTATCAGTATCAGGCTTATGATACATAAGGTAATGCCGAAGCCGACATGCCTTTGTACAAAGGCGGACTGTCCGGGGTGTGAACAGAAATCATCATATCTGACAAGATTTATGTGTCGGATCTCTTCTTCAGGTTCTTTGAAACCATAATAATCAGTACATAATTTCTGTAATTTCCTTCTCAATCCTGTTGTATCCCGTATCGAGAAGACTGTAACGCATTGTCTGGAATGGTCTCGTTTACCGACTGTGTCTCCAAGTGGAACGATCATGTCGCTGTACCTTATTGCTCCGTTTCCCTGATTCTCCATCACAGCCGCAATCATATATGCGCTTTCGCCAAGCACGACCTCGCGACCAAGAACAGGTTTCCCGTCTTCAGCAAGATGTTCTGCAAATTTCTCCGATATGCATATTTGTGTCGGCACGTTTACGAAGGACTTGTCCCCCTCGATGAATCTCATAGGGAACATCTCGAAGAACATACTGTCGCATCTGAATGCAGTGGCAGTGTAGCCATTGAGCTCATATGTCTTGTCCCTCATGTCGGCGGTCGAGATCTTCTCGATTTCAGGAATGCTCTCCTTAATGACCTTGCCGAGTTCCGGTGCTGCACCGATGTAACCGTAATTGTTCGTTACAGTCCATGTGTTCCTGTAGTCTTCGTATCCATATCTGGAATCAAAGTACTGAATGAACCAGTTTATTGTCGGTATCGCAAACGCCATAGCAAGGCTCAGACCCACGACTTCGATCGCGGTGTAAAGCTTGTTTCTGCTCAGGAATCTCAGGTAACTTTTCATTTTACAGTTCGTTTTTCACATCGCTTACAATCTCGCCGTCGAAGAGGTTGACGATGCGCTGGGCACAGGCTGCGTCCTTCTGCGAGTGGGTCACCATCACGATGGTAGTTCCTTCCTTGTTGAGTTCGGTGAGGAGATCCATGACTTCCTTTCCGTTCTTTGAGTCGAGGTTACCGGTAGGCTCATCGGCGAGGATCAGCTTAGGGTTCGATACGACTGCACGGGCGATGGCGACACGCTGCTGCTGACCACCTGAGAGCTGCTGTGGGAAATGCTGGGCACGATGGCTGATGTTCATTCTCTTGAGCATCTCGGTCACACGAGCCTTTCTTTCAGATGAACTGATATTCAGATATCGCAGCGGAAGCTCCACATTCTCGAATACGTTTAGTTCGTCGATGAGGTTGAAACTCTGGAACACGAATCCGATATTTCCCTTGCGGAACTTTGTGCGGTCCTTTTCCTTAAGTTTCGCAACTTCCTGTCCGAGAATCTGATAGCTTCCGTCGGTAGGGTTGTCAAGAAGACCGAGGATGTTCAGGAGGGTTGACTTACCGCATCCTGACGGGCCCATGATGGCCACGAATTCGCCGTCGTTGATTTCGAATGAAACCTTGTTGAGTGCGGTTGTCTCGATTTCCTCTGTTCGGAAAATCTTGCTTAGGTCTGTTACTTTGATCATGGTGTTTATGTTTTTAAAATATCAATACTTCATTGTCTCCAAAGTTGTCATAACCCGACGTTATGACTTTTTCTCCAGGTTCCAACCCTTCAAGGACTTCGTAGAACTGCGGATTCTGACGTCCTATGCGTATTTCACGTTTAACAGCTTTTCCGCCTTCCGGCGCCACGACATATATCCATTTGCCTGCAGTCTTCTGGTAGAATGTGCCGCGATGGATAAGTGTCGCTTTTTCCGGCTGAGCAAGCTGCAGATTCAGGTAATAGGTCTGGCCGGTCCTGATGTTCTGTGGCTGCTCGCCGCTGAACCTGAAGTCTGCCTTGAACTTGCCGTCCCGTACCTCCGGGTAGACTTTGCGTATGACGGCGTCGAAGGTCTCATTCTGCCTTTCGAATGTAGCACTCAGACCTGCTGATACTCTGTCTATGTAATGCTCATCTATCAGGGCTTCTATCTTGTAGCTGTCCAATGCGTTGATCTGCCCGATCTTCCTTCCGCTGCTTATGGATTCACCAAGCGTCACTTCCAGCAGGCCGAGCTCACCATTGATAGGGGCTTTTACTTCAAGGTGCTTCTTCCGCATCCGTATGCGCTGCATGTTTGCTTTCATGTTCTCCAGACTTTCCTTCATCTGCTTTATCTGCACATTTCTGTAGAGACTGTCCTGCTCCGCACGTGCTATAGTCACCTCAAGCTTCTTGCAGAATAGGATGTAGTCTTCCTCAGACCGGAGATACTCTTCCTTACCGATCAGACCGTCATCGAACAGCCTTTTCTGTGACTTCAGTGCACGTTCCTTGCGCTGTACTTCTGTCTTAAGTTCCAGGATATTGAGACTCAGCTGCATCTTCTCCTGTTCCATCTGGATCATTGTGTTTCTGAGGGCATTCTCTTTTTCCGCAAGATTGGCTTCCGAGTTCAGGATTTCAAGGTCAAGGTCATCGTTGCCCAGACGTATGATTATGTCTCCGGCCTGGACTTTCGAGCCTTCTTCAATGAGGATATCCTCTACTATTCCGGATTCACGAGGGCTTACCTGTATGCTTGTCATGGGCTGTACCTGTCCGCTGAGGCGGATGTAGTCATTGAATTCGCCTTCTCTGACTTCACTGATGGACAGGCTCTCTCCGTTGACGCGCAGCGTGCTGGCATCGTCGCGGAAAATGAGCGAGATGATGAATGTCGCCATTATACCTCCGAACCAGTACGGGAGGGCTTTCTTGCTGAATATTAAGGCTATGCCTTTTTTCTTTTCTATAGGTCTGTCCATCTTTTCGGTTTTGGCTCCCCGATCAGGTCGGGGATGACGTTTGTTGTTTTGAGATTCCCGATCGAGTCGGGGATGACGTTTGTTGTTTTGAGATTCCCGATCGAGTCGGGAATTACGTTTGTTGTTTTGAGATTCCCGATCGAGTCGGGAATGACGTTTGTTTCGTCATTGCCGGCTCCGACCGGCAATCTGTCGGGGATGACGTTACATTATCATTTCGTTGACGTTGATCTCAAGGTCTCTGCCCTGGATGAAATCGTAGAGCGTATATTGCCTCAAGGTATAGTAGAACGTCCAGTAGTTGCTTATGTCGTTTATATATTGGCGCAATGCACTGTCATTCTCTGTCTGAGCCATATTCAGGTCGGTCACGGTAGCGCTGCCTTCCCGGAAACGGTGCATTGTCAGTTCATATCGCTCCGAAGCCACCTTCATTGCCCTCCGGGATACCATGCACTGCTGCTTCTGATTGTTGAATTCACTCACTGCAGTGAACATCTGTCTTCTGAAATCGTTCTCCGACTGCTTCACCTGAGCCCTCACGACTTCCTGTGCGGCCTTTGCCTTCTGCACCTTACCTTTTCCAAGTCCCCAGTCAAAGATCGGAATCCTGAACGTTATGCCGACCACCTCCTGATCAAGCAGATTCTTATATGCCTGAGGGAATTCAGGCCCGGTCTGTGACATCCCGAAACGGGCGTTGAGGGCAAAGGAAAATCCTCGTGATGCCTTTGCATGTGCCACTGCAGATTCTGCATTGAGAAGACTGAGTTCATTGCTGAGACAGAAGCTTGAATTTTCCAGTGATTTGCTCATCACAAGGTCATAATCCATCATTATGTCCGGCAGATTCTCCTCTATGACCGGCTCTATTTCAAATGATTCGTCATAACCCAGGAGCGAATTCAGGATCATCTGTGCCTCGCGTACCTGAACGGCAGTTTCGTTTATCGATATGCTGTCGTTGAGCATCCTGAGCTCAAGCTGGAGATATTCGGCGCGAGTGACATTCCCTAGCTGAAGTCTCTCCTTTGCTATCCGGAGCATCTTGCCCGAGTTCTCGAAATTGCTCCTGCTGATTTCGTTGTTCATCTTCGCCAGAAGCAGGTTGTGGTAGGCATATACGGCATTGATGGTTATTCCCTCCATTCTTTCCATATATTCTCTCTTGCCTTTTTCGTATTCCTTGGGTTCGATCTTCTTGTCCCATTTGAACTGGTTGTAGGTGAAGAGGGGCTGATAGTAGGAGACGGTGATCGGTCTTGTATACCATGTAAGACTCTTGGCTGCTCCGAACTGATCAATTCGCGAAAGGTCAGAAAGCACAGTGAGGGTGCCGCCTGTGAAGGTTATGTTCTGATTGATCTCGAGGCCGAGCCCGTTCTGGAGATTGTTGGAACTGACATAGCCGAGTATGCCTGTTTCAGGATTCTGAAGCAGTGTCAGCGAGCGGTCGAAATTCATTATATCACCGCTTAGGTAGAATGAGGGGAGCCTGCTGGCCTTGTAAGAACGGTATGCCCAATATGTCGATATGAATGCCTGCCGTGTTTCGAGGGCTTCGACCGAGTTTGTGCGCGCGGTGCGGATGGCCTCGGATAGAGACATCCTGTCCTGTCCGAATGCAGCCAGACCGGTCAGAAGCATTGTTATTATGGTCAGTCTTTTTCTCATTTATGCTAAAGGGGTTCATGCGGTTTCGATGAACAGGTCAGCAGAGGGTGTGCCAAAATTGTGAATTAATTGATGGATAGGTGATTATGCTTTCTTGTGGGGGACTGTTGCTGTAAAGAAATCTTACAGTTTTGTAAAGCAACTACTACGTTTAACGAAAATTTTTTGTGCAGGAAAGGATACTTTCGACTTTTTTGAGAAGGATATCCTGTCAAATGTATCTGCATATTTTCTATATTTGTTGTAACCAAATGATTAATGATATGAAAAGACTGATGATTGCTGCAGTGCTTTCAGGTGCGCTGTTTGCCGGCTGTCAGGCTGTCTCTGAGACTGAGAGACTGAATGCACAGGCTGCAGAGGAATATCTCCAGCCGATCCGTCCGGGCTATGAGGGACGAAACCCATTCTGGAACAAGTTCGCCAAGAAATTCATTTATGCTCCGGCATTCGATTTCCCTGAGGTTGAGGGTTCCGTGGCCTATAAGTTTACCGTGAAGCCTGCTGCTGAAGGCTCTGCTCAGGAGTGGACTTTCACTGCAGAGTGTCCAAAGGCTCCTCTCAGCCCGATCTGGAATGAGATTACTCCGGGAAATGTCGTCCTGACCGTTGAGGCTGTCGATGCAGATGGTAAAGTCATGGCTCAGGTGGGTGAGCGTAAATTTTTGAGGGACTTCCCGTTTGCAGGACCTTATCCTGATGCGGTGCGCGACTACAAGGAGGCTGCTCGAATGGCAATCTATTATATCCACAGGATGCCTGCAATCCAGAGCTGGAAGACACAGACTGTTCCGGATATGTCATATGACCATAATACTTATCCATGCAAGATCATCGGTGCGACAATCCGTAATGAGGTCCTTGTTGCCAAGGAGTTCCCGCTTCTGGCAGATGAAGCAATTGCCATAGCAAAGAATGCTGCAGCATTCCTGATCGATATGAGTCGGCCTGAAGATGCTCCGTTGGCATTTTTCCCTCCTACATATTATCTCAATTATGTAAATTCCAAGCGTGACTGGAATCAGGGCAAGACCATGACTCTTGAGGCTTGTGCAGCCGGCCATGCATTCCTTGACCTTTATGACTACACCGGAGAGCAGCTTTATTATGACAGAGCTGTTGGAATTGCTGACACGTATCTCAAGCTCCAAGGTGAGGATGGTTCATATCCTATCAAGGTAGACTTCGTTACAGGAGAACCTGTGAATGATGTCAGGGCTATGCTCCACCCGCTTCTTAACTACATGCTTCGTCTTCGCGATCAATACGGTCTTGGCAAATATGCTGAGGTTATTGAGAAGGGTGAGAAATGGATGAATGAGGTGGCTGTGGAGACCTTCAATATGACAGGTCAGTTCGAGGATACTAATGTGCTTGGTCTTGAGCCTTATGAGAACCTTACCAACTGCACAGCAGCTCCGTATGCATCATATCTTCTCAAGAAGAAGAATCTTACTGATAAGGAGCTTCAGAATGCGAAGGACCTTATAAGAATGAGTGAAGACCAGTTCACATTCTGGGATATCGTTCCTAATGAGCATGGAGTCAAGAGATTTGCTGGTCCTTGCGTTGTAGAGCAGTATAAGTATTGGACTCCTGTTGATGCAAGCGCCCATAATGTGTCGATGGCATTTCTGGATCTGTATGAGGCTACAGGTGATAAACTTGCATTTGCCAAGGCAAAGGCTCTTATCGATAATATGACAGTCGTTCAGAATAAATGCAGCGGCCAGATGCCTACTACATGGGATCTCAGAAGCCCTCGCAGCGAAGTCAACAGGACATTCTGGGTGAACTGCACCTGGTCATCAGTTACAGCCCTTCTCAGAATGGCCGAACTTACCGGGCAGGAATAGAACATGGCAGAATATAAGGCGTGCACAGGAGGCATTTTTGCTGACTCCTGTGCACGCTTGGTATATGTTGGGGCCCCTTGGAGGCCTGTTGCTGTGCACTAGGGTATGGATAAATGCCTCCTGTGCACGTTACTTTTCCCAATGGAATGGAGCGATGTCAGCTGCCGGATCCTTCCATGATGGCTTACGCATTGCGTAGATGATGTAAGGGATTACCACCATCACGACGCATCCGATGATCAGTACTGAGTACCACACCGCATTGCTGCCTGTCTCAATCTGTCCCGGAGGAATGAAGCTGAGCACAAATGCCAGCAGAGAACCGCCGAATCCTACTGCACCCAGGAACCACATCAAGCCGTTGCCTTTTCCCAAACGGAACGGGCGAGGGGTATCCTTCATCTTGTAGCGTAGAACGATCGCTGCTGCAAACATCAGCATATACATGATCAGGTACAGGAGAATGGTAAGCTGCGAAAGAATCTGGTAGAAAGACTGTACAGATGGCATTACAACGAACAGGAGAGAGAGTAGGGTAACTATACCTCCCTGAACAAGGAGAATGTTGCGCTGAACTCCGTGGCTGTTTGTCTTCTGGAAGAAAGGAGGCAGATAGCCGGCCTTTCCCACTGTGAATATACCCTTGGACGGACCGGCAACCCAGGTCAGTACGCTCGCCAGCACTCCGAACATCAGGGCGACAGCAATCACAGGACCGGCCCAAGAAAGGTGGAAGTACCTGAAATAGTTGTCGAATCCGATCAGTAGCGACTGTGTAAGATTAATGTCTTTGGCAGGGATAATGAAACCCAATGCAAAGGTTCCCAGAACAAAGATCGCTACCGTAGCAAGAGAGCCGATGATGATGGCTTTAGGGTAGTTGCGAGAAGGATTGTTCACATCCATTACATGGACGCCCATCATTTCCATACCCGCATAAAAGAGGAAGATACTGCTCGCCAGGACAATATTGTCGAGCTTGGTAAGGTCAGGGAAGAATCCCTGAGACATATCCATATAGTTGTGTCCTCCGCTCAGAATATATACGATACCAAGAATAATCAGAAGTCCTGCAGGGATGATCGTGCCTATCATTCCACCCCATTTGCTGATCTTACCCACCCAGCTGAGGCCTTTCATTGCGATGAAGGTCGCGATCCAATAGATGGCGAGTACTGTGATCAAGGTAAAGACTTTGTTGGAGGCTAGTGCTGCATCTGAAGCTCCGTCCATGCCGATATATGCCAGCGAAACGGCTCCGAAGGTAAGCACAGTCGGGTACCATATTGTAGATTCGATCCACTGCAGCCATATTGCCAGAAATCCCGTACGCGCTCCGAATGCTTCGCCAACCCATCTGAAGACTCCACCCTGCTTGTCGGAAAACATCGCAGCGAGCTCGGCAGCCACCATCGCTGTCGGAATCAGGAAAACGATTGCCGCAAACAGATAGTAGAATGCCGAAGATGGACCGTAGATCGCTTCAGCTGGCAGACCACGCAGACTGACTACTGCAGTTATATTCATGATTGCAAGCGTGGCGACACTCAACTTGAACGCCTTGCCTGCGTTTCCGTTATTTGTATCCATAGTTTATCAATTTAATGTGTATACACACGACCTTTGGTCTTTTCACTCTTGGTTGCTGCAATGCGGCTTGGAGTAGGGTATTCCAGCTTTTCGAGTTCAGCCACCGAATCCTGGATGTCACCGATGAGCATATCCGCCATATCTCGGGACATACCCTGACGGACCACGATTCTCATCACCACCATATCCTCGATGTCTTTAGGCATTGAATAGGCCGGTACCATCCATCCGCGCTGCATTAGTTTGTCCTGAAGGTCATACAGAGTCCACTTTGCTGTCTTGTCGTATTCAGGCTCCATGTACCAGATGAAGAGAGGATTCTCCAGATTCTCTGAGTAGTTCTTGAAGCATGGCATCTTTCCTACAGCATCGTGGCAGTATCTCGCGATTGCCATCGAGTTGGAATGAATCTCTCTGTAGCCTTGCTCACCGAGGTGGATGAAATTGTAGTACTGTGCCAGGATCTGAGCGGCAGGACGTGAGAAGTTAAGTCCTACCTGTGTGATGTTCGCTCCTAGATAGTTCACGCTGAACGACATCTCTTTTGGAAGATATTCCTTTCCTCTCCAGATAACCCAACCGAGTCCAGGATATACGAGACCGTATTTATGACCGGAAGTAGAGATAGAATAGACCCATTTCAGCCTGAAATCCCATCTCTTTGAAGGATTGAGGAATGGTAGAATGAAACCACCTGATGCAGCATCCACGTGGATAGGAATGTCGTATCCTGTCTTTGCGTTGAATCCGTCCAGAGCAAAGTCCAGAGCCTCTATATCATCATTCATTCCTGTCCATGTGACACCGGCGATCGGCACCACGCAGATTGTGTTTTCGTCACACATTCTTATGGCCTTCTCTACATCAAGGGTCGGGTGTTTATGTGTGAGTGGCACTGTTCTCATTTCGATCTGCCACAGTTGGCAGAACTTCTCCCACACCACCTGATAGCCAGTACTCATTATCAGATTAGGCTTGTCATATGGCTTTCCCTGTGCCTTGCGACGTTCTCTCCACCGTAGCCATGCAGCAACACCGCCGAGCATACAGGCTTCAGATGAACCGATGCCCACCGCTCCGGTCTTCCAGTCGTCCTTTTCCGGTGTGTGCCACATATTTGCTACCATATTAATGCATCGTCCGCACATGACAGCCACGCGTGGATACTCTGTCTCATCGATAAAGTTGATTCCTACTGCCTCGTTCATCAGCTTTGTGCCGTAGTCATCCATATATGTAGTGACGAAGGTCGCAAGATTGAGTCGTGGCTGGGTCTGCGGGAATGTCTCGTCCTTGACCATCTGATATGCTATGTTCGCCGGAGTCTTATGCTTTGGAATGAATTCCGCTGGTGCTGGTTCCTTCATTTCGTGTGATCCGAAAATGAGGGGAGCAACGTCTCCTGTTGTCTTTTTTATCTTATCCATAATTTTAATTTTTTATTTGTCCGCCTCTCGCGAGTCACAAAGTGTGCCATGCGTACGATGTTTTTGATTACCTTTGTTGAAACACGCTATAATATTATGGAACAGCCAATACTTAATGCCCACAATAAATTAGAATATGAGCCGGCTCACAGCTGTGAGCATTTGCTTAATGCCACTATGGTGAAGATGTTCGGATGTCCTAGATCAAGGAATGCCCACATTGAGAGAAAGAAGTCAAAATGCGATTATATCCTTGATTCTGAGCCTACTGCAGATCAAGTTGCTGAGATTGAGGCTCGTGTCAATGAGCTGATAGCCCGAGAGCTTGATGTGACGATTGAATATATGCCTCGAGAGGATGCCGCATCAATTGTTGATCTGAGCAAGCTACCTGAGGATGTTTCTCAGACGCTCAGGATTGTGCGTATCGGGGATTATGATGCCTGTGCATGCATTGGAGCCCATGTCTCTAATACACGTGAGATAGGGGAGTTCAGGATAATCAGCCATTCCTACGCTGATGGGGTCTGGAGACTCAGATGGAAAGTTTCTAAATAATTTTGAAAAATTCTAAATAAAAATTTGGAGATTCAAAAAATCTTCTTACCTTTGCATCAGAGATAAATTAGAATAATTCAAAATAAGATAACATTAATAGAGGAAATCATGGCAGTAAAATTTTATAGATGTCGTCATTGCGGCAATGTAATTCAGAAGATAGTAGATAAGAAGGTTCCAGTTGTATGTTGTGCAGAGAAGATGGAGGAACTTGTGCCGGGAACAGTTGATGCTAGTGTTGAAAAGCATCTTCCAGTAGTGACAAAGCTTGATGACAGTACAATCAAAGTTGAGGTAGGAAGTGTAGCGCATCCAATGCTTGAGGAGCATCACATTTCATTTATCTATGTCGAGACTGAGAATGGTGGTATTCGTGTTGATCTCAAGGATAAACCTGAGGCAGTGATCCATCTTGGAGATGATAAGGCAGTTGCTGTGTATGAATACTGCAATCTGCATGGTCTTTGGAAGACTGAAATTTAGTGTTCAATAAATTAATAGTTATAGAGTTATATGGAAAGGGAATTAGTTTTGAAGGTAATGAAGGAGGCAGGTAAGCCTATCGCTGCAGGTGAGGTGGCAACTTTATCAGGTCTTGACAGAAAGGTTGTTGATAAGGTTTTTGCAGAGCTTAAGAAGGAAGGAGCGATAGTTTCGCCGGTGAGGTGCAAGTGGACACCTGCTGAGTAAATTAAGTGTTGATTTGACAGGAGATGACAGCTGAATTTCGGCTGTCATCTTTTTTTAGTATTTTTGCAGCTGAAACTTTATGGATATGATTAAGAAAATATTGATATCACTTATGCTTGGTTTTTCATTCCTTAGCCTGTTTGCACAGTCTGAGCAGCCTTTTAAGTCTGTGTCTGTAAATGAGTTTGAGATAGCGGTCGCTGATTCTTCGTATGTGGTTCTGGATGTCCGTACTCCAGAGGAATATGCTCAGGGACACATCCCCGGAACAGATTTCAACATCGATGTTCTCGAGGACAATTTCACTAATGAGGCCTTGAAGAACCTTCCTAAAGACAAGTCTGTTGCACTTTATTGTCGTAGCGGAAACCGCAGCAAGACTGCAGCAAGAATCCTCACTGAGAATGGATTTGAGGTTGTTGAATTGGGTAAGGGTTTCCTAGGCTGGTCTGCAGCAGGAAAAATGATTGAGAAATAAATTTAAACATTATACAATGAACGAAATTCCAAAGTGCCCGAAGTGTGGCAGTGAATACACTTATTTTGATGGTTCTCTTTATGTATGTCCTGATTGCACACACGAATTTGATTCTGTGGAAGAGGCTGTTGAGGCCGATGACGTTGCAAGAGACAGCAATGGTGCTGAACTCTTCGACGGCGACGCAGTTGTAGTGATCAAGGACCTTAAGGTAAAGGGATCCTCAATGGTGATCAAACGAGGCACAAAGGTAAGAAGCATCCGTCTTACAGAGAATCCGGAAGAGGTTGACTGTAAGATAGAGGGCAGCAGCATCGTTCTTAAGACCTGCTTCCTCAAGAAGTAATTACTTGATGATTTCCAGGAGTTTTCCGAAATCATCAATGATCCAGTCTGCATCTTTCAGACTTTCTCTGCTTCCGTTTCCGTAGGTTACACCGCATGTGTATGTTCCGGCATTCTTTCCCATAAGGATGTCGTATTCGGTGTCGCCTACAACGATTGCATCCTGAGCATCGAATCCATATTTATCCAGAGTCCTGTTTACAGGCTCCGGATCGGGTTTGCCGTTTACAACATCGTCAGCACCAAGTATATAGCTTATGTGCTCAGACAGTCCGAGGCGCTCGACATATTCCACTAAAGTCTTGCGACTTCTGCTACTTGCGATAGTCAGAACATATCCTCTGTTCTTCAGCTCGATAAGTGTCTCGAGAACATTTGGATACAGCTTTACTGCATCGTCTGTATTATAGATCTTGAACAGTCTCCTGTAGGTCTCTGCATAGAATTCACCATCAAGTCCGCATTCCGGGAACAGTACCGGAGGTATCTCGACAAGTCTGAGTCCTATCATCGATGCGCACTGCTCATCTGTGCGTGCAGGAAGATTAAGTTCTCTGATGGTTGCCTGCATTGTCTGGACGATTACCGCTGCTGTATCGCCCATAGTTCCGTCAAAATCCAATATTACAATTTTCATAGTCATCTTCAGTTTTTTCATTTAGATGCCTTCCGGCCATACGAAATGTGAGTTGATGGATTCGCCTCCATCAATGACAATGCTCTGTCCTGTGCAGAACGTGTTGGTTACAGTGAGAAAATATCCCCACTGAGCAATCTCTTCCGGTGTTGCCCATCGCTTAAGAGGGGTCTGATCCATTATTTCCTGCCATAGAACAGTGTCATTCACCACACAGTCATTAAGCGGTGTAAGCACCCCGCCCGGGTCTATACTGTTGCATGTCGCTCCGAACTTTGCTACTCTTTGAGCCACATTTTTCGTATATGCTATGACACCTCCCTTGCTGGCGCAGTATTCTGGAAACTCCGCTCCGGTGTGTCCGCTTGCTGAGCCAATGTTGAGTATGGATCTTATGTGTTCCTGCATTCCGTATTTCTCTGTAATGCGGATCAGAGCCTTCAGATTGATGTCGATGTCGTCTTCGTTCTGAGTTCCAGCGTTGTTGATAAGTATTTCTACATCAATAATTTCCGGGAGGTCGCCGCGGACGTCAAGGCAGAAGTGGGTATAGTGCTCGTGAGTAATGGCTGCCTCCTGCCTGTCAAATCCGATGACTTCGTGTCCGTTGTCAAGGAAGATCTGAGCGAGGGCCATTCCGATGCCTTGCGATGTGCCTGTTATCAGTGTTTTCATATCTTCATCCTTTTAAGTAGTCCAATGACAGCGTATGCCATAGGGGTTCCGAAGAGGGCTTCGATTCCTAGTTTCATAAGATACTGGAGGACTATCATCAGAAGGATATCTCTTGCTGTAAGCACTCCGAGGAAGGCTATGAGTACAAATGGCACAGTGTCGAACATATAGCCTATGATCGAACTTCCAATGGTTCGTACCCACAGGCGTCTGCCTTTGGTCTTCTTTTTTATATGCTCCATTATCCACGAATTCGAGAGTTCGCCAAGCAGGAATCCTGTCAATGAACCCAGGATTATGCGTGGTACATAATTGAATACCGTGTTATATGCCTGAGCGGTTCCATCGAGGTAGTCAGGTGAGGGGAGCCATACTCCGATCTGGGTGCAGACTAACATTACTATGTTGCAGAGGAAGGTCAGGAAGATGACCTTACGTGTGGTGCGGTAGCCCCAAATTTCGGTGAGGACATCTCCCAGCATATATGCGAAGGGGAAGGTGATTGTTCCAGCGTCGAAGTAGAACAGATTTAGAATGCCTATGACCTTGACTGCCATCAGGTTTGAAACCAGATAACATGTGACGAATAGAGCTGTCACTACAATTAGAGGCATGTCTGCCACTGTCCGGTTTTTGAAAGGGTTTTCCGATACCTTATCCATAATTTTAAATTTGCGGCTGCAAATGTACTGATATTAATCGAGATTTAGAATATAGTTCATGGTGAAAACATGGAAGGATCTTACAGGGGATCCAGCCGAGTTTGCCGGATGCCACGTAGGAGACATTTCTATTACCTTGACCATCTGTGAGTCGAAGTCGTAGTGTACGTCATCAACGACTCTCACTCCGCTGACATTACCATTCTCATCAATCCAGAATGAGCACTTCACACTACCGTCCAGCTGATTGGCCTTGGCTATGTCGGGATAGTTGATCTGTGATTTGACCCATTTTCCGAACTCACTTGGGTCGTTGGTCCTGAAATATGGCTTGGTGTACATTCTTTTATCTGTCCTGTATCCTTTATATTCCTTTCCGGATTCCGCAAAGGCTTCCGTTGCCTTGTCCATATCACCCTTTGCCTGATAGGCAAGTCCAAGATAGTAATAGAGGTTTCTCCTTAACGGGTTCACTTCGCATTCCTTCTTCAGCTCCTCAATCAGTTTATCCGCAGCATTCAGCGACAGTTTGTCGAATAGTTCTATGGTCTTTGCACGCTCTTTTCCTGTACGCACTGACCTTACGATATCGCGCACTGCTCCATCTATATTTCCGGTTTTAGTATAGCAATAGCAACGGTAGTCATATGCTGCTCCGTATTCGCACCATTTGTCGATGACTTTCTCAAACTGTGCGATAGCGTCTTTGTATTTCCCTTTTGAGATCATAGATGCACCCTTCTGCATATATGGGTTGGGATGGTTTGCCATCATCACACTCGACATTGTGATGCAGAATAGAAATAGCAATATTCGTTTCATTGTCATGTGCTGTTTTTACTGTGTCAGAATGCAAATATATAGTTTTTCTGTTTTGTTATATGTGAAAAGATGTATCTTTGGGTCCTGTCCGGAAGTGATTTTAAAGATTTATGCTATATGAGGTGGATTATAACTGTTTTGGCGATTGGTGCAATGCTTTTTACTGCAGGATGTGCTAGTGAGGTTGTGGATAAGGAATTTGTTGTGTATGACTGTCTTGGCTATCCCGGTAAACCGGATCTGTCCACTGATGGACTCTCCAGACTAAAGCTCGTATATGAATCCCGTCTACTCTCGGATGGCAGGGTAGATCTGGAAAAAATCAATGCCTGCATTGCAGAGGCGAATGAAGCCGGAATCAAGACGATAAGTACTGATATAGAGTCATGGTATTGGGATGAAAGCTATTCCAATGAGTCACTGAAGGATTCTCTTGCTGTGATCTTTGACGTTTTTCGTAAAGGAATAGAGGGGGTGTCTGTCGGAAATTATGGTATACCTCTAGGCACTTTGAACATAGCCAGATATGTCGAAGAAATGGCTGGCAAGACAGATGAAGAACTGATGGAGGTTCTCACCGGAAGCAGCAATAGATTAGCCGCAGGCGAGGTGTCTGATGTTCTGTATCCATGTTTCTACTGTTATGGTCCAGATATGGACCAATGGGTTGAAGACCTGAAGATTACAGTTGATTATATAAAGAAATACTACCCCGATAAGAAGATTGTCGGATACCTATGGTCTCAGTACTATGACTGGAAGACCAGCCCTTATTATATGCAGTTCATCACTGAGGAGAAATACCTGCAGATGCTTGAGGCGGCATATGAGTGTCTTGATGGTGTGGTCCTATGGGCACATGGAAGAGATGCTGACAACAAGACTAAGGTCTCTTGGGAGGATGAACGTGTCCAGGCAATCTATCGTGCAATCAAGACTTTCACCTCAAGGCACTCGATCACAAATCAGCATCAGTAGATTATGCTGTGAGCAAGATTATCAGTCCGCTCACTCCGATGTATGCATAAACTATGTAGGTGAATAGTCTATTAGGGATACGTTTGAAGGCCCAGTTGCCGGCAAGCACTCCGATGCCCAATCCTGCCAGCGCATAGATGTAAGTGTTTCCGACAGCCGGCGTAAAATAACCGTTGTACGCACGCACGAACAACATTGATATATTTGTTACGACAGCATAAGTCTGAATCATTCCCATATAATGGTCCTTGTCCGGCTCTGACGAAATCAGATAGAGCACTACCGGAGGACCATGCATGGCGAACAATCCTCCCATGATACCGCTGGCTGCGCCCGTGCCTAACTGCCATCCTCGTGTAGGACGGATCAGTTTCTGCATCTTGTCTTTGAAAAAGCTGAAATACAGGCTTATAAGCATCAGCATTATACCCAGTATCATCCTCATCGTCCTGCCCTCTATCCTGTCAAGAAGGCAGATGGCTATCGTAGAGAAAACAACAAATGATCCGATTATGGGCAGCAGCCGCTTCCAGGTCACGAATTTCAGGTACTTGACCATTACGACAGCAGCTGAAGTGAGCGATAACAATCCGGAGAGTGTCACTGCTTCGCCGTATGACGGCATTAGAAAGGGGAGGGCGGTCATAATGAATATGCCGAACCCGAAGCCCACAGTTCTCTGCACGAAACTGGCTCCTATTGCAAGTAGGAATATGTATATGATGTTTTCCGGCATCTGATATTGCAATACGAGTCCTTGTCTATTTTGTGCATTTGCTGTCGAGGGAATCTCCGAACACAATATATCTCTGGAAGAAGTATTCGCACACGAAGTTAAGACCCATATTTATGCCTGTCACGAGATATTCGTTCCACATCAGCGTGTCTGCAAGGTAACTGCCGAGCAAGGTTGTAGCAGGGGTAAAGACCGCATAGAATCCAAGAACCTTCAACATTGCAATAGGCACATTGGCTGCTGAGCGGAAGGTGAAATTTCTGTTCAAGGTGAAATTCCACAATATAGAACTGAGCAATGCTATAAGATAGCATGGCCAATAACTCCAGTCGCTGATTTCATTCAATAGTGCAAAAACTCCGATTTCGATCAGTCCTGCACTGGCTGAGAATAACGCAAATTTTATGAATCTGATGTATTCCTTCATAGGTCAAGGTTAAATGAAATGGGATGCAAATATAAAACTTTTCATTTAATCTTTAAATGTCTTATTTTTGTGAGCTCAAGACTAAGGAGAATTATGAAACGCTATAATTTGATTATCATATTGGGGTTGTTGAGTTTATGCTCCATGGCCCAGGAAAAGAAATTCATCAAGGGATTTTCAGGCGGTATGATGGCTCATACCGGTTACCAGTTCGGCGGTGACAATCCGTATGGTTATAATCCCAAGGGTGCGACTTTCGGTATCGGTGGTGTGGCAAGACTGCATCTGTCCAAGCATTTCCGCACAGGATTTGAGGGCTATTTCTCGACACTTGGCTTGAAGCAGGATCTTGTTAAAGGAAGCCATAACAAAGTCTTCTGGGCTGGTGCCCTTGCTGACTGCTTCTGGAAGGTAGGACGTTTCTATCCTTATGTTGGAGCGACAATCGGTGGCGGTATGGAGACAGCATATTATATGTTTGCTGGAGATAGTCACGACTGGCTGCCTGAGGCAAATGTAGTTCTCAATAAGCAGCCATTTTTTGCAGTTGATCCGTTTGCCGGATGTGATATTGCCGTAGGAGAGGCTTTGCGTCTGACTGTCAAGGTAGATTGGCTGATGGCAATTCACCACGCTAGTCTTAACAGACCAATGGGACCGAGAATTTATTTCGGATGTATATTTGCTCACTAGTTTCTGCATATACTTCCGCGACTATACAGAAAAGCGTATATTTGAATCATGGAATATCTGTCAAAACAAAGATACGATGAGATTGCGGCTGAGTTGAATTACCTGATCGACGTGGTCTATCCCGAGGTGAGGGAAAATGTCGCAGAGACAAGTGCGCAGGGGGATAGGAGCGAGAATGCAGGGTACCGTGAGGCGAGGCGCAGGCAGGCGAAGACAATCAGCCGTATCCGTTTCCTACAGAAGGTGCTCGAGCATTCACGCGTAATAGACCCCGCCGCCCTCCCAAAAGACAGAGTCTGCCTTCTGAGCCATGTCGAATTTACGAATCTCTCGACAAATACCCGTATGAAGTTTGAAATAGTCAGTCCTCACGAGATGAATCTTGAGGCTGGCAAGATTTCTCATAAATCACCGATTGGCGCCGCTCTGATGGGTAAGAAAGTCGGTGAAATTGCCGAGGCTCAGACTCCATCGGGCACACTCCGCCTGAAAATAGAAAGCATCACCCTCGGCTGAGAATGATGCTTGAACTGGAATTTTATTCTTCGATAGTGTAGTCAATCATAATATTATCTGTCTGTAGTCTGACTTTAATCCATTTCTTGAATTGTTCAAGTGAGGATTCAGACATCAAGGTGTCTGACTGGACTTTCATAATCAGACAAGGGGAGATACTCAGACTATCTATGGTAATGTGATTTCCCTGACCTATGTAGACATGCTTGATTTCAGGATACGAGGCGGAAATTTCATTGGCAATCTGCACGTATGGCAATTCTTCTTGCTTTGCTGCTTGAAGTTCAGAAGTCAGTTTTTCAATAGTTGACTCATATTGGTCAATCTTCGAATCAAGTCTCTCATAAATACCTTTGAATACCTCATCGTTTTTTTGTGAACTCTGAGTGATATATTCCTTGATAACTATCTGTTCCTCATTGATTTCGTGCTCTTTTGCGTAGGCATATAGATTGCGTCTGTCGACCTCGCTAAGGGTTTCTCCAGTCAGGAATACTTTAAGAACAGATCCGTCATGATGTTCAATCTGATAATCATAAATGATGCTGTTTCCTATAGAACGATGAGCTTCGACAAACTCGATTGCCTTTGTTTCAAAATTATTCTGCCTGACCAGGACAACAGCAGACCATACGCTTGGTATAAGGAAGACAAAAATGAGAAAAGTCGTGATTCTTTGGGTTTTCAATCCGAAACCGTGATCTGCATATTCTGTCTTTTTGAAACGGAAATATTTCACCATAAAGTACGTTGCCATGGTTATGAACAGGCAGTTGATGCAGAATAGATAAAGTGCACCAAGGAATGAGCTTAAATTGCCTGTGGCAAGTCCATATCCGGCAGTACACAAAGGAGGCATCAATGCGGTAGCGATTGCTACTCCGGCGAATACTGTACCTTTTTCCTTTCTGCACTGTTCAAATATACCTGCAAAACCGCCAAACAGGGCAATCATAACATCAAAGATTGTAGGTCTTGTTCTGGCAAGGAGTTCTGTTGGGTTACTCAGGCTTAGAGGAGTAATCATAAAATAGAGAAGAGACACTACTACGCTGATAGAAACCATGATGAGAAGGTTCTTACCTGCTTGTTTCATCAGATTGATGTCATTGATGCCAAGACCAAGTCCAAGACCGAAAATCGGCCCCATCAAAGGTGATATGAGCATTGCTCCAATGATGACCGGAATGGAGTTTACATTCAGACCAACTGATGCGATGATAATTGCAACAGCAAGAATCCATGCATTAGGCCCTCTGAATTCAATGTTCCCTCTTATTGATTTTTCAGCAGCATCCGTATCAATATGCGTGTCAATATTTATTATTTCACGGATAGTATCGGTCAGTTTTTGAAATATATTCATAGTTGAAATTCGATAATCACTTTGAAGGTATTGTTCTTAGTTTCTGAAATAGAATGCGACAGGCATTGTGTAGCTCACCTTTACCGGTTTGCCATCGATGATTGCCAGAACATATCTGCCTTTGGATTCATCCTCTAAGACAGACTGTACACCCCTGAGGACCCTCTCAAAATCCAATGACACACCTTCGGATTCAGCTGCCATATCCACTTGGAAACGGGTTATGGCTTCTGCGTATGAAAGATCTGTCGGGGCAACTATGATATGTAAATTGCCGTTGTTCATTAGACCGAAGGTAAATTGGCAATATACAGGAATTTAGTTTTTCTCCTTGATAATCAGGTAAATCTTTTTCATATGATGTAAATTTAAGTCGTAAATTCAGTTCAAATATACAATTTTTCTAAATATTTTCATATAAGTCCTGCTTGCCCATATATCTGTAGAGGATGATGAGGGGGGAGTCTTGATAAAGCATACTGACGTAGCCTTCTGACCTGTCAGCTTCGCATTTTCTCCTCGTATTGATTCCTTGCAATGAGTCCCATCGTCATACGGAGATTGATTTCCGAGACGGGTATATAGACAGGGGAGTCAGCCTGACAGATCATCTGGTCAACGCCGAGAAATCCTTCATAATGTCCTACAAGGCTATCAGCAAGAATGGCTGTCAGATCCTCGCGGATAGCAATCAGCGTATCCCTCGGGATATATCCGGCAATCATGTCTTCGATGTCCTCGTTACTGGCAAGAATGTTTTTGCTGTAAGCACCATTCCTGGATTCAAACAGGGAATAACCGATAAAATCGATGCCTTCATGATGGCATTCGAAAAGCATTGCGCACTCTTTTATAATATCAAATCGTCGTTCAACAATCACAGAACCCTGTTTGTCAAGCGTCCTCCTGCACCATCCTTCGTCGCTCTCTGAAAGTTTTTCTCTTACAAAGCGGATGCCTTTCCCGCTGCCGGACAACGGTGACTTCAGTACTGCGCTACCATTGGCTGATATGAATGTCTCTATCTCGCTGACACTCGTAGCAACGATTCTGTAATCTGGATCAATGACCTGTGAAGTCCTGCAGTTTAGGCGTGAATGGACATCCAGGGCAAACTCACGCCTTGAGTGAGTGCGTATGAACTGCAGTTCTTCTTCTGAGGGTAGGGTAGCCGGATCAGTGCCTTCATTGATGAGCCGTTTTTTCAGTGAGTGATTCCATCCCCAGGGAATAATCTGCCGGCGTTGCTTGTTGGGGCGCTTGAGATGTTCGGAAAGATCTATATTCTCTTTCGCAAATCCCACAGCAGACCTTGGTGGTACGAAGTTCTCGTCCCCATTGGCAATGCACAGGTCGTGCTCTGGATTAAATATATAGATCTGCTTTGACATCTTTATGAGGTTTATTGTAGCCCCTCTTGATATTACCTACTCTAGCATCCTGTGCCATCGAGACTGCACGCTGCTCCAGCCTCGTAATGCTTCATGGGTATGATCACCTCTCCGTCCTCCTTTATAAAGCAAGGAATGCCTATGTTGCCACGCTCGCGTACCTTTTCGAATGCAGGATGATTATCTCGGAGAGCGAGGAACTCCTTGAGGCTGCGTGCTTGCTGTCCGATGTCTATGAGTTCGTATTCCGGATTATCCTTATATCTCTGCTTTACTTCTGTGCAGTCCGGGCAGCTTTCCATTACATATATCTTCGTCATAATATTAAAATCTAGAATAATTTAAAAGTAGGGATTTATTCATATTGCATTCCTATTATTCGTTTTGCAATCTGGTCAGGGTGGTCAATCAGCAACTGGCCGTGGTTCATCTTATCAAATATTTCCACTTTTACATTCATAGACAGAGTTTTCAGATGTTTCACTTGTGGCTTTGCTACAAATGCCTCCTTGGTGCCGTACCAGTAGTGTATATCTGAGTTCGGAATGGACTCGAGCTTATTTGTGTAGACCGATCTATAACCGTCAAGAACGGCCTGTATTCCTCCATATGGATATACCTTCCTGCATTCATCAAGAAGGACATCGAAATAATGAGAATGGAACACCCATTTCCACAATCCTGTCCAATGGTAGCAACTCCACACATTGCCGGCCTGAAGGTACATAAGAGGCCCGACTAAGCACTTGGGAAGTGGCAACAGTGGGGCTGCGTCCAGAATCGAATGCTTGATGATAATCTCATTACGCTCAAGTACTCTAGACAATATCTTGCCTCCAAGTGAGAGACCGTATGCGCAGCAAATCATACCTGAATGGTGAGATTTTATATACTCGCTAACCTGTATTGCCTGGTCATCGACGGATGTGAACTCAGTATGCGATCCGAATGTGAAACCGTCGACTTCAACTGCGACTATATGAAAGTTATCACGTAAGATATCTATGAGAGGCAGGAATATCTCGTAGGATACTCCCAGCCCGGGAATCAGCATCAATACGGGTGCTCCTTCTTTGCCGAATATCTTGAATCTCATCGTGAAATTTCGATTTATTTTCGTAAAGTTATATGATGGTGAATAAAATTGCAAGTCGGTGGAGATTTTGCAGGGGCGTCAGTTGAACTGTGTCAAGGCTGTTAGATTAATACGAATTTAGTTATGTCTATTTAGTCATGCCCGGCTTGACCGGGCATCTTTTATACAATATCTGGGTCGATAATTATGTTACCGGTTAAATCTTCCCAGTTTGGATTCATTAAATCAACCAGTTCGTTTTTCCAGTCACGTTTATAATGCTTTATCTGCTTCTCACGTGCAATGCTTGCTCTATGGTCGGAAGAACTTCAAAATACACCAATTTATTGCAGTTGTATTTGTGAGTAAATGCAGAACCTCTGCCTTCAGAGTGTTCTTGAATTCTTCTTTTTAAAGAATTCGAGACTCCAGTGTACAGAACATTGTTGTTCTGATTTGTCATAAAGTAAATATATCCTCTCTTCTCCATATCCTTCTGTTAGATCCCCGGTCAAGCCGGGGATGACGATGTTCTGTCAAGCCGGGGATGACGATTTATTTTCGTAAAGTTATATGATGGTGAATAAAATTGCAAGTTGGTGGAGATTTTGCTCGCGCGGCGCTCGCACAATTTTGTTGTGTTCTACTTTCCGATGCAGTGTATGCTAATCTGCAGCTAATCAATGGATTGTAATTTGGATTTTAACAAAACCTGTAAAAGTCGATACAAATATCGTATTATATCAAGTGTTATTTTGGTCAAAATCTTGAATATTATAACTACTGATATTTGTATCGATTTTCAATTAAATGCACGCATTTTTACTCTCTACTCAATAGGAATCTGAATGATCGAGAGCCATTTCTCAGGGTCTTCCTGATTCCAGATGCCGTCGATGTAGCAGTAGCGAGGATGTCCTGCAACCTTGTAACCTTGCTCTTCCATGTAGGCATATGCTTCAGCGAACGATTCATAGAAACGATCGTATGGACCATAATGTTTCATGCAAAGCGCCTTTGGAACTGCAGGTAATTTCTTGAACTGTACTATGCTGCTGTCTGTGCCCATTTCTTCAACCTGTTCGCAGTATTCTATGTCGATGTCAGTCGGGGTGTACTCGTTGTTGTGCTCGATTGTAAAGCAATAGCCGGGAGGCGGACATTTGCAGCCGAGTCTCTGCATTTCAGGCCCGATTACAGTGTAGCATAACATACCCAATGCTGAGTAGTCTGAAATGACTTCGCGATGAGATGCAACAATCACCTCTGGCAATGATTCGATAGTGAATTTTTCCATTTCCTTGATTTTCTTTTGAGAGTCAATCCATTCGAGCAGTTGATTGCGTCTGGTCATCAGTCGCTGAAGCAGCCTTTCTGTTTCCTCAATCTTCTCAGTCAGTTGTTCAACACTTGGAGTATGGGATTCTTCGTCATAAAGATCCCGGATCTCTTCAAGTGTAAATCCAAGCTGCTGCAGATGACGGATTGAATTAAGCTTCTGCATCTGACCGATGCTGTAGTAACGGTATCCAGTCCATTCATCTACTTCATTTGGAATAAGCAGTTCCTTCTGCTCATAATGACGCAATGTCTTGACGGTCACCTGCATCAAACGGGAAAACTCTCCGATTTTTAACATTGTTTTATAACCCATAATCGTACGATTTTTTGCTAGCAGGTGCAAAGATAAGGCATGCCCCAAGGTACGAGTCAAGAGAAATGTAAATATAAATATCTATTATAATATAATTAATATACTAATTATATATAATAATATACATAGATATCAATATGAAATACATTATGCATATCTATTAATATTTGGCGAAAAACTTCTTGAAATACAATAGGTTACGCTGTTTTAATTTTGAAATCTGCTCTATACTTTTGCCCCATGACAAAGTTGAAAGTTTACTTTAAGTTATGTGCGATATGAATAATAATGTTGTAATTTATCAGTCCGCTGATGGACTTGTGAAAATAGAGGCGATGATAGATCCCTCTAATGAAACTATCTGGGCTACGCAGAAGGCGATGGCATCTCTTTTGGGCGTTGACAGAACAGTGATAACTAGGCACCTGTCAAATATTTTCAAAGAAGGAGAGTTGCATAAGGAAGTGGTTTGTGCAAAAATTGCACAGACCACTCCACATGGCGCTATGGAGGGGGAATTCCAAACTAGGGATGTGCAATTCTATAATCTGGATGCTATAATTTCCGTTGGTTATCGTGTTAATTCTCGCAAGGCTACGGCCTTTAGACAGTGGGCAACTACAGTTCTTAAACAGTATATGCTCAAAGGTTATGTCGTGAATCATAATGCT
The DNA here is from genome assembly GCA_045126915.1 of Candidatus Cryptobacteroides sp. Taxonomy (GTDB): domain Bacteria; phylum Bacteroidota; class Bacteroidia; order Bacteroidales; family UBA932; genus Cryptobacteroides. The sequence continues at coordinate 218,978 of JBGVPH010000020.1, forward strand.
GTTTCAGAGCAGAAGTATGAAGACCTGAAGCGTGCGTTGGGATTGTTGGAAAATGTCTTTGGCCAGAACCTAATTATGGCTGAACAGCAGGCAAAAGAGCTGTTTGCAGTTGTAAAGGATTATACATATGCGCTGGATACCCTTGATGCCTACGATTATCAGAATCTTGAAATATCCGACATTACCCTTCAGGAGAAGTTTCGAGCTACATACGAGAGTGCTATGGAGGTAATTCAAAGTCTGAAGGAAAAGTTCAAGGAGAGCAATTTCTTTGGAGTTGAGAAGGATAAGTCTTTTCACAGTAGCATCGGTCAGATATATCAGACTTGGGATGGTAAGGAACTATACCCAAGCGTGGAAGAGAAGGCTGCGATGCTTCTATATCTTGTCGTGAAGAACCATTCATTCGTTGATGGAAACAAGAGAATTGCAGCGACCCTGTTCTTATGGTTTATGCAGAACAATGGCATCCTATATCGTCCTGATGGTACGAAAAGAATAGCTGACGGAACTCTTGTGGCATTGACTCTGATGATTGCCGAAAGCCGAATGGATGAGATGGATATCCTTGTCAAGGTGGTTGTGAATCTTATAAACAGAAAACAGTAAAGGAATGAAGAAATATGTTTATTCTGAGGCCAAGCAGGTTGTCGTCTGTGGAGATTTTGCTCGCGCGGGGCGCTCGTTTGTCCACGAAAATAAAAATTTAAGTGCAAGTCGAGAGGAATGGAAACGTGTTTACATTCCCGAGGCGTAGCCTTAAATGCCCGTGAAACGGGAATTTATTTTTCCGGGGACAAATTTAAAAATCCTTGTAGCAGCTCATCTTATGATTCTTCAAAGTGCCCGTGAAACGGGAATTTATCGGTGGATTCATCAATTTGCTATTGAATATACAAAAATGTATTTTTGCGAAAAGTCTCTTTTATGAAAGAAGAATGCATTATCTGCAAAGCGCCTTTGGAGTATCTGAATGAGGATACGCTGTTGGAATGCAGTATCTGCCATAAGGTGGAAATGAGCAAGACCAGATGTGTTAATGGTCATTATGTCTGCAATGAATGCCACAGCAGGGGAGTTGATAGCATCGTTGGACTATGCATCGGCGAGAAGTCAATTGATCCAATTGAAATCATCGGTAAGATGATGGATATGCCGTTCTGTCACATGCACGGCCCGGAACATCATGTAATGGTCGGTTGCGCTCTTTTGACTGCGTATGCTAATGCAGGTGGCAAACTTAATCTTCCAAATGCTTTGTCTGAGATGATATCCAGGGGAAGCAAAGTTCCAGGCGGCGCTTGCGGGTTCTGGGGAGCATGCGGCGCTGCTGTCAGCACCGGTATGTTCATATCTATCATTACAGGTTCGACTCCACTGATGAATGAGGCCTGGGGGCATTCGAATCTCATGACATCGCGTTCACTGGCAAGACTTGGTGAGATCGGCGGCCCAAGATGCTGTAAACGCAATTCTTATTTGTCTATACTTACAGCTGTTGACTATATAGAAGAGGTTACCGGAATCAAAATGCAGAAACCTTCAATCGTCTGCAGACATGTGTCATCAAACATCCAGTGTATCGGAAATAGATGTCCGTTCCACCCGTCAAGGGTATAGAATTATCTGTCGAACAGATGTCTGATTGCCTCTATCGGATGGTATAGAATCATCCTTGGTCCGGAGAATCTCATTACCTCTCGGATCTTATCTCTCATATTTTTACGATAGCAATGTGTGGGACATTTCTTGCAGGAGGTCTTCTGTTCTCCGTACTTGCATGAGGACAGTCGTTTATGAGCGTATTCCTCAAGCTCTCTGCAATCGCTGCATAGGGTTTTATTACCTTCCTTCTTGCGACAGTAGAGTCTGATCATCAACGATACTGTACGTTTCTCTCTTTCTATTCTTATCATTGGTCAAGATTAACGTCCGATATAATATCCAAGTGCAACCAATGCGATTCCAGCAAGAATACTCAATGCTATATAACTGGCAAATCCCCATGTCTGTCCTGTCTGAAGCATGGTTAAGGCTTCTTTTGAGAATGTGGAGAAAGTAGTGAAACCGCCGCATAGTCCAACAGTCAGGAATAATCCCCACGAGGTGCTCTCAGAGGCATTTCGGCTTAAGAATCCCCAAAGCAAGCCTATTGTCAGACAGCCTAATAGATTGACTAAAAGCGTTGCCCAGGGAAAGCTTTTGCTGATACCTTTCATGGCATGTGAGACAAGGTATCTTGCTATTCCGCCGATAAAGCTACCGGCTCCGACTGATATTATATTTCTTATGGTGTCTGGTAACATAAATCCGAATTTACTGCATCTGAGATTCTCCCTCAATCTTCAAATCTGATATCGTGCCCTGGATTCTACTTTGAGGTTTACCATAATAATAGACAGTTCCGCTATATGTCTTCAAATCTGTATCCGCCATGATATCAATATAGAAATCTCGGGTATTATGGTTGTCTTCAATGTTTATTCTGAATTTATACTTTCCTTTGCGATCGATCTTAAAATCAGAAATAGAATATTCGCGTTCAAAATAGTTTCTTTCTAACGCTTTTCTGTTGATTATCTTTGCTTCAGGAGCGAATCTCACTTTTGCAGTACCATTGTGGCATGCGATATAACTGTCATTACCTCCTATTAATTCATTGGTCTTTAGACTCTGAACCTGATCGATTCTCAATGAGATAGATTCTATGTTTTGAGCGTATGTACTCCAGCAAAACAGTATTGCTATAAATATGCAAACGATTCTTTTCATAAGCTGTTCTTTCAATCTGTAAAACATAAGATAAAACGACACGTTTTTTACGCAGAAGGGGAATTTATTCGTTCAAATCCACTATTCGTCCTTTGTATATGCAGAACACCTCGTTGTAATAATAGATCATTCCACTGCATTTTCCATCGGTATCAATATTACATTCGATTCTATATCCTCTGTTAAATGCGTTGTCAATCTCGATTGCAATAGAAGAAGGCTTCTTGCGTGATGTTGTCACTTTCGCCTGCTTGTCAATTGCGTTATCATTCCAGTGATTATTGCTGATGATTTTATCGCTGCTACCCCAAATCATAGAGCCGATGTCTCCTTTGACTTCAACTCTTGTGGAATGCATTGTGCGATTGCTTTGTGTCTTGATATCCGTGGTTTCTTCCACAATCACAATGAATCTTCCGTCCTCGATGTACTTAAGTGCATCAGTTAGCGTGCTCTTTTCTTGGGCGTAGATACTGACACTTCCTATGATTGCCAGTATGAAAGTAATAATGCGTTTCATAGTCTTCAAATTAAATTATATAATGGCTACTCAATGGTCTCTTATCTAAGATACTCACATTATGGTACTCGTGACGCATAAATTGTTTAGATCCCCGGTCAAGCCGGGGATGACTAGCCGGTAAATCCCGATTTGTCTGCGTAAAGTTATATGATGGTGAATAAAATTGCAAGTCGGTTGAAATTTTGCTCGCGCGAGGCGCTCGCACAATTTTTGGGGTGGGACGGTAAGGCCTCGGCAACATCTTCTTGAATCCTGCTATCTTCATCTGAGTATTAGTAACCTTTTCCACAGAAATAAGTACGGTTCTATTTTCCGGTGCAGAAATTAGTTGATTATTCTAACTTATTGTTATATAGTGTTTTGCTAAAATTGACATTTCGCTTTTGTCCCCCGTTTGTCCACGAAAATATAAATTTATTTTTCCGGGGCATTTTCTCAAAAGCACGCCTTCCGGCCGGCGTCATGAGACCACGGTCTTCGAGATCCATACATCGGTCCATATTCAGCTTGGTCCAATGGCTATTCTTTCTTCTTGGAGACAGCCGCTGAGCAAGTCTGCCATCAGGAACCTTCTTGAGTGTGCTGTCAATCCATCCAAAGCAGAGTGCCTCTTCCACGACATCGATGTATGCTAGTATGCCCGGCGGGGGAGTCTTACTCCTGGACATGACTACCCAGCACTCCTTTTCCTTGGAGTGATTCTCCTGCAGCCATGCCCTAAGCTGCGACCGTTCTGAATATTCTAACAGTGTGGTGATTTCCATTGTTTATCGTATCTCCTTGAATTCCATGATGTCGAGCATAGAGAAGAGTACTCCCTCTATCTCTGATGTCCAGCTCCTGTGGAAATGGCCATAGTACCAATGTGAGACCGGATGTCCGTCTGACTTCAGATGATTGAAGATCTGGTCTATTGTCTTGCGTTCCTTGTCGATGTCTGCAAAGAGGTTGTCATCCCATTCTGCCCACTCTGATATGCCATCCTTGGAGATTAACTCGCAGAAGGATGGGGCGGTATGGGTGATGACAGTATCTATCTTGAGTTGCTTACCGATTTCATTGAGCAGTGATTCGTTGTAAACAGGAACTTCATCTGGCCAATAGGATGCAACCTGAGAAATACGATTTCTGTTATCGTACTTCTGTCGGTTGTAACGGTCTATGCTGATGGCTCCGCCTATACAAAGGATGCTATGATCACATGCTTGAATAACGCTATAGTCAGGAATGGTGCGGAATCGTTCATGTGCTATCCTTTCCTCATTGAAATACGCAGGGTCATCATGATTGCCACGAACCATCACGACCCAGTTGTTTGCTTTGTTTAGTCGTGAAGAGTTGCGATTGAAGATGATGTCATAGTAGCCAGGCTTTTCAAATCCAAATCCACAGTCACCGGCAATGATAAGCAAGGTGTCTGTCATCTGATATTGGACACACATCTTGAATATCACCTCGTTGAAGTGACCATGAATATCTCCGCAAACAACAATGTTCTTGGCGTCCGGAAATGAATAGGTATGCATGGTTATGATAGTTTCTTAATCATTTCAATTATGTAATCTACTCGGTTCTCTTCACCGTATGGGAGTTTGCATTCAATCTCTTCGCGAATGTTAGTTCGTTTAAGGATTTTTGCAAACTCCTCTTTGAAGAATTCCTTTAGATCGTCATCTGCTTTCTGGAGTTCCTCAGCAATGTTTTTGTTGTAGTTGAATATATAGACAAGGTCTTCGAAATCGTGCGACCATCGCCAATCAGTTCCACCTCGTCCATTCACGGCTTCAATCTTCGTCGCTATGTAATAAGGAAGGGAGAATATCCATATCCTTATGCCGTTGGATAGGTGCATTTCCTGCTTGTGGGAAATGGCATCGTGGTACCATCTGTTTGTAAATCCGATAACTGTGGCGTCATCAGGCATGATGTCAACAATTTCATTGTCATAAACCCATCTGCATATTGGAGCTCCAGGAGTTGTGTCGTTCTGGAATCCGCAGCTTCTCAATCGTTCTTCAAGGCTGGTTAATTCACGGTATGACTTCAAGTGTGTAACGCAATCAACGTCCATTGTCTGCCTCACATCAGACTTTGCTGAGTCTATTACATAGAATTCAGCTACTGAGCCACCTACGTATACGACTTCTTCGTTGATTGAACCTAAACCTTTAGCGACCTTTTCTATTCTTGATATATTATTGCTGTGCATAGCGATCTAATCTGATTTTAAGTTCTTCTATAGCAATTTCAAGTTCTCTGACTCGTCCCATTCGGAGTGTGTCCGCAATGACTAGCAGTTCATATAATGCGTTGTCTTTTGAACAAGCTTCAGGGACAGTGCGGTAGAGGGGCTCAATAGCTTGACCTCTGTGATTTCCATCCTTTGATGGCCACACATACGAGTCTTGTCCCTGTGAGATTTTGCTTTTGATAGGTTCTGCAGAGAATGCGGTAGGCATTCCTCTCACTATGGCACCAGGAAGCGGGGGATAAACATATTTAAGACCATGTATCATAAAGTCCTGGAACGATAGGATGTTCACCCTCTTCTTGGTGTTGTCAATCAGTTTTGCAATCTTGCATCTTTCTAGACTGCATGATATTTCTGCTGGACTGATTCCCAATTCGTTTGCTAATTGGTTATTCATCCATTCTTTATTCCCTAAAGCGACAATCTTTAGCAGAATAACTACATCTTGAGGTTTAAGAGCTATAAGTCTCATAGTCAATTATTCGATTTGCGAATTGCAAATTTATATTATATTATTTGAAATATCAATAAGATACGATAAATAAATTTGCTTAGTAATTTGTTGAATTCGAGATTTGCAAATCGCAAATTCTCATAATTTAAGAGGCGTTTTTCACATAATCCGGCCAATTTTTAGCCGAATTTTCACATTTTCCGGATTTTGATGGTGTGTGAAATTGTATGATTTTTTGCTTGCAGGTGCAAAGATAAGGCATGACCCAAGGTACGAGTCAAGAAAAAATGAAATATTTTCTGAAGAATTTAGAGATTCCAGATCTCTTCCTGCAGATTAGCTAAGAATTTACCTGCATGGGCTCCGTCCATCTGGGTGTGATGGAACTGGAATGAGAGTGTAAGGTAGTAGCGAAAGAATCTCTTTTTGTATCTGCCCCAGATGATGAACGGATTATTGAAAATGCCGCTGTTCATACCTATTGCGCCATCAATTTCTGTGTCGATGATGGCTGAAGTACCGATGACCATGCTGTCTTCTGACAGATCCCTATCTTGGCTGGTTTCTGCTACCTGTGCGGTATATTTCAAATATTCCGCGTTGAAGTCAAATAGATTGTCGTGGAAAAAGATGTCGCAGGAACTGACTTCTCCTGTCTTGTTCTTAACAATGGTATTAACCGCAATGCTATCGTACTGAATTAGTTTATCACCGACCGGCAGAAGGTAGAACTCCTTGATAGACGCAGCTGCCTTACCTATACACCAGTCAAGAAGCATATTGAACTTCAGTCTTCTGCGTCTGCTGACCTTGACAAGGCGTGTGATGTCTAAAGTCTTGATGAATGTCACCATTGGATTAGGTGCCTTCATCCACATTTCAAAAGCGTATGCGCGGGTAGTTTCTTGGGGATTGACTTCTTTCATACTTTTCTATTTTTAGCTGCAAAAGTAGCTATTATCTCTACGATTGCAATGGGAATGATGCACCAGCTGATTGTCGGGACGGTAAGGAATAGCAGGAATCCGGTCAACATATTGGCTATAGTATGAGGGAAGTAGAATTTCGATAAGAGATGCAGAGATTTTGTCCGGAGAAAACTTGCTTTGACAAGAGGACGAGTGCCGCTTATATACAATATATGCCTGGCATGCCAGGCACATATCTTATGGATAGGTATAATTAACAATTCTGCAGTTCCTGAATCTCTTTTAGAATCTCTGTTGATTTGCGGACTATCTTGCGGTTGATGCGGAATCCAAAGAATCCTCCTAGGATGACTCCGACAGCTGAGCCTGAAAGAAATCCCATCTGCATAGGACTTGGTTCCATTTTTGTGAGTATTTCATATGCTAACCATGATACCCATATCAGAATCATTGGGAGTGCAATCTTGATCCATTCGTGATAATGTGTCTTCACTTTATTCAGCTTTTCTGCTACATCAACGAGGTTACCTTGAGTGAAGTCCAGATTCTTTAATGTAAATCTTTGCTTGATTGTTAGCCCTATGCAAACTGCCAACATTATATCAGTAGCAAAAATGAAATACAAAGAGAATCCATACTTGCAGAATATCCATGTGCAATAGGGCATCGAAAGAACTCCGATAAATATTGTTGCCGCTATTATGCGTGTCATATCAGATCTCTTTGATTTCATTGAGTTACGGATATGGGTATCACTGATGATAGTCTGTTTGTCAAGCTTGTTTTTCAGTATAGCAACCTGAGAACGCATTTCTTCAAGTTCTTGTGAGTATATATTGTTTTCCATTTCTGTGCAATTTATTCGTTTGACATTTTCTTGAGCTGGTCCTTGATTCTGACAAGGCGTACGGAAACATTCTTAGCCGAGATTCCGACAATCGCTCCGATTTCATCGTAACTAAGGTTCTCTAACCATAGGAGTACTATGGCACGATCGAATGGACCGAGTTTATTGATTCTATCCCTTAACATCTGAACTTGCTTCGTATCATCGTCAGAATCCGAGAATAGATTGATGTCCATTGTAAGAGGAAGTGTCTCTACTTTGCGACTCTTTTTCCTTTCAGATGATATGCATGTATTCAGACTGACACGATATATCCATGTCTTGACATTGCTGTCACCACGAAATTGTGGGAAACCCTTCCAGAGGTTTATCAGAATCTCCTGAAAGAGATCCGCCACCTCATCTGGGTTGTTTGAGAACATATAGCAGACAGTATATATCGTGCCTTTATGCTCCCTGACGGTTTGTGCGAATTCTAATTCCATACTACTTGTCTCTTTTGTTTTGCACATTAGACGCACAATTTAAGGATTTACTACAAGAAAATGTAAAATTTTGAAAAATAATTGCCAGATATGTAGCTGGTACAATTGAAACTTAAAGCATTGCTATCTAATGATATTCTAATACTTTACTATCTATGTTGATGTCGGGCTGTTTTATGATGCAGAATTCTGAAGATATTGCCGAGGACTTCGTCGGTAGAAATTTTGCTTGCGCGGGCTCTCGCACAATTTTATGGGGTGGGGCGGTAAGTTATCTGAATTGCCTCAGTATGGAAACACCTAGTACGTTATCATGGCAAAACCGTGGAAGATCCTTCTTCAGATGTTTGTCAAGAATCTGCGTGGGAACCTTGATCTTCTCCTTGCAAAAGCGAAGAATAAGAAAGCCTATCACCAGGATCAGAAACAAGACTATCCAATATAATAAATCCGCTGTCATATATATCTTCTTATTATGGCATCAGCAATAAGTCTGTAACCGTACACATTCGGATGGATGCCGTCCGCGCAGAACAAGGTCTTGAGGTCTCCTCTGAATGTGTCGAATGGAGCTGTCACATCTATGATTTCAGTCTGTGTCTGTCCGGCAATTACAAAAAGGCTCCTGTTATACGTCTCATGCCATCTGGAAATGATGCCGACGTCACCTCCCAGCCATCTTATGACATTTTCCTTCTGCCTTTCGGTCATCCGACTGCTGAAATATGAAAAATATCTGTCCGATAAAATAGGGGGAAGTGAAATGATCACAGGTGTTGAGCCTAGTTCGCGTATCCTGTCGATCAGTCCGACAAACCTGATTCTGAATTCCTCCAGCGAAGTCTTTGGCGCGTAATCTTCAGCAGGGGCGTCAGCGATCTTCATCCAGTCGAAGTCGCAATCGTTGCCTCCATACTCAATAAATGTGTAATTGCTTTCCGATATGTCTTTAATGTGTCTGCTGATAATCTTGTCTCCCATGCTTACTGTCGAACCGAATTTCCCGCAGTTGACGATGTCCATATCCAGCTTTTCACCTACCATATCCATAAAGGATTGCTGAGTGACTGTATATCTGTCCTGATCTGTAAGGACGACACCTTTGGTAATCGAATCTCCCAAGGCCGTTACTTTTAATTTTTTCATTTTTCTCGTTCGTTTACGGTCGCAAAATTATCGCTCAATTATGAGGTAAGCCAGAAATAGTCGCATTTGATGTGCAAATGGGGAGAATGACAATAATAGGGGAGAAAAAGCGTGTTATCAGGGGCGTTTGACAAATAATTTATACCTTTGCCCCTGATTTAAGCAACCTAATAAGATGAACAGGACATTAGCAAAAATAGTATCTTTGCCTGGTACGGTCATTCACTCGTTGGTCATACCCTTGTTCGCTTTTCTTTTCACGCTCTATTACCAGCCGAGGATGGAGTATGATATCCTGAGTATGCCTCACTCGTCATTCGCATTCAACGTGACGATACTCTTCTGCATTGTTCTTGGCTCTGTACTGCTCAGCAGATTCTCTCTTTACGCATTGGGACGATTCCGCTCTATATTAGGCAAATATTATATCCTCTGGTGTGCTGGGGAACTGATGCTGACGGCTCTCTTCTCATCCCTTTATATTGTCCTCATGTCAAGAGGGGAACTTGCGTTCTTCGAGACGGCTGGAATGGCCTATCTGAGTCTTCTCGCTACTGCTGTCTACCCGTATGTGATTCTATGGCTGTGTTTTGAACGTCACTTAAGGAATACAGACCAGCCGCTGTCAGGAGATGAAAACTCTCTTATAAGGTTCTATGATGAGTATAAGAAACTACGTCTGGTAATCGCTCATGAGGCTGTGATATTCATCAAGTGCGAGGACAACTACGTCCAGATTCACTACCTTGACAGAAACAAGACAAAGAAATTCATACTACGCTCATCAATGAGGGCCTTGGAGGAGGACCTGTTGAAGCACGGTCTGGTGCGTTGCCATAGATCCTATTTCATCAATCCGTCCTATATCAAGATCGTCCATCGTGATGAGGCGGGCCTTCTTGTGGCCAAGCTTGAACTTGACGGATTCGAGAGCATCCCGATATCCCGTAAATATCAGGACGAGATCACAAAGCTCCTGTAAAACAGGTTGTCATGAAAGTTATATTGTCATTGATGGACAATAATCATGAAATAAAAATCGTATCCCCACGCGGGTGAGGATACGAAAATATTGCGGTCTGCCATTATGACAGACTATCTTACGGATATCATATTGTCTATCGAGCGTTTCGCTGCTGCCCTGATACTTTCGTCAAGCAGCACTTCAGGAGCCTCGTTTTCAAGACATGCCAGAATGCTCTCCAGCGTTATCATCTTCATGTAATTGCATTCATTGCATGTCGCTTGATGGACAGATGGCGCCGGTATGAAAATCTTCTCGGGATATCTCTTCCTCATCTCGACGAGGATGCCTGACTCTGTGACGACTATGAACTCCTTAGCCTCGCTTTGTCCGCAGTACTCCAGAATTCCTGCTGTAGAGCCGACATAATCTGCCTCTTCTACGATTGCGGCAGGACACTCAGGGTGTACCACGGTCTTCGCATGAGGGTGCATTCCCTTTAGCTCACGTATCCTGTCGAGTGAGAACTTCTCATGCACATGGCATGAGCCGTCCCATAGAATCATGTTCTCCCTTCCTGTAACCTTCCTTATGTATCCTCCAAGGTTGCGGTCCGGTCCGAATATTATCGGCTGGCCAGCAGGAATGCTTTCGACTATCTTCAGGGCGTTAGTCGATGTACAGCACACATCCGTCAGCGCCTTTACTTCTACAGAAGTATTGACATAGGACACGACCGTATGGTCCGGATATCTCTTCCTGAACTTAGCGAACTCTTCCGCCGGACATGATTCCGCCAAAGAGCATCCAGCATCAGGTACGGGAATCAGAACCTTCTTCTCAGGGCACAGCACCTTGGCGGTCTCGGCCATGAAATTGACACCTGCAAAAAGAATGATCGGGGCATCAAGCTCCTTTGCCTTTATGGAAAGAGCTAGAGAGTCACCCAGGAAATCAGCCACTTCCTGCACATCTTTGGAAGTGTAATAATGCGCCAGGATGACTGCTCCCTTCTCCTTCTTGAGATTCTGTATCTTCTCCTTAAGCATATTACTTGTTGTCAATCTGGATATTCATGCTGATATCCATTCCTTTTACTGTATGGGTGAGGGCTCCAACGCTGATGTAGTCGACGCCGGTCTCTGCGACCTCGCGCAGACGTTCGATGCTCATGTTTCCAGATGCCTCTGTCTTTATTCCCTTGTCAGCCTTGCGGATGACTGTGACAGCCTCTGTCATTGCCGGATTGCTCATATTGTCGAGCATGATTATGTCTGCTCCAGCTTCGATAGCCTGCTGTACCTCATCCAGATTTGTGGCTTCTACTTCAATCTTTATATCGGAAGGAATGCTTGAGCGTACCTGCTCTACGGCCTTTGCGATGCCGCCTGCCATCTTGATGTGATTGTCCTTGATCATGGCCATGTCGTACAGACCCATTCTGTGGTTGGTTCCGCCTCCGTGCTTTACTGCCATCTTGTCGAGGACCCTGAG
>JBGVPH010000021.1:0-346309 GCA_045126915.1 Candidatus Cryptobacteroides sp.
AACAGTAGATGTTCCGTAAGTCGCATACTTAGAAGAGAACACAACAAACTTATTGCCGTTCGCATCCTCCATGTTAATGCTTGTATGAGCACCGCCTGAAACCCAAGTCTTTGAAAGATCAGAAGCAGCTACCTGAACACCTTCGATAGCCACGTACTGACCCTCATACTTGTTTGCGAGGAAATCAGCAATAGTTACAGTCTTAGGAGTTACTGTATTGCCTGACGAAAGGACCTCAACCTTATCAAGAGCAAGACCGCTAATCTGCACAGCACCGTTGTAAGCGCCTACAGTCGCGCCTGAAAGATCAATCCTTACCTTGTCACCGAATTTAAACTCGTGGTTTGCTGCAAGATAGAACTGAAGACCAGCAGTCTCATCCTGAACATACATTCCCTTCTTCGAAGTAAGGTTGTTGAAATCCTTGTTAGAGATTACAACTCCCTCAACGAAAGTATCAGCTGGAATTGTTGCACCATTACCCAATGCAAGAATGCTTGCAATTGTAGGAGCAGCAGGCTGCTCTGGTTCTGGATCAGGCTCCTGGCCGGCAACAAAACGAGTTCCTGTAAGGCCAGCAAAGTCAGACTCCTGAGCAAAGATGATCTGGATTGCATCATTGTTGCGAGCTGCAATACCCTTGATTGTACCAGAACCCTGTGGAACTGTTGTCTTACCATATGAAGCATACCTTGATGAGAACACGATAAAGCTCTCACCACCGACAGTTTCAACGTTGATGCTTGTATGAGCATCATTGCCGTCTGCTCCTGGCATCACGAATGTCTTAGTGAGATCTGCCTCAACAACCTGTACGCCCTCGAGAGCTACATACTGACCCTCATACCTGTTAGCAAGGAAATCAGCAACAGATACAGTCTTTGGCTGAACAGTATTTCCGCTTGAAAGGACTGTCACCTTCTCGTTTGCCACATTGCTTACCTGAATAGCCTCGTTGTACTTGCCGAACTTAGCACCAGAGAGATCGATCTTCACCTTGTCACCGAATGCAAATGTGTGATCAGCACCGAGACGAAGCTGAAGAGCACCTGTTGCATCCTGAACATACATACCCTTCTTTGAAGTAAGGTTACCAAGTGCAGTATTTGAAATCACCACTGCCTCGATAACAGTACCGTTTGCAATGGTAGCATCAAGCTCAAGAGCAAGGATGCTTGAAATTGCGGTTGGCTCTGCAGCAACAGAACCAGCTTGAGAAACTTCTACAGGAATAGTCTCCTCACCAGAAACGAAGTTAATTGTTGCAGTTCTTGCAGAGCCTTCATTAGCCTCATATGCGAATGTAACCACATACTCACCATTTGTAGAAGTCATACCCTTTACAGTAATCCAATCAGCTGAAGGATTGATTTCAAAGCCCTCATTCTTGCAAGTCATGTTAATATTGAACACACCTGCAGCCTGCTCGAGAGCAACCTCAGTAGGCTCTACAGCAAAGAGAATCTCAGCAATCTCAGCACCTGCCACACTCACGAGGTTAGGATAGATTGCACCAGCCTTCTCTGTGTCGTATGCTCCGGCTGAGCTATATGCAGGATCGTACTGCATGACCTTACCGTTGGCATTTGTGATGACGAACTTGTCGTCACCAGTCTGCTGTACAGTGAACACATAGCTTTCCTGAGCAGTATCGTAAAGGTTGAAAGAGGTATAGGTACCCTTCATCGCATAGAACTTGCCTGCAGCATCCTGGATAGAGAAGCCACCCTCAACCTCTGTGAAAGTGAAGATGTTGTCAGCTGTGCTTGAAAGCTTGCCGTCATCAGACTTGTTAGCCGTTGCTGTGTAAAGGTAGCCGTAATTAGATGTTGCAGGAACAGGAACTGCAACTTCTTCACCGAACATGATCCAATACTCACCAGCCTTGAACTTAGGGTAATCAGGAACATAAGCCTCCTGACCGACAGTTACAAGCTGTGTCTTGCCGGCACAATTGAACTTGAGCGTTGCCGTAACAACCTTCTCCGCTTGTGTAGCCTGAGCGGTTACAGTAACCTTTACGCCCTCAGCGCCAGTAGCTGTTCCCTTCATTGGAGTAACAGTGAGCCACTCCGGTACATCTGTCACAGTCCAATCTGCAACTGCATTTACTGTGAGTTCCTTTGCACCACCATCCACTGTGAATGTAAAGTAGGATGGTGTTACAGAAATTTCAGAGAGAGCAGGAAGCTCCACCTTATTACATCCGATTGCAAGTGCGAGACAGGCAACGATTGATGTTAAAAAATATCTTAGTTTCATACTATTCGAATCGGATTAGTTAAACATATACTTGATACCGACCTGGAAATACCAGCACTGGCCAAGTCCTGATGTTGGAAGCCATGTAGGCATACCAGCCTTTACATTTGACTTGAATACAGGTGCACCATCGTTGTTGATGTGGTCTACAGAAAGGATACGTCCCTCGTTGATCTTAGGGTTCATATACTTAGCAACACCCCATGCAGGATTGAATACATTGAGAATGTTGTTGAAGTCTACATTGAGCTGGAGAGTATTTACAGACTTGCCGATATTGAACTTGAAGTCATGAGCATAACGGAAATTAAGTCTGTGAACCCAAGGAGAGTAAACGCTGTAAGCCTCGGCATACTGTCCCTTATGAGTGCTGAGATACTTATCCTGTGCTGCATATGCAAAGTAATTTGCTGCATCTTCTGGAGTAGCCCAAAGTACATCCTCTGCCTTCTCTGGGATATAGATAAGATCGTATGAATATCCGTCCTTATTGAGGTCCTGAGAGTACATGTAGCTCTCCTTTCCACCACCTCTCCAAGCCTCATAGAAGAGAGTATAATGGTTGTTGCCCTTATCATTGTAAGTAACGTTTACAAATGCACGGTCTGGAGTAACATACTGTGAATTGTGGAGGCCGACATGATTAGGACCCTCAATAGATGGAATATAAGTAAATGCAGACTCAGCATTTGAGCCAGGCATACCTGAAACCTCCTTCTGTACAGTGTGAGTGTAAGAAGCTGTGATGTTAAGCTCAGGGATTGGCTGTGCATTCACGAGAAGGTTAGCTGTGTAGCCATAACCTCTGTTAGTGTTTGTAAGCACATATGCACTTGTGCCTGTAAGAGTAGAACCAACCTCAGGATATACGTGGCGGTTATCGATACCTGTAAGACGGCTGAAGCCATCAGGATCAACCATATTCCAATCCTGAAGCATTACAGCGTTAATGGTCTTATTGTACATGAATTCACCAGTCACAGTAAGAGGGAATCCTACAGGAAGCTGATAATCGACTGCGATAGAAGTCTTCCATACTGTAGGCATCTTGAACTTAGGATCAACAGCCTGAATTGCATCTGGAAGCACACCCTTGTCAGGAGTTATTGTCAAAGGATACTTCTCAGGATCGATTGAATGAAGCTTCTCGATAAGTTTATCAACATTGGTAATCATCGGACCGGCGAACTGAGCAAGCGCCTCATTAGCAACACCATTTTTATCAGTAGAGATAGACGTAAGGTTCTGAACCATACCTGAGTTTGTAGGCATATTGGTAAAGAACACAAGAGGGAGACGACCAGTGAAGAAACCTGTACCACCGCGAACCTTAAGGCTCTTGTTTCCAAGGACATCCCAAGTGAAACCGACGCGTGGCGACACTCTCACCTTTGTTGTAGGCCACTTACCTGTATCAATATTCTTTCCGTTATAGTCAACGGCAAGAATTGCGTTGTTTGTCATAAGATCCTGATTGTCAAAAGCAATCATATCAAGACGAACGCCATATGTAAGCTTGAAATTATCCGTTGGAGTCCACTCATCCTGACCGTACGCACCAACCTGGTGATAACGTACACGTGCTGCAGGATTCTTTTCTCCGTCATAACCGTAAGTAAGGCAGACAGTCTCTGGAGCTCTCTGATTGAGGAAGTCATCAAGACTTGCATAACGATAGTAACCGGTACCGTTTCTCATATATGAGTTGTCAACCATCTGATACTCATATGAAAGACCTGCCGTAATCTTATGATTACCAGTAAAATAAGTCACATCATCCTTAACGGTCACAACGTTGTTGTGTACACCGTTATTCCATGTGAAGAGCTCATAACCAGCTGAGATATAAGGCATGATCTTTCCGGCAGCATAATCATCCGCATCAAGGATATCAATGAATGGGAACGGATCAGAAGTAGAACCACGAACATTGTCAAGCTTTGAGAATGTTACAAGGAGCTGGTTTGAAAGATTGTTTGATAAGCGGCTGTTAAGGTCAAACGCAAACGAATGAACAAGGTTATCATCCGAATAGATTGAATTTGCGAATGCCATACCATACTGTGAGATACGGTCTGCAGATGCCTTGCGGTCTGCATTTCCTGACGATCTGTTAGTAGGAACCCAACCACGGTCAAGAGTGTAGTTGTAACGAACTGCAAGATGATGATTGTCAGTAATGTTCCAGTCGATACGTGCAAGGACCTTAGTATTTGTTGACTGTGCCGGATAGTCAGTATATGAGCCTGTGTCATATCCGTAGTTTTTCCACAGATGATTCTTTACAGCTTCCATATCCTCAACTTTGGCACGTGAGAGATACAAATCAGGATTAGCTACGCCATCAGTAGATGCTCTCCAAAGGTTAACCTCATTAGGGCTCTGGCTCTGCTCGAAGTTAACAAAGAAAAAGAGCTTGTTCTTGATGATAGGACCACCGAGTGTCGCACCATATGTAGTGATCCTCTCCTTTGCACGGTTTCCGAACTCTTCTCCAAGATAGTTGGTATTACCACGCATCCACTCGTTCTTATGATATGTATAAGCAGAACCCTTGAACTGGTTTGTACCAGACTTGGTAATAGCGTTCATTCCACCACCGATGAAGTTTGTCTGACGAACATCATAAGGAGCGATAACCACCTGCATTTCCTCAATAGCATCGATAGAAATAGGGCTTCCACCACCTGGGAGGTCGTTTGTCTTACCGAAGTTGTTGTTGAAGTTTGCACCGTCGACAGTGAAGTTCGAAGAACGTCCGTCACCACCGGCAAAATTCAAACCATTACCTCCGTAAGGAGAAAGTTTAGACACATCCTCAAGACTTCTGCTGATGTTTGGAAGAGCATCCATCTGCTTGCTTGAGATGTTGGTAACAGCTCCTGTCTTATCACCTGCAAATCTTGAGACAGCCTGTGCAACGACTACAGCCTCGCCCAACATCAGCTTATCATCATTAACAACGCTGTTAAGAGCATACGGCTCACCAAGCTGAAGAGTGATACCGGTATTAATGACTGTCTGATAGCCAAGGCAAGAAACCTCCACCTTGTAAGGACCACCGGAACGCATACCGTTGATAACATAACGTCCATCCTCATTTGTAACCACGCCATAGACAGTTCCTGATGGCTCATGCGTTGCAACTACTGCTGCACCGATAACCGGTTGGCCATCCTTGTCTACAACCTTACCATTAAGGCTGGATGTTGTCACCTGCGCGAACGCAGAAACACCCATGAGTACTGCCACAAAAGCAGCAACAAGACACTTAATTGTTTGTTTCATAATACTTTAGTTAATTATAATAGAGTTTTATCCAGCGAAGATAATATTTTTTGATGGTTTTTTGAAGTTTTACTTACAGTTTTACACAAGTATTTGCATATCAAAATTTTTATCTATCTTTGCAGCCCGAAAGGAAAGTGTGGAGAAATTTGGCTGCTTGCAACCACGTTAAAAAATGCTAAAATGTTGACTCCGGTCGGCTTGTGTTCCGACCTCACCATAGCAATGTTTTGTGTTTTTATGACGGCTCCGCATTCTGTGGGGCTTTTTTGTTGAATAAGATTAAAAAACATACATATGAATTACTTATTTACATCAGAATCAGTATCTGAAGGACACCCAGATAAGGTGTCTGACCAGATCTCAGACGCAATTCTCGACGAATTCCTCCGTCAGGACCCTGAGGCAAAGGTAGCATGCGAGACATTCTGCAGCACCGGACTCGTGGTTGTAGGAGGTGAAGTTCGCTCAGAAGACGCATATGTCGACATTCCAAAGACAGTACGACGTGTAATCAACAAGATCGGCTACAACAACGCCGACTATATGTTCGACGGCAACTCATGCGGCATCCTTTCGGCACTCCACGAGCAGAGTGTGGACATCAACCGTGGTGTCGTAGGAGAAGACGCTGATGCACAGGGAGCAGGTGACCAGGGAATGATGTTTGGATACGCATGCTGCGACACTGAGGAGTACATGCCGCTTCCTCTCGCACTCTCTCACCTTGCGCTCCAGATTCTTGCCAAGATCCGCAAGCAGACACCTGAGCTCATGCCATATCTCCGTCCTGACTCAAAATCACAGTTCACAATCGAGTACGATGGCGAGACCAACAAGCCGGTAAGAATCCACACAATCGTAATTTCAACTCAGCACGACGAGTTCGTTCCTGCGCCACTCGGCAAGATGAGCTATGCAGACGGTTGCAATCAGTACGGTCAGCAGAGAGTTGACGAGGCAATGCAGGCAAAGATCCGCGAAGACGTGCAGAACATCCTCATCCCGATGCTCATCGAGGCTCTTCCAGCAGAGACTGCAGCCCTCTTCCAAAACGATTACATCCTCCACGTAAACCCTACAGGAAAGTTCGTGATCGGAGGTCCTCACGGAGATACCGGTCTCACAGGACGTAAGATCATCGTTGATACATACGGTGGAAAGGGTGCGCACGGTGGTGGAGCCTTCTCAGGAAAGGACCCATCAAAGGTAGACCGCTCTGCAGCATACGCAGCACGCTACATAGCTAAGAACATGGTAGCAGCAGGAGTAGCAAGTGAAATGCTTGTGCAGGTGTCATATGCAATCGGTGTAGCACGCCCGCTCAGCATCTTCGTAAACACCTATGGCACAGCAGCAAATGGTCTCAGTGACGCATACATTGCTGAGAAGATCAACGAACTCTTCGACCTCCGCCCTGCAAAGATCATCGAGAAGTTCGGTCTCAAGAAGCCGATCTACGAACCAACAGCAGCATATGGTCATGTAGGACGCAAGCCTTACAAGGAGACTGTTACCTTCATGCGTAACGGTGTTAAGTCAACAGAACTCGTTCAGTTCTTCGGATGGGAGCTCCTTGACTCAGTAGACACAATCAAGGCCGCATTTGAGCTGTAGACAGTCATATCCTTGAAAATCAGCACATTACAACATATCCCTGCTGCAAATTCGCAGCAGGGATATATATTTAAGTAACTCAGTAACAGCTGGTTGAGTGCCGACACAAAACATCAACCCCATCGGGCCAGCGAAGCATATCCCTATGTTTCAGCAAAGCGACCAGATGGGGTTTGTGTTTTATCTATAGCAGAACCACTAAATTCTGTCCATCTCGCGGCGAAGATCCTTCTCCTTGATGGAAGCGCGCTTGTCATACTCCTTCTTACCGCGGGCAAGCGCGATCAGGATCTTAGCATAACCATTGTCGGCAATATAAAGTTTAACACCAACTATGGTCAGACCCTTCTCTTTGACTGCTCTCTGAAGCTTGTTCAGTTCCTTACGGCTGAGAAGCAGTTTGCGGTCACGGCGAGGATCATGCTTTCCCCAGCTTCCCCACCAATATTCCGCAATATGCATGTTCTTTACATAAAGTTCATTGCTATTGAAATAACAGAAGGTGTCCACCAACGAAGCCTTACCGGCCCTGATGGACTTGATCTCTGTGCCGGTAAGCACAATACCCGCCTGAAAAGTCTCGATGAACTCATAGTCAAACGAGGCTCTCCTATTCTTTATCTCTACACTGCTCTTTGCTTTCGGCATAATAATCAGATTTTAATTTCCGGTTGGGCGGCAAAGTTAATGGTTTTTTCTCAAATGGTACATAAAATACTATCTTTGCAGTTCACTGCCTTTGAATACATTCCACAGGCAAAGCAAATACCAGAGCCCCATGGCAAAGAAATCATTCACTCCGATACCCCCTATGGCCGAACTTCCACCGGCAGAAGATATAGACGTTAAAGAACTCCTTGATAAATACCTCTCAGGAGAAATCGACCTGATCTGTGTCCTTGGCCCGACTGCCTCAGGCAAGACCCGCTATGCAGTCCGGCTTGCCCGCCAGATCAATACCTTATTAGCAGATAGCACTGCGATGAAGGCAGAGGATTGTGGCCATCGAGGACCGTGCCACCCGCGGCACGAAAGCGGGGGGACCACAAGCGAAGCGCAGTGGTGGGGTGAGCGAAGCGAACGTCCGAGAGGTCACAACCCTCTACCTGGTGCTGAAATAATTTCAGCGGACTCCAGACAGGTATATAGGGGTATGGACATAGGAACAGGAAAGGACCTCGGAGAATATGAAGAGATCCCGTACCACCTGATGGACATCGTAGATGCCGGAGAGAAATACAACATTTTCGAATACCAGAGAGACTTCGAAAAGGCCTATAAAGACATCCGCGAAAGAGGCGGAATTCCAATCCTTTGTGGCGGCAGCGGACTCTACATCGAAGCCGCAACCTGCGGATACTCCCTACCGGAAGTACCTGCAAACCCGGAACTTAGAGCAGAACTCGAGCAGAAGACTGACGAAGAACTGATTGCACAACTCGCATCTCTCAAGCCGCTCCACAACACAACGGACTACGACACACGCAAGCGCCTGATCAGAGCCCTCGAGATAGCAATATACGAAGCCGAGCATCCTGTGCAACGCACATCCTTCCTTCCGAAGAACACCTATTATATAGGCACACTCGTAGACCGCGACGAGCGCAACGCCCGCATAGACCGCCGTCTTGACGCACGACTCGAAGAAGGCATGGTAGAAGAAATCCGCAGCCTGATTGACGGAACACATCCAGCCCTTGCCCCCGACCAAAAACCAATTCCTGCAGAAGACCTGATCTACTACGGTCTGGAGTACAAGTTCGTAACACTATATATAATAGGTGAACTCACCCACGAACAGATGCGCGCCCAACTCGCAACCGCCATCCATCAATTCGCAAAACGCCAGATGACATGGTTCCGAGGCATGGAGCGCAAAGGCATCCGCATCCACTGGACCAATGTATAATTAATGCATCATCCTTAAAATCAGCCCATTTTAAGGATAACCCATGAAAAATGCTACCCTCATCCTTAAAACAAGGCTTTTTCAAGGATGATACTATCACAAAGCAAACTTCATCCCGCCATATAAAAAAAAGCAGAGGCTGACCAAATGGTCAGCCTCTACTGTCAATATGATCGGACTATTAATATCCTGGGTTCTGAGTAAGGTTGTAGCAGATTGTTCTATCATTCAATGGAATAGGATAGAGATACTGTCTTGGAACGAAACCTCTCTTCGCTACGTTCTTAGTGTACCAGCCCTCGTACTGCTCAATCGATGTAATATCAATTGTCGAGCTTGGACGCATAGTTGGACGGAAATCCTTAGGGAATGGCCAGTATCCAGTAGCCTCGTTAGCTGTACTCTGGTTGTTATCAGGAAGACCGTAAACAGGAAGAGTCAAGCACTCCTCGCACAATCTCCAACGGATAAGGTCGAACCATCTTCTGTTCTCCCAAGCAAGCTCACAACGACGCTCGTTACGGATGATACGACGAAGTTCCTCCTGATCGCTGACATTGATTGCAGGATACTTGGTAGTCTCATCGATACCACACTTGTAAGCACGAGCACGGATTGAGTTCAATGCATCGAATACAGACTGATCGATCTGATTCATCTCCATCTTAGACTCAGCATACATAAGAAGAACGTCAGCATAACGGATGATACGTGCAGGAGCATCTGTCAACTGGTCATCTGTCCACTCAGCATCAATGGCTTTCTTAAGAATAAGACCATTGTATGAGCAGTCCTTTGAACCTGGCTTGCAGTCCTTGTTTGTAACTTCTGTACCAGTAGACACCTGAAGAGTCTTCTTTGCAGATGGACGTGGGTTGTAGATATAATCAAGGAACTCCTTGTCAAACTCAGCTGTAGTAGCTGCAAGACGTGGGTCACGGTTAGCAAATGGATTAGCCGGGTCATAAAGTGGAGAGTCCTCTACATTCTTACCATCTGTACAAGTAAATGCAAAGAAGAGCTCCCATGATGGCTGAGCCACTGAAGTACCACCGGCATTTCTTGGAAGGAATGACTTCACGGAAGCAGCATCGAAAGCAGTAAGACCAAGCTCGTTCGAGTAAGGAAGAGCAAAGATAAGTTCAGGAGATGTCTTTGTCTTCGAGTGGAAGAACTCCTCGAAATCTGGGTGGAGAGAGTATACGTTAAGATCCATACAAGCCTTTGCTGCTGCCTCGCAAGTTGCCCAGTCGTTCATAAGAAGGGCAGCACGAGCCTTCATAGCAAGAGCAGCACCCTTAGTCACGCGTACTGTACCTGTATAAGCCTCAGGAAGAACTGCTGCAGCGTCGTCATAATCCTTATAGATCTGCTGGAGGATAACCTCACGGTCAGTTCTACCCATCTCATAAGCCTGCTCGAGAGAGATGTACTCAGTGTAGAAAGGCACATCACCGAATGCGTGGATGAGATACATATAGAATGAAGCGCGGAAGAACTTTGCCTCACCTGCATACTGAGCGATCTTCTCCTCAGTAAGAGACTCCTTTGCCTTATCAAGGCTGTAAAGGATAGTGTTTGCGCGAGCGATACCCTTATAATGAGCATTCCACTCAGAGTTACCCTGGCTCCAGCCACTGTCGATAGTACCACCTACCCAGTCATAAAGCTGAGTACGCTGGTTCCAGTCGTCAGTCCAACGGTCTGTGTTATAGAATCTGTTACACTCTGTCTTCCACAAACCCGGATTGTAGAGCGCATTCAACGCGAGGGTCACCTCCTGCTCAGTAGAGAACCAGTTCTCGCTGGATCCTTCTGAGAGCGGATTCAAGTCAAGATCGACGCAAGACGTCATCAAGGCAAGTCCCGCAAATGCTGAAATAATATATTTTTTCATATTCTTCAATTGTTAGATTACTGAACTACTTCGATTACAGGACGCTTGTAGACGCGATAGTTAGGCTTCTTCTCATTGCTTGTCGAGTCATAACCTGCGAATCTAAATTCCCAAGCACCATTAACCTTAGTATCACCCCATGGTGTACCGTCACACATTGTGTTATCAACACATCTGAATCTGAACTGTACTGTTGAAGTTGTAGCAGAGAGAGTTACAACAGCATCAACAAATGTGTTGATCTGAAGCTCATCCCAGAGGATCTCGTGAGTATACTCAACTGTACCGTTTGCAGTTGTTGCAGTCTTGACCTGATCAGCTACAGCCTTCCAAGTGTCACCGTCAAGATACTCAAGGATCCAATACTTCATACACTGAGCGTCATTAGGACGAACAGCGAAGAAGATATGAACCTTAGTGCCTGCTGCAAGTGGAGAAGCCGGATTAGCTGTCCAGAGTGCATAGTCACCGGTATATGAAGGAAGTGCCATTGGCTCACCTGTACCTGTAACTGTTCTCTTACATCTCTTATGTACCTTGTCAATGATAGGTGTCTTATCTACCTGCCAGTACTGGAACTTACCTGATCCCTGTGAGTTAGCGTCAACGTAAACATCACCGAATCCCTCAACGTCAGCGAGGTCACCACCTACTGGAAGGTTCCAAGTCTTCTCAAGATCAGCCTTAACCTCTGTTGCAAAGTACCACTCAGCAAGAACCTGACCTGCAGGAACTGTGTAAGCCTCCTGAGTAATTTCGAATGTATAAGTATTCTGCTGAACAAGAGTACTCTCAGTTGAAACTGTAATAGTAGACTTATTTTCCTCGAGCTTGAAGTTTGCTGGCATAAGAACAAGAACCTCAGCGTTACCTGTGCAGGTAATTGTTGCCTTACCCATATCATCAGCCGGATCGATAAGATAAATCATATCGTTAGTGCTTGTCATAGTCCACTCAACATCACTCTCAACAGTAATGACAGTTCTGTCCTCACCAAGCTTGAATGATGTCTTAGCCACTGATGCAGTAAACGACTTGGTAGCAGAAGCCTGAGTAATCACAACTGTCTGAGTCTTAGGCTTAGCACCCGGATCCTCCGTTGCTACTGTAATCTCAGCAACAATAGCCTCAGCTGTTTCGTTAGCAGGGAATGTTACAGTAACATCTGCCTCACCTTCGCCAGAAGCTGGAGAAACAACGAATGCCTCATTTGAGCTTGTTACAGTCCAAGCAACCTCACCAGTCACCTTGAATGTAGCAGTAGTCACATCAGCCTCAACATCGATTGCAGTTGTGCTCACGCCGAAGTCCTTCTTCTCGACAGGTACGTATGCACCTTCCTGAGTTACATCGAAACGAGTGATCACAATATTCTTCTCAGAGTCAACGAGAGCGACACTGGCAAATCTCTTTTCTGCACTCTTGTTCTCACCTGCAGTAAACTTAATGAGCTTTCTTGGCTCCATAACTGTCTCGATTACCGGAACACCGTCAACTTCGGTCTCAACCTCAGCCTCCACCTCAGTATCAGTAATTTCACCGACTGTCAACCAAGTTGCAGCCTTAGGAACTGACACAGTGAACGGTACCTCCGACTTTACAACAGCCGTAACCGATCCACCAGCCACAGGGATTACATCTTCCAATGTAACCTTCGCTTTATTGCCGGCATATTCCTTCGATGCATCTTCCTCCGGACCCATTGGGGTACAGCCGAAAGCAGCAAGGGCAGCAATTGTCAAAAGATAAATATATTTTTTCATCTTAATCATGTTTTAGAATGTGAGTTGTGCTCCAAGAGTGAATGTTCTAACCATGTAAGCCGCTGTGTTAGTATAGGTCTCCGGGTCCCATCCCTGAGGGAACTTATCGATTGAGAACGGATCTGTTGCACTTGCAAATACGCGGATCTTCTGCATCTTGATAGCCTTGACTGCCTTTGAAGGAAGAGTATAGCTGAGGGTGATGTTCTTCATACGGAAGTATGCACCGTTGAAGAGCCAGAAGTCAGAAGTCTGACCGTAGTCATTCTTAGCAGTATTTGAGAGGGTAGCACGTGGATACTTAGCCTGTGCATTCTGCTCGTCTGTCTTATATGTACTCCAGTACCACTTGTCGTACTCTACAGGGAAGTTACCCGCGTCTGATGTACGGAACATCATAGCCTGGCTCATATATGCCATCTGCTTGCCGATACCCTGGAAAGTCATAGAAAGGTTGAAGTTCTTCCAACCGAGGTTGATGTTTCCACCATACTGGAAGTGTGGCAATGAGCTTCCGAGAACCTCGCGGTCATACTCCGCGTTAATGATACCATCCGGTTTTCCTTCCGGACCACTGATGTCAAGGTACTGGATGTTACCAAGCTGAACTGTGTCATAAAGCTTAGCTGCGTTGTCGAGCTGCTCCTGAGTAAGGAAGAGACCGCCTGTACGGTAACCGTACCATGCGTTGTACTCAACGCCCTGCTTGATAGCCTTACCATCAGTGAAACTCTGATATCCGCCAAGGTCACCCATTACTGAAGTATAGTCAGAAAGGTTGAAGTTAACTGCGTAAGTGAAGTCGCCATGACGATCGCTCCAACCGATGTTGAACTCCCAACCATTTGTAATCATCTGACCGATGTTATCCTCTGGTGAAGAGTAACCGAGAACTGACGGGATATTTCTTGTAAGGAGCATACCGTAAGTGTCCTTGCGATATATGTCAGCAGTGAAGTTCAATCTATTGTTGAACATGCCGAGATCGATACCTACGTCCCAAGTTTTGGTTGTCTCCCAAGTGATGTTACGCATAGCATAAGCTGTCTGAGCAGCCGTCATCATTGAAGAAACGGTGCCGTCACCATTATACATAGGAACGCTGCCAAAGTTCATGATAGCCTGCCAAGGATAGTTACCGATTCTCTCGTTACCGAGTGTACCGTAAGAAGCACGGATCTTAAGGAAGTTAAGATACTTGCCGTTCTTTACATTCTTCATGAAAGGCTCCTCAGTAAGAACCCAACCAACTGAAGCAGATGGGAAGAAACCACCTCTGTTAGCAGCGTTGAAGCGTGAAGACTGGTCGTAACGAGCATTTACCTGTACGAGGTAACGGCCCTTATAATCATAAGTAATACGTCCGAAGAATGATCTATAGGCATTCTCATAAGCGTTGCCAGCCGGATACTCACCGTCAGAAACGAGGTAGTTCAAGTTAGCATTGTTAAGATATGGATAGCCACCAAGCTCCATCTGGTTAGAACCTGCAACAAGCTTCTCAGTTGTAGCGTAGTAATCCTCGTAACCCAACATATAAGTAAGGTGGTGATTACCGAAGTCGTTCTTGTAGTTGATGAAGAGCTGCTTAGTGAAGTCCATAGACTCTGTTCTTGACTCGATGAGCTCATTGTACTCACAGTTCTTTACAGGGAATGAAGAAAGAACGCCTGGCTCTGAATAGAAATACATCTGAGCTGTATAATCCTTCTCCTTATTCTGTCTGAGAGATGGTGCAAAGATACCTGTGATAGTGAAGTCTTTGAACGGAGTGATGATAAGCGAAGCCTTACCATAGAAAGCATTACGTACACCGTGAGTATATCCGCCTGACTTAAGACGAGCGTATGCATTTGAACCGTTGTTACCATCAGCGACTGTACCATCTGACCATACTGCACGGTAGATAGGGTTACCTGTGTGTGCAGAAGATACAGGATTAAGTACGTTATTGTCGCTTACTCTGTGGTTGTAAGTCATGTCAAGGGAAACCTTGATGAACTTATTGATCTTGATATCATTGTTTACACGACCTGTCCAGTTCTCCTGGCTACGGCCCTCATAAAGAGCATCCTGATCTGTGTAAGTGAGCATTGCACGGCTGCTGATCACCTTGTTACCATATGAAACAGAAACGCGATGTTTGTGCTGTGGAGCCCATTTCTTGATCATAAGAGCATCCCAATCAGTGATAGGATATGCATCAGGATCAAGAGCATTGTTTGCTACGTAATTGTTTACCCAATCCTCCTCGTACTGGAAGTAATCACGTCCCACAGGATTTCCTGCGTCATTCCACTGACACTCGTTCTGGAGCTCCATGAAACGCTGAGCGCCAACCATCTTAGAGTGCTCTGTACGAGTTGTAACAGTGAATGTACCTTCGTAATCTACAGAGATGTCACCATCCTTAGCACGTTTTGTAGTAATGAGGATAACACCGGCAGAAGCACGTGCACCATAGATAGAAGCTGAAGCCGCATCCTTAAGAACTGTTATGTTCTCGATAGCGTCAACATCTACATCATCAAGGCTTGATACCGGAACACCGTCACAGATGATGAGAGGATCTGAATCACCGATTGTGGTCACACCACGTACTCGGATAGTTGCAGATGCGCCTGGCATTGCACTGTTACGAGTGATCTGCACACCCGGCATAGAACCCTGAAGAGCCTGAGAAACACTGGTAGCCTGAAGAGCGGCCAATTTACCACCGTCAACATTTGCTACCGCACCTGTGAGATCTTTCTTCTTCACGGTACCATAACCGATGACAAGTACTTCCTCGAGAAGCTCATCGTCAGACTTCAATACAACTGAAAGCTTAGCCTGTCCGTTAACAGGTACAGATTCAGTCTTGAATCCGATGAAAGAAACTTCCAGAACAGCACTTGGAGAAGATACTGTCATTGAGAATTTACCGTCGACGTCAGTTACTGTTCCATTAAGAGAACCTTTTTCAACGACGCCTGCTCCGGCAACAGCTTCTCCGGCCTCGTCAATCACCGTACCGGTGACTGCCAGACTCTGAGCTAGGGCCTGCCCCCCCCCAGAGACAATTGAGGCAAAGAGCTGTCATAATGCTGAAAATCAATCTTTTCATGACAAGTTGTTTTTGGTTAATAGTTAGTTATAGAGTAAATCGAATAATCATTGAATCGATTCAAGTTTCAAATATACAAAATTTGGAACGATTTAAAAGAAAAAAATCTGAATATTGCATATTTCGATAATCGTTTCTACTTTTACAGAAAAATATTAAATCAAACATATGTTTAAACCTTTCAAAATATTAGCAGTATTCGCCATTATTGGAATGGTAGGATGCACTGATACTGATGGCAATGGACCCGTTAACATCCCTGGAAAGTCAGAGAATAATAACAGCGGTTCCGGAGACACAGATGATAGCGGCAACACCACAACTGAACCGATAGCAGCAACAGCAGGCCAGCCGCTTCCTGCATGGACAGAAGGCTGCCTTGACATCCACCACATCAATACAGGACGAGGCGAGAGCGCATTCTATATCCTCCCGGACGGCACCACCATGCTGATTGATGCGGCAGGATCCCTCCTCAAGACATCCGACAAACCGCCTACACCATCAAAACCTAACGACCAGATAACATCCGGCGCTGTAATCATCGATTACGTCAAGGCATATATGCCGGCAAAATGCAACGGAACACTCGACTACATGCTCCTTTCGCATTTCCATGGTGACCATATGGGTTCATGGTCCACAAGTGTCAAGAAACACGCAGGAGGGTTCTATATGAACGGATACACCGAGGTCGGTGCTGAAATTCCTGTTGCAAAGTTCCTCGACCGCGGAACACGCACCAACAGAAAGGCATCGGACATGATTGACTCCGGCGGACAGGGCAACTACGACAAGTTCATTGCCTGGGCGAAGAAGACCAATGCCTCAATGGACGAGAGATTCATTGCAGGACGTGATGACCAGATCGTTCTGACCCATGCCCCGGAAAAATACTCGACATTCTCAGTACGAAACATCGCCGCCAACGGTGACGTGTGGACAGGTTCTGGCTCAACAGCCATCTCCCAGATGCCTGCAGCGGACGAACTCATGTCATGGGGCGCAGACAAGGAGGCAGCCCTCCCATACGAAAATACCCTCAGCTGCGTAATGACCATCTCCTACGGCTCATTCGATTATTTCTGCGGAGGCGACATACAGTATAACGGGCGCTCGAGCTACGGATATAAAGACATTGAGATGCCTATTTCAAAGGTAGTCAAGAAGGTGGAAGTAATGAAGGCAAGCCACCATGGAACAGCCAACACAAACGGCAAGGAAATCCTTGCTGCCCTTAAACCTGATGCCATCATTATTCCTGTATGGAGAAACGTGCAGCCTAATCCTGATACAGTCAAGAGAATGTATGATGCAAATTCGGCATGCAACATCTTCACTACAAACCTTACTGATGACAACAAGGCACTCCTCTCGAATTATCTTTCCAAATTCAAGGGCACTCAGGGACATGTTGTAGTCAGAGTTCACCCGGGTGGAACGAAATACTACATCTACGTCCTCGGAGACGATGACCTGAACCGCACCGTCAAAAAGATTTACGGTCCATTCACCTGCAAATAGGTCATATAAATACATCAGTGGCATTTAATGCCTGCGGTCCTCCCCACTTCGTGGGTCCCCTCCCTTTTCGGGAGCCAATGCCGCTAGCATTTAAATGCCACTGATGTATTATGATATACTGCTATTTACCTTCAGGATAGAATTTTGAAGCGACTGAAAGTCCAGAAGGAATAACGAAATGGTGCCCCTCATCCTTCCAAAGATCTTCTGCCCACTCTGGAGAGATATAATCTCCTTCGTGATCAGCAAGGAATGCCAGATAAGTAATAGGAAAGCCCTGGGCAAGATACTGTGACTCATAGAAAGTCTGCACCTCAAAAAGCGCATCCACTGCATCACGACCGCTCACCGACGAAAGCTCACTCGAATAGAGCCTCTCACGGTCATTACCATAAATATCAATACCGCTTGCAAGTATCTTCAGACCATTCTGCTGAGCCATCGCCAGAGAATACTCATGAAGATAACGGCTGTCTGTCTTAAGATGAACAATGCCTCCCGGCTTCAGAAAATTACGATAACGGTTCATAAACAGAGGCGCCGTAAGCCTCTTCTTCTCTCGTCCGATCTGAGGATCCGCAAAAGTGATCCATATCTCTGAAACCTCATTCTCTGCAAAAAGCGACTCGATGAACTCTATACGCGTACGCAGAAAAGCCACGTTCCCAAGCCCATGTTCCTCTGCATATTTAGCACCCTTCCAAAGACGCGCACCCTTGATATCTACGCCGATATAATTGCATGAAGGATTCCTCTCCGCAAGGTCAATGGTATAGTCACCCTTGCCACAGCCCAACTCGAGGACAATAGGATTATCGTTTCCGAAGAATGTACGTCCCCAGTTACCCTTCATAGGATGATCACAGCCGAGCACCTCTGAAGTCGCCGGCTGAATCATACATCTGAAAGTCTCGTTTTCTCTGAATTTTCTAAGCTTATCCTTACCCATCAGTTCTCTTTTTTCTCTGCCTGTTTCTTTGGTGCATCCTCTTTGCGCTTGTCTCCACGGCCCTTTCCTGCACCACCTTTACGACGGTCGTTGCCCGAACGGTTGTCCGGTCTTCTCTTTTTCTTCTTCTTACGAGTCTCGTCGAAACGGGTAATGCTGTCATCACCCACAGCAGTCACAAACTCAGGAACATATGGCTCCGGATCACTCTTGAGCGACTCCGGTCTCACACCGTTTCTGTTCATCTTGATGATCTCACGCACATCAGATGCATCCAACGGATAGAGATTAGCCAACGAGGTAGGATCATAAGAGAAATACATCACCTCCTTAAGGATGTCTGTCTTCATCAGATATGCAAGACCATCCTCAAACTCGAGAGGATTAGAAACCTTAGGAATACGTGACTGAGCATCCATATATGCAGCTGTCTCATAGTTAAGACAACATTTAAGCTTACCACACTGGCCTGCAAGCTTCTGAGGATTAAGAGAAAGGTCCTGACAGCGTGCCGCAGAAGTCGTGATTGACTGGAAGCTGGAAATATAATTCGAACAGCAAAGCTCGCGTCCGCACACTCCAAGGCCACCTATAAGTCCGGCCTCCTGGCGAGCACCGATCTGCTTCATCTCGATCCTGATACGGAACTCCTCTGCAAACACCTTGATCAACTGGCGGAAATCCACGCGACCGTCAGCGATATAGTAGAATATTGCCTTGGTACCATCACCCTGGAACTCCACGTCACCGATCTTCATTTCAAGACCTAGCTCCGCAGCAATCTGGCGTGAACGAATCATCACCTCATGCTCTCGCGCAATGGCATCCTGCCATTTCTCCATATCGAAAAGCTTTGCCTTGCGATAAATCTTCTTGAACTCGAAATTCTCCGGATTGATCCTCTTGCACTTCATCTGGCGTGCTACAACCGGACCTTCGAGAGTCACAACACCAAGATCGTGACCATTAGCTGCCTCCACAATGACAAAATCTCCAGTCTTTATGCTCTGACCGGATTCATTGCGGTAAATACCTTTTCTGGTGTTCTTGAAACGGACTTCAAAATAGTCCTTATACTGCTCCTGGGCAACTCCTGTAAGCCAGTCATACACCTCAAGCTTGCAGCATCCCTGACGATATGTGCAGTTAAGCTCGCCTGATTCCTCACGCTCTACCACGCATCCACGCGAGCAGTCATATTGCTTTGATTCGTTCTCGTTAATCATAGGCTTAAAAACATCCTGTTGACAAGATCGCAGAACAAGATTTTGGAACTTACGTTCCTATCGATCATCGCCACCACCTTCTCAATGTTTGTTACAGATCTCTGACAGAATGACTTACCGCAGCTTGATGCCATCTTCGAATAGAACTCCTGTTCATCCTCGGACACATCGGCGATCTGAGGCATATTCTGCTGGATCATATATATCTTCCTTATGCATTCTGATGCAAAGGTACAAAAAGCTTTCTGTTTTTCGCGTGATTCCAAGGCGGCCATCTGCTCCGAACAGTCCAAAGCCGACATGAGATCTCGCGAAACTATGGCATTCATCAGATCCGCAAAGAGATCTGAAAAACGGTTGTATTCCTCCCTGTCTTCTTCCGGCTTACGCAAGCGCACCTGCTCCGCCTCCTCCTTGGTCAAAGGAAGCACCCTGATACTCTGACAACGGGAGAATATTGTCTGAAGCACCTTCTCCGGAGCATGAGTTATAAACAGGAAAATCGTCTTTTCAGGTGGTTCCTCCACCATCTTCAACAAGCGGTTGGCTGTCTCCTGATTCATCTTCTCTGGAAGATAGAATACCACCGCCTTATAACCGTCGGCAACCGAAGTCAACGACAGTTTAGAAATTATTGACTTGGCCTCTGCAACCGCAATAAGCCCATTCTTTGACTCAATACCTATTGCCTTCTGAAGGTCTGCCTCCGTAAAATATGGATCAGCAATTGCAAGCTCCCTCCAGTACTTGATATAAGACTCCGATGTCGGCTTGTCATCAGAAGATTTCGGTCCCTTGTTCACAGGAAACACGAAGTGCACATCGGGATGTATAAGCTTCTCCATCTGCTTGCAGGACAAGCACTTG
The DNA here is from genome assembly GCA_045126915.1 of Candidatus Cryptobacteroides sp. Lineage (GTDB taxonomy): Bacteria > Bacteroidota > Bacteroidia > Bacteroidales > UBA932 > Cryptobacteroides. The sequence goes on from JBGVPH010000021.1 coordinate 20,409, forward strand.
CCGCACGAATCCCCATTCGACGGATTTGCACAGTTAAGATACTGTATGTAAGCAAGTGCAAGAGGTAAAGCTCCACATCCTTCGTTCTCATAAAGAAGCATAGCATGAGCTACCCTGCCACTGTCGGCCATTGCCGCCAGAGTCTGAGCCACCCTCTCGTTTCCTATTACATCCTGGAATCTCATCACTTTGTCCTCTTACCTGTATAATATGCCAGTTCCACCAGATACTCCTTCGCCTTTGAATCCGGCAAGACATCCAATGCTCTGATTGCCTGCTCCACATATCCGGAAAGAGCCGACGTTGCATAATCAATACCTCCGTGTTCCTTTACGAAATCCAGAATCTCTTCTCTACATTCCGGATGCTCTGTTATTTCCTCAACCTTCTTTATGATTCCGGAAGCAACATCAGAATCCACCTGTTTAAGAGCACCAAGCAGAGGCATCGTAATCTTCTGCTCAAGAATATCTGCCCCAAGTGGCTTACCGACGGCTTCTGTACCGGAGTAATCCAGAATGTCATCCTGTATCTGGAAAGCGATTCCCAGAGACACTGCATAATCCCTTGCAGCCTGTATATATGCCTTAGAAGAACCGACAGAGATTGCGGCAGCAACGCAGGCCGCCTCAAAAAGCGAGGCTGTCTTGCTATATATTATTCTGAGATAATCTTCTTCATTTGCATCTCCCCTCCGGGCCTTCTGCAACTGAAGCATCTCGCCTTCAGCAAGATCCTTCAATGTCTTGGAAAATATACTGATCACACAAGTCTCACCGGTCCTGTCATCTGCAGCAATTATAAGATCCATTGCCTTTACAAGCCAATAATCCCCGACAAGCACTGAAACAGAAGGCCCCATCAAAGACATAATGGTCGGCGCACCCCTACGCTTGAGGCTGCCGTCAGCAACATCATCATGCAGCAGCGTGGCATTATGCAGCAGCTCAGAAGCAGCAGCAAAGCTTATGGTCGAGTCCGACACCTGACCGGCAGAACACGCACGCGCAATGAGCAGCGCCAACATCGGCCTCATCTGTTTGCCTGAATGAGAAAGTATTGACTCGTTCGTAGAATTCAGAAGTGCGATATCACTGTGCAATGCACTGTTTATGCGTTCCTTGACAGCAATCCAATCCTTGCCGAGATATTCCTGTACGGCCCTTATATCCATAATTCCTATAGATTCATCAAAAGTTCTTCCGGTGTGGCTGCAACAACCAACCTGTTCAAAGTCTCCTCGCTCATCATCTTCCGGTCCACATAATGTTGAAGAAGAGCCAGCAAGGGTTCATAAAATCCGTTATAGTTCAGAAGACACACTTTTCCATCATACTTACCGAGATAAAGCAGAGAAAAGGTGTCGATGATCTCATCCAATGTTCCGATTCCTCCGGGTAGAGCAACAACAGCTCTGGTGTCCTTCTGAAAGACTGCCTTTCTCTCGGCTAGAGTATCAGTCCAGACAAGTTCCGACAAAGCAGGATAAGCCAACTGGGTCATAAAACGCGGAACCACACCGATATGATATCCTCCACATTTCACGAGTTCATCTGCGATCTCCCCCATCGTCCCCTTGACAGTACCTCCGCTCACGATCTTGAATCCAAGAGAAGAAGCCCCTCTGACAAACAGACGGGCGATCTGATTATATTTCGGATCTATATCGTGACGAGCCGAACAGAAAACAGCTATCTTATCTCTCATATCTATCAGAATAACAGCGCCAAAGACAATGTGACTCCGCCGAAATTGCTGTCACCGATACCATCCTTGATCAGCGCGTGAGCATCAACCTTACCTTCCGGGCTTAAAAGCGAACCGAAGTTCCAGTTGTATCTGCAGACAAGTTGAAATTTCCACACTTCTATTCCGCCTCCAAGTCCTAGACCATACTCCAATCTGTTGATCTTACTCCAACTATCCTTGACCAAAACCGAATCCGTGCCGTCTGTATCCTTAAAGTCCAGACTATGATTCAGACCATAACCAAGGAATGGAGAAACATCAACAAAAGGACGGAAAAGAAGAAGGTCCGGTCCCCACTGGAATGACACAGGGAGCTCGAGATAACCGACGTTCATATCCGCTTTGAATCCACCTGCCTCCGAACGGGAAGCCTTAGCATGATAAAGCAGAGAAGGCTGGATTGAAAAACCGACAGGAAGCCTGAACTTGTAGGTAAAACCGGCATGATAACCTGTAGCCGATTCCATTTTCAGGTTCTTTATCCCAAGAAAACTGACACCTCCTGTCAAGCCGAAATGACCAGCCTCAACTTTTGCAGGCCAAGCCAAAGTGACAATCGACAAGAGGACAGCAAGCAGAATCCTTTTCATAGCTTATTAAAGTAATGCATCAAGCTTCGCAGCGATTCCTGCCTTTGGAGCAGCACCCACAAGCCTGTCAACAAGCTCACCATTCTTAAAGAAAAGAAGTGTAGGAATGCTTCTGATGCCGTATTTTACAGGAAGTTCATCGCAGTCATCCACATTACACTTTCCGATCACTGCCTTTCCGGCATATTCTCCTGCAAGTTCCTCGACAACCGGAGCAAGAGCACGGCAAGGACCGCACCATGTTGCCCAAAAGTCAACCATTACCGGCATATCTGTATTCAAAATCTCAGCGAAATTCGCATCTGTAATAATTTTTTCCATAATCATTGAATTTTTAAGTCGTGTATAAAAAAATTCCAATCGCAAATATAACGATTTGCGATTGGAATTACAACAATGATACCTCGTCAAAAAACCGGTTTATCAGTATGACTTCTCTACATTCCAGACAAATGCTCTGAGACCGAGATCCGGTGTCTCTTCGTCAAATTCACGGATTGCCTTGAGAATATCATCAACCTTTTCATCCTCGACAAAGGTAAGAATAGCGTTATTCATTGTAGGCCAGGCATGGTTGCCAAGGTGAGGCTGACCGGTCTGAGTTCCTCTTCCCGCAATGTCCTGCCACATTGTAAAACCACGGCAGCCGAGTTTCTCCATTGCATTTGCAATGTCCATGTTATATGCCTGATCGTATGCGATAAATATTCCTTTCATATTTTTGTCTTTAATTCTGTATAAGATGCCCGATCAGGTCGGGCATGACAACCTTCATTGCCGGCTTGACCGGCAATCTACGCGTTGCGTGCTGCCTTACGTGCCGCGCGACGCTCCTGCCATGATGCCATTGAAGCATAGATGGTAGGAATGATCACGAGAGTCACAAGAGTTGAGATCGAAAGACCCCAAGCCACAACCATACCGAGAGAGCGCCACATCTCAGAACCCTCACCCTGACCTACTGCCATCGGAATCATACCGAGTACTGTTGTCAAAGTAGTCATGAGGATAGGACGGAGACGGGACTTCGCTGCAATTACAGAGGCCTCTGTTACACTGAATCCACGCTCACGCATAAGAATAGTATAGTCGATAAGCACGATACCGTTCTTAACCACGATACCCATAAGGATAAGGATACCGATCATACCCATTGCACCGAGAGGTGTTCCTGTCACGAAAAGTCCAAGAAGCACTCCGACGAATGCGAAAGGAATAGAGAACATGATCACGAATGGGCTCATGAATGACTCAAACTGGGATGCCATCACGATGTACACGAGAATTATGATCATCGCAAGGAGAAGGATGAGGTCTGCAAACATATCCTGCTGATCCTCGAACGATCCACCGATCTCCACAGCAAGCTCTGACGGTATGTCAACTTCAGAGAGAACCTTATTTGTGAGAGCCACACCATCTGAGAGAGCTACACCATCAGCAACGATACCCTGTACAGTGATGAGACGCTCACGGTTCTTTCTCTGGATCGAAGGAGGGGTAAGCGACTCGACAACTTCTCCGAGTTCCTTGATTCTAACACCCTTACCCATATTGTTGTAGATGAGGATATTCTCGATGTCCTCGATCGATGTTCTGAATTCCGGAGCGTAGCGTACACGAATGTCATACTCATCACCATCCTCACGATAGTAAGACATGGTCGATCCGTTCATAGCTGCGCTGAGATATGAAGCAGCAGTAGCGCTGTTCAAACCGTTTACAGCAAGCTTCTCTCTATCGAAATCCACCTGATACTCAGGAGTATACTCATCGCGGCTCAGGAGCACCTGAGAGAATTCTGAACCCTGCAGCATCTTCTCCTGGATTGCTTTTGCCACGCGGTCGGTGGTCTCGAAGTCATAGCCATAAATCTCGACATCAACAGATGATGCTCCACCCATGCCTCCCATTCCACCTTCAGTCACCTTGACCTTCTTGAACTCAGGATAGTCAGCAAGGATTCCACGAATCTGGTTGGCGATCTGACCAACAGAACGCTCACGATCCTCCATACTACCGAGGTTGACGTTATATGAAACCACATGCGTACCGTTGTTCTGCATTGCAGCAAATGCATTGTCAGAATCTGCCTGACCCATTGCATATGAGCAGTTCACGATCTCAGGAATCTGAGCTACAAACTTGCCATATATCTCATGTGCGACTTCTCTTGTAACATGCTGTGCTGTTCCGGCAGGAAGCTCGAGCTGGATAGTGATACGACCGTCGTCCGCCTTAGCAAAGAACTCTGTCTTGATAGAAGGAGCAATGAAGACAATCGAAACTACAAAAACTGCGAATGCTATGATTGTAGTCAGTGTCCTGTGACCGATACACCAGTTGATCAGTCTACTGTAACCTGCTGAAATCTTGTCGATGAAACGATTGAAGTTTCCGAAGATAAAATCATGAACCTTACCTGTCTTTGGCTTGTAGCGCAGGAACTGCGAACAAAGCATAGGAATCAGGGTAAGTGCACCGATTGTCGACACAATCATGATGATACTTGTAATCCATCCGAGCTGCTTGAACATCAGACCAGCCATACCCTTGATCATGGTAAGAGGCATGAACACGGCAAGCATTGTCAAAGTCGATGCAATTACAGAGATACCCACCTCCTGAGTAGCATGAACTGCCGCCTCCTTTGGCTTCGCACCTCTTTCCAGATGCGTCGAGATATTCTCAAGTACCACAATGGCATCATCGACGACCATACCTATGGCAATGGATAGAGCTGACATCGACACAATGTTCAATGTGTTTCCTGTAGCCCACAGATACATCAATGATGCAAGGAGGGAGATAGGAATCGCAAGCACGATGATGAATGTCGCCCTCCATCTTCCGAGGAAGAGATACACCACGAGCATCACGATAAGGAAGGTAACCAGGATGGTCTCCTTCAATGAGTTGAGTGTGTTGAGAATGTTGCTTGAACTGTCTACGACAATATTGATGTCAATATCGGAAGGAAGAGTCTTTTCAATGTCCTTCATTGCTTTCTTGACTCCCCTGATCACATTCACTGTGTTGGCATCTGCCTGCTTCTGGATCACAATCTGCGCGCCCTGGGTGCCATTCACGTAAGCCTCCTGATATCTTTCTTCGACTCCGTCTACTACTCTTGCGACATCACGGAGATAGACAGTCTTGCCATTTGAATAACCCACTACAACATCAAGCATCTGATCTGCAGACGTAAATTCCTTCTCTACGCGAAGTGAATACGCATTCGATCCTATATCAACTGTACCAGAAGGTACGTTTCTGTTCTCAGAAGCAATGATCTGCGAAATACCGGCAACAGTAAGACCGTATGCCTCAAGTTTGTTAGGGTCACAATAGACCTGGATCTCTCGCTGAGGTGCACCGGCAATGGACACTGTACCCACACCTGAAACTCGTGCAAGAGGAGTTGCGACCTTATCATCAAGAATCTTCTCAAGAGCAGGAAGGCTCTCGTCAGCAGTCGCTGCCATGATAAGGATAGGCATATCGTCTGCGCTGAACTTGAAGATAACAGGAAGAGTAACTCCGTCAGGGAGAACCGAATTCACCATATCCAACTTGTCACGAACATCATTTGTCGCAACATCGATATCTACTCCTTCAACAAATTCAAGAGTGATGAGTGATATGTTCTCCTTGGAAGTAGATGTCAGATTCTTAAGGTCACTGACAGCATTGAGCGAGTTCTCGAGCACCTTTGTAAGGTTGGTCTCGATGTCCTCGGCACTTGCTCCCGGATACGATGACATCACCATCACGACGTTAGCATCGAACTTAGGGAACCTGTCCAACGATATTTTAATCAGCGAGAAAATACCGAAGATAGCCATTGCGATGAAGACCAGCGCAGTGGTAACCGGGTTATTTACCGCTTTTCTGTAAATACTCATAATGACTTTCCTTTAGTGAATCTTACTTGTTTACCGAAACCTTCACACCATCCTTGAGACGGATCTGACCACCTGTAACGATCTTGTCTCCGTCCTTGAGACCCTCGAGAACCTCATACTCGGCACCCATACGACGGCCAAGCACAACCTTAACGTATGAAACGGTTCCATCCTCATTGAGAACATATACGAATCTCTCGCCAGAGCCCTGCTGCTTCACTACGGCTACGTCAGGAATAACCACATTGTTGTTCACACCGAACTTGACCGTAACACGTGCGAACATTCCCGGACGGAGAGTCTTGTAGTTGTTTTCAACAACGACCTCTACTGTGAATGTACGTGTAGCAGGATCAACTGTAGGATAGATTCTGTTGATCTTACCATAGAAAGTCTTACCTGGAACTGCGTCTGTTGTAATCTCCACAGAGTCACCTTTCTTTACCTTGGAGTAGTCTGACTCAGAGATTCCGACAAGGAGCTTGACAGGTACGATCTGCTCAACTGTGAATACAGGAGCGCTCATAGCGTACATATCTCCGACATCATAGTTACGTGCAGTCACTACACCATTGATAGGTGAAAGAAGCACTGAGTTCTCAAGAAGGTTCTCATACTGAGTCTTGCTCACCTTGTATGCAAGCTCGATTGCATCAAGATCCGACTGTGAAAGTCCGCCTGCATCATAAAGAGCCTTGAGACGCTTGTATTCGATTTCCTTGTTCTGCATCTGGAGCTCAGCCTGCTGGAGCTGGATGAGGTCCATCTCTGCGAGAACCTGACCCTTCTTCACGAAATCTCCCACCTCAACATTGATCTTCTTGATACGGTTGACGCTCTGTGGAGCGATGTTGTTCTTCACATACGCCTGTACTGTCGATGTGTAAGTTGCCATCTGCGGCACCTCACGCTCGAAAACCTGTTCTACAGCAACTGATGGAGCAACCTCCTCCACAACTGCTGGAGCCTGACTTGCATCCTTCTTTCCGGTGTTGCCACAACCTGCTGCAAGCACGAGGGCTCCGGCAAAGAACATTGTCTTGAAAATAGTCTTCATATTTTTACTTTTTGATTATTCCACGAAATCCTGTCCGAGTGTCTGCTCAAGCTGAGCCTTGGCAGTCACGAAATTATATACAGCCTGCGTCTCTGCAAGTTGAGCCTGTGTGAGAGCAAGCTGAGCATCGTTGAGCTCGATAAGAGTGCTGCGTCCCACCTTGTAAGCTGCCTCTGCGATATCATATGCCTTCTGAGCAGCCTTCACTGCATCCTGCGCCGCAACGTGACTCTTCATATTTGTCTCCATTGTGTTCAGGCTCTGACGGATGGCGATCTTAAGCTGACGCTCTGTGTTGAGAGTCTGAAGCTGAACCTGCTGGTACTGGTTCTTTGCCTGACGGACAGCCTGATAGCGCTTTCCACCGGCGAAGATCGGAATATTGAGCTGAAGTGCGACATAAGAATATGGAGTCCAACGGAACTCACTGAAACTCACATCATTAGCCATTGTATTCATAGCAAAATTGAATGCAAGGGACAATGACGGAATGTTAGCATATTTCTGAATCTTGATGTTCTGTGCGAGCTGCTCTGCCTGAATTGCGAGCTGCTTCATAGTTGTGTTTCTGTCAAGAGATATCTCATCGTGCTGATGGATGTCATAGAACATCTGCTGCGAGAAATCGCTGAGATTGCCGGCAACATCCAAATTCATATCCAGATCCACACCGAGAACAGCCTTAAGCTGCCACAAAGCAAGGATTACAGAACTCTCTGCATTGTAGACATTAGGAATTGCATTAGCTACAGAAGTCTTTGCTCTGATTACTTCAAACTCCGAAACCTTCTCAGACTCAAACTTCTTCTGAGCCTCCTCAAGATTCTTCACTGCGTTCTCGTAAACTTCTTTGTAGACATTGAATGCCTCTTTTGCGAAGAGGGTTCCGTAGTATGCATTCTTTACCTGAGTGACCATGTCAAGACGTGATGCGCGTGCCTTCTCCACAGCGAGCTCCACATCAAGGCCGGAAACCTTGAGGCTTGCCCAAAGCTGTGCATTAACTAAAGGCATTGCTGCTGATACGCCCGCACTCAAAGTATTGAGTCGTCCGACCTCCATTCCATCATTACCAGACGAAGGAGCACTTTGCTCTGGTGTTCCGGTTTCAGGAATTGAAGGAGTACCTTCCGGCATTTCGCCTGGATTCTCTTCTCCTGTGCTACCACCCATTCCAGACATGGCACCTGTAAGAGAGCTCATGTCAAAATCCATATACATGACCTGCTTCTTGATAGTTCTCTGATAAGAACCCGACAGGTCGATCTGTGGGAACAGTGCTGCATATGCGCCTTTCTTGGCATACTGAGATCTCTTGATCTCAAGATCCGCAACCTTTACAGAAATGTTTTCGCTCAATGCAATCTCGAGCGCCTGTTCCAAAGTGATGACTACCGGTGTCTGCGAAGACTTTGCCTCATCAAGAATGAGCTGAGACTCTGTCTTTGGCTTTTCTTCCTGGCCTTTCCCGTCTCTGTACTGCGCATCTGCAGCATTAGAAACGAGAAGCAGTCCTGCGACCATCACTGAAAAAACCGCTGTTTTCTTCATTTTTATATACACTAAATACTAATTGAACTTTTGCAATTTCACAAGAGGCAAATAATTTGCAAATATTGAACCATCCGCCGTAATATTACTGGTCCAAAGTTATATACTTTTGGTTCTATTTGCTAAATTGCCTATATTTGGACCGCAAAGTTGCTAAAAATGAAAGAACAAGCTACCAGACAGCCTCGTCCGGCCATTCTTTTCGGTCAGAAATGTGTCCGAAATGCAGGATATATCAATGACTATATCTTCGCTTGTGAAATAGTGGGAGGCGACCACATAAAATACTCAAAACCAAGAAGGCCAAAGTACCATCTTGCCATTCTCATATTGGATGGCACACTTAGAATCATCATTAACGGAAAGGAGTATATTTTCACAAAAAACACATATGTAAATCTTCCCACTTGGGCAGACATATATGAAATTGAATACAATGATGACTTCAAAGCCATGACCACTGCCACTGACAAGACTGTGGTAGAAGATATATTCAGGAACAGGAATCCCCTGCCGCCAGATTTCAGGATGAAGCTGAATCACACTTACGGAGGAAACATTCTGGACGAGGAGGATGTCCAAAGGCTTTGCAAGGATATACGCAACCTGATTGAGGCTCTGAACGACAAGACCCACCATTTTGCAGAAGAGCTTTGCTATTCTTACTTTTATATTCTCATCACTGACATGGCAAACATGATGTGGGAGAGATACGGAAAGGGTGTTCCTGCAAAGCACACCGACATGAGGCGCTCAGAGAGCATCATCAAGGAGTTCGTAGCACTGCTGCAAGAGAACATAGAGACCCACACTGACGTAGGATTCTATGCCGAAAAACTCTGTATATCAAAACAATACCTTTCATTGATAGTAAAGGAGAAGACAATGGTATCCATTGGAACCGTGATATCTTCGTTGCGTGCAGAAATTGCAGCAGGACTGCTCCGTAACCCTGATTTGAGCATTCAGCAGATTGCAAACCGCCTCTCTTTTTCAGACCAGTCATCGTTTGGTAAGTTCTTCAGGAAACATTCAGGAATGTCTCCACTCAAGTACCGTAAGAGTCTCCGCAAGACCCTCCTGACATTGAGACCTGAATAAAAAAAAGGAGCTCCGAAGAGCTCCATATGAATTACTTACTGTGTGCAAATCTGGTAGGCTGTGCCTTCTGCTTCTGAGGATGGACTATTGCTGCCGGCTGCTTCCTGACATATGCATAGACCAGAAAGGCTACACCAAGAAGCACGAACGGTATACTGAGCCACTGGCCCATATTCAGAACCATATCCTGTTCGAAAAGAACCTGAGGTTCCTTGATGAACTCTATGAGGAAACGCATTCCGAAGCATCCGATGAAGAAGGTTCCGATGAAGAATCCGCGATAGAGCTTATCAAGTCTGTACTTGTACATCAGGATCTGGAATACACCCAGAAGTAAATAGCTGAGAGCTTCGTAGAGCTGAGTCGGATGCTTAGGTTCAGTCTCACCTCTGAGCTCAAAAATGAAGCCCCAAGGCATAGATGTCACATCGCCGTATATTTCTGAATTGAATAGATTTCCAAGACGGATGAATGTTGCAGCAAAGCAGACTGTGATTGCAAGATGGTCAAGAATCCAAACCAGATCAAAGTTATATTTACGGCCGTAATGTCTTGCAAACCACCACATTGCAACCAAGAGAGCAAGAGTGCCGCCATGACTTGCCAGACCTCCTTTCCATGGCATGAATATCTCTACAAAACCATCCCAGCTACCAAGGTAATAGTCAGGCTGATAGAATAGACAATGACCCAGACGGGCACCTACTATTGTGCCTATAAGAAGTGTATAGAGAAGCGGATCCAGAAGTTTTTCCGGAACTCCTTCACGGCGGAAAAAGCCCCTGAAGATGAACCATCCGAGAATAAATCCAGAAATGAACAGTATGGAATACCATCTCAGTGAAAGCGGTCCGAGCGCAATGATTTCCGGATCCACACTCCAGTTTATTGCCAATGTCTCTAACATAGATTTTCTGTTTTACAGGACAAAGGTAACAACATTTTCCGATTTTAATATTCTCATATTTGTCATATCTTTGCACCCCTACAAACAAAAAAGATTTAAGATGAAATTTCTACTATCTCTGGGAATCGCCATAGCAGTCGGATTCTGCCTGATAATGTTTACACGTTTTTTTACCAAGGACGGTAAGAACACCGAATGGACCGGCCTTTTTATAGACATAGCTATTCCTGCACTTTGGGTAATATATTTTATCATTGAAGGGTTCTGGAGGGGACTTCTGATGGGACTGGTATCGGTATTTCCTGCAGGGCTAGGCATCTGCCTCGGCTCTGATATTGCAATGAAAATATTCTTCAAGGGCTATAAGTATCAAAAAGACAACAAGTCAAGTAAATCAGAAGCAAATCAGCCTGTTATTCCTGCACGTAGAGTAGAAAACAGGAATTTCAGAGTGAACAAGGAAAGCGCAATGGAAAACCTCCAGTACGAGTACAAACGCACGGCAACATACTTCAAGGAGTCGTACTACATTTCCAAAGACTTCGACAATGGAGCTGATGAAATACTTATGTATATGGAGCATTTTGTAAAGATGCTCCACCAATCATATGAAGATGTCGAGTTCCTGCGTGATTCTGATGACACTATCACTTTGAAACTGCAAAGAAAAATCAATGGCTTTGATTACACCTTCAAATACACAAGCTATGCATGGTATCGCGATGAGTCTGACAACCAGCATCGTAAATGCCGCATTTCAGAAGGCAATATAGAACTTGAATATGATCTTGTCAGCAATGACTACAGTTCTGTATGGAAATACAAAGACCTGGACAAGACTATAACTGCAAGACATAACAGTGGCGTTAAAACCATGTAATGCGAAGACATAGACACACAAACAACCCCGTTGCACTCATTCAATAATGAACTTTGTGCAACGGGGTTTATTCTATATGCTTCAGGCGATTACGCGCGGATAGCAGCGATACCTGGGAGCTCCTTACCCTCGAGATACTCGAGCATAGCGCCACCACCGGTTGAAACGTAGCTTACCTTGTTAGCATAACCCATCTGAGTTACAGCAGCTACTGAGTCACCACCACCTACGAGAGTGAATGCACCATTCTCGGTTGCCTTAGCAAGAATCTCAGCGATACGGTTTGTACCCTTAGCGAATGCAGGAATCTCGAATACGCCTACAGGACCGTTCCAGAGGATAGTCTTAGAGTTCATGAGAACCTCCTCCCACATAGCGAGAGTGCTTGGAGCTGCGTCCATACCTTCCCAACCATCAGGAATCTCTGAGTTGAGGCAGATCTTGGTGTTAGCGTCGTTAGAGAAATCATCAGCGATAACTACCTCCTTAGAGAGATAAATCTTAACGCCCTTCTCCTCAGCCTTCTTGAGTGTGTCAAGAGCGAGCTGCATCTGATCGTCCTCGCAGAGTGATCGACCGATCTGACCACCCTGAGCCTTCTTGAAGGTATAAACCATACCACCACCGATGATCATGTTGTCAACAGCGTCGAAGAGCTTCTCGATGATAGTGATCTTTGAAGAAACCTTTGCACCACCTACGATTGCAGTTACAGGGTGCTCAGGAGTCTTGAGAACGTGGTCAATAGCCTTGATCTCGCCTTCCATCACATAACCGAACATCTTGTCGTTAGGGAAGTACTCAGCGATAAGAGCTGTAGATGCGTGTGCACGGTGAGCTGTACCGAATGCGTCGTTGATGTAGCAGTCAGCATAAGAAGCAAGCTTCTTCACGAAGCCCTTCTGGCTCTCCTTTACAGCAGCCTTAGCCGCCTTCTTCTCCTCATCAGAAGCGAACTCGCCTCTTGGCTTGCCCTCTTCCTCAGCATAGAAACGAAGGTTCTCAAGTACGAGAACTTCACCCATCTTGAGAGCTGCAACCTGCTCGTCAGCTGCCTGGCAGTCATCAGCAAACTTCACTGGTGCTCCAAGAAGCTCCTGCACGCGACCAAGGATGTGCTTGAGAGAGAACTTCTCAGTAACGCCCTTTGGACGGCCGAGGTGCGACATAACGATTACAGCACCACCCTTCTCAAGTACCTTCTTAAGTGTAGGGATAGCAGCACGGATACGTGTGTCATCAGTGATTTCCATCTTCTCGTTGAGTGGAACGTTGAAGTCAACGCGGACGATAGCCTTTTTGCCGGCGAAATCGTAAGAATCAATAAACTGTTGCATAATTTTATATAAATGTTTGTTACTAAATTTGCTATATATCCCGATCAGGTCGGGGAACAGCGTCATTGCCGGCTCAACCGGCAATCGCTAAAACCGAGCAAATTTAGCAATTTTCAGCGAAATACAAGCAAAGATTGTATATTTGCATACAGGTGCAGGTCGAGGGCACGGACATGACACGATAAAGGTGGAGCAGATTATAAATAATTGCATATCTTTGCGGTCTGAATCCAAAATTTAGACGTATGATGACGATTGAAAGCCCAGGAACATTCTGGAAAGACTACGAACTCATTGACTCCGGCAACTTCGAAAAGCTGGAGAGATTCGGTTCTTATATTATGGCGCGTCCGGAGCCTAAGGCTCTGTGGGACAAGTCATTGTCTGACGGAGAGTGGAACAGGCTCATTCATACGAGATTCAAGACCGGGGCAGGCTTCGGAAAGGCAGGAAAGGAAGACAGCGGCACCTGGGAGCGCAGGAAGAAGATGGATGACCAATGGTACATCCGCTACAACGGCGCACAGGAAGGTCTGAACTTCTCGCTGAGACTGGGATTGACATCATTCAAGCATGTCGGTGTCTTCCCGGAACAATCTTCGAATTGGGAATATATATACAAGCAGACCCGTGCCCTGGTGGAGAAGGCAGAGGCTGAAGGCAAACCAAAGCCAAAGGTCCTGAACCTCTTCGCATATACAGGAGCTGCATCACTCGCAGCAAAGGCGGCAGGAGCTGATGTGACACACCTTGACTCTGTACGTCAGGTGGTTACATGGGCTCGAGGAAATATGGAGGCAAGCCGTCTGGACAACATCAGATGGATTGTAGAGGATGCTCTTAAGTTCGCCCGTAGAGAGGCTAAGCGTGGAAATACCTATCAGGGAATCATCCTTGATCCTCCTGCATATGGTCACGGTCCGGACGGAGAGAAATGGAAGCTTGATGAGTGTCTCAACGAGATGCTCCAGTGCGTGGCGGCAATCCTCGCGCCACAGGACAGCTTCATGGTCCTCAATCTCTACTCCAACGGATATTCTGCTGTGCTCGGTGAAACTATTGTCAAGCAGGCATTCTGCCTCAAGACCGCCTACAAGTCACTGGATTTCGGTGAGCTCGTCCTACGCGACAGCTACGGCAAGAATCTGCCACTAAGCGTATTCGTAAGACTGGCTAGATAAGTCAGTTGCCGGTCGTAGCCGGAAATGACGACAAAGAACTGAAAGTAACAGGCAAATAATTTAAAACAAATCCCGGATGTGTGCGAGCGAAGCATATACCTATGCTTCTGCGGAGCGAGTCACATCCGGGATTTTGTTTATATATGAACTACCTTATTCGGTTTCAATAAGTGATTCAAAACGGGCGTTAATGCTATCCGACAATTCCTGATGACCATGATGCTTTGTGAGGTCAGCGAGATACTGTAGATGATTGTAGCAGGCCTCGAACTCACGTTTTGCGAAATCATAATACTGAAGGAAGAAGTACAGCGAATCAAAGAGCTGATCAGTGAAGCGCTCTGCCAGTTCAAGAGCCTTATCCGGAGCACCTGCATCGTAATATGTCTCGATCAGATCCGAAACCATATACTCATTCGAGAAACCAAGATAAGTGATATCCAATGGGAAATTAGCCTCAGGAACAGACTCCTGACACATATCAAGCATCTCTACTGCCCTCTCCTTGTCGCCGATCTTAAGCATCTCCTTAGCTACATTGATAAAGAGGAGTCTCTGAGAAAGTACGCCGCAGAAAGTATAGAAGTTCTGATAGTCAACAAAATAGTCTGTCCTCTTGAGTGCATCCCAGCTATAGACATTCTTCATCTTGTAGTACAAGTCTTCAGGGTCGGCAAAACCGATTGCAGTACTCTTCATCTTATTCCTGATAGGAACGAATCTGTATGAGAATCCATCATACATCAGATACTCCTTGATGCCGATATTGATGTCTCCACCCATACTCAGAAGGTTAATCGGACGATCCCACTGATAATTTGACAGAAGATCAAGCATAAAGAGCTCAGGCTTGGTCAGATAATCCTTATCTGCAGGAATTGTCAGGACAATATATTCCGGAATCTGATCCTCATATGTCTCATCGAGGATTCCGTACTTGATGACATTCTCCTTGTTCACAGGAAGAACCAGCTTCCTTGACATGATATAATCCACCTGACGGCCGCTTGTGAGAGGAATCTTCGCATCCGGATGCTTGAACACCCT
Organism: Candidatus Cryptobacteroides sp.; assembly: GCA_045126915.1. Classification (GTDB taxonomy): domain Bacteria; phylum Bacteroidota; class Bacteroidia; order Bacteroidales; family UBA932; genus Cryptobacteroides. The sequence goes on from JBGVPH010000021.1 coordinate 35,714, forward strand.
CATTACATCAGAAAGCAGGATAGCAGAATCGCGGGTGTCATATATATATATGTATTCGTTAGTTCCGTAAAGATACTGTTTAGGACCTACTGTCAGATCAAGAGGAGCCGACTCATTCACGGCATATTTCATCTGGTCGATGTGCCAGTCGGTTCCAAGAAGCGAGGTATTGCATATACGCACATCCGGACGCACATTCTCTACCTCCTGTGCATACCATAGAGGGAAGGTGTCATTATCTCCATGGGTCACAAGAATACCGTTCTCACCTACCGAATTGAGATAATTCTTCGCCATCTCGACAGCAGTGTAGCGGTTGCTTCTGTCATGGTCATCCCAGTTTTCCGCTGCCATAAGGGCCGGAACTCCGAGGAGAGCCACTGTCACAGCTGAAGCTGTAGCGATGTCAGCCTTACGGGCTTTCTCCTGAATCCAGCTGTACACTGCAGCTACAGCAAGTCCGATCCATATCGAGAACGAATAGAACGAACCGGCATAAGCATAATCTCTCTCACGCACCTGATATGGAGGCTGATTCAGGTAGATCACGACAGCGATACCTGTCATGAAGAACATGAGGAAGGTAAGCCACGAGCCTCTCTTGTCGCGTGCAAACTGGAAGAAGATGCCGAGAATGCCGAGAAGAAGAGGAAGCATGTAATAATGGTTCTTGCCCTTGTTCTCCTTGAGATATGCAGGAGCATCAGACTGGTCTCCAAGACGCCAATGGTCTATGAAGTCTATTCCCGACTCCCAGTTTCCAGTAAGAATTTCTCCCGGAGAAGGGCTATGTATGTCATTCTGACGACCGGCAAAATTCCACATGAAATAGCGCCAGTACATCCAGTTCATCTGATAGTCGAAGAAGAAGGCCAGATTCTGGAAGAATGTCGGCTTCTTATGCTGCGCACCGGCAACCTTAGTTCCGCCATCACCCATATATGACTGATAGAACTGAATGTATTTCTGATCGCTGCCGTTCCACATACGAGGGAACAGCATCTTGCCTGAAGATTCGTAAATTATATCACCAGGACCATCAGCCTTGATATATTTGTCTCCCATCGGAGCCCAGTAAGTGGTCTTTTCGATTTCGTAAGGTGCATCGAAGTACTGTCCGTACACTAATGGAGTACTTCCGTACTGCTCTCGGCTGAGATAACGGATAAGTGTGAAAGGATTATCAGGCTGATACTCGTTTGTAGGAGTCTTTGCGCTTGAACGGATTATAACGATCGAGAAGAGAGAGAATCCGATCACGATGGTTGTAAAGCAGAGAAGCACTGTGTTGGCAAAGACCTGCTGCTTGTTCATTGTCCTGTAAAGTCCGAAGAAACAAACTGCAAGCAATGCAACCATAAAGAAGGCTGCACCACTGTTGAACGGAAGTCCGAGGCTGTTCACGAAGAACAGATCGAAATATGCAGCCAGCTTAGGCAGATATGGGATAATTCCGAAGAGAATGATTGCAAGAATGATAATAGACACTGCAAAAATCTTCACATACTCCCAAAGGCTGTAATGACCGTTTTCTCTGCGCTTGTAATAGAACATGAATACAAGAGCAGGTATTGCAAGCAGGTTGAGAAGATGGATACCTATAGAAAGTCCCATCAGGAATGAGATAAGCACTATCCATCTGTTTGCATATGGAGTATCTGCCTGTTCATACCACTTGATCATGGCCCAGAACACGAGGGCTGTGAAAAGCGATGACATCGCATACACTTCTCCCTCTACTGCTGAGAACCAGAATGTGTCGCTGAAACAGTATGCAAGAGCTCCGACCGCACCTGAACCGAAGATTGCGATAGCCTTGCCAATGGTATATGTACCATCTTCAGATGGCTTGATTACCCTCTTTGCAAAGAACACGATGGTAAGATACAGGAAAAATATAGTGAGCGCCGAGCATATTGCATTCATCGCATTCACGGCAACAGCTGCATGCATATTGTCGAAAAACATCGTGAAGAATCTCGCAAAAAGCTGAAATACAGGGTTTCCAGGAGGGTGACCCACTTCAAGCTTATATGATGATGCGATGAATTCTCCGCAATCCCAGAAGGATGCGGTAGGCTCTATCGTAAGAAGGTAGGTTATTGCAGCGATCACAAAGACTGCCACCGCAGCAAGCCTGTTCCATAAGGTAAATTTCTTTTCTGACATATGAATATATAGTATTTCAAACTGACAAATATACAACGATATTAGCTATATTTGCAAAAATTAATTCCATACAATGGCAGACAACGATTGGAAAAAAAGACTTGGAGTAGTGTTCTCCACAAACCCCGACTTCACATATGAAGAAGAAGCGGCACAAGAGCCTGCAACTATTGAGCCATCAAAGCAGAACCTCATAGTCTCCATCGACAGAAAAGGTCGTGGAGGAAAGCAGGTTACTCTCGTCACAGGCTTCGTTGGAACTTCTGACGACCTTGCCGAACTTGGCCGCACCCTCAAGGTAAAATGCGGCGTAGGAGGAAGCGCAAAAGACGGAGAGATAACGATTCAGGGAGATTTCCGAGACAGAGTGACTGCCCTTCTGAAAGATATGGGTTACAGAGCAAAGAGAGGTAACTGATATGACTTCACCGATCTGCGACATACTGACTTTGCTTTCATTGCTTGTCATCATCTGCCTGCTCAGAAGAACAATTGAAATCTTCCCTTCCCTGCTGGCAAGCCTAATACGTTGGAAGGAAAGTATCAATCTATTCAACAGCGTGAAGCTGAGCAGAGATAGAAATATGATAGCTCTGTCGATGATTGTTCCTTTCTGCCTTGTCGTGACTGCAAGCGGCATCTATTCACCGACATACATGAGTACGATGGGCGAGGATACACGATTCGGCATTACCTTTGGTATCTTTATCATCTACTTTGTTCTCAGAACGCTTCTGGAAAGAATCTGCCTTCCTAAAAGGAGAAATGCTCAGATGTACAGATGTGCCTGCATTTCTGCATACACCTTCTTTATTCTGCTCACTATTCTTCTCCTCTCACTTTGGGGCATATTGTCAGTATTTAATGCCGATCCTAGCAGCTCAAAAGACGCAATGCTTTGGCTATCAGGGGGTATATATCTTATATTCCTCTTGAGAAAAACTCAAATTTTTGCATCTTATTGCTCTATATTCACAGCTTTTTTGTACCTTTGCGCCCTCGAAATTTTACCCACTGGAGCATTGGTTGCTTCAGCAGTGATATTATAAGATAATGAGCGTAAAGAAAATACTGATTTCACAGCAGCAGCCGATGACGGCTTCGCCTTATACCAGCATTGCAGAAAAATTCGGAGTGGAGTTTGACTTCAAGCCGTTTTTCAAGATTGAACCCCTGAGTTCCAGGGAGTTCCGTTCCCACAGAATCAACATACTGGATCACACTGCCATCGTTTTCTCAGCAAGAACAACAATCGACGCATTCTTCCTCATCTGCGAAGAACTTCGAGTAAAGGTTCCTGAGACAATGAAGTATTTCTGCACTACTGAGGCTGTGGCAAACTATCTTCAGAAGCACATTGTCTACAGAAAGAGGAAAATCTTCTTCGGTGATGGTAGCCCGGAATCAATCATCGGACTCATCGGAACAAAGCACAAAGGAGAGAAGTTCCTTATCGCTACTGCAGAATCGTCAAGCAAGGATGCTGTAACTAAAGCATTCGAAACTCAGAAACTTGACTTCGAAACAGCGGTCTTCGTCAAGCCTATATCACAGGATATCAAGGATGTAGACCTTCATGCATATGATATGATCGTGTTCTTCAATCCTGCTGATGTCAAGTCACTCTATGAGAACCAGCCTGATTTCAAGCAGGACGACATCAAGTTCCTGTCATATGGAAAAACCGTTGTGACAGCAATGAATGAGGCAGGTCTGAAGATTGAGATCTCTGCACCTAGCCCGGAAGCGCCATCTGTTGCAAAGGCACTTGAAATTTATCTGACACAGAACAACTGATCTTGATGGACGAAATCCGTCATACCCTTCCTAAAAAAGAAAGATTATGCGGCAAGACGGCAATATCAACGCTTCTTGCCAAAGGTCGTCACGGTAAGGTTCCGGGGTTGCGTTATTGTTTCAACCCAAGTTCTGGTGCCGAAGAGAACCGCATAATGGTGTCTGTACCCAAAAAGATGTTCAAACGTGCAGTGAAAAGAAATCTTCTCAAAAGAAGAATACGCGAGAGCTGGCGCAGACAGAAGCATAATCTTGACGGACTCAAGGGATATGACATCCTCTTCACATATTCATTGAAAGAGATTCTCAGCTATGAGGAGATCTATGAAGCAGTGAGCAAGGTAGTAGAAAAAGTACGCCAAAATGCAGAAGAATAACTATCTGGAATTGCTTAAAAAAATCGCGATCTTTCCATTCATCTTTTTGATCCGATTCTATCAGGTCTGCATCTCACCGCTCAAACAGCCCTGCTGCCGTTTTACTCCCACATGTTCACAATATGCCCTTGAAGCATTCCGCAAACACGGTCCTTTCAAAGGACTCTATCTGACCATAAGGCGCATTCTCAGGTGTCATCCCTGGGGCGGTCACGGATATGACCCTGTTCCCTAAAACGCACATAGAACAACACCAGGGCACTAAAACAACAACTAAAACAACATCATCAACAACCAGCAAAAGAAAAAACCGAGCGATCTTTGTCCTCGGTTAAGAATCTTATTCGTCTCTTTCCGCAGATTCCTATTCTAAGAAAAATGTGTGCAATTCCTATGGAACCTGCAGGAGAGAACCTCGATCAAAAGAGGTATAAAAAAAGGGAAGCCGTGACGGTTTCCCTTTTTTATTAATCAAATCTTACTTAATCAAGTTTCAAGACTGCCATGAAGGCGCTCTGAGGAACCTCAACCGTTCCAATCTGTCTCATACGCTTCTTTCCCTGCTTCTGTTTCTCAAGAAGCTTTCTCTTACGGGAGATATCACCTCCGTAACACTTCGCAGTCACATCCTTTCTCACTGCCTTTACGGTCTCACGTGCTATAATCTTCGCACCGACTGCTGCCTGAATAGCAATATCGAACTGCTGCCTTGGTATGAGTTCCTTAAGCTTCTCGCACATCTTGCGACCGAAATCATATGCATGGTCTGCATGAATCAATGATGACAACGCATCTGCAGGATCACCGTTGAGAAGAATGTCAAGCTTGACAAGCTTTGCATCCTTGAATCCTATCACGTGATAATCAAACGATGCATATCCCTTTGATATAGACTTGAGCTTGTCATAGAAGTCAAAGACGATCTCAGAAAGAGGCATTTCGTAAGTGAGCTCGAGTCTGTCTGCAGTAAGATAATGCTGATTGATCAGAATACCACGCTTGTCAAGACAAAGCTTCATGATCGGTCCATAGTAATCAGACCTCGAAATGACCTGGGCTCTGATGTATGGTTCCTCGATTCTGTCGATAAGTGTTGCAGGTGGAAGTCCTGATGGATTGTGAACATCAAGACACTCTCCCTGAGTTGTGTACACCTTATATGAAACGTTTGGAACTGTCGTGATGACATCCATATTGAATTCTCGGAACAGACGCTCCTGTACAATCTCCAGATGGAGCAGTCCGAGGAAACCGCATCGGAATCCGAATCCGAGTGCAAGAGATGACTCAGGCTCAAATACAAGAGATGCGTCATTGAGCTGGAACTTCTCGAGTGATGCGCGGAGCTCCTCATACTGGTCAGTCTCCACTGGATACATTCCGGCAAACACCATAGGCTTAACCTCCTCAAAACCAGCAATGGCCTCCTGACAAGGACGGCTTACATGCGTGATGGTATCACCGACCTTTACTTCCGAAGCAGCCTTGATTCCTGAGATGATGTAGCCCACGCTTCCACAAGGAATTTCCTGACGAGGATGCATCTTCATCTTCAGCACGCCGATTTCGTCCGCATCATATTCCTTTCCTGTGCTTACAAACTTCACCTTGTCACCAGGCTTGATGGAGCCGTTCATAACCTTGAAGTATGCTATGATGCCTCTGAAAGAATTGAACACAGAGTCGAAGATAAGGGCCTGAAGAGGAGCATCAGGGTCACCTGACGGTGCAGGTATCCTTTCTACTATTGCATCCAGAACCTCTTTTACTCCCTGACCTGTCTTTCCGGATGCAAGAAGGATGTCCTCAGGCTTGCAGCCGAGAAGGTCTACGACCTGATCAGTAACCACATCCACCATCGCAGACTCCATATCGATCTTATTCAGGACCGGAATGATTTCGAGGTCATGCTCGATAGCAAGGTAGAGGTTTGAAATCGTCTGAGCCTGAATACCCTGAGTGGCATCTACAATGAGCAAAGCTCCCTCGCAGGATGCAATAGCTCTTGACACTTCGTAGGAAAAGTCAACGTGACCCGGAGTGTCAATGAGGTTGAGTGTATACTTCTCGCCTTTATATATATAATCCATCTGGATTGCATGGCTCTTGATGGTGATACCTTTCTCCTTCTCAAGATCCATAGAGTCCAGAACCTGATTTTCCATATCACGCGCAGTCAAGGTGTTGGTAATCTCCAGCATACGGTCCGCCAGAGTACTCTTACCATGGTCGATGTGCGCAATTATGCAAAAGTTTCTTGTCTTCTTCATCTTAACATCTGTCAAATCTTTGCAAAGATAACGCATTTTTTCGTACTTTTGTGCAATTATGAAAATCTCTGAAACAATGGCTAATATCAATGAACTTCAGCGCATCTCGACTCAGTTGAGAAGAGATATCGTCCGAATGGTGACAAGCGCAAAATCCGGTCATCCGGGTGGATCGATGAGTAGTGCCGACTTCCTTACAGCACTTTACTTCGAAGTAATGAAACACAACCCTGAAACATGGACCAGAAGTGGAAAAGATCAGGACGTATTCATTCTTTCTGCCGGTCACCTCACACCTATTTACTATTCTCTTCTTGCAAGAACAGGTTACTTCCCAGTGTCTGAGCTTGCTACATTCAGACAGTATGGTTCAAGACTTCAGGGTCATCCTTCAATTGCAAAGGGGCTTCCGGGAGTATTCCAGCCATCAGGCTCACTCGGCCAGGGTCTTTCTCTCGCAGCAGGAATCGCTGTAGCAAAGAAGATGGATAAAGAGGCCAATAAGGTGTATGTAATGATGGGCGACGGTGAGTGCGAAGAAGGACAGATCTGGGAAGCAGCAATGTTTGCAGCTCACCACAAGCTTGACAATCTCGTAGGTATGGTTGACTGGAACGGTCAGCAGATTGACGGCAAGGTTGACGAAGTCGGTGGAGTCGGCGACCTTGAGGCTAAATTCAAGTCATTCGGCTGGGATGTCATCGTTGCTGATGGTCATGATTTTGAGGAAATCCTCAAGGCATATGCAAAGGCTGACGAGCTTTGCGGCAACGGCAAACCTGTGATGATCCTTTTCAGAAGTGACATGGGACACGGCGTTGACTTCATGGCAGGTACACACGCTTGGCACGGAAAGGCACCTTCAGCAGAGCAGTGCGAGAAGGCTCTTGCTCAGCTCGAGGAGACACTTGGAGACTTTTAACCGTTTATAACTAAGAAGATTATGGCAAAGAAATATATTGACAGCGGAAAGAAAGACACCCGCAGTGGCTTTGGAGCAGGTCTCTATGAAGCAGGAAAGAAGGATCCGAGAGTCGTGGCTATGACAGCAGACCTTATCGGTTCTGTAAAAATGGATGCATTCGTAAAGGATTTTCCTGAAAGATTCGTACAGTGCGGTATCGCTGAGGCTAATATGGTCGGCGCAGCTGCTGGTATTGCTCTTACAGGCAAGATTCCTTTTATCGGATCATTCGCAGAATTTGTCACAGGACGTGTTTATGACCAGATTCGTCAGGAAGTTGCCTATGGTCATACCAATGTAAAGATCGCTTCTTCTCACGCAGGTATCACACTCGGAGAGGACGGTGCGACTCACCAGACTATGGAAGACATCGCTCTCATGAGAGCGCTTCCGGGAATGGTTGTAATCAACCCTTGCGACTTCAACCAGACAAAGGCTGCAACAATCGCAGCTGCTGAGTACGAAGGTCCCGTATACCTCCGTTTCGGCCGTCCAAACGTTCCTAACTTCACTCCAGAGGATCAGAAGTTCGAGATCGGAAAGGCAATCTGCATGAACGAGGGTACAGACGTGACTATCTTCGCAACAGGTCATCTCGTATGGGAGGCAATCAATGCTGCAGAGGCTCTTGAGGCTGAGGGAGTCTCAGCTGAAGTAATCGACATCGCCACAATCAAGCCTCTTGACGAGGAAGCCGTTATAGCTTCTGCAAAGAAGACTGGAGCGGTGGTTTGTGCAGAGGAGCACAACACATGCGGCGGTCTCGGAGAACTTGTTGCCGGCGTTCTTGCGGCAAATGCTCCTACTCCAATGGAGTTCATCAATGGCGCGGACAGATTCGGCCAGAGCGGTACTCCAGCAGAACTCATGAAAGCATACGGTCTTGACGCTGCACACATTGTCGAGGCAGCAAAGAAGGCTGTTGCCAGAAAATAATTGAGTTTTTAAACCTTGCAGGACATTTTGTGTCTTACAGATCTGTATGACAGACAATGAAATCATAGATCTGTATGTTGACGGACATCAAGAAGAGGCATTCAACCGTATAGTCGAGACCTACACGGAAAGGCTTTACTGGCATATCCGCCGATTCCTGTGCTCTCATGAAGACACACACGATCTGCTTCAGGAAATATTTATAAAGGTATGGGCTGCGCTTCCCTCATTCAGGAGGGATGCGCAGCTTTATACTTGGCTATATAGGATAGCCACGAATGAGGTCCTGAATCATCTGCGGCGTCAAAAGGTCCGTGCTATGATTTCTCTCGACTCAGCGTCCGGCATTCTTTCCAGAAAAATCGACGAAGATCCATATTTCAATGGAGACAAGCTGCAGAGAGAGCTTCACAAGGCTATGCTGAAACTACCGGAGAAACAACGTATAGTATTCAGTCTCAGATACTTCGATGAGATGAAGTATGAGGATATTGCCTCAATCACCGGTACATCCGTGGGTGGGTTGAAGGCCTCATATCATCACGCTTACAATAAAATTAAAGCAGAATTAGAGAAACGCTTCTAAACCTTCTTCAAAAACAATTGTCTAATGGCTCGTATGAAAAGGAATGACAAGGACATATTGACAGCTCCGGAACTCAGGAAAACCCCGTTCACTGTACCTGAAGGATATTTCAACGCCTTCAAAAGCAATGTGACATTCCCTGACAGCTGCCTAGAGCATCCGAAAAAAATGAAGGTTGGCAGATATGTCGCCATAGCTGCATCATTTGCCCTTCTCGCCGGCATCAGCTGGGGAATCATTAACGGAAAATGGACTCAGGACGAACATGACGACATTGACCTGATGGTGCTCTCCGACATGTCATTGGAAAACTATTACGACTTCCTCGCGTTGCATGAAGAGAGCGAACTCTCAGACGAGGACATCATAGAATACCTTCTTGATTCCGGCGGAGACATAGACGATATAAACCCAAACGATTAATACTTATATATTATGAAGACTTTACGATTTTTACAGGCTGTCATTGTGACTCTAGCGATTGCCATGGGTATCGCCTCAGAGGCTTCTGCTCAGAAAAACCACGACTGGAGAGAAAAGATCATGTGCGAAAAGATAGCGTTCCTTACTGCCGAACTCGATCTCTCTACAGAAGAAGCTCAGGTTTTCTGGCCAGTCTACAACGAGTACATGAAAGCAATTGAGAATGCTCAGAAGACCATCTACGTAAACTACAAGGCTCTTAATGACGCAATCAAGACAGAAAAGACGGAAAAGGAGATTGCAGATTGCTTGGACAAATACCTTGAAGCACAGGAAGCGAAGGCCGAGCTTACAGCAGAATCAGTAAAGAAGTTCAGAAAGGTTCTTTCAGAGGATAAGGTAGCTAAGCTTTACCTCGCAGAAGAAAAGTTCAGACGCAACCAGATCAGCAGACTCCATCACAATCACGGGCCGAAAAAATAACTAAAAGGCACCGCTACATTAACCTAAGCAAAAAGATAAAAATCTCGAGTGAGGGCAAGATACTGTTCAGTGTATCTTCCCTCACTTTGTATTATAAGGGTTTCATCCGACGGAGAGTCACATCTCTGGAACGAGAACTCCGCAATGATGCGGACAGGTTGTTTGCGTGGAACAGTGCGGACACGAACAATCCTGAAGAGATGTAGACCGCACATCCTGGCATAGCGCGTCAATGCCGCCTCCGTATCAGCAGGAAGCACCAGTGATATCCTTCCGCTCTCAGTAAGCCTTTCTTTGGCAAACTCAAGAAGCTCTCTGTATGAAAGTCCTGTAGAGGTATGTCTAGAATCGTTTCTTCTTTGCTCAGGAGCCTGAAGGGAGTCTTCAAAATAAGGAGGATTTGAAAATATATGGTCAAAGCGCTTTGTCGGAGCAAGAGTTGAAGAATAATCATCCAATGTAATATTCAAAGCAGAGAGCATGGCGTCCCACGGTGAGTTCCTGAAATTCTCTGCTGCCTCTGATGCAGATGCCTCATCTATATCTATGGCCTGTATATCTAACGAATGCTGTCGACAGATATTATCATCAGAGGATTCCTTCGGAAAATCTACCATTTCAGAAAGACGCTGAGCAGCTATCAAAGCAATGGTCCCTGTGCCTGTACCAACGTCAAGAAGATGTCTGTCTGATGGTTTTATGGTCATAGAAACTCCTAGCAGCACACCGTCGGTATTAACCTTCATTGCACTGCGCTCATTGGCAACGACGAATCTCTTGAATCTGAATACTCCCATGGAATACTATACAAAAACACCATCTACCATATAGAGAGACCTGTCGCACATCTTTGCAAGGTCTGGGTCATGGGTCACGATGACAATAGTCTGTCCGTATTTATCTCTCAAGTCAAAGAAGAGTCTATGAAGTTCATCCTTGGTCTTCGAATCAAGATTTCCAGACGGCTCATCTGCAAAAAGGACCGCCGGATTGTTGACAAGAGCACGAGCAATCGCCACTCTCTGCTGTTCTCCTCCAGATAGCTGTGAGGGCTTATGTTCCAGACGCTCAGACAGACCAAGATCTGAAAGCAGAGCTTTGGCAGTCTGCTCAGCATCCTTCCTCGATCGCCCTGCAATGAAGGCAGGAATCATCACATTCTCAAGTGCAGTAAACTCCGGAAGAAGATGATGGAACTGGAATACGAAGCCTATACGCCTGTTTCGAAACTCCGAGAGAGCATCACCCTTAAGTCTGAGAACATCTGTACCATCGATGACAAGAGAGCCGGAATCAGGAGTGGAAAGTGTGCCAAGAATCTGGAGCAATGTTGACTTTCCCGCTCCTGAAGCACCCATAATGGACACCACTTCTGATTTTGAGACATTAAAATCGATCCCTTTAAGAACCTTGAGATCACCGAACGACTTTTCTATTCCTTTTGCTTGAATCATAATGCTTCTTCTTTGGCTGTCCACAAAACTGTTTCTATAGACAAGTCAAAGTTATACAAAAAAAAGCAACTATCAATCGATAGTTGCCTTTTTAAAGTCGGGGTACTGTGACTCGAACACAGGACCCTCTGGTCCCAAACCAGATGCGCTAACCAACTGCGCCACACCCCGATTATTTGGTCTCCCTCATTTGGGACTGCAAATATAGACACAAAAAATAAAAGTGCAAAACTTTTTTAAAAAAATTTTGCACTTTTTATTGAGACACCCGATCAGGTCGGGTGTGACGTGTCTTTTGACTTACCCGATCAGGTCGGGTATGACGTACGTGGCGTCATTGCCGGCAACTACCGGTAATCTGAATTAAAGGTTTGGATTGAGTTCCTTCCACTCTGAAACTGGTGGGATGATGCCAAGAGAGATGATCTCATCACGCATTACCTGAAGGTGTGCGTAAGAAGCATCAAGAGCTGCAAGCTCCTCAGCTGTACCTGTAACCTCACCGAAGTGAACACCTGTAGCGTCGATTACTGTAGGCATAGCCATGAGAACGTTCTGATACTTCTCGTTGTTCACATAGCAACCTGCAGGCCAGTGGAACTCAGGACCACCCATAGCAGCCTGAATCATGAGAACTGACTGATATGATGGGCTCTGGAATGAAGAACGTCCACGAAGCTTGATGATGTTTGAACCACCCTGAACGGTAGCGTGCTTGATCTCTGCCCACTTCTCCTCAGGAATGTTGTACTCTGCAAGAGGCTTTCCATCAACTGTGATCTTAGAAGCGAACACCGCCATTGCCTCACCATGACCACCATAAGTACGAGCATTCTCCACCTTGTACTGAGGAACTCCAAGCTCCTTTGCGATTGCTGACTGAAGACGAGTAGAGTCGAGAGCAGCAAGTGAAGTAAGCTGGCTTGGCTTAAGACCTGAACGGATAAGCGCTGTAAGAGCAGTAACGTCAGCAGGGTTGAAGATCACAACCACGTGATTTACATCTGGGCAATACTTCTTGATGTTGTCACCGAATTCAGCTGCAATCTGGCAGTTACCCTTAAGAAGGTCCTCACGGGTCATACCCTCCTTACGAGGAGCACCACCTGATGAGATAATGTACTTTGCACCTGTGAAAGCAACCTCAGGATCAGTTGTCCAAGTGATGTTGGCACCCTCAAATGCGCAGTGATAAAGTTCCTCTGCAACACCATTCACACCTGGGCCATAAATGTCATAAAGGCAAATGTTAGGAGTAAGGCCAAGCATGAGAGCTGTCTGAGCCATGTTAGAACCGATGGCGCCACCAGCACCTACGATCACAAGTTTGTCATTAGTCAAAAATTCCATAATAAAATATATCAATGAGTTATTTTCACAAAACTCTGCAAATATAATAATTTATTTATATCTTTGCCGCGAAATCATTAAGAATATACAGACAAGTGGAACCTCCCAGTCCTATATTGAAAGAACAGAAAATCTCTGCGGATCAGACTTCTGACGATCCGTTGTCCCGCAACATCTGCATGAATATGGATGAAGCCTCCGGCAAGACCGAGAAGGCTGCTTTTTGCGTGTCCTGAACTTCCGTTCTGCTGTGATTTCACAAAATGTAAACGTTTAAACACTATATGGCACTTTATTTAAGAAAAAGACTTGAAAACAAAGCGGAAATCGCCGTTTGGCACGTCACTGAAACAGAAGAAGAATTACTTAACATAACTTCGGTTCCGACAGATGAACTCGAAGAGATCTCGCTTTTTAGAAACGAGAGCCAAAGAAAGCAGAAACTTGCGGTAAGAGCACTCATCAACGAGATGTTTGAGGAGAGGATGTATCTCAATCATCATGACAACGGCAAACCTTACCTCGAGAATTGCGCAACAAACATCAGTATCACCCACACTGACAACTATGTGGCTGTAATCACTCACGAGGAAGAAGAGGTAGGTATCGACATCGAGTCCCTTGAAAGAGATTTCTCTGCAGTAGAGAAGAAGGCTCTTTCAGAAGAAGAAATCGAGGATCTGGAGGACGAAAAGAAGAATGAGCAGCTTGCAATCTATTGGTGCGCAAAGGAAGCCATATACAAAAGAATGTCACAGAACCGAGTAGTCTTTTCAGAGCAGATTGAGGTGGAGCAGTTCAAGCTGAGAAAGGAAGGAGAGCTCGAGGCAACCTTCATCCACAAGGACGAACACGAAGAGGAATTCGACCTGGAATATATGATGTTTGACCGCCATGTGCTCGTATGGCTTGTAGGATAGCACATATAACAAAAAAGTTAATCAATTTGTAATTTTTCCAAATTATTTAGACGCATAAAACCCTGTTAACCACATAGTTAACAGGGTTTTTCTCTTTATGTTAATAACTTTTTATTGACGTTTCTCAAATTACTTATAGGATTTGAATTATCTTTGTTGACCCGGATGGAACGATTCTCCGCCGGCACCTCCTTTTAATCTATTTTTAAAACCTAAGTTATGGTAAAGCACGTTGTAAAGCGCGACGGCAGGGTCGTAATATTTGACAAAAGAAAGATTGTTGACGCAGTCCTCAAGGCAATGGACGTAACCGAAGAGGGAGAAGACATTGTATTGGCTGCAGAGATCGCATCAGCTGTATCAAAGATAGATGTCGACAATATGAGCGTAGAGGACATTCAGGACCATGTGGAAATGGAACTGATGAACAGTCCGCGCAAGGAAGTCGCAAAGAAATACATCGCTTATCGTAACCAGCGCAACCTTGCGAGAAAAGCTAAGTCACGCGAGATTTTCCAGGAGATCATCGACGCACAGGCGACTGAGATTACTCGCGAGAATGCGAATATGAATGCCGACACACCTGCCGGCATGATGATGAAGTTTGCATCCGAGTCAACCAAGTCATATGTGGACGAATGCATGCTTTCTGAGGAGGTAAAGGAGGCTGTAAAGAACAACTACATCCACATCCACGACAAGGACTACTACCCGACAAAGAGTCTTACCTGCATCCAGCATCCTCTCGACAAGATTCTTGAGGACGGCTTCTTTGCAGGACACGGAGAATCACGCCCGGCAAAACGTATCGAGACTGCCAGCATTCTCGGATGTATCTCTATGGAGACCGTTCAGAATGAGATGCACGGAGGTCAGGCTATCCCTGCATTTGACTTCTATATGGCGCCATTCGTAAGACGCTCTTTCCAGGAGGAGCTCGACAAGATCGGAGAAATCAACGGAGAGGACTACTCAAGACTCTACAACACCCCTATCGACGACTACCTCAGACGCGACCTTATCGGAATCCAAGGTGACGACAGAGTGATTCAGCACGCGATCAATATGACTGTAAGCCGAGTTCACCAGTCAATGGAAGCCTTTGTACACAACATGAACTCCATCCACTCGCGCGGTGGAAATCAGGTCGTGTTCAGCTCCATCAACTATGGTACTGACACATCGGCAGAAGGTCGTTGCGTAATCCGCGAGATTCTCAACACAACATATGAAGGAGTCGGAAACGGATCCACAGCCATCTTCCCTATCCAGATCTGGAAGAAGAAGAGAGGAGTCAGCTATCTTCCTGAAGACCGCAACTACGACCTCTACAAGTTTGCCTGCAAGGTGTCTGCAAGACGTTTCTTCCCTAACTTTGTAAATCTCGATGCTCCATTCAATCAGCATGAACTCTGGAGAGCGGACGACCCTAAGAGATACCAGTACGAGGTTGCGACAATGGGTTGCCGCACACGAGTATTCGAAAACAGATTTGGACCAAAGACATCTATCGCCAGGGGTAACCTTTCGTTTACAACCATCAATATCGTAAAGCTCGCAATCGAGTGTATGGATATTCCTGATCAGGAGGACAGAATCCATGAATTCTTCCACAAACTTGACTGGGCACTTGACATTGCAGCAAAGCAGCTGAACGAAAGATTCAATTTCCAGAAAACAGCTCTCAAGAAGCAATTCCCGCTCCTTATGGGCGCACTCTGGCTTGACAGCGAGAAACTCGGAGAGAATGACACCATCGAAGCAGTAATCAACCACGGAACCCTCGGTATCGGTTTCATTGGTCTTGCTGAGACACTTATAGCCCTTTGCGGCAAGCATCATGGAGAATCTACGGAAGCTCAGCAGCTTGGACTCCGCATAGTAACCTTCATGAAGGATAAGGTGGGTGAGTTCTGCGAAAAGTACAGACACAACTTCAGTGTACTTGCAACCCCTGCAGAAGGCCTTTCAGGAAGATTCACAAGAGGCGACCGCAAGAAGTTCGGCGTACTTCCTGGAATTACAGACAAGGACTACTACACCAACTCCAACCATATCCCGGTATATTACAAATGTACACCTAAGCACAAGGCTGAGATTGAGGCACCATATCATGCACTTACAGGTGGCGGACACATCTTCTATGTAGAAATTGATGGCGACGCAACCCATAATCCTGAGGCAATTATGGCTATCGTAGATCTTATGGATAAATACGATATCGGATATGGTTCAGTAAACCATAACCGTAACCGCTGTCTGGACTGCGGATACGAAAATGCTGATGCAAATCTTGAGAAATGCCCTCATTGCAAGGGCACAAAGATTGACAAGCTTCAGAGAATCACCGGTTACCTCGTGGGTACGACAGGCCGCTGGAACAGTGCAAAGCTAGCAGAGCTTCAGGATCGCGTGGTTCACAAATAAATATCAACAAAAAAAGCAGGAGGAAAACGAAAGAGTTTCTCCTGCTTTCTTTTTCCTCCTAAACTATAAATATTCGGACAACAAATTAGTCCTTGAGCGATCTTGCCACACGGAAACCAAGCTGATCCCACCAGATTTCACCGCCACCCATAGACATATCTGTCTTGACATGAGCACCAGCAATACGCCACTGTGTAATCATACATGTGCTTGAATAAGAATCCCAACATCCACCGCGAACGATTACATATCTTTCTTCAATATTACGGTATGTCTTAGGACCCCATGGATCTGTCTCTTCTGCATCTGACATGTAGTCAAGCGAGATATACCACTCACCAGTCCACTCCTCTGCATTACCTGCGAGGTCATAAATTCCAAGCGAATTTGGCTTCTTCAGACCTACAACGTGAATCTGCATAGGAAGCATCGGGCTTGGAGCTGAGTTCTCTTCCCACCATGCCACATCATTAAGATCGTCACCTCCCGGATAATGATAAGTGTAGTCAAGGTTATTCGGACCGCCCTTTGCTGCGTACTCCCATTCAGCATTTGTAGGGATTCTGTAACCGTTTGCACTCTTGTTAAAGTCAACCTCGGCCTCAAGAAGTTCACCGTTGTCATTACGTTTTTCCTCAGAGAATGTATAAACCGGTGTATAACCATTCTTCAAACTAAGCTTATTACAGTACTCCATTGCCTCATAAAGGGTAACCTTGTGCACAGGATAAAGGTCGCTGTCAACATTTGTAGATGGATTATAGCCCATTACCTCTAGGAACTCCCTCTGGGTTACCTCATACTTACCGATTTCAAAAGCTGAGATATTGACCTTATGAGTATTTGTCTTGTCGGCAAACTTTCCTGCCGGGTCGCGACCTATCATGAATGAACCAGCGCCTACTGTCACCATCTCGAAGTTCTTATAGATAGGATTTGTCTCTACTTCAACCTCACCACCGCCAGTTGCAACTGTTGTTACAACAGCATAGTACTTCTTTGAAATCTGTGTTGCTGTTTCAGTTACAGTGTACTCGATTACCTGTGTAAAATCCTGAGCCACTCCGCTTGCCGGATTGACTGTAGAGCCTTCAGATGTAAGGATTGTAGGAGCAAGAGCTGTAACATCAGTGCCCGCTGGAACCTTGACAGTAATTGTCGGATAAGATATCTGACACTCGATCATACCAGGAATAAGGAAATGAGTAATCTCAGGACCAGAAGGGATCGGCTGATCATTTCCACCTGGAGTCTGAGCTTCTGCAGCATCCTGCATCACTGTGATAGTGCAGTCACCCACAGGCTTACCATCAAGATCAGCAGTAACTACTATAGATGTCTGACGAGGGCTGTCTGCAGTATTCTTTGAAACAGTGAGAATGAGCCTGCTCTTATTACACGAGGCAACACACCAGATCTTGTCTTCAGCAGGGACCTTTGCCTTGAAAGTAATTCCACTGACATCCTGATTGTTTGCATCAGCAAATGTAAGGTCTCCTGTCATTGTACCCTGAGCCTTTACAGAAAGAATTCCAGAGGCCGCGTCAAAAACATTGACACCTTCTGGAGTGGAAGCAAGCACCGGCACTATATCGTATTCCGGAGTAACATCCGGAGCAGGCTTCTCTTCGCAAGAAGCAAAGAGAAGCGCTACAGCCAAAACTGCTATTGATGAAAATATTTTCTTCATAAGCTTAGATTATTTTACGTTTCTTACTACGCGGAAACCACATGACTGATAGTAATCAGGTTCAGTAGCTGACGCATATCTTGTATAATAAAGTTTGCCATAAGGAGAAGCTGTACTTGAATAACAACCGCCTCTTTTGATTTTGTTGTAGTTTGACTCAGCTGCAGGGGTACCTGCAAAGTCCTCAACAAGTTCAGTTGGCCATGTATATCCATAATAAGGTGCAGACCAATCATAGCACCACTCTTCAATATTTCCAGCCATATCATAAATTCCAAGCTGATTAGGCTGCTTTCCTGCAACCTCATGAAGAACAGCATCACCGCCTTCTGTCAAAGCAGCATTTTCCTTAACCCAAGCAACCTCATTATAGTCGTTGCTACCTGGATAGATAAAGAGACTCTTAACACCTTCTGAGCCACCCTTCGCCGCGTACTCCCATTCAACTGAGGTCGGAAGTCTGTAACCATTAGCAGCAGGATCCATAACATAGTTTGTCATTGTCTGCTCTGGTGACCATGAATCTGGCTTATAAGTAAGTTGTTCAGTTGTATACACCTTCTGAAGTCCTTCTCTCTCGCTGAGCTTGTTACAGAATTCGCAAGCATCAATCCACCTGATAGAGTGTACAGGGTATTTCGGACCCACATATTTATCCTTATAATCCGGCTTAAGATCCGCACCCATAACCTCTTCATAAAGAGCCTGAGTAACCTCTGTTGCAGACATGAAATAATCCTTGGTTATCTTTACATCGAAAAGATAAGTAGAAGCATTTGTACAGCAAAGACCATCTCCAAAGCTGAAAGTACCAGCCTTCACGTATGCCATATCCATTACATTGTCAGATTCTTCCTGACCTATATTAAGAGTAAGAGGAGCAACCTTACCTGCAGGGTCACATACAGAAACCTCAACTGTTACAGACGCTGTTCTTGTAGCTGCAAGACCAGTAATATCAGCCTCAACAGAAAGAACGCCATCAGCAAGCACAGCCTTGCACCAAGGCGCGCTAGATGTTACTGTATACGTCATATGGTCCTCATATCCTTCAGATTCAGTTACGGAAACAGCAAGATCGAATGAACCTCCCTCTGCATCAAACACATAGATTGGACCATCCTTTACTGTCACGCCTTCTGAGGTAAGAACATCACCGGCAACAACCTCTGCATCAATAGGCTGAGGCTCAGTAGTAGTCGCCTGCTCACAAGCAGCAAATGCTGCACATGCCATAAACATGGCAAAAGTCTTGTTCGTTTTCATAATGTTATTGTTTTAATGATTGTTAGTTTTCCATCGGATAGTAAATCATCGATCTGCTCACCTTGAACCAGTTGTCCGGATCATTGACATCCTGGAATTTGATCCATTGAGGATCTTTGATGTCATCTGCTGTCAGATTAAACGTTTTCTTTACATCGTTTCCAAGAGGAGTCAGGAGAGCATTGAACTTAAAGTTCTCATAATATTCCTTACCGGACCAATCACCCTGCTCGCTGAACTGCAAAGAAAGCATTGTCTCTGAAAGAATTGTCAAATCGAGAGCAAGATAGCTATATCCGTTGCCGGCGTTCTTACAAAGGAATTTGAAGGCAAAGAATTCACCGAGGATATTGACCACGTTACCAAAATGACAGTGCACAAGTTCATCTCCGGCAGCATCCAGAAGCACGCGCACTTCATCCCAAAGTTTCTGGTTCTTAGGGCTGAGGTCACTGTATGAGAACCACCAGCTCTTGTCCATCACATACTCGCTTAATGAAGGGTAAGACGGACGGAATATGCCCTCTGAGTCATTGGTTGGGATAAAGGCAGCCTCATCACCCATCTGCGGGATGAGAACCAATCCCTCAATACTGTCATTTCCGACCTTGATCGGAGTATAGAACTTCATACCCTGTGAAGTGATGACAAATGGATAGTAAGAATTCACATATTTGCCTTCCTCATCCTTCTCCATTAGTGTAAGCATGCGCTCACTTATACGAGCCTCTACCTCGAGATCGTCACACACATATTTGAGACGGGTATACTCTCTAAGTTCATCTGCTTTTGCCCTTACAGCACGGAGATACTCATCCCACTTGATTGACTCTGAAACAGGAGTCATGGTCATGAAGTTTCCTGTCTTCCTACCTCTGAGCCTGATCACATCCTCAGAAGCCTCAAGAACCACGAACTCGAAGTCACCTTCGTAACCGTAACCAGCACCATATCCCACAGATGACTCTGGATCCGAAAAGAGGTGAATAACTTCATTGTGTGTATCAAATGACAACACGCAACCTGCACTATGGATAAGCGAATACTTACTTGTCGCCGTAGTCTGCACACCACTCAATTCACTTGCAGCAGTAACTGTGCGTCCTTCAGTAAACTTAAGCAGCATATTGAAACCGCCGAAATATAAGTCGGAAGCAGGATAATACTCTACTATCCATCCATTTGGAGAAGACATCAAGACTTCCTCCACATGTGCAATCTGCTGGTTCACTCTTTCGTCTGCACTTCCGTCAAAAATAGGATCGATCTTGGATACGCATGAAAGAGCAGATAGCGCCAGAGCTATTATTGTAATATATCTGAAAATCTGTTTCATATATCAAATCAGTTTAAATCAGTAAGGTTCAAAGTAGCGAGTTCTGATGAACGGCGCTGTACGACATCTCTCAGACCATCAAGGTCGATATTCCAGCTCTGGAGCAGCCAAGATCTGACAATTTCCATCTTCTTCTCCATCTTTGCCTTACCTTCTTCGCCAGAACTTGCAAGAAGCGACTCCCACCAGCCTTGTGGATTAGTGACATACTTTGCTATGATTTCCACAAAGTCCTCATCTGTACTTGATGAAGCATATGATGTCACAAAGCCCATCTGATGTGCCTGATCCTCCTCAAGGTTGACCCAGCTTGGTCCCTGGTAATCCTTAGAAATAAGGTTGAAGTCTGTCGAATAATTCTTTGTCTGATGAAGAATATGAGCGAACTCATGATGCATAGTGCCAAAGAACCACTCATTAAGGAAGCTGATGCTTGGGCTGGTGATATTGATAGCATTTACATTATAAAGCGTAATCTTCATACCACCCTCTGCTGTACCTACTACAACCGAACCCTGACTGTTATATGCCTTAGATCCTATGAGCTGGATCATTCTCGGACAATATGTCTTCATAAATTCCTCTCCCACAAGCTCATCATAAGCTCCGATCCAAAGATGCTTGATAAGCTTAGCCATAGCAATAGCCTTGCTTCTCTCTGCTGGAATAAGGTTATACTGGTTGTCAGACTCCCTGTCTACATATCTGTGATTGAACTGTATATTGTATGGCTCAACATAGTTCTGGAAAAGCCACACATCAAATGCTTCTGTGAGATCATCCCTATCCTGGAAAATGCTCTCATCATTTAGATCCTCCTTTCGGCATGCAGACAGACAAAGAGCTGCTGCGAGAATAGTCAATATATATCTTTTCATTTTCATTCCTCCTTAATTGTTTCTTGGATTAGGTTCAAGACCGGCAGAAATAACTTCCTGAGGGATCTGGACTGCCCTTCTTGGATCATCCTTGAGAAGATCTATAGGATCGCCTCCGCTGACAACATGCGAGAACTCGATACCATATCTCTTAAGGTCATTCCATCTGAGTCCTTCATGGACTGTAACAATTCTCCTGAGGTGAAGCAAGCAGTGAACAAGATTCTCAACTTCACCCTCTGCAACTTCAAATCCCTGTGGATTCAGGCGTTTCTTAGGTGTGCGCTGGCTATCATTCTTGATATGAAGAGGAGTATAATCCTGATTGTAGTAGTAATTTACGATTTCCTCCTTGGTCAGCTGGATGCCAGCCATTGAATTCAGAAGCACATTGATGTCCGCTACAGCAAGATCAACATCTGGATTATTCTTGAGAAGATGGGCCTCTGCACGACAAAGAAGTGTCTCATCTGTAGAGAAAGCCACATTGACAAGGTGAAGATAGCCGATACCTGCGGTCTTGTCTGTGTATTCGAAGTATCCATTGAGCTTTGGAAGAGACACCTTCTGCTCAAATCCCCAAATACCACTTCCCATGTAGAGCTTGCTGTAAGAGCCCCATGGACCAGGAAGAATCTCGTCCATAAGTATCTCCATTGAGTTACCATATCTGAGGCCGATACCATATGGTCCATGTACATACGGCCAAAGTGAATTCGCTGTAAGGAACAAGAGATTACATGGTTCATTTGTCGAAATATAGGTATTACATCTGAGCTCGAAGTCTGTCGCAAGGTCACCAAAGGCAGCCCAATTGCGAACAACACTTGAAGGATTCTCACCGAGAACAACATCAGCACATTCTATAACCTTCTCGAAATCATGGCAATAAAGATAGAAACGAGCTGCAAAAGCATAAGCCGCCTTTCTGTTGAAATGGTACTTTGGAACTGTATAAGCCTCATCGTTTATCAATTCAAGACCAGCTTCAATATCATCAGCAATCTTCTGATATGTATCAGCAAGAGTACCTCTTACTATACCCTCAGGCATCACCTCTGTCTCTGGCTTGAGTGTATATGGAATACCAAGAACGGTATGTGCTGTATTCTTGTCATACGGCATACAGAAAAGATTTGCAAGCTGAAAATGTGCAAATGCACGACAGATGAGGGCCTCACCCTTATAAGGAAGAAGGCTGTCATCATTCATGTTCTCAATAGCCTCAAGAGCCATATTGGCAGCAGCAATAGCATTATAATGCGCATCCCACACCATCTTAGGGGCATCTGTATCCTCCACTGTGACATCCTGCCACATATAGGCCTGCTGACAGACCTGTCCGTAAGTATCATACTGAGCACCATTATCCTTCGTATTATCAGAAGCAAGCTCGCTTATAAGAATAGGAGAGACAGTAGGATAAGCAGAGACGAGGATCTTGGCAACCTTTTCAGCAGAATTAATATCAATTCTGTCGTCAGTCGGAGTGTCAAGAAACTTTCCGCACGATGTTACTCCAAGGAGCAACATACTTATATATATAGTTAATCTTTTCATTTTATATATAATTAGATTCCAAGTTTAAGAGTAAAGGTAAACTGCTGCGGAATCGGCGAGGCAACTCCACCTGTATTGAAAAACTCAGGATCCTGACCATTAAGCTTCTTATCGCAGTAGATCAGGAACGGATTTGTTGCCTGAAGCTTCAATGAGAGGTCGCTGATCTTAAGTTTGCTTACAACTGTCTTAGGGAAATTGTATGCAAGCGATATCTCCTTCATTCTGATGAAATCACCCTTTGCAACTCTCTCAGTAGAATAGTTGTAGGCATTGTATGCGTAACTTAGATACGGATCCTTCTGATTTGCTCGTCTGTCTGCGATGACTGGCACAGTAGTGTACTTCTCGTCACCTCCTGTTGTCCAACGATTGATAAACTCTCGTGGCATTGCATCGAGGTCGCTGTAACGACTGCTGAACGCAGGGTCAAGACGAATTACGTTACCGAACGAATAGGTTATGAAGATGTTGAGAGTGAATCCCTTGTATTTAAAGACGTTACCAAAGCTACCGGTGATGGTAGGATCAGTTGGTCCTTCATATACAAGGTGTCCCTTGCGCATCTGTTCCTGGAAGTTGATATCGCTTACAGTAAGCTTGCCCTTTTCATTGATGAAGGTAGGATAGCCACTCTCGTTAAGTCCCTGGAAATTCAATGAGAACAAAGAGCGGACAGGATATCCCTCCATTGCAAAACCACTTCCACTGATCATGTTCATCACTGATGAATTTGATTCGAGGTCAGTCACAGTGTTCTCTGCATGAGAGAAGATGAAGTTGGTGTTCCAGGTAAAATCTTTTGTCTGGATGTTTTTTGTAGAGAGTGTGAACTCGATACCTGAAGACTTCATGCTTGCGACATTGGCAAGTTTTGTAATCTGTCCACCCACACCCTTGGTATTGATCACACCGATAAGGTCGAAGTTATTTCTGGTGTACCAGTCGACTGCAAGATTAATTCTATTGTCAACGAATCCGAGTTCTGCACCAATATTCAGCTCGTGCTTTTTCTCATATGTAAGTTCGCTGTTCTCAATATCATAGATAGTGAGTCCCGACTCCTGAGCCGAAGTGAAAGGTCTCCACGAATTGTAGCTATAGATAATTGCCTTTGAGTTACTTACACTTGCTGGACCACGATCGGCAGTCAATGAGTAAGAAGCCTTGAGAGACATATTTGAGAAGATATGTCTGAAAGACTGCCAGAACTCCTCATCATGGGCGTTCCATGCAGCTGAGACGTTCCATGTAGGAAGCCATCTTGCAGTACGGCTCTTGCCAAGCTTATTCGAACCTTCGTAGCGAACTGTTCCATTAAGAGTATACTTACCCATATATGAGTAGGTACCTGTTCCAAAGAACGCAACCTGACGCTGTCTTGTTCTTGTTACAGAATAATACTGAGCGTTTTCCTCATTTCCCTGCTTGAAATACTGATAATCGTATGAAGGGAGCATTCCGAGGTCATACTGCATACCGACACCATTGAACCATGTCTTCTCCCTATCAACAGCGTTAAGCTCCATACCGCCGAAAAGATTGAGGATATGGTTGGATGCATATGTATCATTGTAGCTCGCTGTTGCTCTGAAGTCGTAGCTTTCCATGCTGTACTTAGTCTCACGATAGAAACCTCCGACAGGAAGCACTGACACAGGAAGTGAGTTTGCATTATCAGGATCTGTATAGAGCCATGGGTTAGACGCTCTCATAGTAGCATCATCCATTGCTCTGAATGCCCAAGCCTGATTCGAATAATCTGAAATGGTATGACTCTGAACAGTACTAGAGGTTTTGTATGCACCCAATGCAGAAAGTTCCACCTTCTTTATCGGCTTCCACTTCAACTCACCCTGAAATCTCAGGTCAGTTACACTTAGATCGATATAGTTGTTGTTCAACTCGTGAAGGATATTGAACGGCGCATAGTTTCTTACATAATATTCATTAGGATCGAGGGTTCTGGAAGTATTCAGAGCAAATGAATAAGGGTTGATATCGAAATCACGACGCACCTCACCACTGACTGGATCCACATTCGAACTGAGTGTTCCTGGAGCCTTTTGCTTTCTATATGAAGCGTTTGCAATAAGGTTGAAGGAAAGGCTCTTAAAAATACGATATAGAGCATTCAGGTTTGCAGTATAACGCTTTACATTACTCTGAAGAGTCCAACCCGGATCATCCATTATACTTAATGAAGTATAGTAAGACGCCTTTTCTGTACCACTAGAAAAACTTACAGCGTGGTTCATTGATATACTATTCTTGAAAAGAACATCAAACCAGTCTGTGTTGCGGTACTCAGCCTCTCTCAAATATGCATTTCGTGCTTCTGTTGTATTCATCAGAGCATAACTACCTGTCTTAGGATCGTACGTATTAATCAGATGATACATCTTACCATAAACACCGCTATTTGATGCTCTGTAAACATCCGCAAGGTTCAGATAACCGGCATTTTCAAGTTCCCTATAAACACCCATCTGCTCCTGCGAATTCATGATATTGAAGTTCCTGTAACTTGGCTTGAGACGTGTAGAGAATTCTCCCGTATATGCAAGACGATTTGTACCAGACTTACCCTTCTTGGTGGTAACCACAATCACTCCGGCCATAGCACGTGCACCATAAATAGATGTTGCAGAACCGTCCTTAAGAATCTGGAAGCTCTCGATATCGTCTGAGTTAAGACCTGCGATTGCAGAACTGATCAAGGTTTCAGCATCACCGCTGGAGAGATTATCAGCATCTACTTCTGCAACATCTTCCATTATCACACCATCAACAACCCAAAGCGGCTTTGAGCTACCATAAATAGAAGTAGCACCTCTGACTCTGATCTTTGGAGATGTTCCGAATGTACCTGACACGTTCTGTACAGAAACACCAGCTGCACGACCTTCAAGAGCACGGCTAATCTCTGGCACTCCATCCATTTTCACATCCTCAGCACTCAATCTACTTGTCGCACCAGTAAAGAGACGCTTATCCATCTGCTGCATACCGGTGACCACAACTTCCTGAAGCATCTGCGCATCAGACTCCATTGTCACATTCATATCGGAAGCTGCTGTCAGCTCAACCATCTTCATTCCAAAGCAAGTGAATTGAAGAATTGTTCCGACCGGGACATTATCGATAGCAAAACATCCGTCGACATCTGTAACAGTTCCCGTACCTGTTCCTTTGAGCATTACAGCTGCTCCAATGACTGGCAGCCCATCCTCCTTTGAAATCACCACACCGGAAGTCCTTAATTTCTTCGGCTGTGACTGCTCTGTTTGCGCCACAGCTTCATTTATGGCACAAAATGCTTCCGATGGACAAAGCACCATCAGAAACAAGAGCAATAATTCAAATTTTCGTTTCATATCATTATAACTATTTGATTATAAACAACAAAAAAAGAAGTCCCGAAGCTCTGCCACAAGCTCCGGAAAAGCACAAAAAGTTGGCAACGCGTCTTGCATTACCAACTTTTACTATTTAATAAGTGGAGTGTTCTGGTTCAGTATCCTCCTCCTGAAAATTTTCAATAAGTGACATAGTTTTCATGTTTGTTAAGTTCTATTTGGGGAATAGCCTAACAAAGTTACAAACTATTTTGAAGAATGCAAATGAATAATACATTGATTTGAGCTGCCACGGAAAGGGAGGTCGGTGTCGCGGAGTTCGGCGACGAATGGGCCATCTACCAGAACATCCAGATATGGCAGCATCTGGCTCAGACGGTCATCAGCTAGGATTTCCTCATATCTAAAACCGGTATAACACCATATGGTCTTGCCTGTTTCTTCCTTGATGCGGCGTGCCAGCTCAGTGAATGCTTCGACTTGATAGAACGGGTCGCCTCCGGAAAAAGTCACATTGGCAAACTCATCATCCTTGACTATATCAAGCAGCTGCTGGACTGTCATCTCCTGACCTCCGGTGAAATCCCAGGACTGAGGATTGTGACATCCAGGGCAATGATGGGCGCAGCCTGCGCAATATATTGAAGTGCGAAGACCGGGACCGTCTGCCATTGTCTCATACGCTATATCCAGGATTCTTATCTTCATTTCAATTCTCCTTTTCTTCGTGCAGCCTCCACATTCTTCTCAAGAGATTCCGGGCGCACATCATCCCAAGACTTTATTGCATCATAGGCCTCATGCGAACCATAATAGGCAAGAAACTTCTCCTGATCATTATCCTTCCACCACTGAGTTCCCATCCCCTTTTCAAACGCATACGGCTTCATGAACATCTTGACAGCCCAAGCTGGCGCAAGAAAAGCAAGCGAATAGAACCACGGAAGGTTGGACTTTAATCTTGAAAAGTACTCATCCACCGGTACGCCAGCACGGAAATGCAGATAATCCTCAAGTTCATCAGCATCGGTATACCACATTCCATGGAAGTTCTTCAACGCGAACCACTGAGGCTCGAACACCTTCTCCGGACCAGGAAGGCCGAGTGCTTTCAACAGACGTGTCTCAAACTCATAATTTGTCATTCTGTACTGCTCTCCACTGCTTATATTATAGGCCTTGTTCCAGAAATCAGCCGGAACCCAGTCCTCACAGACCTGAGCGAGAAGACGTCCTGAGTCTTCAATTGTAGCCCATTCCAGGACTCCACCTGCCGGCACATGAAATGCCGTCGGATTGACAGCCTTGAGAATACCAGGATAGAGAATACCGCTCTGACGCAGAGATACCCAGTTCTTGAAACCTGCCGCCGCAAAGATTTCCTCAGACTTGATCTTTGACAGAGCATACATATCTCCTGCAGCAGGGACCTGTGGCTCATTGACGTCACCCCAATGATGTGGCGGATTTCTGTCGCCATACTGCGCCACAGAGCCGATGTACACAACCTTAATGTCGTCTTTATTAGGCTGAGCCTGAACAGCTTTAACTACATTCTCAGCAGAAAGGACATTTACCTTGAGGGTCTTTTCCGGGTAATAGTCTGCAGCCGGAGACACCATTCCACCAACATGAAGCACATAGTCCGAACCTGTGACACCTCTGAGCACATCTTCATACCTGGTGAGATCTCCCCAGATAACCGTTACAGAGGGATCTCCTGCATAACGGTCAAGCTTCTTATGGTTCTTCTTGCTGTCACGCGCAAGAAGTCTGATGTCAAATCTATCCTTTCTTCTATACAATTCCTGAAAACCGGCCCAGCCCATATTGCCGGTACCTCCTGTCAGAAACACTGTAGTCTTTTTCATTGTAATTGAATTTTAAGCTATCTGAGCCAATGCTCAGGATTCTGAGGCTTGTTTCCCTGCCAAACCTGGAAATGAAGCAGCACCTGACCGTTGATCATATCCACCGTACCCAAAAGATCACCGGTCTTGATCTTATCTCCGGCCTTCACGGATGTGCTTCCGAGCTTGCAGTAGAACGTAAAATAATTGCCATGCTGAACAAGAATGCACTTATTGTAACCCGGCATGACGACAATCTGCTTTACTACACCATCAAATACAGCACGAACCTTTGTTCCCTTTGAAAGAGCGATATCCACACCGTTGTTTGGCGGCAGTTTGAGATTTTTATACACAGGGTGATATTTCTGCCCGAATCTGTCTACAACAGGACCATCAGCCGGCCAAGGAAGATTACCCTTGTTTCTTGAAAACTCTGCAGCAAGTTTCTTGTCATATTCTGTCTTTCCGGATGAACCTTTCGATGATCCTCCCTTCATGGCAGAAGATACCATTCGTTCTATCTCCCGGTTCAAGGCATCCACCTCTTTTTTCTTGGAAGCGAGCTGAGCCTGATACTTCTTTCTGTTGCTCTGGAGCTGCTTGACAATCTTGTTTGACTGTTTTTCCTCTCCCTGAAGCTTCTTCAGTTCTGCAGCGCGCACAACTTTGACGGACTCCGCTTCTTTCTTCAGAGCCTGAAGCGCCTCTCTCTCCTTTTCAAGTTCAAGCTTTGCCTCCTTGATGCGCCTTGCTTCCTGATTCATCTGGGATGAGAGATTCTTGAAATAGTACATTCTGCGAAACGCCTGCCCGAGATTGTCACTCGCCAACATATACATGTACCAAAGACGAGCATCCCTATTCTTGTAAGCACTGAGAACAAGCTTCGTGTAGTGCTGTGACAAGGTATCAATCCTTGCCTGCATACGGTTTATTGTGCGCTGCTTGAGATATATCTTATCCGAATACTGTCTGACCTGGCGTTCGCTTTCTGCAACAAGTGCCTTTCTATTGGACACCTTCTTACGGATGAGAGTCAGGTTCGAGAGCATGCTGCTGCTCTTGGACGCATTCTCCGAAAGCTGCCTGTCAAGAATCTCGATTTCACGCTCGAGCCTTGCTCTCTTTTCCTCCTGAGCCCTGACATTCTGCCCCTGGACGCTGAGCGCCAATGACAACGACATCAATATGACAGCGAACCACCTCATTTCTTCATATCCTTTTTACGGACTGCTATTCGCTCGTCCAAATCCGAGATCTCTCCGTCAACATTCTTCTTCTTTGCCAGATTCCAGTACACAAAGGCAAGGTCATATTCCTTGAGAGCGTACAGCACCTCTGCATAATGATCCATTATCACGGCACTATCCTTTCCGCCATAGAGCATGGCCTTCTTAAAGAACGGCTTGGCTTCCAATGCCTTACCCTGAAGAAAAAGAATCCATCCAAAGGTGTCGAGATACGTCGCGTTGTCCGGATCCGCTTCCACTGTGCGCTTGCTCATCTGATAGGCTTTCTTCAGATTCTTGCCCTCAACACTGAGATAATAAGCGTAGTTGTTCAGCACATATATGTAGTCCGGATTTATCTTCAACGCCTTGTCATAGGCCTTATAAGCTTTCTTGGAGTCTCCAAGTCTGTGATAGATGTCACCTTTTGTAGACCACGCACGGAGAGTCTTGGAGCTGTCTGTCGGAGCTACATCAAGAACCTTGTCGCAGATATCAAGCACCTCCTTGTAGCGTCCCATGTTGAAATCACCCACGCTGGCCATTTCAAGGAAGGCGCTTTCCTGAGGAAAACTATCAAAAGCCTTACGACCTTCCTCCGCAAGCTCGTCCCACATCTCTGCATACATCAGGAACTCCACAAGAGAAGCTCTTGCAGAAACGCTCTGAGGATAGGTTTCAGCATTGAGCTTGAACCATTTCTTGGCTTCCGGCTTACGTTCCGTCGAATAATACCATATTCCGACAAGTCCCAACATTGTACTATCCTTAGGATGTGCCTGGACGGTCTTGTCAAGAATATCATCCATCTGATGTTTGAATGAACGTATGAATTTAGGGTCAGTCCTCTGGATTATCGCTGTGAGATAGTCACTCTTGTTCTGCACAGGAGTATGAGGGTCCTCTACAAATCGGGCAAGCACATCAAAATAATCATTGTACTTACGGGTCATTCTGAGAGTCTCTGCCTTTCCGAGAAGTGCCGGTGCATAGTCTGGAGCTATATCTAGAGCCTCATTATAATAACGAAGAGCAGTGGAATCATTGTACATAGATATCTGCCAGTCTGCAAGAGACGTAAGGACATATGGCGATGAATAGTCCTTGTTATATTCTTCCAAAGATTTGTATGCATCCTCCGCGCGATCCATACTGCGAAGCATATTGAATCGATAGACCACTGTAGATTCCGACTTTCCGAATACCGTCTCTATCTCATCAACCGTTGCGAGAGCTTTTTCGTAATCCTCTCTGGCAGCATAAAGATCCACTAGCTGAAAATATAAGTCACTCTTCTTCGGAAAATCCTTGAGGAGACCTTCATAAAGGTCAATAGCCAGCTCCGGACGTTTTGTTGCGGCATATAAGGCAGCAAGTCTCTGTCTGTACCAGAAATTGCCGTAATCAAGCTCAACCGCCTGTCTGAAATATGCCTCCGCTGTATCTGTATCTCCTTTTCCAAGGTATGAAAGTGCCAGATAATAGTAAGCTGCATCGCTATCAGGAGCCTGTGCGACAACTGACTTGAGCATGGTAATCGCACCATCGAAGTCTCTGTTGTCATACATCGAGACGGCAAAGGTTATCCAATTCTCCTGCTGAGTCTTCTTGTCTGCCTGTGCAAAAGCATCCGCAAATGGCAGCAGAAACAGCATCATAAGGCTCAGATATATAGTTTTTAATTGTGTCATAATTTCACGGTAGGGTGAAGAAATCGTACAAAAATAATACTCAAAATCCGGAAAAAATATACATCTTTGGAAAAAATTGCCCCACATGCAACATTTATTGTCCGAAGTGCATCTTTTTGGGGCAGAAGTTGAAAGGAAGAGCACTCGGGCACCTACTGGAACAACGTGACTGAAACCTTTGACCTTCAACTGATTGAATCCTGCAAAAAGGGAAATCGGGCGGCTCAGAAGATCCTGTACGATCGGCTGGCATCCCGTATGTTCCCCGTTTGTATGCGCTATATAGGCGACAGGACAGCAGCGGAAGACGTGCTCCAGGACGGCTTTGTGACACTGTTCACAAGACTGGAAAGCTACAAGGGTGAGGGATCATTCGAAGGATGGGCAAGACGAATCTTTGTCACCACCGCCCTGATGAGCCTAAGAAAAAAGGATGCACTGAAAATGAGTGACGAACTGGAGACTGTGAGGGGAATGAAGACAGAAACGACATCACAGTTGCAGAATATCGGCTACAAGGAACTGATGAAGCTGGTGATGTCCCTTCCTCCAGGATTCAGAACAGTGTTCAACATGTATGCAATAGAAGGTTATTCCCACAAGGAGATTGCAGACATGTTAGGTATAACGGAAACGACATCAAGAACGCAGTTCAGCAGAGCAAGAGTCTGGCTGCAGAACAAGATAGAGAAAATTTAAGAATGTTTGACGGACAGCAGAATAACGATTGGGATCTTCAGATGAGATCCATCCTTGAAAGCGGACAGGAAGAGGTTCCTGCCCACGTTTGGGATGGGATTTCATCCGAGCTTGATGCCATTGCCCGACGCAGGAAGACAGTGGTCTTCTTCAGGCGTGCGGCCATCGGTTTGTCCGCAGCAGCTGTTCTGGCATTCGGACTTTTCCTCAACCATAATTCAGGTGATATCCCTGTAAACACCTTGGCAGAAGTCGTAGAGCCGGTTTACGAATCTGAAATTTCTGTAGAGCAAAACATTGAGGGGGCTCCTGTCATGATGGCTATGGCTCCTGCAGCTACTGAAAAGAAACAGTATAGGGAGAGTGTTGTGACAACTACAGCTGCAGAGGCAATTGAGCAGGAAACGACACCTGTAAGCGAGGTCCGACAGGAAGAACCAGAGGTTACCAAGCCTGTGGAAATGGTTGAAGAACCCGTATTTGTGGAAACCGGCAACTGGGTGGAGGATGAATCCGAAATCAAGGAAAGAAAAACAAAGGTTTCGCTTGTCCTCTCAGGTGTGGCTGGTACGAACTCTGCACAGAACAACGGAAATGCCGGAGTCATAAGAAGACCGACCCTGTCTGCTGCTCCGATAAAGACTTCAGTCACTCAGACAGAAGCGGGAGACAACTACAGCATTCCTCTTTCTTTTGGAGTAGGCACAAAGATCAGTTTCAACTCGAGATGGTCACTCGGAGTCGGTGTCAACTACACTCTTTTGAGCAGAAAGTTCTTTGGCGACTACACCAAGGTTGAAAGCGGAAAGATTGTTGAAAGCGTAAAGTCCGACATCCGAAATACTCAGCATTACGTTGGTATTCCAGTCAATGCCTACTATAACATCATAGAAAACAAGTTCGTAAACTTCTATGCTTATGCTGGAGGAGCTGTGGAAAAATGTGTTTCAGATGAATACCGCGTTCTCTCCAAAGACATTCATCACAAGGAAAGCGTAAAGGGTGTACAGGCATCTGCAAACCTTGGTATCGGTGTTGAATTCATGCTTGGTAATCACCTTGGCATCTATGTGGATCCAAGCGCAAGATACTATTTCAACTGCAATCAGCCTAAGAGTATCAGAACGGCACAGCCTCTGATGCTGGGATTCGAAATGGGACTTAGAGTAAGACTCTGATCATCGTCCTTCAATGATATTTCTTGCCAGAGTGTTGGCGCAGATAAAATCCTTCAGTTCCTGACAATCCGTTTTAAGAATGGAATGCCTGTCTCCCTGCCACATCATTGTTCCCTTCGATATGAAACCGATCTTGTCTCCTATCTCGAGAATGGAGTTCATGTCATGCGTATTGACAACAGTTGTCATATTGAACTCTTTGGTAAGATCGCTGATGAGACGGTCAATAAGAATGGATGTATACGGGTCAAGACCGGAGTTTGGCTCATCGCAGAAGAGGAATTCAGGATTCAGAGCGATTGCACGTGCGATTCCAACTCTCTTCTGCATTCCACCACTAAGTTCATTGGGATATTTCGAGTCAGAGCCGATGACATCCACCTTTTCAAGACAATACTGAGCCCTCTCCTTCTTCTGTGCAGCAGACCAGTCAGTGAAAAAATCCATCGGAAACATCACATTCTCAATAACTGTTGCAAAATCAAACAAGGCACTTCCCTGAAAAAGAATACCGATTCTCTGTCTGAGCTTCATCTTCTCTATGGAAGTCATATCAGACATTTTCATATCTCCATACCAGATATCACCGCTGTCAGGCTGCATCAGACCTATGAGATTCTTCAGAAGGACGGTCTTTCCAGAACCGCTGGGACCGATAATCATATTGCATTTTCCCGGCTCATACTCCACGGAAACATCTTTCAGAACAGGTGTTCCTTCAAAGCCTTTATACAGATGTTCTACCTTAATCATAGCAATCCTTCTTTTAATACAGCATCAGCTGAGTTACGACAAGGTCAGCAAAAAGTATGAGGATACTTGTGATGACAATGGATTTTGTACTTGAGCGGCCAACTCCGAGTGAACCTCCCTTTGCATAATAGCCATTGAATGCAGCAATGGATGATATCATGAAACAGAACAAGGCCATCTTGAAGCAGCTATAGAAGATATAGAAGCCGTTGTAGAAAGCGGTGATTCCCGTGATATACGAAGGTGGAGGGATGATGTGGGTAGCCTCTACAACAATCCATCCTCCAAGAAGTCCGAGAGCAAGGCTCAAGAGCATAAGAAGAGGACTGAGAAGAGTGGTGGCTACAACCTTCGGAAGGACAAGAAAACCCGCAGAGTTGACTCCCATCATCTCCATAGCATCAATCTGCTCGGTGATTCTCATACTGCCGATCTCGGATGCGATGTTGGACCCCATCTTGCCGGCAAGAATCAGGGCAACCATAGTGGAGCAGAACTCCAGGATAAGGCTTTCCCTCACCATATATCCTATGTACATCTTGTCAATTATCGGGTTCTCAAGATTGGATGCCGTCTGGATGACAAGGACTCCTCCGATAAAAAGGGAAATTACTCCGACAAGCAGAATAGATGAAAGAATCAGCTTATCTGACTCTATTATCAACTGCCTCCAGAATATCTTCCACTTCTCAGGCTTCCTGAAAACCATCTTCAGGAAAAGAGCATACTCACCGGTTGCCTCCAGGAATTTTCTTATCATCCTCTTTTACTTTTAACCGTGCAAAGTTACATAATTTTCAATCTAGCAGGCTCAGACACGATTATAAAATAAATTTTAGCACACTAAAATTTATTTTATAATCGATTTTCGCCACATTTTTCTTTTTTTTATCATCACTTTCTCCGGCGTTTGTGACATTTAAAACAAAAAATCATGCTGATAAACATTCATTGCGCAAAGTGCATCGGAATAGATGCCGTGCCGGTAACGGTGGAAGTGGACATCGCAACGGGCATCGGGATTCATCTTGTGGGGCTCGCCGATGCTGCGGTAAAAGAGAGCCTGCTAAGAACAATAACCTCATTACAATCAATGGGATTCAGAATCCCCGGACGAAAGATAGTCATCAATCTTGCCCCCGCGGACATGCATAAGAAAGGCAGCGGCTATGATGTACCCATAGCCTTGGGAATCATTGCGGCATCCGGACAAAGGGAGCTGCCAAGTCTAGAGGACTATATAATCATGGGAGAGCTGGGACTGGATGGCTCTGTGCGTGAGATTTCCGGCGCACTGCCCATTGCCGAGCTCGCAGCAAGATCGGGGCTAAAAGGATGTATCCTGCCAGCAGTCTCTGCTAATGAGGCCTCTGAATATGAAGGTATCGATATTTATGGAGTGGAAAACCTTGAACAGGTGCTAAGAATTCTGAGTAGAGAAGAGGACTGCACGGAACTGCTGGTGAGGAAATCTATGAGAGAAGAAAGTCTGGTGAAAGGAGATTATATGGATTTCTCTGAAATCATCGGTCAGGAAGGGGCAAAGAGAGGTGTAGAGATTGCTGCGGCAGGCAACCACAACGTCCTTCTTATCGGTAGCCCGGGCTCAGGTAAAAGTTCACTGGCAAAGGCCATGGCTGGCATATTGCCTCCAATGTGTCTGGATCAGGCGCTGCAGACAAGCAAGATATATTCTGTAGCAGGGATCGGAAACAGTTCAGGAGGCCTTATATGGAAACGCCCTTTCAGGTCGCCACACTATAGTGCCTCAGTAGCAGCCTTAATAGGAGGAGGATCCGACAACATAATGCCCGGTGAAATATCACTTGCACACAATGGGATCTTGTTTGCCGATGAATTCTGCGAAACACCCAAAAGAGTTGTAGAAATGCTCAGAGCTCCTATGGAAGACAGGAAGGTAACCATCTCCCGTCTCAAATCCAAGGTCGAATACCCGGCAGATTTCATGCTGGTTGCGGCGACTAACCCGTGCCCGTGCGGCTATTACGGCGATGGAGACAGATGCACATGTACACCATCCAAACGAATAGCCTATCTTTCCCGTCTCTCAGGACCGATTATGGACAGAATCGACGTTCAGCTCTGGGTTTCCAGGGTTGATGCCCGAAACCTCGTAAACAGGAAGCCGGCAGAAGATACAGCAACAGTAGCGGCTAGAGTGCAGAAAGCCCGCGAAATACAAAGGCAGCGATTCGCAGAGGAGAATGCCGGGATACAGGATCCCGACAGAAAGATATTCTGTAACTCCGCAATGAACAACAGACAGGTCGAGAAATATTGTCCCCTATCGGATGACTGCAAGGACCTGCTGGAGAAGATTATCGACCGTTATGGTCTTTCCGCCCGCGCATGCACCCGCATCATAAAGCTTGCGAGAACCATTGCAGACTTGGCCTGTCTGCCAGACATCCTTCCTGAACACATCTCCGAAGCAGCAGGCTACCGCTTTCTGGACCGACAGAACATCTTTGAATAACCGGTTTCATCCATGCCTTCTACGACTTCATCGGGGTAGATGGAGAATTTTTGCCTTAGATTTGTTATATTTACATCCTAATGGAAGTAATTTCGGCTTCGTTACGTTATTAAAATAAAAAACTTATGAAAGCCTCCCGTATTTTCAATGTTGCTGCTGGATTTATTTGTATGACATCCTGCTCAGATATTGATAGGGTTATAGTTGAGAATCCTATCAATATTTCATCACCATCTCCAACAGAACAGATTACTAAAGTATCTTTGACAGATACTCAAGCCGGTTATGTAGAAGCAGGAAACAGCATGTCTTTCAGATTCCTTAAGGAAATGTATGATGGGGAGAATCTGATTTGTTCCCCGTTGAGTCTTCAATATGCATTAGCCATGACGGCAAACGGTGCCAGTGGCGAGACTCTTCAGGAGATTATTGACTTCCTGGGGTACGGAGAAGAAGGGATTGATGCTATTAATGAGTATAGTAAAGTTCTGTTGGAACAATTACCGGCAGTTGATCTTGATGTTAATCTGAAGGTAACAGATGCACTCTTGGTCAATGATAAATTCCCACTTTCACCTTCATTCAAAGAAACTGTAGAAAACAGTTACTACGCGGCTGTTGACAATATGGATTTCTATGAT
Source organism: Candidatus Cryptobacteroides sp. (assembly GCA_045126915.1). Classification (GTDB taxonomy): domain Bacteria; phylum Bacteroidota; class Bacteroidia; order Bacteroidales; family UBA932; genus Cryptobacteroides. Next base: position 72,500 of record JBGVPH010000021.1, read on the forward strand.
CCCGAGCAGATTGCAGCACGAATCAACGAATGGGCGGAGAGAACTACTAATGGCTTCATTGATAATGTCCTGGATCCGTCTGAGATATCAGCAGATGCTGTAGCCTATATTATGAATGCTCTTTACTTCAAGGCAAAATGGGCAGGAGACAAGTATAGTCCTATGTTTAGAGAAGAGGGCACAAAGTCGGAAAATTTCAACCTCAAGGATGGTAAGACCGTAAAGGCTGAAATGATGAGAAACACCAGAGACCATGAGTATGCTGAAATGGACGGTTACAAGGTTCTCGTACTCCCCTATGCAAATGGTAAATTCAATATGTATGTCCTCCTTCCTGATGAAAACGACATTGAAGGAATGATTGAAAAGCTACAGACAACATCTTGGAGCGACATTCTTGCAAATTTGAAAAAAGATGCAGAAGTGCATGTCAGACTTCCGAAATTTAATATTGAGAAAAAATATACTCTTAACGACGTACTCCAGTCACTTGGCGTAAGGAAGCCATTTGAAAGAGGTTTCGCTGAGTTTGACAGAATGTTTGAAGAAAAGGATGGTTATTACTACTGGATTAATAAGGTCATTCAGAAATCGCGTATTGGCGTATCAGAATGGGGCACAGAAGCCGGTTCTGTCACAATAGTTGATATGGTCGGAGAGTCAAGTCCAGCTCCAGAGCCTAAGCAGATATATTTCTATGCGGACCACCCGTTCGTATTCATTATTGGCGAAGAAACTTCAGGAACAATTCTTTTCGAAGGAGTAGTGATGCAACCTTGATATTCGGATTCATCTGACAATCCTCGATACAGTTCAGCAGAACACCACCGAACAAGTTTTGTTATTTTTTGTCACGGTGGTGTTCTGCATTTGATTATCTTTGCAGTATGGAACAGACGGTCATCATTAAGGATATTGCAGACCTTGAAAGGGCTGCCAGAGAGTTTCTCGAAAAAATCGGAGACAACACACTTGTAGCATTCTTTGCACCTATGGGGTCAGGAAAGACCACTTTCACGACCGCCATATGCAAGGTTCTGGGCGTGACAGATGCAGTAGGCTCACCGACATTCGCCATAGTCAACGAATATATGAGAGCAGATGGTGACCCTATGTATCATTTTGACTTCTACAGAATCAACAGGCTGTCCGAAGCCATTGAGATCGGTCTTTATGACTATCTTGACAGCGGATGCCTGTGTATCATGGAGTGGCCGGAAAACATCGAAGAATTACTTCCGGAGGACACAGTGAAAGTATATTTCACAATCAATCCTGACCAGTCACGTACCCTTAGCTGGAAGGCGTAGCCGCCAACCTCTATTTCCCCTCAACAGACGTAATGGTGCATATGTAGCCGTTAACGTCCAGTGTCTCCATTCTGCCGTCCTTCCAAAGCAAAGGCTTTTCTCCTATAAGCGACGAAAGGCCCACTGTCAGGATACCGTCTGCCACATCTATGGGAGCAGCACCCAGACAAGAGAAGCCATCAGGAAAATCAAAGCATTCGCCCATCCTGAAAACACAGCCGCCGCCCGAAATGCTGCCGCTGTTCAGCACACAGGCAATACTGTCATTGCCTACCCACAAAGAAGACAGTGTCATTCCGGATTCTGATTTATATAAGAGCCTGTTCTGAACCCACAATGCACTTACAAAACCTGATGTGGAATCTAGAAGCATCTCTGCCCCAAGTCCCTTTCCCATACCGAAGATCTGCCCTGAGACAACGGTTGTTCCATACGGCATTGACAAGGCTTCCAATCCAGAGTCAGAAATGACAACCGGTTCCTGAACACCTGTAAGCGATGCCAGACAATGAACCCTACCCTGGTGAAAGCACACATCCCAGACCTTCTTCACATCCTCCCTCAAAGCAGTCTGAGACACAGATCCATTCCTGACACAATAATAACGCTCCTTATTATCCTTGGAAGAACCTATCGACTCCGCAAAAGCGAAACACACCACATCTTCAGCAACGGCAAGTTTCCCAAAAGTATAACCATTTGCCCTTTCCAGAACAGGTCTGCCATTGACCCTGTAAACAAACCCCTTTCCATTCCTCCTATGGCCCAAGGTGTACACGCTATCCTCATACTCTACCATAGAGACAATAAACTCCCTGCCATCAAATGAAAACAAAGGTTTGCCGTCCTTCTTTAAGATAGTCTCGGAGTCTGTAGCAAAATCCGTATAAAGGTGTCCGTTCAGAACTCTATGCATATCCGGATCGTCACTCACCATATAATCATCACCAACAGGTATCTTCAAAATCGGCTTGGAGTCGGCAAATACAACCAGCGAACACCTCACACTACCCTTTTCCGGATTGTGTCTCCAGTCGTATCCTTCGGGATAATCAAAAGCGGTGACATAGGTTGTGCTGAGAGGTTTTGATGACTCTCCTGCAGAAGGCGCTGTCCACACACCATTTTTATCCTTTGCATATTCACCAAGCTCCGACACACCACAGGAGACAAGCAACAGTCCGAGCATCATCTCCGCACACATTCTTACAATCTTTCTCATACGAATCTTTTTTGATTCAAAGAAAGCAAATGCACAGCAAAAGGTCCGGATCATTCACCCCTGACCCGGACCTTTCGTCACATTTTTCTTTTTTTTATAATGATTGAATCTTTTTTATAATGATTCTCAAGCTTATTTCCTGTAAAAAGCAAAGAGTGCCGAACCCGAACCCGACATCGATGCATAAACAGCTCCCGAATCATACAGCGACCTCTTGATAGCCTCCAGTTCAGGATACTTTGCAAATACAGTATTCTCAAAATCATTCACAAGAATTCCGTCCCATTCTTCTATAGGCTTTGCAAGAGCTTCACGAATAGGCACTTCAGGAAGATGAGGCCCTATGCCGGCATATGCATCCTTGGTAGAAACCGCTATCCCGGCAGGAGTAATTACCTGAAGATCGTAGTCGTCCAGACATATAGGATACTCGCTAAGTTTTTCTCCTCTACCCTCTCCTATCATCGGACGATTGTATACAAAGAATGCACAATCGCTTCCCAGACGGGATGCATAATCTGCCAACTGCGACTCTGTAAGATTGAGACCGCAAAGATCATTAAGCATCTTCAAAGCAAAAGCTGCATCAGCAGATCCACCGCCAAGACCGGCTCCGACAGGAGATGTCTTCTCAAGGAATATCTTGACAGCAGGTAATTGGAAATCCTCAGACAAAATAAAATAAGCCCTTGCACAAAGATCTGTCAACGGATCCCAGTCCACACCCTCTTCACGCGCTATGGTAATCATCAGCTTTCCATCCTCAGAAATTCCCTGAGCGAGCTGTGGAAAGTCCGACTCAGACTGAGCCACGCCATATACTCCGAGTTCATCTTTCTTAGATGTTGAAGCGGACGACGGTTTGCCATATTTCTCGAAAAGAGCTGCAGAAGTCCTGCTGAAATCATCACCCACGATAATCTCAAGAGTATCGCTTATCCCGAAATACGGCACAAAGAGAGTTTCAAGGTCATGAAAACCGTCCTCACGTTTACGCAGGACATTCAGACCGAGATTTATCTTGACATTTGGATTAGTAATCATGACTTGACCTCCTGAATTGTCGGAAGGGTATATGGAAGTGACATGCCACCCCCGGCTAGGGGGTGCCCTCGTAGAGGGCGGGGGTCACGGAATAGACCCTCCGACAATTCAGACTTTATGTATTATGTTTCTAATATCTGATTCAAACTGGACAGAAAGAGCCTCACGCTGTTCCTCGTCTGCGATATTTTCAAGTACCGGTGCGATGAAAGAAATCATCTGGAGCACCTTTGCATCCTCGAGAGTGATACCGCGTGAACGCATATAGAACTGTTCCTCCTCATTGAGGCGTCCGATGGTAGCACCGTGAGAACACTTTACGTCATCAGCATAAATCTCAAGCTGTGGCTTTGTGTCAACCTTAGCCGCATCTGAAAGGAGTATGTTATGGTTCTCCTGATAAGCCTCTGTCCTCTGAGCATCCTTTGCGACAATTATCTTACCATAGAAATCCACCTTTGAAGAGCCGCCAGCAATACCTTTGAACAACTGACGGGAATTACAATGAGGCACATCGTGATGCATATCCACTGAGATATTCACTCTCTCGTCAGCACCACAGACATAGGCGCCATAAACATTAGCCTCGGCGCCCTCGCCCTTCAATTCGACGTTCATATGCAGGTCACAAGATACGCCCGGCAGAATCAGCACTACTACATCCACCCTGGCACATCTCTCCACCACGATATTACGCGGCACTTCGGCTATACCGCCATACACGTACACTTTGTGCACGAATTCGCCAGCAGTAATCAACATAGTCTCCATAACCTACAGATTATCATATCCCTTTTCTTCGATCTCAGCGACAAGTTCCTTGCCTGCAGTCTTGACGATACGACCGTCCTTGAGAACGTGAACCACATCCGGAACGATGTAGTCGAGAAGTCTCTGATAGTGAGTTATGACGATGGCAGCCTTTTCAGGAGTATGAAGGGCATTCACACCATTTGCGACAATACGAAGGGCATCCACATCAAGTCCGCTGTCTGTCTCATCGAGGATGGCGAGAGTAGGATCGAGCATAGCCATCTGGAATATCTCGTTACGCTTTTTCTCACCACCTGAGAAGCCCACATTGACCTCACGCTTTGCAAATTCAGGCTTCATCTGCACAAAGGCCATCTTTTCACGCATAAGCTTGAGAAAATCACCTGCTTTCAACGGCTCAAGCCCCTTGCCTGCACGATGAGCATTCACGGCAGTCTTCATAAAGTTGGTGATAGTCACACCTGGTATCTCCACCGGATACTGGAACGAGAGGAAGATTCCCGCCCAAGCGCGCTCTTCAGGTGACATCGCCAGAAGATCCTGACCGAGGAACTCGATGCTGCCCTCAGTCACTGTGAACTGAGGTTTTCCAGCCAGAACTGCAGAAAGGGTACTCTTTCCGGCACCGTTTGGTCCCATGACAGCATGGATCTCGCCCTTGCGGATTACCAGATCCACACCCTTAAGGATTTCCTTATCTTCCACAGAGGCTCTCAGCCCCTCTATTTTCAATAATATATCGTTTGCCATAATGCAATATTGTTTCATTCTACCATCGTGACATCTTTAAACAGAATTATGCCACAAGGGTTTTAGGAGTTCTTTCTATAAAGTTTATACCATGTAAACAGAGACCAGATACCGTTGATGAGGTAGAGGCAGCTGACTATCGGCATGAAGACCAGACCGGCCTTCAGGTAGAGCGTCAGGTTGGCTATGTTCACAAAAAGCCATGCAATCCAACAGTCCCACTTCTTGAGGGCAGACAATGTCTGGGCTGTAAGGATCAGCACTGTAACACAGCAGTCGAGATATGGAAGCGGATTCGCCGGGAAATATCCCACAAACCATCTGGTGCCCATCATACTCATAAGCCAGCCCCATACGAAAGCCAACAAAAGCACCGATGCCACTACCATTCCTCTCTGAGGCCAGTTCAACATCGACACCTTAAGTTCACCGTTTCCGGCATCCTCATCTTTTTTAGGATGGCTCCAGCGATACTGTCCGATTATGTTTATGCACAGCGAAATCGGCTGAAGAATCAGGTTGGCGTAGAGATTCTTCTGCCAGAACATAAAGAAAAGCAGTGCCGTGTACAGGTATCCCACATAGAAGTTATACTTGCTGTTACGACCTGCAAGAAACACGGTGGTCAGACCGAACACTGCAGACAGAAGATCTATAAGCAGTACCGGTTTTCCACCCAATTCAAATAAAATGATATTCCAAAATTCCATTTACAATCTTTTTTCTATTACCCCGGATTCTATCCCGTAGCCTGTGCCTATAGGAGTGGAAACCGTGCTTCCCCTCCGGCCGCAGGCTATCCTACAGAACCTTCCAGAGAAACCTGGAGAAGTTTCTGTGCCTCGACAGCAAACTCCATCGGAAGCTTTGAAAGCACCTCACGGGCATATCCATTCACAATGAGTCCGACAGCCTCCTCCGGACCTATACCCCTCTGATTGCAATAGAAGAGCTGATCCTCGCTGATCTTAGAAGTGGTAGCCTCGTGCTCCACCACAGCAGTTCTGTTAGCATTCTCAATATAAGGGAATGTGTGTGCACCACACTTGTCTCCGATCAGAAGACTGTCACACTGTGAGAAATTGCGAGCATTATCCGCACCAGGGAGCATCTTCACCAAACCACGATAACTGTTCTGGCTTCGGCCTGCAGATATACCCTTGCTGACAATACGGCTTCGTGTATTCTTACCAATATGGATCATCTTCGTTCCGGTGTCCGCCTGCTGCATATTATTGGTTACAGCCACGGAATAGAACTCTGATGAAGAATTGTCACCCTTGAGGATTGTCGACGGATATTTCCATGTTATGGCCGATCCCGTCTCCACCTGAGTCCACGAAAGATGACTTCCTGAACCCTTGCATATTCCCCTCTTGGTCACAAAGTTGAAGATACCGCCACGTCCCTGAGCGTCACCCGGATACCAGTTCTGCACGGTAGAGTATTTAACCTCTGCATCCTTCTCCACAATTATCTCCACTACTGCAGCATGAAGCTGGTTCTCGTCACGCATAGGAGCAGTACATCCCTCCATATAGCTCACGTATGAACCCTCATCAGCCACAATCAGCGTCCTTTCGAACTGGCCTGTTCCTGCAGCATTGATTCGGAAGTAGCTTGACAGCTCCATCGGGCATCTCACACCCTTAGGGATGTAACAGAACGAGCCGTCACTGAATACAGCTGAATTGAGAGCGGCATAGAAATTATCTCCTACCGGAACTACGGAAGCAAGGTATTTCTTCACCAGTTCAGGATGCTCCTTGACCGCCTCTGAGAAGGAACAGAAGATAATGCCCTTCTCAGCCAAGGCAGCACGGAAGGTCGTAGTCACTGACACAGAGTCAAAGACTGCATCCACTGCAACACCTGCAAGTGCCGCACGCTCATGAAGTGGAATTCCAAGCTTGTCGAATGTCTTTTCAAGCTCAGGGTCGATTTCTTTAGGACGGTCTTCCGCCTTCTTGGGAGCCGCATAATAAATGATATCCTGAAAATCAATTTCAGGAATATCAAGATGTGCCCACTTCGGCATCTCCATCTTCTGCCAGCGTCTGAACGCATTGAGACGAAACTCAAGCATCCACTCAGGCTCCTCCTTCTTTGCCGAAATAAGTCGTATTATATCTTCATTGAGACCTTTAGGAATGAACTCCTGCTCGACATCAGTCACAAAGCCATGTTCATATTCCTTGTCTGCAATGCTGTCCAATATTTCCTTGTCTTTACTCATTTGTTTCTGTTTTCTGCTCCGCCTTGTGTTCTTCTGCAGTGTTTATGCGCTGAGGGCCACCGGCTTCAGCACGCAGGAATGCTGCGGAACGTTTAAGCACAAAGTTTGAGCCGAGGTATTTGGTGCGGACCTCGTCATCCTCAGCCAGAGCCTCCGGAGTACCGCTCTGAAGGATTGAACCTTCATAAAGAAGATATGCTCTGTCGATAATGGCAAGTGTCTCACCCACATTATGGTCTGTGATGATGACGCCGATATTCTTGTATTTCAGCTTAGCGATGATGTACTGGATGTCCTCTACGGCGATAGGGTCGACACCTGCAAACGGCTCATCAAGAAGGATGAACTTAGGGTCGATAGCAAGAGCCCTGGCGATCTCGCAACGACGACGCTCTCCACCTGAAAGCTGGATTCCCTTGCTCTTGCGAACCTTGTGAAGGTTGAACTCATCAAGAAGAGACTCCAGACGCGCCTTTCTTTCCTCCTTGGTGAACTGCTTAGACATCTCCATCACCGACATGATGTTGTCCTCCACAGTCATGTGGCGGAACACCGATGCCTCCTGCGCAAGATATCCGACTCCCTTCTGAGAGCGCTTGAACATAGGAAGCCCGGTTATATCCTCATCATCAAGATATATCTTTCCTGCATTAGGCACTATGAGGCCTGTTATCATATAGAAACTGGTGGTCTTTCCTGCACCGTTAGGACCAAGGAAGCCGACGATTTCTCCCTGGTTAACCTCCATTGAGACACCTTTCACAACGGTTCTCGGTCCATATTTCTTAACAAGATTTTCGCAACGTAGTTTCATAATCTTTCTATTTTATGTCAAGACCAAGATCCGTAATAAGATTCTTGACCTCTGCATTTTCACTCATTACAACTCCTGCCTGCTCACTTGGCATATAGGCCTTCTTTTCTGAGACAGCATCATCCGGGACCACAGCTACTCTCAAGCTGACCTTAGATGATCCTACAATCTTTCTATAGTTTCCTTCCAGATCGTACAGAAGCTTTGACTCCACCCACTCCTTCTGCGCCTCATTGACAACTCTGAATGTCACGACCTTGGCATCATCAGCATCTTCAATAACCAAAGTTGAACTTGAGAGCATGCTTGCAAGACGTGGCTTGTCGCTGTATTTCTGCGCCAGTTCAGGCCACTTCGACTTGAGATATTCCTCCGATGGAACAGGCTGTTCGTCTACCTGGGCAGAAGTTGCAGGGCCTGCTGCACTCTTGTCCATCACAGCCTTAAGGGAAAGTGACGCTCCAGGACGAGCGGCACGGGTACGACGCTCTCGCTGCGGCTCCTCTACTGCACTTGGTGCAACAGAAGGAACAGGCGCAGGGGTTGCCGAAACCGCAGCTGCCGGCTGAGCAGGAGCAACTGGCTGAGCAGGAGCAACAGGCTGGGCAGAAGCAACTGGCTGGGCAGGAGCAACAGGCTGAGCCGGAGTCTGAACCGGAGCCTGAACCGGCTGAACTGCCGGCTGCACTACTGGCTGTGCTGCCATTGTTCCGGTAAGGAAGCTCAGACGCATCAGAGCAAACTCGATATGGAGACGCGGATTGACGCTCGCCCTATATCCTGACTCGCACTGCGTAGTGATTCCGAGACTGTCATAAAGGAACTGAAGCGGACATCTGTCTGCCTGCTCCTTGTATCTTGCCTTCAATGAATCAGGAAGCTCAAGAAGAGCATTCAATCCCCCGCTCTTGCTCACGATCAGATCTCTCAGGTGCGACGAAAGGGCAGCCACGAAATGAAGCGCATTGAATCCCTTTGTAAGCACCTCATCAAAAGTGAGGAGAGCTGACGGATAATCACCCTTAAGGAACGCATCGACAAGTGAGAAACTGTACTCATAGTCAAGCACGTTCAGATTGCGGAGAACATCCTGATACTTTACATCAGTACCGCAGAAAGCTACGGTCTGGTCAAATATTGTCAAAGCGTCACGCATAGCACCATCTGCCTTGTGCGCAATTACGTGAAGAGACTCGTCATCAATGGTAATACCTTCATTAGCTGCTACCATCCTGAGATTTCTCACAATGTTATCGACTGTGATTCTGTTGAAGTCATATGTCTGACATCTTGAGAGGATGGTAGGAAGGATCTTATGTTTCTCAGTAGTGGCAAGAATGAATATGGCATGCGCAGGTGGTTCCTCAAGAGTCTTGAGGAAGGCATTGAACGCTGCCTGCGAGAGCATGTGTACCTCATCGATGATATAGACGCTGTATCGTCCTACCTGTGGCGGTATGCGCACCTGCTCCATCAGGGTCTTGATGTCCTCTACACCGTTATTAGAAGCGGCATCAAGCTCGTGAATACAATACGAGCGGCCTTCTGCAAACGAGAGGCATGACTCGCACATTCCGCAAGGCTCCATCTCGGCAGACGGATTCGAGCAGTTGATCATCTTTGCGAAGATTCGCGCAGTCGTGGTCTTGCCGACCCCTCGAGGTCCGCAGAAAAGATATGCATGTGCCAGCTGACCTCGAAGAATTGAATTCTTGAGGGTCTGAGCGATGTTGTCCTGACCGATAAGTGTCCCGAAGGAGTCCGGTCTGTACTTTCTTGCTGATACAATATACTGAGCCATAAACGTTCTTTGGTCGTAACTGACAAAGATAGGTATTTATTTTGTAACTTTGTGCCCGATTGCACATAGACTATCATCACTATGAAGAAGATTTTATTGATTATCGCCCTCGCCGCTATATCGGCAAGCGCATTCGCCCAGGCACAGATTGACACAAAGAAAGTAAAGATTGGTGATTTCACCCAGAAGGTGACCAAGGTAGTACTGACAGGAAGCGCTCTCTTTGACGGTGTGCTCCAGGACGAAGTCGCTGCAAGGTGGCGCGTATCACCATATGAATTCTGCACTCTTGAAGAGTTCAATTCATTGAAAAACAGCGATAAATATTATTTTCTTCTGACCACCAAGGGCCAGTTCAAGAAAGAGACGGAGCCTAGCCTTCAGTTTCTCACTCTCGTAAAAGGTGGAAATCAGGCTTCCAAGGGAATTGATGAGATGCTTGAAATAGTATCCCTCCCTATTGCATCTGCCGAAGACCCTTCGGGCAGAGAACTTGTGTTCCTTCCTGTGTTCCTGAACATAATCCAGAAGTACACCGTTGACTCAATGGACAAGGACTATAGCGCTTATGCAGGACTCGGCAACTACACATCACGCATATCAAAATCAGAGGGGATGAACATCGTCTTTTCCGAGGATGACCTTGATGCTACAGTAACTGAAAACGAGCTCGCCGGCTTCGTTGTCACAGATGAAGATTCAGCAGACAAGTTCGTTATGGATAACACTCCAAACACACTGGTGAGCTACGTAGCGGCACCTTCGAATCCTGTCAATGGCTCATTCTGCTATAAGATGCTTGTCAATGCAGAAACATATGAGCTCTATTTCTATAGGAAGCACCGCATCAACGCTAAGAACGGTCCTGGATTCATGCCATACGACATCAGGCACATAAACATTTCACGCACAGGCTTAAAGTAATCGGGAATGATCAGCGGAAAGGCAGATTGTGGATTGGCTTATGCCGTCAAACGCAGCGGATCATCCGTTGCGTATTGCGCATTGAGCATCAAGTGCGGCACAAGAAATGAAACCGGCTACCATAAAGGCATAGCCCATTTCACCGAGCACACCATCTTCAAGGGTACCGCCAAAAGACGGGCATCTGTCATAAACAGCTATCTTGAAAGACTCGGCGGAGAACTGAATGCATTCACAACCAAGGAAGAAATAGTATTCCATGCGACAGTACTAAAGGAAGACCTGCGAAAGGCTGCTGCACTACTGTTCGAACTTGCCACTTGCCCGACCTTCCCGGAACACGAAATCGAGATAGAAAAAGGTGTCGTGATCGACGAAATCCATTCTTACAAGGACTCTCCAGCCGAAGATATCTATGACAAATTTGAAGAAATGGTCTTTGAGGGACACCCTCTCAGCACAAATATTCTCGGGACCAAAGCATCAGTAAAGAGAATCACCCGAGATGAACTTCTGAAATTTGTAAAGGAGAACTTCACACCGGACAAGATGGCTTTCACCATCGTTGCTGACATTGACGAGAAGAAGATGGAAAAACAGGTCCTGAAGATGACTGAAGAGGTTTTCAAAGGGCTTGATGCACAGGCGATCAAGGAAGAGGCGAAAGGAGAGACAAAGGCACCTGCAGCAATCCCGTTCAACAAGACTCTGAACAAAAGGAACCATCAGGCAAACTGCATAATCGGAGGACCGGCCCCTTCGCTTTATCAGGAAAGGGAAAGGCTTGCGACTGTTCTCCTCTGCAACATTCTGGGCGGTCCGGCCAATAACTCCATTCTCAACTCTGTCCTCCGCGAAAAGTACGGATGGGTCTACGGAGTGGAATGTTCATACACCCAGTTTGCAGACACCGGTCTTGTTGCCATCAGCCTCGGATGCGACAAAAGCAATGTGGAAAAATGTATCAAGGCGGTGGAAACGGAGATAGGCAAGCTCCAGGCGGAAGTCCTGTCCGAAAGAAAACTTAAGGCGGCAAAGAAGCAGCTCATGGGACAGATTGCAGTCAGCGGAGACAATGGCGAGACACAGTGCCTGTCAATGGGAAAGAGTCTGCTTGCATATGGCAGGATTACCGGAGGAAAGGAAACTAAGGCACTCATAGATGGAATAAAGGCAGAAGACGTCCAGGAAATGGCACGCACCATCTTCGACCCAAGCAGTATTTCGAAACTCATATACGTGTAATGGAAAAGATCTATAAATACATCGAGGATCACGCTTCGGTGCCAAGTGAGGCACTGGAATGGGTCGTTAAACAGACTCACATAAGGACAAACCATGCAAGAATGCTCTCTGGTGCAGCACAAGGACAGCTGATGAGAATGATTGCGCAGATGTGCGGGGCAAAAAGAATTCTTGAGCTGGGAACATTTACAGGCTATTCTGCAATATGCCTGGCATCTGCCCTTCCGGAAAACGGCCACCTGGACACCCTTGAGCTCAATGACGAGTTGGAAGACCTAATCCTCGAAGGATTCGAAAAGGCTGGACTTGAGAACAAGATAAGCCTTCACATCGGGGACTGCAAGGAGACGCTCCGGAGGATCAGCTCCGAGATAAAGGACGATCTTTACGACATAGTCTATATAGATGCCAATAAAAGGGAATACTGCGAATATTACGACCTTGTGTTCGACATGGTACGCTCCGGTGGACTCATTCTCGCAGACAATGTAATCTGGGACGGAAAGGTATGTCAGGAGCCTCTTCCTCAAGACAAACAGACCCTGAGCATCGTCAGATTCAACGATATGGTATCAAAAGACCGCCGCGTTGAGTCGGTAATCCTCCCTATCCGCGACGGTCTGAATGTTATCCGTAAGAAATAGCTACTGACGGGTTATCCTTGCTCCAAGGGCATTGAGACGCATGTCGATGTCCTCATATCCCCTATCGATCTGGTCGATATTGCTGATGATGCTTGTACCTTTTGCAGACATTGCAGCAATGAGAAGTGCGATTCCGGCACGAATGTCAGGCGAAGCCATGTTGCAGGCACGAAGCTGATAATTGTGGTCATGGCCTATGACAACAGCTCTGTGCGGGTCGCAGAGAATTATCTGAGCTCCCATATCAATAAGCTTATCGACGAAGAAAAGGCGGCTCTCGAACATCTTCTGATGGATAAGTACACTGCCCTTACACTGTATCGCCACAACAAGAAGCACACTAAGAAGATCCGGAGTAAGTCCTGGCCAAGGAGCATCAGCAAGAGTCATTATCGAACCATCAAGAAATGAATCCACGATGTAGCTTTCCTGCTCAGGAACAAAGATGTCATCACCTCTCTGCTCGATAGTAACTCCAAGGCGGCGGAAGCAATCTGGTATGACTCCCAGATTCTCATATGACACATCCTTGATAAGGATGGAACTCTGATTCAAGGCTGCCATTCCAATGAACGAGCCCACCTCAAGCATATCCGGAAGAATACGATGTTCTGCCTTATGAAGTTCTTTTACACCTTTGATTTTCAAAAGATTAGAGCCAATGCCATCAATCTGGGCTCCCATTGCAGTCAGGAGTTTGCAAAGCTGCTGAACATATGGCTCACAGGCAGCATTGTAGATTGTGGTCTCTCCTTCTGCAAGCACAGAAGCCATGACAATATTAGCCGTACCGGTTACGGATGCTTCGTCAAGAAGCATATAAGCGCCCTTAAGTGAACCTCCTTCAGGTACTCTGAGATAGAAGGCCTTTCTAGAAGGATCATACTCCTGCTCAGCTCCGAGCTTCATCATTCCGACGATATGAGTATCGACCCTGCGGCGACCTATCTTGTCTCCACCCGGCTTAGGGAAATAGGCATGACCGAAACGCGCAAGAAGAGGGCCTACAACCATCACAGAACCACGCAGACGGGCACATCTCGCCACGAAATCTGCACTTGAGATATATTCCTCATTGATATTGTCTGCCTTGAATGAATATACGCCCTTGTCGAGTCTTTTGACCTCGACACCCATACCTTCGAGCAGCAGGATGAGATTCTTTACATCCAGAATCTCCGGAATGTTTGAAATCACAACCTCCTCCTTTGTAAGAAGCACCGCACTGATTACTTGAAGCGCCTCATTCTTTGCTCCCTGCGGCCTGATAGTTCCGCTCAGTTTATGTCCACCTTCTACTATGAATGATCCCATTTAAGTCTTTTTAGATTATGCAAATATACAAAATTATCGGTAGACAGACGGGGCTATCCTATAGATTGATGTCTTGCGGTTTTCAAAGAAGGTCATATACAGTTCATCCTTATGAAAGAACACTGCCTCCGGCTCATGTACAAGTCCCATATCATTGAGATTGACGACTTTCAGCAAACTTCCCTCTCTCACATCAATAACCCTCAGCTTTCCTGTCTTTCTTGCACCCACGGCCTGATACATTCTGTCACCTCTCTTGCATATAGCCTGGTCTGTCTTCGGATCTCTCGGAAGACGGAATGTTCTCAGAGGCTTGCCCATATTGACTGTACTGCCGGCCTTGAAGCGGGGCAGTCTGTATCTGGTGTAGACGTTCTCCTTCTTGTCTGAGGAATATGCTTCAATCCAGAAACAGTCTCCTTCCCTATCATAGAAACAATGCGGATAAAGGATTCCGTCAGCATGAGGATCCGGCATGTTTATGGTCTGCACGACCTCAAGCGAATATGGGGCAGCAGCGTCACCGGTTTCGAGAACTCTGTAAACAATAACCTTATAATATTCGTTCGGAGCATAGTTCTCCGATGCATAAAGCAGCGGAAAACGGTCCTTCTTTGAATATTTCTTCTCTCCGAAGGTGATGCTGGAGTTGTGGAAGTTCTGATTGTAGCCTAGGTCAATGAACTGAATCAGGCTTCTGGTTTCCAGATCAATGACAGAACATCCGTTGTAATCTCCTTCTGGCTTATGATTCTGGCTATGAAACTGAAAGAGGACACCGTCATAGCAGTCACCGTCATTAGGATAGTAACGGTCGACTGTCAATATGTGCTCATAATGCGGCTGGGCAGCGGCCTGTGCATAGAACAACACAGCCACTGCCACAGCAAGTATATAAAATAGACTCTTTGTCTTCATTAGCCGAGGAATACTTTCTGCTTAAGGAGAATCTCCTGAAGGGCAGGAATGTCCACAGTACGAGGAGTAATCGAATTCTTGACAGCAAGTGCTGCAGCAACGCCAGCAGCCTGACCCATAGCCATCACAGGCGGCATCACGCGGATAGCACCAGCAGCCTCTGAGGTAGCAGAAAGGCAACGTCCTGCAACAAGAAGTCCCTCGACATTCTTAGGAAGAAGTGTACGATATGGTATACCATACCATTTTCCTGCAGTAAGAGGCTTATAGTTGGTCTTGCCACCGCTTCCATGAACATCGACAGCACTTGCAGTAACGAAGATATTGTCCTCAAACATCTTTGCGCTGAGAAGGTCATCTGCAGTAAGGACATAATCTCCCTCGATATGACGGGACTCACGGATTCCGAGGTGCGAGCCACTTGCCATGAGAACAGCCTTCTCACATCCTGGTACGTACTTATGGAAGAAGTTCATGAGCTGCTGGATCTGCTTGCGTCCCTCGATCTCACCGGCTGTCATGCTCTCAGGATCTGTCGAGTCTACGTTCTGGATACGGCTGCAGTTTACAACCCACTCATGTGGCTGAACGCACTTATAGATATTTACAGATCTTCTTGCGATATCCCACTCGCCATTGTCGATAGCCTTGAGCACCCACCAGTGCAAAGCACGGTAGCTTACTCCGTCAACCTTACGGAACTCGTGGAGATGCTTCTGAACATCTGCCTCAAGCTTCTCAGAATCAACATTGTTGATGTGGAAGAATGCAGTTGATGGCTGAACCTTACCGTTCTCGTTACCGAAGTGGCAAGGAACTCCTGAACGATAAGCTACGTCACCATCACCGGTACAGTCAATGACAACCTTAGCCTCTACGATCTGGAAACCAGCCTTATTTGAAATCACAGCACCTGTGATTTTGTTACCCTTAAGAATAGGCTCTACGAAGTTCGAATGGAAGAGAACCTTCACACCAGCCTCCTCAACCATCTCGTCAAGAACAACCTTCATGCACTCAGGCTCGAATGGAGTACAGTGGTCGTGACCAGCTGTAATCCATGCTGAATAAGGAGATGATGCGCGAATATCCTTTGGATGAAGAGCGCCACCCTTAGCAACCATACGGTCTACAACCTCCTCAAAAAGACCTCTGATGATCATCTGCTCACCTTCTGAATCGAAGCAGGTCATGAATGGTCCCACAAGGCTTCTTGTAGCCATACCGCCAAGGAAGCCGGCTGTCTCTACAATCATCACATTGACACCCTCACGAGCTGCAGCAACAGCAGCGCAGACACCGGCAGGGCCACCACCGCAGATAAGTACATCTGTCTGATATTTCTTTGTGATATTCTTAGTGTTGACAGTACCTTTTGAGCTGTCACAACATGATGTAAGAACCGGAGAAGCCACACCAGCAGCTGCAATCATACCGGTCATTGAAAGGAATTCACGTCTTTTCATTGTATGATGATTATTAGTTTTATCTTATCGTTGACACCCAACAGATTGGATATCATGCAAAGTTAATAATAAAAGATTCACTTCCACATTCATTTCTGCGAAAGAAGACAAAAAAGAAAAGCCACCGGAAAATCCGATGGCTTTTATTGTAATTGGATGTGTATCCGAATTAGTCAGCGAGTGAGAGTCTCTTGAATACGAGAACCTTAGCCTCAGCATCAGCCGCCTTGATGACGTCCTTCACTGCAGTCTTACCGTCACCCATCTGGTAGCCCTGCTCCTCGAGTGTCTGCTCCTTGAAGAACTTCTGGAGACGACCCTTAGCGATGTTTGCTACCATCTGCTCAGGAAGGTTAGCTGCCTTCTCTGCAGAAACGGTCTTGATGATCTCACGTGCCTGCTCAGCCTGCTCTGGAGTGATCCAGCCCTTAGCTGTGTTAGACTCAATGTGAGCCTCGCTGTCAACGTGTGCAGGGTTGATGCCTGCCTTGCTGAGAGCAGCGTCAACTGCCTTCTGAACGAGCTCTTCCTTAGTCTTCTCAGTTGCAGTCTTGAGCTCAGTGTCGATAACGCTCTGAGGTACAGACTCTGCTGAAACAGCTACCGGGTTCATTGAAGCAACCTGCATTGCAACACCCTTAGCTACCTGAGCATCGAACTCCTTGCTGAAGCCTACTACAGCAGCGAGCTTACCAGTTACATTGTGCATGTAAGCTACAATGTAAGGAGCCTCAACTACCTCGTAACCTGCAACCTGATGCTTCTCTCCAGTCTTACCGGTCTGCTCTGTAACAGCAGCCTCAACTGTTCTGCCGTCAGCAAGAACACAAGCCATAAGAGCCTCCTTGTCTGCTGGGCAGTTAGCGATAGCTGTCTCTGCGATAGCCTCTGCAAGAGCCTTGAACTCCTCGTTCTTAGCTACGAAGTCAGTCTCACAACCGAGTCCGACTACGATAGCCTTAGTGCCGTTTACCTTAGCGATAACACGACCCTCTGAGGTCTCACGGTCAGCACGCTTAGCTGCTACGAGCTTACCTTTCTCGCGGATGATTTCCTTAGCTCTTTCGTAGTCGCCATTAGCCTCTACGAGAGCCTTCTTGCAGTCCATCATACCTGCGCCTGTCATTTGACGAAGCTTTGCTACGTCAGCTGCTTTAATCTCCATTTTCGAAAAATGTTTAAAGATTATACAATCAATTACTCTGCTGACTCTTCAGCTGCTGGCTTTGCACCCTTACGAGCGCGAAGCTTCTTGCCTGCTGGCTTCTCCTCAGTCTGCTCTGGAGTTTCCTTCTCCTTCTCAAGCTTCCTTTCGTCCAATCCCTCTTTGATTGCACCGCAAAGTACATCCATGATGTAAGCGATAGACTTTGCAGCATCGTCATTTGCCGGAATCACATAATCAATCGGAGTAGGATCGCAACAAGTATCAACCATAGCGATAACCGGAATATTAAGACGATTTGCCTCCTTAACGGCATTCATCTCCTTCTGTACGTCTACTACGAAAAGTGCTGATGGGAGACGGCTAAGGTCGCGGATAGAACCGAGGTTCTTCTCGAGCTTAGCTCTCTGACGGGTAACCTGAAGACGCTCACGCTTAGCGAGAGTAGCGAATGTACCATCCTCAATCATCTTGTCGATGGTATTCATCTTCTTGACAGCCTTACGGATGGTTGGGAAGTTTGTAAGCATTCCACCCGGCCATCTCTCTGTCACGTATGGCATATTTACTGATCCTGCCTTCTCAGCAACGATCTCCTTTGCCTGTTTCTTTGTGGCTACGAAAAGTACCTTGCGTCCTGAACGAGCGAACTGTTTGAGTACATTTGCAGCCTCATCAATTTTAACTATACTTTTATGCAGGTCGATGATATGGATACCGTTCTTCTGGTCAAAGATGTATGGTGCCATCTTAGGGTTCCATTTCCTCGCCAAGTGTCCGAAGTGAACACCTGCATCAAGCAGTTCCTGGAAATTTGTTCTTGGCATTGTTTTAAAGTTGTTTGTTTTGTTTGTAATTTTCCTCTTCAGGCTATTGCCTTTGCCTGTGAGGCTCTTTTCTTCAATCCGGAGTAGCGGCCTGGCCGGTCTCCTGGATTTTCCGCAATCTCGGCAACCATCAGGCAGCTTCTGAAGATTCGCATCTTCGGAGAAGGTCCTGTGATTTCAAACCGGACTGTGCTTTGTAAATCAGACAGCAGATATTAACGTTTGCTGAACTGGAAGCGTCTACGTGCACCAGGCTGACCAGGCTTCTTACGCTCGACTTCACGTGCATCACGAGTAAGGAATCCAGCTGCCTTAAGTGCAGGACGATAAGCCTCCTTATCGATCTCGCAAAGTGCGCGAGAGATACCGAGTCTCAAAGCCTCTGCCTGACCTTTGATTCCACCTCCGTCGAGGTTAACCTTAACGTCAAACTGAGCGATCGTACCTGTTACTTCAAAAGGCTGGTTTACGATGTAACGGAGTGTGTCCATTGTGAAGTACTCATTAAGGTCACGGCCGTTGATTGTAATGTTACCTTTTCCAGGCACGACATAAACGCGAGCGACTGCTGATTTACGTCTTCCAAGGGCGTTTACTACTTTCATGCTCTGCTTAAATTTCGTTTAATGTAATTGTTGTTGGGTTCTGTGCCTGATGCGGATGCTCGTTACCTGCGTAGAGATAGAGGTTGTTGAGGAGCTTCGCACCAAGACGGTTCTTAGGCAGCATACCTTTAACTGCCATTCTTACGAGTTCGGTAGGTTTCTTTGCAAGAATCTCCTTAGGAGTAGTGAAACGCTGTCCACCTGGATAACCAGTGTAGCGAACATACACCTTGTCAGTCATCTTCTTACCAGTGAGTCTCACCTTGTCAGCATTGATGATGATGACATTGTCACCACAATCCATGTGTGGGGTGAAGCTTGGCTTGTTCTTACCACGAAGAACGAGCGCAACTCTGGCAGCAAGACGTCCGAGCACGAGATCAGTTGCGTCGATCACAACCCACTCCTTCTTGATATCACCTGCTTTGAGGGATATCGTCTTGTAGCTCTGTGTGTCCATCTTGAACGTTTAAATGATTAATACTTAATAATTTCTATGCGATCCTTTACCACATAGGGGGCGCAAAGGTAAGAATAATTTTTCTGATTAACAAAATTTTAGTCAAAGTAGAGACTCTCGTCATCCTGGGCCACATGGGAAGCATCTGCATCGCTACCGTCACAATTAAGCTCCAGTTTCACTCCGGAAGGCACGAATCTGTCGTTCTCATCGATGCCAAGAGTACCGTCTGCAAGCACCTTCTGCATGAAGAGTCCCCAGATAGGAAGAGCCATGTTCGAGCCACCTCCCAATGCAAGTGACTCAAAATGCACCTGCCTGTCTTCCGCTCCGACCCATACTCCTGCTGTAAGCGATGGAGTGTAGCCGATGAACCATCCGTCTGACTGGTCGTTTGTCGTACCGGTCTTTCCGGCAATCTCTCCCTTCAGACCATATTTTGCACGGAGTCTCACACCAGTACCGCTGTTCACGACACCCTGCATGAGATTCGCCATTAGATAAGCCGTATGCTCACCGATTGCCTCACGCTTGGTGTTATTGAATTCTCCGATAACATTACCCATATTGTCTTCTATGCGTGTTACAAATATAGGTGTCACGAAGACGCCCTGAGACGGGAAGGTGTTATATGCCGACACCATCTCATATACAGAGATGTCCGCAGAACCCACACAAAGAGAATATGTCTCATCGATATGGCATCCGACTCCCATCTTGCGCATCATGTCTGCCATCGCATGAGGGCCATATTGCTTCATAAGATATGCAGAGATATTGTTCGAACTCTTGGTGAGCCCCCACTTCAGCGTCACGGTCTGTCCTATCCACTCGTCCTTATCCGTACTCTTTGGTGTCCAGGTGGTGTCATTGACGAGGAAGGTCTGAGGAACATTCACAACCCTGTCGCATGGTGTCATACCCTCCTGCATTGCAAGAGTATAAAGGAAAGGCTTGATGGTCGAACCCACCTGGCGCTTACCCTGACGCACGTTGTCATATTTGAAATAGCGATAGTTCGGGCCTCCCACATAAGCCTTGATGTGTCCGGTATGAGGCTCGATAGCCATGAACGCGGCACGCAGATGAGACTTATAATACTTAATGGAGTCATCCGGAGTCATCAGCGTATCGACATATCCGTTCTTGTTCCATGAGAACAGCCTCATTTTGACCGGCTCGGAGAAACTCTTCCTGATCTGGGCCTCCGAAGCACCATTCGCCTTCATTATACGATACCTGTCACTCCAGCGGCGTGCCTGCTTCATCAGCTGATCTATCATTTCCGGCTCGATGTCATCCGAGAAAGGCTTATTCTTCTTCCACCTCAGATCTCTCCAGAAGCTCTTCTGAAGATCCTTGCCAAGATGCTCGGCAACCGCCTCCTCCGCATATTTCTGCATCTTATAATTAATAGTGGTATAGATACGAAGTCCATCCTTGTCAAGATTGTACTTCGAACCGTCAGCCTTGGTGTTCTTGTTCAGCCATCCATAGAACGCATTGTCAGCCCACTGAAGCGAGTCCACAACATAATCCTCATACTGAGCATAAGAAGATCGCTTAGGCTCCTTGGCATTCATAGTTCTGCGGAGCATATCGCGGAAATACGGACCGAGGCCGGCATTGTGATCCTGAATCTGATACGAAAGGGCTATCGGAATCTGCTGGATCGAATCGCACTCTTCCTTTGATATGAATCCGGCCTTTTCCATCTGAGAAATCACGAAGTTTCTTCTCACAAGAGACTTGTCCGGATTAAGCACAGGATTATATCTGGTCGGCTTGTTTACCATACCTACCAATGTAGCAGCCTCTTCGACAGTCAGTTCAGAAGGGGCCTTCGCAAAGAACGTCTGGGAAGCCGCCTTGATGCCATATGCATTGCTGCCGAAGAAAATGGCATTCATATACATATTCATTATCTCATCCTTGGTGTAGCTTCTCTCAAGCTTGACGGCAGTCACCCACTCCTTGAGTTTGATCCATACCATCTTTATAATAGAGACACCCGGAATATTGCTGCTCACGTCCTGTCTTGGATATAGAGTCTTGGCAAGCTGCTGAGTGATGGTACTTCCACCACCCTGACTCGAATCTCCGCCGAGAAGGGTCTTGACTGCAACTCGGCCCAAACTCTTGAAGTCTATGCCGGAGTGATTATAGAATCGGACATCCTCGGTTGCCACTGCCGCATTGACAAGATTTTGCGAAAGCTCCCCGAAAGTAACATACGACCTGTTCTCTATATGGAAGGTTGTGAGGATCTCACCATCCTCTGCAATCACCTGGGTCGCAAGCTTGCTGTCAGGATTCTCAAGTTCTTCGAATGAAGGTATGTCTGCAAAGGCCCACACCAGCGCAATGAGGCCGCCCACCATAATAATAGGAAGTGTGAACAACAGCCAGAACCATTTGACGATTTTCTTTTTTACAGCGTCTGTCATCTCTCAAATCATTAAAATTTTTCAGCACCTTTTACCTATAAGGTAATGCTCAAATGGCAAAGGTACAAGGACACAAAATTAACAACAAAATTTGGAAATTTGCCTTAAATGTGACTTACTTTGCACCTTCTTTTGCAAAAGAAACATAAAAACAGGCAGAGTATGAAGGAAGGAAAGAATTTAGTGATCGTCGAGTCACCTGGTAAGATCAAGAAGATTCAGAGCGCGCTCGGAGACGACTTTGTCGTTATGGCAAGCATCGGACACATCCGAGACCTTGACGAAAGCGGCTTGAGCATAGATATCGAGAATGGATTCAGGCCGGAATATGTAATCCCTGCCGACAAGAAGAAAGTCGTGTCAGACCTCAAGAAGGCTGCAGGAAAGGCTTCGGCAATCTGGCTTGCATCCGATGCCGACCGCGAGGGAGAAGCAATCTCATGGCACCTTTACGAAGCCTTAGGACTTGATGAAGAGAAGACCAGGAGAATAGTATTCCAGGAAATCACAAAGCCTGCAATCCTCAACGCAATACAGAACCCACGCAAGATAGACATGAACCTCGTGAATGCCCAGCAGGCGCGAAGAGTGCTTGACAGACTTGTGGGATTCGAACTTTCTCCTGTACTTTGGAGAAAGATACAGCCGAAACTCTCGGCAGGTAGAGTTCAGTCTGTAGCTCTCAGACTCATAGTCGACAGAGAAAGAGAAATCCTTGCATTCGACAAGGAAGCATATTATAAGGTAGAGGCTTTGTTCCATCCGGAAAGGACTCCTGAAAAGACTCTCATCAAAGCGACCCTCGACAGAAGGCTCCCCGACATGGAAGCCGCACAGGCTTTCCTTGAAAGATGCATCGGAGCAGACTTCAAGGTGGACAGTGTCGACAAGAAAGAGGGCAACCGCTTCCCTGCTGCACCGTTCACAACATCTACACTCCAGCAGGAAGCAGCAAGAAAGCTCCGCTTCTCTGTAAGTCAGACAATGAGCATAGCTCAGAAGCTGTATGAGCACGGATACATCACTTACATGCGTACCGACTCTACCAACCTCTCGGATCTGGCCCTTAACACAGCAAAGAAGTTCATCTGTGACAACTTCGGAGAAGAATACTCAAAGGTTCGAAACAGATGGGGCAAGGTAAAGGGCGCTCAGGAGGCACACGAAGCAATCAGACCTACATATATTGACAACACCTCGATTCCGGGAACCCCTCAGGAACAGAAACTTTATGAACTCATATGGAAACGCACAGTTGCATCTCAGATGGCTGATGCAAAACTCATCAAGACAGACATCAAAGTAGGCGCAGAGGGAATGGAGGAGAAGTTCAATGTGCAGGCAAGCCAGGTTCTTTTCGACGGATTCCTCAAGTTGTACATAGAGAGCACCGACGATCCTCAGCAGGATGACGAAGAAATCATTCTCCCTGAAGTACACATCGGTGACAGAATGTTCGAAAACGGCATCAATGCCGACTGTAAGTTCACTTCAGCTCCTTCAAGATACACAGATGCATCCCTTATCAAGAAACTCGAAGAGCTGGAAATCGGACGCCCGTCAACATATGCTCCAACCATCACAACTCTCACAAAAGCAAGAGGTTACGTAGCTAAGGGAGACAAGACAGGCGAGAAGCACACTGTAATCAATCTGTCACTCAAGAACGGAAAGATCAAGTCTGCATCAAAGGTTGAGACCACCGGTGCAGAAAGAGGCCGACTCCTTCCTCAGGATATCGGAATGATCGTAACCGACTACCTTGTAAAGAACTTCCCTCAGATTCTTGATTATAGGTTTACAGCCAATGTGGAAGAGGACTTTGACAAAATCGCAGAAGGGAATGCCGTATGGAACGGAGTGATCGAAGATTTCTACGGAGACTTCCACTCGCACATCAACGAGGCTCTGAGCAACAGGGAATATAACAACGTCAGCAGAGAGCTGGGAGTAGATCCTACAGACGGTCAGCCACTCATTGCGAAATTCGGACAATATGGTCCTTACGTTCAGAAAGGAGAGGGAGAAAACAGACAGTTTGCAAGTCTTGCCCCTGGACAGATCATAGAAAGCATCACCCTTGAAGAAGCATTGAAACTGTTTGAGTTACCGCGAAATGTGGGTCAGCACAATGGCATAGACATCATATGCACCAAGGGACGCTTTGGACCATATATTAAGTACGGAGATAAGAATGTGTCACTTCCACGCGGCACAGACCCTCTGAAAGTAGACCTTGACACCTGTATCAGACTCATAGAAGAAAGTGCTACCAAAAAGACAGGAAGCATCATTCATGAGTTCAAAGAGAGTGATATTCAGGTAATTGACGGAGCATATGGTCCTTACATCAAATGCGGAAAGAGCAACTACCGCATTCCGAAAGACACAGATGCCACTTCACTTACAGAAGATAAGTGCAAAGAAATAATTAACAGCTCGGAACCTACAGGACGCAAGAAAAAACGTTGATTTTTTTCAAATTTCTGTTTAAATTCGCGGTTGGAAATTATAATCTATAAGAGCTATGTCGAGTTACCAGATTGACAGAATCGACCAGAAGATTCTATCTTTCCTTGTCAAGAATGCCAGAATGCCGTTTCTGGAGATTGCAAGGGAGTGCGGAGTTTCGGGCGCTGCCATTCACCAGAGAGTGAAGAGACTTGAGTCAAATGGAGTTATTACAGGTTCACGTCTCCTCGTGAAACCTCAGGCTCTCGGACTTAACGTATGTGCTTTCGTCAGCGTTTCGCTGTCCGAAGCGAACAAGTACCCGGATGTCATCGAATCCTTCAAAAGGATTTCAGAAATTGTGGAATGTCACTTCGTGACAGGAAAACACGCCATCCTTATCAAGCTTTACTGCTTCGATCACGATCATCTTATGGAAATTCTTCTCAATACGATCCAGAAGATTCCATATGTACAGTCAACAGACACGCAGATTTCACTCGATCAGGCGATCGAGCGTCAGGTGTGGGTAAAAGAATACCAGAACACCAGCTTCTCAGCGACAGTGAGAAAAAACAAGCTGAAAGCCGCCAAGGAGCAGCATAAGGAGCATAAGGAATAACTATCTCAAAGCATCCACAGCACGCGCCAGGAGGAGGTCTTCCTGAGTCGTGATCTTGATATTGAGCCTTTCCCCGATTACGTAGGAAAGGCTTTTTCCATATTTTTCCACCACAGAAGCATCATCGGTGAAGGATGTATCATATGCCTGACAATAGGCATCCTTCAGAATTTCCGACCAGAACATCTGAGGTGTCTGGGCACCGAAGAGCACAGATCTGTCTGCTTCCGCTCCAGGAATAGCTTCAAGACAACCGTCCTTTTCCGCAAGGACCTTAAGAGTCTCGATGCACGGGGTCACCGGAATGACTCCCTGCTGAGTCTCCGACATGGAATAAAGCTTTGCCACAAGCTCAGGAGTGACAAGAGGGCGGACACCATCATGGACTCCGACAATTGCGCCTTCAGGAATGCGCTCAAGAGCATTTCTGACAGAATGAAAACGCGTCATACCTCCTTTGACAAGAATCTGGGGACAGATGAAGTTTTTCCTATAGCAGTAGTCCTTCCAATAATCGATGAACTGCTCCGGAAGAACAGTGACGACCGTTATGCCTGGAACCGCCTCGAGAAAGACCTCAATGGTCCTCTGAAGCACCGCCTTTCCACCGAGTTCAAGAAACTGCTTGGGTCTGTCTCCACCCATCCTGCTGCCGCTTCCCGCAGCCATTATGATCACATATTTTTTTCTATCCATTTTTCTTCACTTGAGCAAGGCAAATTTAGTAAAGTTGTTTCAAATTATTTGAGAGTTTTTTTGTATTTTTACGGCCTATTTGAACAATCAGAAAAAACGAATAAAAAATATGGGATTTTCTTTCTTGACACAAGAGATAGCAATGGACCTCGGAACAGCGAATACCGTCATTTTCCAGAATGACCAGATCGTTCTCGACGAGCCGAGCATCGTAGCTATCGACAACAGCACCGGCAAAGCCATCGCACTCGGACACAAGGCGAAGCTTATGCAGGAAAGAGAGAACCCGGGCATCAAGACGGTACGTCCTATGAAGGACGGTGTCATCGCTGACTTCAACGCAGCGGAGATGATGATCCGTGGTTTCATCAAGCAGGTAAACAGCAAGCGCAGATCTCTTTTCACTCCGAACATCAAGATGGTGGTAGGCATCCCTTCCGGCAGTACGGAGGTTGAGATCAGAGCGGTGCGCGACTCTTCGGAGCATGCCGGAGGACGTGACGTATATCTGATCTTCGAGCCTATGGCATCCGCACTCGGTATCGGACTCGACGTGGAGGCTCCAAAAGGCAACATGGTGGTAGACATCGGAGGCGGTACTACAGAGATTGCGGTAATCTCCCTGGGAGGTATCGTAGTTCAGGACAGTATCAAGGTTGCAGGTGACGTGTTCACAAATGACATCCAGCAGTATCTCCGCCAGCAGCATAACATCAGAGTAGGACAGGTGACTGCAGAAAAGATCAAGATCGCTATCGGAGCAGTCCTTCCGGATCTCGACGACGAACCGGAGCCATGCGCAATCACAGGACCGAACCTCATGACAGCTCATCCTGTGCACGCAAAGATCACCTATCAGGAGATCGCACACTGCCTCGACAAGTCTGTAGCAAGAATAGAGAGCGGCATCCTTCACGTACTCGAGCAGACTCCACCGGAGCTTTATTCGGACATCGTGGAGAACGGTATTCATCTGGCAGGTGGCGGATCCCTCCTCAGAGGTCTTGCAAGACGTCTTTCAGAGAAGGTGAACATTCCTTTCTACGTTGCGGAAGACCCTCTTAGAGCAGTTGCACGAGGCACATGTCTCGCACTCAAGAACACAGACAACTACTCATTCCTGATGAGATAAAAGTGCGCAAAGGCAGCATCATAACATTCGTGATCAATGCAGCTATCTTCATAATACTGGAGATAGCTGCGTTGAATATGCTCCGCAACAACGGAGAGATGCAGGACATCTGGATTTCCAAGGGTTCTCACGCATTCATGAGTTCTATATGGGGCAGTACCCAGAAGATCAAGGACTATTTCGCACTCGGAGAGATGAACGACAGACTTGCCGAGGAGAACCATGAACTTAGAATGAAACTTGCGCAGTTCGAGCAGATTGAAGCAGATACAAGGGAGGCAGCCTACTCAGCACATAAAAACATTGCAGGAAACTACCGTTACACCCCTGCGGAGATAACCAAGATCAGTACAGGAAGCGGACACAACTACTTCATCATTGACAAAGGAAGCGACCACGGAATAGTGGAAGGCTCGGGCGTTATAACCGGAAAGGGAGCCGTAGGAATCATTGATGCAGTCAGCCGCAATTTCTCCTATGCAAGATCGTTCCAGAATTTCGATATGAGCATCAGTGCGCGACTCAGCAAGAAAGGATCTACCGGTCCTTTGAGCTGGAGCGGCAAGGGAGGCAGCAGGGCTCTGCTGAAAGAGATTCCCCACCATGTGGAATTCAATCAGGGCGACACTGTCTACACCAGTGGATACTCATCTATATTCCCTCCTGACATCCCATTGGGAACTGCCGGTGATGCAAGAATAGTCAACGGAGCAACATACGAGATAGACGTTACACTCTTCGAGGATTTCGGGGCATTGAGGTATGTGACAGTGGTGGAAAATATGGGGCAGGCAGAAATTAATAGTCTTGAAAAGCGATGAAGAACCAGTTTTTCGGCATATTGTATTTCCTTTTGGTGATAGGTCAGATGATTCTCTGCACCTATTCCCAGTTCACGCCCTATGTAGTGCTGTCAATGCTTCCGGCAATGATTCTATGCATGCCTCTTACAGTAAGGACACCTCTCTGCATGATCATAGCATTCGCGTCCGGACTTGCAGTCGACTGGCTCGCTGAAGGTCTTATAGGCATAAATGCAGCATCGCTCGTGCCGGTTGCCCTTGCACGCAAGACCATCATACGTGTATTTCTCGGAGAAGACCTCATTGCAAGAAACGACAGCTTCACATTCAAGAAGAACGGCTTCGGAAAAATTTCAATAGCTCTGTTCGTGGCTCTTTCGATATTCTTCGGAATCTACGTCATACTCGACGCTGCCGGAACACAGCCTGCATCATTCAATTTCATCCGCTTCGCCGTATCAGTTGCATCCAGCCTTATTCTGTCACTTATCGTCACCTCGGTGCTTACACCTGATGACAGAAAATAGCCTGCCATGAAACTGAACAGAAAGAATAAACTTCTCATAGGCCTTGGAACAACTGCACTTATTCTGATTTCCAAGCTCTTCGTCATCCAGATCGTAGACGATAAATACAAGCTGGATGCCGACAACAACTCCATGGTCTATTCCATAATCTACCCTACACGAGGAATCATCCACGACAGGAACGGAAGGATTCTGGTCGGAAATAAGGTTGCCTATGACCTGCTTGTGACCCCACGCGAAGTGGAGGCATTTGACACATTAGGGCTAGCAAAGGTATTGGATGTGGATCCTGATGTCATCAGAGAAAAGATGGCTGAATACAGAAAGTACCGCAGACGCATCGGATGGCAGACAGTCGTCATGATGAAGCAGATTCCTCAGGAAACCTATATGAAATTTGCGGAAGTCGCATACAGATTCCCGGGATTCAGAGGACAGGCCAGAAGCATCAGGGAGTATCCATACAATGCGGGAGGAAATCTCCTTGGATACGTTTCCGAGGTCGATGCAAACTACCTCAAGAGGCATCCTGAAGAATATAAGGCAGGCGACTACGCTGGCATGACCGGCATCGAGGCAGCAAGAGAGAAGGAGCTGAGAGGAGAGAAGGGCTATACCATCTGGCTCAGAAACTCAAGAAACAGGATCGAGTCCAGATATAAGGATGGAGAAATGGACAAGGAAGCCATTCCCGGAAAGGATATCACCACAACTATCGATGCAGAACTGCAGCACTACGGACAGCTGCTGATGCAGAACAAAGTCGGCAGTCTCGTGGCGATCGAACCATCCACCGGAGAGATCCTGACTATGGTATCCAGCCCAGGAATAGACGTCGACATGCTTGCAAACATCGGCCAGCACTATGGAGAAATATCTTCGAATCCATATAAGCCTATGTTCAACCGCGCCGTGCAGGCACCTTACCCTCCGGGTTCGGTATTCAAGCTTGTCAACGGCCTCATCGGTCTTGAAGAAGGAGTCGTGACTCCGGGAACACATTATCCGTGTAGCATGGGCTACCATTTCGGACGCAACAAGCTCGGATGTCACGCCCATAAGTCCCCTGTCGATTTTGAAGAATCGATAATGATGTCCTGCAACGCTTATTACTGCTACATCCTCAGAGACCTGCTTGAAAACAAGAAATACAGCACGATAGGTGTGGCAATGGACAGATGGCAGGAATATGTCAAGAGTTTCGGCTTCGGCCAGAAGCTCGGCAGTGACTTCCCATCCGAGCTGGGCGGCTTCATACCGGGATCCGGCTATTACAACAAAGTCTACGGCAAGGGAGGATGGAAAGCCACGACAGTCATTTCTCTATCCATCGGACAGGGTGAGATCGGTACTACGCCTCTCCATATGGCGAATCTCTGTGCAACCATCGCAAACCGAGGCTTCTACTACATCCCTCACATCATAAAGGATTCCGAAAATGTGAGGATCGAGGAGAAGTACAAGGAAAGGCACTACACGATGGTGGACACCACCCACTTCCCTAAAGTCATCGGCGGTATGTACAGGGCGGTGAACAGCGGATTCGGATCAGGAGGAACAGCAAGCATCGCAGCAGTGAAAGGCCTGGATATCTGCGGCAAGACAGGAACAGCACAGAACCCTCATGGAAGCGACCACAGCGTATTCATCTGCTTTGCACCGAAGGATAATCCGAAGATTGCGGTGGCAGCATACGTGGAAAATGGTGGTTTCGGTGCCACATACGCAGCACCTATAGCATCGCTCCTGACGGAAATGTATCTGAACAAGGAGATAAGCGAGGATCGTAAATATCTCGAAGAGAGAATGATGAACAGCAATCTGATGGACAGAGTAAAAGTAAAAAGAAGATAACATGAGAGACTTAGGCGGACATAGAGGCAGAGGACTTGCCAAATCTGTAGACTGGTCACTTGTGATCTGTTATCTTCTGCTCATCTTCATCGGATGGGTGAATATATATGCATCCATACACTCCACAGAGCCGGCATCCATCTTTGATTGGAGCTGCCGAAGCGGAAAGCAGGCAGTGTGGATAGGAACCTCATTCGTACTTGCAGGTATTATCCTCTTCGCACTCAATCCAAGAATCTATGAAGGCCTTTCGACGCCGATATACATAATGACCTTGGGACTTCTGGTTGCGGTCATCTTCCTCGGAATTGAAGTCAAGGGCTCCCGATCCTGGTTTGAATTCGGTCCCATCAGATTCCAGCCGGCTGAGGTGTCAAAGATATCAACTTCACTGATGCTGGCCACTGTCATGAGTCAGCTCGGCTATAGGATAGGCAGAATGCGCGATTTCATAATCACAGCCATCATCATCCTGGTGCCGATGATGATAATCGTGCTTCAGAGCGAGACCGGTTCTGCCCTCGTATATGTAGGCTTCATATTCATGCTTTACAGGGAAGGTTTATCCGGATGGCTGATCTTTATTGCAGGCATGGCAATCCTGCTGTTCATCCTTACATTGACTGCATCTCCTTTCGTAGCGATACTTGTTCTTGTCGGTGTTACATCGCTATGTGTCTGCCTTTATTCAGGAAGACTCAGGTTATGGCTTTTCGTCTGCGTTCCGCTGATCGTGCTGATGGCATTCGTTCCGATGATTCTTGAAACCCTCGCGCTTAAGTTTCCTGAAGTGCCGTTCCTACTGAAGATCAAGCCTATGTACATTCTGTTAGGAACAATAGGAATCACCATACCTGTCATCACTTATCTCGCATTCAGGGAAGGTAATACGTTCGCCCATCTGGCAACACTCTCTCTCATTGCAGGCGTGATACTGGTCTTCTCTGCAGATTTCATCTTCAACAGCGTACTGCAGGACCACCAGAGAAAGCGTATTGAGGTTCTTTTGGGTATGAAAGAAGACCCGACAGGCGTAGGCTACAACGTCAATCAGTCGATGATTGCAATCGGATCAGGAGGATTTTCCGGAAAAGGATTCCTCAATGGAACCCAGACCACATACGGCTTTGTGCCGGAACAGAGTACTGACTTCATCTTCTGCACCATCGGAGAGGAATGGGGATTTCTAGGATCTGCATTTGTGATACTCCTATATGTATTCCTTATCTCCCGGATAATATCAAATGCAGAACGAAGCAGGGAGGCTTTCACCAGAATCTACGGATACTGCGTAGCCTGCTGCATATTCATGCATCTTTTCATAAACATAGGAATGACCATCGGTATAATGCCTGTAATCGGTATTCCTCTGCCGTTCGTGAGCTATGGAGGTTCATCCCTCTGGGCATTCACGATTATGCTTTTCATTTTCATTGCACTTGACCGCAACGAAAAGAAATATTTCTAACAAAGACGACTTATGAAGATAGGAAACATAGATCTTGGAGAAAGACCGCTGCTGCTTGCGCCGATGGAAGATGTCACAGACGCTTCCTTCAGATTCATATGCAAGGAATTCGGGGCGGATATGATGTACACGGAGTTCATCTCTTCGGATGGGCTGATCCGTGATGCCCGCAAGTCGTTGGAGAAGCTTGTGACCTATGATTATGAAGCACCTATCGGCATACAGATCTATGGCAACATCCCTGAAGCAATGGTAGATGCAGCAAAGATGGCTGAGCAGGCGGCAGAGATTGCGGGAGGCCACGGAGCCGATCTGGTAGACATCAATTTCGGCTGTCCTGTGAGCAAGATAGCAAGACGAGGAGCAGGATCGGGAATGATGAGAGAGCCGGACAAGATGGTGGAGATAACCAGACAGGTTGTTGAAGCCGTGAAACTTCCTGTTACGGTCAAGACACGCCTGGGATGGGATGAAGACTCAAAGATAATCGTGGAACTTGCAGAGAGACTTCAGGATGTCGGAATCCAGGGACTCACCATCCACGGCAGGACAAGATGCCAGATGTATAAGGGTGAAGCCGACTGGACTCTGATAGGAAAAGTGAAGGAGAATCCTCGTATGCACATTCCGATCATCGGAAACGGAGACATCAATTCACCCCAGAAGGCAAAGGAATATTTCGACAGATACGGAGTGGACGGAATCATGATAGGACGAGCAACCTATGGTCATCCATGGATCTTCAAGGAGATAAAGCACTACCTTAAGACAGGTGAACTCCTGGCTCCTATGAGTGTCACTGACAGAGTTGCACTAGCAAAGAGGCACCTTGCCAAGTCGCTTGAAATCAAGGGAGAAAGAGTCGGTATTCTGGAGATGAGAAGACATCTGTCATGTTATTTCAAGGGACTGGCCGACTTCAAGGAAACAAGACTCAAACTGGTTACTCTGAACGATTCCGAAGAACTGTTCGCCACCCTCGACCGGATAGCAGAGAAATGGGGCGACGAAACACCGGAAGTCCGCAGCGTATATGGACTGTAATTTACAATATATCAACACATTGGACCTATGATTGACAAGATACTGCTTTTCCCATATTGGCTTAGCCTGAAATTCAGACACTTCCTTTACGATAGCGGACTTAAGAAAGTCCGTCAAGCCGACGTTCCTACAATATGTATCGGCAACATCACAGTAGGAGGAACCGGTAAGACGCCTCAGACAGAAATGCTTATCAGAACCCTTCTTCAGGATGAGGAATGGGGCAGCAGGAACCTTGCCGTACTGTCACGTGGCTACAAACGCAAGACCAAGGGATTTCAGCAGGTGACCGCTGACGGAAGTGCCCTTGCATACGGAGACGAGCCTCTTCAGATCAAGAAGAAATTCCCGGAAATCACCGTGGCTGTAGATAAGTCGCGCATCGAGGGATGTGATTTTCTTGCACACCCCGAGAAACTTCAGAGCTCAAAAAAGGGAAGGAAATGCATAGACAAGAACATGCCGGCAGCAGACCTCATAATCTTGGATGATGCCTTCCAGCACAGAGCACTGAAACCTACTCTCTCGATAGTACTGGTTGATTATAACAGACCAATATTCAAGGATCACCTTCTGCCAGTGGGCAGGCTTCGCGACCTCCCGGAAAGGATCGCTGCGGCAGACATAGTGATTATCTCCAAATGCCCTAACGATGTGAATGCCTGGGAGAAATGTACTTGGGCAGAAAATCTCGGAATCAGGAATTTTGATGCTTCCTCGTGCAGCGGAACACGCAGAAACGGAAAGAAGCAGCACATCTTCTTCACGACGATCACATATGACACAGCTCAGGCCATATTCCCTGAGGGAAATCCAAGATATGTCTACACCAACAGACTCATCCTGTTCTCCGGCATAGCTAACGACGCCCCACTGATGAGCTATCTGAGCAGCGACTACAAGATCGTACGTCATTTCAAGTTCTCTGACCACCACAAATTCTCGACAGGAGACATCAACGCCATCGCCTCTGCAGCCAAGGCATTCCCGACTTCTGTGATAATGACAACAGAAAAGGACTGCCAGAGGGTGAGAGACTGTCGCAAAATAAAAGAGGAGTTGAAACAAAGAATGTTCTACTCCCCTATCAAGACTGCTTTCCTTTCAGAAAACGAACAGGAAAAATTCATCAGCGTTCTGAAGGACGGCCTGAGATAACTTCATTCTGGGCATCCACTGATGCCTCGTGAATCGCATTGAATACGGCTGTCAGAAACTTCTCCGGCAGATCGTATTCCCTTCCTTTCTCCACAACCTTTGCAAGTACTGCATCCCAGCGTGAAGTCTGAAGGATGGCGATATTGTTGTCCTTCTTGTATTGTCCGATCTGACGGCTGACCTTCATTCTTGAAGCCAAGGTGTAGAGAAGATTCTCATCCAGAACATCTATCTTAGCTCTGAGCTGGTCAATATTCTCCTTCCACTGAGGCGAATCAGAATCTGCATCCCTCACAGTAATCTTATTGTAAAGAAGATCGCGAAGTTCTTCCGGTGTCAGCTGCTGCTTTGCATCGCTCAGGGCGCAGGTAGGGTTGCAATGCGACTCAACCATAAGTCCTTCGAAACCAAGATCAAGAGATCTCTGTGATATCTCCTGAATATAATCCTTGCTTCCTCCCATATGGCTTGGATCCACAAAGAACGGAAGTTCCGGGAAACGGCTTCTGAGTTCTATAGCCACCTGCCACTGAGGGTCATTACGATACTGTATCTTCTCGAAAGTTGAGAAACCTCTATGGATGACTCCCAGTTTCTTGATACCGGCTCTGTTAAGGCGTTCCAATGCACCTATCCAGAGATCGAGGTCCGGATTGACAGGGTTCTTGACAAGGACAGGAATATCCGTACCCCTGAGAGCATCTGCAATCTCCTGAACAAGGAATGGATTGGCTGTGGTTCTGGCTCCCAACCACACAAGATCGACACCGAACTTTATGCACTCAAACACATGTCTCTCGCTTGCAACCTCGGTGGAAATCTTGAGGCCGTATTCCTTCTTGACCTGCTGCATCCAACCAAGACCTTCCACACCGATACCCTCGAATGAACCTGGATGAGTTCGAGGCTTCCATATTCCAGCACGGAACACGTTGATTCCCAGATCTTTCAAACCCTTAGCAGTTTCCATCACCTGCTCCTTGGTCTCCGCGCTGCACGGCCCAGCAATCACACTTGGTCTTGGTTCTGTGAACATTCCCCAATCATAAAGGGGAACAAGCTCCAATTTTCTATCAGCCATAGTCTTCAGTTTATCTTATTATTCTTCGTATTCTGTTTGCATCCTCAATCAGGTCACGCACCTTCTCTTCGTCCCCATCTGCGATCGCATGACGGAATGCGTTCATCTTTTCTATATACGTGTCCATCACGTGGAGTATATTGTCTCTGTTCTGAGAAAGGATAGGAGTCCACATATCCGGGCTACTCTTTGCGAGTCTCACTGTTGATGAAAAACCTCCTGAAGCAAGGTCAAAGATATGCTTTTCATCCTTTTCCTTATCCAGAACAGTAAGAGCCAAGGCGAATGACGTGATGTGGGAAATGTGGGAAACATATGCGGTGTGCACATCATGGTTCTCTGCCGACATCTCTATTGTCCTCATATTCAGAACAGTATAGAGATCTTCAATAAGATTCACAGCATCACAGGCAGAGTCCTGTGGATCGCAGATGATGCATGCATGCCCATCAAAAAGTCCAGGCATCGCCGCCCACGGACCGCTATATTCTGTTCCCGCCATAGGATGTGAAGCCACGTAGCGTCTTCGCATAGGATGATCCTTCACTGTCTTTACAAGCAGTTCCTTGGTCGAACACACGTCAGTCACAGTCTTTGTGTCGTCCACCATATCAAGCACCTGAGGGAGAAGTCTTGCAGCTGCACCTACCGGCACAGCAAGGATTATTATATCACTCTCTGCAACACACTCTTCAACCTGCACAGCCCTATCTACAAGACCTATCTTCAGCGCTGCAGAAGCATTGACAGAATCCGCTTCTACTCCCAGCACCTGCTGCGCATAGCCCTTACGCTTAAGGTCTATCGCTATCGAACCTCCTATAAGTCCCAATCCTATGATTCCTACCTTCATTGTCTGCACTTATCTACTTGTAATTCAACTTCTTACCTCCGCTTAGATACCGACAGCCCTGATTCTCTCTGCTGCTTCGCGGATGATTTCCGGCTTTGCACAAAGCGAAATTCGGATGTAATTTTCACCATTCTTTCCGAAAATGAAGCCCGGAGTAATGAAAACTCCCGCCTCATAAAGAATCTTGTCTGACAGCACCTGGCCTACACTTACTCCGTCACCAGCAATAATGTTCTGAGGAACCTTGCCCCAAAGAAACATTCCGGCACTTTCATGATCATATTCCACCCCAAGCATATCGAAGATTTCCCCAGCAAGCACCCTTCTGCGACGATATTCCTCATTCAGCTCAGAGAACCATTCTTTTCCCTGCTCAAGAGCCTTGACAGCTGCGAGCTGAAGAGGCTTGAACATTCCCGAATCCATCTGGCTCTTCACCTTGAGAATCTGCGAAATGACCTGAGCATCTGCAGCAACCATTCCTATTCTCCATCCTGCCATATTGTGGGCCTTACTGAGTGAATTCAGCTCCAAGCAGCAGTCCTTTGCTCCTGGCTGTGACAGGATCGACAACGGCTTATCATTAAGGATGAAGCTGTAAGGGTTATCATTACAGATGAGGATACCATGCCTCCTTCCAAAAGCCACCAGGTCCGCATAGAGTTCATCAGTTGCAGGAGCGCCTGTAGGCATATTAGGATAATTGGTCCACATTATCTTCACCCCGCTCAGATCCATCTTTTCAAGAGCCTCAAAATCCGGTTTCCACCCGTTATCCTCTCTAAGGCTATATGTGAGTATCTCTGCCTCAACCAACTTCGAAGCCGAAGAGTAAGTCGGATAGCCGGGATCCGGAACAAGCACCTTGTCACCCTTGTCCAAAAATGCCAGAGATATCAACAGGATGCCTTCCTTCGAGCCTACCAGGGGCTGAATTTCGGAAGATGGGTCAAGATCAACTCCATACCATTTGTCATACCATCCTGCAAAGGCCTCTCTAAGTTCAGGCAGTCCCACATAACTCTGGTAGGCATGATTCCCAGGCTGGACAGCAGACTCACACAAGGCTTCGACTGCAGCCATCGGAGGCATACCATCCGGTGAACCGATGCCAAGATTAATGACAGGGCTCTCCCCGGCAGCCTTACGAGCCACATTCATCCGGGCAATCTCCTTCAGTTTCCGGGAAAAATAATATTCCTGGACACACTCTGTCCTCTTTGCTGGCTTTATTATCATATCGCTGCTCTGTATTCACCTAAGATGTTAAGATCTTCCATGAGAGGACGCACAGCAGACAAAGCCTGCTCATAGCGGAGATAATCCTCGAACTTGATGTCCACGTAGAAGAAATACTGCCATTCCTGTCCCGGAATAGGAAGAGACTGAATCCTCGTAAGATTCATATCGTAGAAAGAAAGAATCGTAAGGACATGGGCAAGCGACCCCGGCTTATGATTCAAGGTAAAGCACCATGATGCCTTGTTCACCTTAGGCTTATCGACCTGGAGCCCGTCATCCAGAATCAGAAACCTAGTAAAATTCTGCTTATATGTCTCGATGCTGTGTGCCAAAACTTCCAGATTATAAAGATCAGCAGCGAGTTCCGAAGCCACAGCTCCAACTCCCAACAGATTATTCTGTGCTACATCAGCAGCGCTTTTCGCAGTATCCTCCGACTCCACCAGCCTTATCCAAGGGTAATCCTTGAAGAATTCTCGAGTCTGGTTTATTGCCATATAATGCGTGCGCACCTCCTTTATGTCCTCTATCTTCTGACCAGGAAGCGCCATAAGGTTCTGCTGAATCCTGAGAAACACCTCACCCTTGATCTTTCTGTCATATTTTCTGAGAAGTTCAAAGTTTGGAAGCAATCCTCCGGACACAGTGTTCTCTATAGCCATCACAGCCGCCTGAGCCTGTCCGCTTGACAAGCTTCTGTAAAGGTCATCAAACTCGGTACACTCCACAATTTCCGGAGAAGAACATCCCTGTCCTTCATAGAAAAGTCTGGCTGCCTGCTCATGAAAACACCCCTTGACCCCTTGTATGGCAATCTTTCTCTCCATATCTTTTAAAACAGAAAGGCTGTCCGATCAGACGGACAGCCATATCAAATCTGAATCGCCGACCAATTATACAGTCATGATATCCTTTTCCTTCGCAGAAACAAGCTCCTCAACCTTCTTTGAGAAAGCGTCTGTCTCTTTCTGAACGAGCTGCTCGTACTCCTTCTGAAGATCCTCCGGCATTCCCTCCTTCTGAGCCTTCTTAAGAAGTTCAATTGCATCGCGACGAGCATTGCGGACGCTTACCTTTGCGTTCTCGCCTGCACCCTTTGCCTTCTTGATGAGGTCCTTACGGCGTTCCTCAGTAAGAGGTGGAATTGTACAGCGGATGCTCTCACCGTTGTTTGATGGAGTAAGACCGATGTTTGCATCGAGGATAGCCTTCTCGATAACAGGAATCATCTTCTTCTCCCAAGGCTGAAGCATAAGTGTCTTTGCGTCAGGAGTAGTGACAGAAGCAACCTGTGGAAGCGGAGTAGGACAACCGTAGTAATCAACCATAACATTGTTGAATACAAGCGGATTTGCCTTACCTGCGCGATATGTCTTGAGTTCCTCGTCGAGGTGAGTGACAGCGTGAGACATCTTGTCCTTTGCACCTGCCAGAATTTCTTTAGCTCTTGTAATCATAGTATTATATATTAGTAATTTACACATGTACCAGGGTTCCGACCTTCTCGCCTTTGACAAGTTTAGTAAGATTACCCTTCTGATTCATATCGAAAACGATGATAGGCATATTTCCCTCACGACAGAGGGCGAAAGCTGTCTGATCCATTACCTTGAGACGGTCTTCAATAGCCTTATCAAATGTCAGCTCCTCATATTTCACTGCCGAAGGATCCTTCTCGGGATCAGCAGTGTACACTCCATCAACGCGCGTTCCCTTAAGAAGGGCATCTGCACCAATTTCCAGAGCACGGAGAGCCGCACCGGAATCTGTTGTGAAGTAAGGATTTCCTGTACCGCCGGCAATGAGAGCGACACCGCCTTTCTCCATTACTGCAACTGCATCATCCCTCATATAATAACGTGCCACAGGCATCATCGGAGTCGCCGTGAAGACTTCTGCATCAACTCCTGCAGAGCGGATTGCCATTGCAAGACCGAGTGAATTGATCACAGTTGCAAGCATTCCCATCTTGTCTCCGTTCACTCTGTCGAATCCCTTGCCGACACCCTGAAGACCTCTGAAGATGTTTCCACCACCAATCACGATAGCCACCTGAAGCCCGTTCCTTACGGCCTGGGCTACCTCCTCGGCATATGCCGCAAGCCAATTTTCATCAATTCCTTTACCTGCCGGTCCTCCGAGGCTTTCGCCGCTGAGTTTCAGAAGAACTCTCTTATATGCACTCATAGCTGTATTCCGTTAAAATTTTCAAGCAAACAAAAATATCGAATTATTATGAAACTTGCAAGAAAGAATATATCTTTGCACGATAGAATGGGTATTTCCAATTGGATTATTAACTGTAAATATTATAACAACTATGGCACTTTCTTCAATTACCAAGAAGCTTATCATGAGTATAAGCGGCCTGTTCCTTATTGTTTTCCTTCTTCTTCACATGACTATCAACTTCTTCTCTGTGATTGACACAGTAAAGGGTACTTATGGTGCAGCAGAGGGTCTTTTCCAGGCAGGATGTGACTTCATGGCGCTTCCTATCGTTACAATCATGGTTCCTGTACTTGCTGCAGGCTTCCTCGTACACATCATCTACGCGTTCATCCTCACTGCAGGTAACATGAAGGCACGCGGCGGTTATAGCCGTTACGAAGTAGCTAGCAAGGCTAAGGCTGAATCTTGGGCATCAAAGAATATGCTCGTTCTCGGAGTAGTAGTTCTCGGTCTCATCGCACTCCACCTCAACCATTTCTGGGCTAAGATGCAGCTCAACGAGTTCATGGGTGAGCACGCAGAGAACCCTTATCTCCTTCTCAACGTGACATTCAAGCACTGGTGGATGGTAGTTATCTACATCGTTTGGTTCGTAGCTCTCGGCTTCCACCTCTGCCACGGTTTCTGGAGCGCATTCCAGACAATCGGTCTCAGCAACCAGATCTGGGAGAAGAGACTCACTTGCATCGGATTCGCATTCGTTGCTGTTATCGTTCTCGGCTTCGTAACAGTTGCTGTCAACGCATTCCTTCAGGCAAACGGTTTCTTCGGCTGCGAGTGCTGCGGATGCTGCTAATCTGAAGATTCACTGAAATTTATCAGGAGTCTGGAACCACATAGGTTTCAGACTCTTTTTTATTGCATCGCCGAGAACAGCAAAAGAATTTTTTATTTAAATTTGTATGTTTTTCGCGTTTGTAGATATGGTAAGAAACGAATACATACATAAGGGCAGTTTTGACTTTGAAGGCGGTGGAAGCATAGACGGGCTGAAGATTGTCTACCACACCTCCGAAAAGCCTTGGCGCGATGGGGACAACAGGAAGGTAATCTGGATATGCCATGCCCTCACAGCTAACTCGGACGCTGAAGACTGGTGGCCTGAACTGGTCGGAAAAGGCAGATTCTTTGACACGGAACAATATTTTGTGGTATGCGTGAATATGCTCGGATCATCTTACGGATCATCAGGTCCGGCATCAGTGAACCCGGAGACAGGCAAGCCTTTCTATTTTGATTTCCCTCTTGTGAGCGTACGCGACATTGTAAGAGCAAACATACTGATACGCAAACACCTTGGAATCGATCACATCGATCTTATGGTAGGCGGCTCGATCGGTGGATTCCAGTCAGTAGAATGGGCTGTGATGGAGCCGGAGACAATCCGCAATCTTGCCCTTATAGCATGCAGCTGCCGCACCACTCCTTGGCTTACAGCCTGGGAAGAGTCACAGAGGATGGCCCTTGAAGCCGACCCTACATTCCGCGAGTGCGCAAGCCTGAAAGGAGGAGAAGCCGGTTTAAAATGCGCCCGCAGCATCGCCTTGATTTCATACAGAAGCTATGAAGGATATAATATGACACAGTCCGAGGCTGACATCGATTGTCTCTTTGCAGACCGGGCCGGATCATATCAGAGATATCAGGGAAAGAAGCTTGCAGACCGCTTTGACGCCTATTCCTACTATTATCTGGCAAAATCGGTTGACAGCAACAATATAGGAAGAGGAAGAGGAGGATGCGAAACAGCACTGCAGACCATCAAGGCACGTACCGTCGTAATCGGCATAGACAGCGACAGGCTCTTCCCTGTATGCGAGCAGAAATTCCTTGCGGAGCACATTCCGGGAGCGGAATACAGGGAAATCACTTCAAAATTCGGACACGACGGTTTCCTACTTGAAAACGACCAGCTGAAGGCGGTCATCGGACCATTAATGAACTAACAAATAGACAGATATAATAATATGCAGGTACTGAAATTCGGTGGCACATCGGTTGCCAACGCAGAAGCCATACAGAAAGTCGTCGAGATCGTCTCAGGATCGGTAGACCGTGACAGAACGATTCTTGTGGTGTCGGCAATCCGCGGATGCACCGACTCCCTCATCCACATCGGCAATCTCGCATCCCAGAGAGACGAAAGCTATATTGAGATCATCGACGATCTTCAGGACAAGCATCACCAGATTATCCTTGAACTGCTCCCTCGTGAAAAGCACGATGAGGCATATAGGACCTGTGATGAACTTTTCGACTCACTCAGAAGCATCGCGCAGGGTGTATACCTGCTTGGCGAACTCTCCCCAACCAGCCTCGATGCCATCCAGGGATTCGGAGAATTATGGTCATCAAAGATAATTGCGACAAAACTCGCATCGGTTGGAATCGCAACAAAATGGGTTGATTCACGCAAGGTTATCCGTACGGTCAGCAAAGGAGAAACTAACGCAGTGGATATACAGAAGACATATTCACGCGTTAACGAGATGATCGAAAACAATCCTATCACCCAGCTTTTCGTAATGCCGGGATTCATTGCATCTGACAAACAGGGACGCACCACAACTCTCGGACGCGGCGGTTCTGATTATTCCGCTTCGCTGATGGCTGTCGGATGCAAGGCACGTGCCCTTGAAATATGGACAGATGTACCGGGAATGATGACCTCAAATCCTAAGGTTGTACCGACCGCACGTACGATAAGCAACATTTCCTATAAGGCAGCCCTTGAGCTCTCACATTTCGGAGCTAAGGTAATCTATCCTCCTACTATCCAGCCGGTGGTCACAGAGGGTATTCCTATTTATGTAAAGAACACATTCGAGCCTCAGGCACACGGAACCCTGATAGAAAAGAACCCGCCACGTAGCAAGGACGCTGTAATCGGAATATCCAATTCCGACAACATCGCTCTCCTTTCGCTCGAAGGAAGTGGCATGGTGGGAATCCCTGGATTTTCAAGCCGCCTTTTCGAGACCTTGAGTCAGAATGACATCAACATAATCCTTATTACACAGGCATCCTCAGTACACACAATGTGTATTGCAGTATCAGAGAAGGATGCAGAGAAGGCACGCGAGGCTGCTGACAGATGCTTTGCATATGAAATCTCTCTCGGAAAGCTCAACCCGCTGAAGGTAGAGAAAGGATTTTCCATCGTATGCCTCGTAGGAGACGATGTACTCAATCAGAGTGGTGCTACAGGCCGTATGCTTGCAGCCCTTGGAAGCAACAGCATTCAGGTAAGAGCTACAGCTCAGGGATCTTCAGAGAAAAATATCTCGGTAATCATTTCATCATCAGACACAGATGCCGCACTCCGTACGATCCACAATGAATTCTTCGACAGAAGAAGCGGAAAGGACATTCACCTATTCATTGCCGGATACGGAGTAGTAGGAAAGGCGCTTGTCGATATAATTTCAAAAAACCGCGAAAAGATTGAAAAGCGTACCGGTAGGAGACTTCACGTATGCGGTCTCTCCAATA
The DNA here is from genome assembly GCA_045126915.1 of Candidatus Cryptobacteroides sp. Taxonomy (GTDB): domain Bacteria; phylum Bacteroidota; class Bacteroidia; order Bacteroidales; family UBA932; genus Cryptobacteroides. The sequence continues at coordinate 115,121 of JBGVPH010000021.1, forward strand.
GCCGAAGGTTCATTCTCAACAAGAACGGACTCTCGCTTGAAAACATAGCAGAGCAGCTTGCAGATGGCCACAGTTCAGCAGATGAGGCATACTTCAACAAGCTTGCAACCCTGACTCTTGAGAATTCAGTATTCGTGGACTGCACTGCATCTGCAGACATTGCATTCAAATATATGAATCTCTTCAAGAGAGGATATTCTGTAGTAGCCTGCAACAAAATTACTTTCTCTTTGCCATACAAGCAGTATGCTGCTGTAAAGGAGGCTGCCATCGAGATAGGTGCGACACTCCGTTACGAAACCACAGTCGGAGCTGCCCTCCCTATTCTGGAGTCGATTTCAAGAAGCGTACACAGCGGTGATGAGATTCTACGCATCGAGGCAGTGCTTAGCGGCACATTGAACTATATATTCAGCAACTACGCCGGAGGTAATGGCGGAACATTCGCAGAAGTTGTAAAGAGAGCTCAGGAGGCAGGATACACCGAGCCGGATCCACGACTCGACCTCAGCGGACGCGACGTTCTCCGCAAGCTCCTCATTCTCTCGCGAGAGGCTGGAGTCGGCATAGACGAGAAAGATGTGGAGATTTCATCCATACTTCCTGATGAATTCTTTGAAGGAGATGTGAACGCCTTCTATGCAAAACTCGCCGAAAATGAGGCTATGTTTGCAGAACGCTATCACGAGGCTGCATCAAAAGGCCTCAGGCAGCGCTTTGTGGCATCTCTTGTAAAGGATTCTGAGTCGTCATTCGGCTACAAGGCAAAGATCGGACTTGAAAGCGTAGATGCATCACATCCGCTCTACAACCTATGCGGTACAGACAATGCCGCGCTGATACAGACTGACTTCTACCCATCACCACTTGTTGTACAGGGAGCTGGAGCAGGAGCCTATCAGACCGCATCCGGAGTGTTGAATGACATTATCATGTAATTATGGAAAAGAAATACAGATTCGAGACCTTACAAGTCAGGGCAGGCCAGGAAATTGACCCCGTGTCTAAAGGTACGGCAGTCCCTATCTATCAGTCTACAGCATATACCTTTGATGACATGCAGTATGGTGCTGAGCTCTTTGAGCTGAAGCGCCCGGGCAATATCTATACGAGAATCACCAACACGACCAATGACGTGTTCGAGAAAAGGATGGCTGCTCTTGAAGGTGGAGTTGCAGCTGTTTCCACTGCATCAGGCCAGTCTGCGGTATTCCTTGCTGTGACAAACATCTGTGGCCCAGGTGACAACATTGTGGCTCAACCTTATCTTTACGGAGGTACATTTACAATGTTTGCAATCACCCTTCGCGATATGGGTATTGAGGTGAGGTTTGCCAAAAGCGATAAAGTCGAAGACCTGGAAGCACTGGTAGACAACCACACCAAAGCCATATTCCTTGAAAACCTCGGTAATCCGGCTTTCAATATTCCGGATTATGAACCAATCGTGGAAATGGCAAACAGGAAGGGAGTGTGTGTGATGGTGGACAACACCTTCGGAATGGGAGGCTATCTTTTCCGTCCATTCGAGTGGGGAGCAAATGTTTCGATTCACTCGGCTACCAAATGGATATGCGGACACGGAACCGCTTTAGGCGGAGTTGTTGTGGATGGAGGAAACTTCGATTGGACTCCTGAGAAATATCCATTGCTTGCAGCGCCTTCAGAGAGCTATCACGGACTTGTCTACAAAGAGGTCTTCGGTAATGCAGCCTTTGCAGGTAGAGTAAGAGTTGATGGTCTTAGAAACATTGGTCCTGCCGCTTCGCCTTTCAACTCATTCCTTATGCTGCAGGGTCTGGAGACTCTGTCGTTAAGAGCAGAAAGGTGTTGTGCAAATGCTCTGGCGATTGCAGAGTTCCTTGAGGGACATCCTGCAGTGGAAAGTGTAAACTACGTGGGTCTCAAGAGCAATCCCTACCATGAGCTTGCCTGCAAGTACCTTAGAAACGGCTTCGGAGGTGTGCTGACATTCCGTGTCAAAGGAGGATTTGATGCAGCGGCTGCTCTGGTAAGCAGACTGGAACTCATACTTCACGTGGGCAGCGTGGGAGATGCAAAGTCACTGATAGTGCATCCTGCGTCTACAACTCACTCTCAGCTCAGCCCTGAAGAGCAGGTTGCAGCAGGAGTTTACCCGAATATGCTCCGTCTCTCGGTCGGAATAGAAAACGTAGATGACCTGATCGCAGACCTCTCAGCTGCATTAAAATAAACGTCGGCACCCAATTAGCTGACCACCAATAAATTAACAATAACCCCTGCTACATTTTACAGCAGGGATACACCATAAAAAACTGAATATCAACACATTAGGTGTCGACACAAATCTACGGTCTTCAAGGGATAGTATTGACCAAAGTTGAATTAAAATAATAAAGTTGAAAATATGAAAGTAGCAGTAGTAGGTGCCACAGGACTGGTTGGCACAAGAATGTTGGAGGTTCTGGAAGAAAGAAACTTCCCGGTAACGGAGCTTCTTCCGGTAGCATCGGCAAAGTCTGTCGGACGTAAGATCACATTCCAAGGTAAGGAATGGACAGTAGTAAGTGCAGAGGATGCAATTGCAGCTCGTCCTGACCTTGCGCTTTTCTCTGCAGGCGGAAGCACATCTGCAGAGCTTGCTCCAAAGTTTGCGGCTGTCGGCACCAGAGTGGTAGACAACTCATCACATTGGAGAATGGACCCGACCAAGAAGCTCGTTGTTCCTGAAATCAACGGCGATGTGATCGAGGAATCTGACTACATCATAGCAAACCCTAACTGTTCTACCATACAGATGCTCCTGCCTCTGTGGCCTCTTCACAAGGCATACACGATCAAGAGAATTGTCGTGTCTACATATCAGTCAGTTACTGGAACCGGATACAAGGCTATGAACCAGATGAATGCAGAAAGAGAAGGCGGAAAATGGGGAGAATATGATGCGGTTTACCCTCATCCTATCGACCAGAACATCCTTCCACACATCGACTCGTTCCTTGAGACAGGATATACCAAGGAAGAGATGAAGATGGTGAACGAGACACATAAGATATTTGCAGATGACAGCATCGGAGTGGCGCCGACAACTGTACGAGTACCTGTTCAGGGAGGTCACTCAGAGTCCATCAACCTTGAATTCGAGAAGGAATTCACTCTTGAGGATGTCCGCAGAATGATGGAAGAGGCCCCTGGAGTAACCCTTCAGGATGACCCTGCAAACAACGTATACCCTATGCCTCTCTATGCTTGGGGCAAGAACGACGTGTTTGTTGGCCGTATCCGTCGCGACCCATCTGTTAAATATGGCCTCAATTTCTGGTGCGTTGCTGACAATCTCCGCAAGGGAGCTGCGACCAACGCTGTTCAGATTGCTGAGAAGCTCATCGAAAAAGGCTTCCTGCGACCATAAAGATTATCAGAAGATGAATATCATCATTGAAAGCGGCGCCACCAAGGGCGACTGGAGAATAGTTTCTCCTTCCGGAGAGGAGTCTGCAAGATTCCTTTCCAGAGGGATTAATGTATCCACAATGACCTTTGATGCAGTCAGAAGCATTATTCTTGAAACCTCTGCACAGATAGTGTCGCTTGGCTACAGGATAGAAAATATCTTCTTCTATACAGCCGGCATACCGACACCAGCAATCAAAGAAGAACTGACAGCCGTCTTCAACAACATCTTCCCTTCTGCAAAAGTCGAAATAGAGGACGACCTCATAGCAGCCGCAAGAGCAGTGTGCGGACACAACTGCGGCATTACAGCCATCCTTGGAACAGGATCCAACTCCTGTCAGTGGGATGGAGAAAAGATTGTGAAAAGAATCCGCACAGGAGGGTTCATACTTGGAGATGAAGGTAGCGCATCGGCACTTGGCAAAGCATTCATTGCAGACTTCATCAAGGACCTTGTTCCGGAAAATGTAGCATCTGAATTCAGGAAGAAATTCGACAGCAGCTATGAAGCAATAGTTGAAAATGTCTATCGCTCCCAGACCTCTCCATCGGGCTATCTTGGAAGCTTCGCTCCATTCCTGATTCAATATTATGAAACTGAGCCTTACATCACAGAACTCATCGACAACAACTTCAGATCCTTCATCAGAAGGGTGCTCAAGCAATACGAAGCAGGTGTACCCGTCGGAATAATCGGAGGCTTCGGCTATGCCGCAAAAGACATCATCACAAGGATCGCTCAGGAGGAAGGCATCAAGATCTCAGGATTCCTTGCCTCCCCTATCGAAGGGCTTATCGAATATCACCGCCAGAAATAGGCCTCCTGCCCTATTGTCAGATATCCAGTTACATAGGAGGAATCCCATTACACAGGAGGGATCCTGTTCCATAGTAAGAATCCCATTACACAGGAGGAATCCCGTTCCACACCAGACAGATAGTGTTCTCCACCTGCCAAATCCGGAGCAGATGGAGAACACCCATTTTTTACAACTCACTCAACACCAACACCTTACATAAAAACCATGTTCTCCACCTGCTGAAAATCATACAGGTGGAGAACACATATGGCGGAAAATCCTAAGAAGCAGGGGGTGACGGATTCCGGAGAGGAGTTGGACTATCCGAGGTAGATGAGAATCTGCCAGAAGATGCAGACAGCAACAATAGTCTTGATACCTGTACCGAAAAGAAAACCAAGGAATGAGCCAACTGCGGCCTTCAATGCAGGACCAGCCTCCTTCTTACCCCAATACATCTCTGAAAGAAAGGCACCAAGGAAGGATCCGAGAATCATACCCACCGGAGTCAGGAATATTCCGATAATGAGACCAGCCATAGCACCACGCTCCGCATAACGGCTTCCTCCCGTAACCTTCGTGAAATACATCGGAACCAAATAGTCTATCACAGAAACGATCAAGACGGCAACTCCCCAAACAATAAGGGTCTTCATTGTCATCGGATCACCGGCCGCATTTACACCGTGACCCCATATATAAAGAATAAGAAGACCTACCCAACCGACAGGAGTGCCGGGAAGAGCAGGAAGAATGCTACCGGCAATTCCAATCACACCGGCCAGCACTGCCAAAACACTAACTATCCAATCCATATACCTAATATTTTTAGATAAAAGATGCCTCGTATCCCCTTGGTCGCTCGACATGACATAATCAAACGAAGTCACTTGACAGAATAAATGTCTCCCGGAATCAGGCAAAACTCGCCCGAGCGGTTTACCCTACTCGTTTGCCATTATCTCCTCAATCTCAGAAGAAGAGATAGGGAGACGGCGAGAACCAAGACGACGCACACCATCAGCAGTCACAAGAAGGTCATCCTCAAGGCGTATACCACCGAAATCATAATAACCGGCAAGCTTCTCGTAATTTACGAAACCCTTGTCTGTGCCTTCCCTTTTCCACTGCTCGATGAGAGCCGGAATGAAATAAACACCTGGCTCATCAGTAAGGACATTACCTGGTCTGAGTGTTCTTGCCATACGAAGGTTACCAAGACCGAGGAGAGGAGAGCGTTTCTGACCTTCGTCATAACCCACATAATTTTCTCCAAGATCCTCCATATCGTGCACATCCATACCCATATTATGGCCAAGGCCATGAGGCATGAAAAGACCAGAAATGCCATTTGCAACCATCTCATCCACATCGCCGCGGACAAAATCAAGTGCCTTGAGCTGCTCAAGCATGAAACGGACTGTAGCAAGGTGGATTTCCCAATACTGCTTTCCAGGAACTGTCAGATTATAGGCAAGCTCATTCGCCTGGTGAACAAGATCGTAGATCTCTCTCTGCTTTGTAGTGAACTTTCCACTGCATGGATAAGTACGTGTAAAGTCAGAAGCATAATGAGTATTGCTTTCCGCACCGGCATCTACAACGAGAAGACGACCCGGAGTTATGATCTGATGATGAGAATGATTATGAAGAGTCTCACCGTTCTGCGAAAGAATAGTAGTGAATGACACACCCCATCCCTTTGAAAGTGTAATACCTTCCATACGTCCTACAATCTCCTGCTCGAGGACACCCGGCTTACAGCCACGGCGAGCCTCTGTGTGCATGAGATAACCAAGATCGCAAGCCTTGTCGATCTCATCGATCTCGCACTGCTCCTTGACGATTCTCAAGGCAACCACAGCCTTCACAAGCTCCTCAGAAGCATGACGTCCACCATCCACATCCATTGCAGCCACCTTGCGGACAGCCTCCACTGGAATACCGGTAAGAGACGCAATCTTCATTGTGTTGTAATAACGAGAAGGTGGAAGGAAGTGAATCGGACGACCGGCAGAAACAGCTGCAGCAACTGCCTTATCAAAGTCAGCAAGTGGCGCTGTAGTCTTGCAACCGACAAGCTCACCCTTTGATGCAACAGAAGGCTGAGGTCCCATCCAGATGATATCGTCAATGTCGACATCATTTCCATAAAGGCACTCAGTTCCGTTGTCGAGATCGATAATAGCGGCAAAAGCCGGCTCATCGATTCCCCAGAAATACAGGAAGTTGCTGTCCTGACGGAACTTGTAGTCGTTACCACGATAATTCATCGCGGCATCCATATTACCTACAAACACCGCAAGGCCTCTGCTAGCGGTCATTTTTTCAAGCAGGGCCTTGCGACGATCAGAATATACTTTTGAATCAAACATAATTAAGCTTCAATTTCCCAGGCTCCGCCCTTGTCAAAGATTGCATTCACGATTGTGTCGTAGAAACCGCCTCTCTTTCCGAGGTCGAGGAGGTTGTAGCGGAAACGCATCAACTGAACCTTCTCGAACATATCCTTGAACTGCTGTCTAGTACATCCGATGTGAGTAGGGTCGTAAGGAGCACCGACAATACGGAAGTTCTCCTTCATCTTCTCGAAGCTGTACATCTGAGCCTGCATCTTAGCCTTAAGAGCTGGCCACTCGTTCTTGAGCTTTGTCATCTCTGCGCGAACAACTTCCTTGTCACCATACTTCTTGGTGATCTCAGTGTAACCAAGCTTAGGTACTGGGAAGCCCTCAAAGATAGCCAATGCTCTCTCCTGCTCCTGCTCGAGTGTAGGCCAAGCCTCTACGCAAGCATCAACGTCGAGCTGAGTAAGGTCGAGCTTGAACACCTCATCAAATGCAGCACACATAGTAAGGGTACCTACAGACACCTGGAAACCATGTGACTGGAGCTTACCGTTGAAGCGATGGTGAGTCATGTCAAGAATATGGCTGAAGAGGTGCTCGCAACAAGAAGCCGGACGTGAAGACTGAGCAGCCTGCATTGCAAAACCACTGAGAGTAAGACCCTCGAAGAGGCCTGCGATAGCCTTAGGATCACCTGCAGCAACAGCCTCAGGATCGCCAAGGAACTCGTTGATATAATCCTGAAGGATGTGCCATGCATCAGGGATAAGAGGCTCAGTACCTACAAAGTCAGCGATAAGCCACTCTGCACCTGCAGGAATCTTTGCAGCGAGGTCTGCATAACCGGCAGCTGTCATTTCCTTAGGAGCGCTGGCAAGTACATCGATATCAGCTACGATAGCAACTGGTGCAGGACATGTGAAAGTCTGCTTTGCATTCTCATAAGTGATTGACGCACCGAAAGATGAGTAACCGTCAACAGAAGCTGCAGTAGCAACGCACACATATGACTGAGCATGGTGGTGCGAAGCAAGCTTACAAAGGTCGTTGATTACACCTGAACCAACAGAAACGAGTACATAGAAGTCATCTGAAGCTTCACGGAAAAGCTTCTCAGGAAGAGTGTCAACATAGTCAGCCGCATCCTCAGTAGCCTTCGCAGCAGCGAAATCACCCTCGATCACGCGATCAACCATTTCCACATATTTCCAGTCAGCATGGAACTCCTCCTTGTCGATGATATACTTCTCGACAACGATTCCTGCCTGCTGCATAGCCTCATACACCTTCTCGCCAAGTACAGGCCAAGTGTTGATGTCAGCTACGATAGCAGCCTTACGGCCTGGAAAACATTTCTTGAAAACCTCAGGAACGCATGCAGATGCACCCTGCTCCATTTCAAATACCTTAGTGTCGGTCGAAATGGCCAACGCTTTTGCAATTCTTTCTTTTGAATCCATGTCTTTATAAAATTTAAATTATTACATATTTCTATATCTCTCGTATCTTCTGCTGAAATCCCTTGCAGAAGATGGTGTGTATCTTACTCCTTCAGTGACACACATTGCCTCCTGTGCCTCAAGCAGACCAGGCCAGCAACCGGAAGCAACTGACGCATTTATAGCCGCTCCAAGACCACATGCCTGAGTAAGGTTCGGAACAAATATCTCCATACCGAGAACGTCAGCAAGGAACTGCACGATGAAAGGAGACTTCACCGCGATTCCTCCGATGGCTGTAATACTTTCCAAGGCAACACCGTTGTCAACAAGTGTGTCGACCATAGCCTTTACGCCGAAAGCTGTAGCCTCAACAATAGCATAATAAACCTCAGCTGCATCAGTAGCCAGTCCGAGGCCTGACACAGTAGCTCTGAGAGAAGGGTTTGGTGCCGGACTACGACGTCCGTTGAACCAGTCTGAAGCGAAAGGAGCATCCTCACGGAAAGGAAGCTTTGCAGCAGCCTCAGCGAGACTTGGAAGAATCTTATCTTCAGCCTCAGCAAGAACCTCAGCCGATACCTTTCCAGCAAGAAGGGTCTTCATAGTGCCAGCAAGGAATCTCTTCAGCCAGGCGAAATTGTCACCGAATGAAGACAAGCCCATCTCAAAACACATCATACCGGGAACCACTCCGTCCGGGAACTGGCCAAATACGCCCTTTATCATTCCATCCTTGAAATCCGGATCAACAGCAATCAGACAAGCTGATGTTCCCATATTGAGAGCCATCTTGCCCGGGCTGCAACCAGCACCGACTGCACCTGCAAGCGAATCAATGACACCTGCACAAACCACTACATCCTGACTCAGGCCAAGCTCTTCAGCCCACTCCTTGCAGAGTGTTCCGACAGACTCTGTTCCGAAGCAAGGTACAGAATTCAGTGAGTTCCTGATCTCCACGAACTTATCTCCACCGAGCTCAGCATAGAGTTCCTCAGCAGGAAGTCCGCCCCATTTCTCGGCCCAAAGTGCCTTGTAGGCAATAGTACTATAGGCATTTCTGCATCTCTTGCCAATGAGTACGGAAGGGATATAATCACAAAGCTCAATCACCGAATGAGCCTCAGATGCAACCTCGGGATTGGTCTTGACAATGTGAAGAACCTTAGACCAGATGTTCTCGGCAGAATAGTCTCCGCCACAGGTCTCACAGTAATTCACAGCACCACCACCCCAGACCTTCACGATCTCCTCGGCCTCGGCAGTACCGGTGTGGTCCTTCCAAAGCACGAACATGGCGTCGGGATTGTCTGCAAACTTTTCCTTAAGAGCCAGAGGAGTACCATCTGCGTCTGTAAGAGCAGGAGTAGAAGCGGTAGTATCCACACCGATTCCCACAATCTCATCCTTACAGTCACACCCTTCCAGCACACCCTTCAGCACCTTTTTCAGAACCTCTATATAATCAAGAGGGTGCTGACGGAACGACGAAGCCGCCGCATCGCAATACTGACCCTCAGACCAGCGCGGATACACGGCAGCTACTGTCGATATTATATTTCCGTTTTCAACATCAACCAGAACGGCTCTTGCAGAGTCCGAACCATAGTCAATGCCTATAACTTTCTTTCCCATGTGTTATCCAAGAAATACATCGTTTTTCAAAAGTTCTTCCTGAAGAGCCTTGATGTCAACATCAGCAACAGGAACACCTGCATCAATTGCGAGACGCGCAGCAGTTCCTGCAGCCTCACCAAGAGCCATACATGTCGACATTACTCGAGTCGCAGCCATTGCGCCATGATCCATAGAAGAGCATCTGCCGGCAACAAGGAGACCTCCTATTGTCTCCGGAACGAGCACTCGGTATGGAAGATCGTATGAATCGTCGCAGTAGATCATTGTACAGTCACCGCCTGAAGCGTGGTGGATATCAACAGGATATCCGGCAACAGCGACAACATCCTCGAATCTCTTGAGTGATACGATATCATCAACAGTGAGAATATACTTTCCTCTGATCACGCGGCTCTCTCTGATACCCATGAACGGAGCCACCTTATCAACCCATGCCTCTGAGAATCCTGGAACATATTTCTGAAGATACTCCGCTACCTTCTTGAGCTGCTTATGAGCTGTCTGCTCTCCGTAAGTGTAGCTTTCAGGCAAAGTAGAGTCAACGCCGCTTACACGGGTCATGTTCACCCAGATTTCGTCATCAGCAAGACCTGTGATGAGGATAGTACGTGCTACAGGGAGATCAAGTCCGTCCTCACGCGCCTTGATGAGCTGGTTACGAAGACCAACGGTAATGAAGTGACCTTCCTTGAACTGCTCCTTCGGCATTCTGTCCATATCATAAACCTCAGGATGATTAACGATAGCATCGCGCAGCTCCTGAACCTTGACACCTCTCATATTGAACATGAGAGTAGGCGGCTGCATACCTCCGTTCTCATCACCCTTGTCGCAGACTACACCTGCGCGGTAAGCAACATCGGCATCACCGGTACAGTCGATCACAGTCTTAGCAAGAATAGCCTCACGACCAGCCTTTGACTCAATAATGACTCCCTTTACAACACCATCCTCAACAATTGCATCAACGATGAAAGCATAAAGCAGAACATCAACACCGCACTCTTCCATAACCTCGAATGCAAGGTTCTTCACCTCCTCGCAGTCAACCATTGTGAAGCTGGTGTGAAGGTGACAAGGCTTATGTCCGCTTGCAGCACCTCTTTCTGCAAGTCTGTCAATGAATTTCTGCGCATAACCCTTGATGATGTGATTTCCCTTAGGACCAAGGAACGCAAGGATAGGAAGACCGATTGTAAGATTTCCTCCAAGAAAGCCTCTGCTCTCGATAAGCATCACCTTCTTCTTGCCATCTGAAGCTGCCTGCGCAGCCATAATACCTGAAGGGCCACCTCCGGCAACGAGCACGTCAACTTCTGCTCTTACCGGCACCTGGCGAGCCGGTTCTGATACGAACTTTTTCATTTTCTTATAGTGTTAAAACGATTTTATTCCATTAAAAGTAAAAGACTGCACAAGATATGGATTTTTTTTCTATTTTTGTCCTCGTTGAAGACTTTTATAAGTTCAAAAACCTAAAATCACTTATGTACTTTACCGTTTATTGAAATAGATGAAGAGATTTTTTGTCTTTTTGGGGGTTGTAACAGCTACAATCGGCTCTGCAGTCAGGGCGCAGGAAGTTGATAGTATGGCGCAATTGCAGAAGTCATCCTGGGGGGATGCAAAAACAGAGGAACCGGTTGAATACATTCCGGATGTACACATACATTCCAGAATGGGATATGAACACGATTTCTCGGAACAGGTCGGGCGCTTTGACGGTAACGGCTTGTATCTCGGCATAGACGGAAAGATAAGTCCAAACTTCTCGTATAGTTTCTATCACAACATCGCCACCGAAAACGGAGGAGATTTTTTCAGCAATACAAACTGGCTCACATTAGCCTACGAAAATGATTTCATGTCCATCAAGGCCGGCAAGGACGGCGTCTTGTTGGGAAGTTTCGAGTATGATGCCTATGATATCGACTCATACTACTTCATGAACTCATCCTTCTGGAACGCATTTGACTGCTGGCAGTGGGGGGCTTCTGCATCATTCTATCCTGACGACGATCACGAACTCACTATCCAGGCATGCAACTCGCCTCTTTCATGGGGAGAGCCTAATCTCTTTGCCTATGCACTCGGATGGAGAGCCGAAATGGACTGGTTTGAGTCTTACTGGACTGCAAATCTGTGGCAGTACGAACAAGGTCACTACATGAAGCTCCTGAACTTCGGCAATCGCTTCAGCTTCGATGACTTTTCTTTTGATTTCGAATACATGACCAGGGCAACCGACCTGAAGGACCTGTTCACCCGCGACTTCACCCTGATGATCGCCCCTTCATACGAATTCAGCGACTGGGGATGTATAAAAGGCCGGTTCGGTTGGGAAAAATGCGGAGAAGACGCATTGATGGAATATGGATACGACGGCAGTTATATGTTCTATGGCCTTGCGGCAGAATTCTTCCCGATCGAGGATTATGAGGACCTGCGTATTCACGCATCATGGGGTCACGGATGCAACAGAAGCCACATACTGAACATAGGAGTGACATGGAAATTCAGCCTCACCCAAACGGTGAAGGACATTGTGTCAAAATGTAGAAAAAACAGAGCTAATCTTTAGGCAAGATGAAGGAGAACATTATTGAATTCAAGAATATAAGCAAGCACTTCGGAGACAAGTGCATCCTTGACAACATCAGCCTTTCTGTGAAGAAAGGTGAGTTTCTTACCCTGCTTGGCCCTTCCGGATGCGGAAAGACAACCCTGCTGAGAATTCTTGCAGGATTCGGCTCTGCAGATGCCGGAGAAATCATAATGAATGGCGAAGACATCAGCAAGATGCCTCCACATCTGAGACCGGTAAACACCGTATTCCAGCGTTATGCACTTTTCCCTCATCTTGATGTGTATGAGAACATCGCCTTTGGACTCAAGCTCCAGAATGTGCCTGTGGACGAGATTGACAAGCGAGTAAGAAAGGTGCTCAAGATGGTAAGTATGACTGACTATGAGGACAGAGATGTGGAATCGCTGTCTGGCGGTCAGCAGCAGCGTGTGGCTATCGCCCGCGCCATCGTGAACCAGCCGAAGGTGCTTCTTCTTGACGAGCCGCTCGCTGCCCTTGACCTCAAGATGAGGAAGGACATGCAGATCGAGCTCAAGGAAATGCACAGAAAGCTCGGCATCACCTTCATCTATGTGACACACGACCAGGAAGAAGCCCTGACTCTTTCCGACACGATCGTCGTAATGAATGAGGGTAAGATCCAGCAGATAGGCACTCCGACAGACATCTACAACGAGCCTCAGAACTCATTTGTGGCAGACTTCATAGGCGAGTCCAACATCCTTAACGGCAGAATGATCAAGGACAGACTCGTGGAATTTGCAGGTCATGAGTTCGAGTGCGTGGACGAGGGATTCGGAGAAGACGTAGAAGTGGACGTTGTTGTACGCCCGGAGGACATCTACATCATGAACAGAACCGAAGGCGCGCAATTTACCGCAAAGGTAAAGTCATGCATTTTCAAGGGTGTACACTATGAAATGCTTGTAGACACCGACACCGGACATGAGCTCATGATCCAGGACTACAACGCCTTTGATCCGGATTCGGAAGTGGGTCTGATCATCAGACCTGCAGACATCCAGGTGATGAAGAAGGAAAGGACATGCAACACGTTCGATGCAGAAATAGTAGACGAGAACCACGTCCGTTTCCTTGACGAAGAATTCGAATGTAAGCCACAGACCGCATTTGCGGCTGGAGATAAAGTCAAGGTTGAGGTGAAGTTCCAGAAAGTTGAGCTCATCGATCACCCTGAAGAAGGAATGCTGTCCGGAACAGTATATTTCCTCCTTTACAAGGGAGACCACTATCACCTGACCATCCTCACTGATGATGGCGACCACATCTGGGTGGACACAAACGACATCTGGGACAAGGGAGACCTTGTGGGTATCAACATAGATCCAAAGGACATTAAGATCGTAAAGTGCAATGACTAGAAGAAGTACCTGGGCACTCCCCTATGCAGTCTTCCTGCTGCTTTTCGTGGCGCTCCCGCTGATCCTGATCCTGTTCTACGCATTCACGGACGGCAGCGGCAACTTCACGCTGGGCAACTTCGTGAAGTTCTTCACTGACACAGATGCCATAGAGACATTCGCCCTTTCGCTTGAAGTGGCGATTGAAAACACAGCCTTGTGCATCCTGCTCGGCTATCCTGCAGCATGGATCCTCGCAAACAAGAATCTCAACCGCAGCGCAGTAACAATCGTGCTTTTCATAATGCCGATGTGGATCAACGCGCTTATGAGAACCCTCGCCACTGCAGAGCTCTTCCATATGCTAGGAGTCCAGCTCGGCAAGGGCACCCTGCTGGTCGGTATGGTCTATGACTACCTGCCATTCATGATCTACCCGATCTACAACATCCTCAACAGGATGGACAAGTCATATGCAGAAGCAGCCCAGGACCTCGGAGCAACCCCTTGGCAGGTGTTCTGGAAGGTACAGGTTCCGCTCTCGATGCCGGGAGTCATAAGCGGTGTGATGATGGTGTTCATGCCTACCGTCAGCACATTCGCCATCTCGGAATTCCTAACCAACAACAAGATCAAGCTTTTCGGTACCATCATCCAGGAGAACATCAATTCATCGATGTGGAACTACGGAGCGGCTCTTTCGCTCGTGATGCTTGTGATCATAGGTATAACAAGCCTGCTGCAGGACAACAAGAAAGAAGAAAGTGGAGTAATAGTGTAGTATGAAAAGGTTTTTTGCACAATGTTACATATGGCTGCTGCTTATCGTGCTCTATGCACCTATAGTCTTCATAGCAGTCTTCTCCTTTACGGAAAGCAAGGTTCTGGGCAACTGGACCGGGTTTTCCACAAAACTCTATTCCAACCTGTTCACAGGCAATATGCAGGGAACGGGTTCACTTATGCATGCCATCGAGAATACAGTGATAATCGCTCTGATCGCGGCAACAGTCTCTACCATATTGGGAACGATAGCAGCCATCGGAATCCACAACATGAGAGGAAAGGCAAAACAGGCAATATCCTTCATGAACAACATCCCGATGCTCAACCCTGACATCATCACCGGTGTATCCCTCTTCCTCCTGTTTGTCTTCCTGCACATCAGCCAGGGATATGTAACCGTGGTGCTGGCACACATTACCTTCTGTACTCCGTACGTAGTACTGAGCGTGCTTCCTAAACTGACACAGATGAACCCGAACATATATGAAGCGGCACTTGATCTTGGAGCCACCCCGTTCAAGGCCCTCAGAAAGGTGCTTATCCCACTGCTGAAGCCGGGTATGATTTCGGGATTCATTCTAGCATTTACAATGTCCCTTGATGACTTTGCTGTGACTTTCTTCACAAGAGGCACCATCGGACTGGATACCCTCTCGACATACATCTACACTGATGCCCGCAAGGGAGGACTCACACCTGAGCTGCGCCCAATGATTACGATAATGTTCCTGGGTATTCTCCTGCTTCTCATCGTAATCAACCTGAGAAAGATCCGCAACTCCAACAATCCTGTCAAATAAAGATGAAGAAACTGTTTTTAACCGTCATCGCAGCCATCCTTCTGATCGGATGCTCCGACGAACGCGACAACATACTGAAGGTCTATAACTGGGCTGACTATATCGACGAGGAACTCCTTGGCGAATTTGAACAGTGGTACGAGGAGCAGACCGGAGAAAAGGTCCAGATAATCTATCAGACATTTGACATCAACGAGACAATGCTCTCGAAGATCGAGCTGGGTCATGAAGACTATGACGTCGTATGTCCATCAGACTATATCATCGAGCGAATGCTCAGAAGTGACCTTCTTCTGCCTATCGACACAGATTTTGGCGAGACGCCCAACTACATACACAATGTAGCACCATACATCGTGGACAAGTTTTCTCAGATAGAAGGCAGCGGAAAGAACGCCAACGACTATTCTGTGGGATATATGTGGGGAACCGTAGGACTCATCTACAACCCGAAATACATTGCAATCGAAGAGGCTGCAAGCTGGGAAGTTCTTAGAAATCCGGCATACAAGGGCAAGGTGCTGATGAAGGATGCATTCAGAGACGTATACACAGCTCTGCTCGTTGCACTGAGCAAGGATGCAATAGACAAAGGCGAAAAAGATCTGGTAAGCCTTCCGTTCGACACATCAGAGGAATCAATCACATTGGTAGAAGATTATCTCAATTCATTCAAGGAGTCAATAGCAGGCTGGGAAGCTGACTTCGGAAAGGAACAGATGACCAAGGAACTTGCATGGATCAATCTTTCATGGAGCGGTGATGCACAATGGGCCATCGATGAAGCTGCAGAGATTGGAATGGACCTCAGATACAGCATTCCTGACGAGGGAAGCGTAGTGTGGTTTGACGGCTGGGTAATCCCTAAATATGCAAAGAATGTAAAGGCGGCAAGGTATTTCATCAACTTTATGTGTATGCCTGAAAATGCTGTCAGAAATATGGATATGACTGGTTATGTGAGCGTGATCGGAGGAGAGGAGGTGCTTGAAGCGATGAGCGACGAAGAAGAGTATGATTGCCTGGATGCAAGCTACTTCTTCGGAGAGGAGGCAGACAGCGTCTTCTTAAATCCGACAATGTATCCGGACAAATCAACCATACTAAGATGTGGAATGATGCACGATTCGGACACAGAGGCACTGCTCAAGATGTGGTCTAGAGTCAAGGGAGACAATGCTTCCGCATGGACCTACATCCTCATCTGTCTCGTCTTTGCCGGCCTTATTGCTGCTGTGATAATCAAATACACACGCAAGAGGTACCGCATCAAAGTAAGCAAGAAGCACAAGACACGCCGCAAGAACCGCCCAAGATATTAGGACTATGGAAGTAAGAGCAAAGAAAGCCCTCGGTCAGCACTTTCTGACCGATTTATCTATAGCACAAAGGATTGCAGACGCACTTATCGTGGAAAACGGTACCATGCCGGCACTAGAGGTGGGTCCTGGAATGGGAGTCCTCACCCAGTATCTGCTTAAGAGACCGGAAGTTGACCTCAGAATGGTAGAGATCGATACAGAATCTGTTAACTACCTCCTCGTGCATTTCCCGCAGGTACAGGGCAAGCTTCTTGAAGCGGACTTTCTCAAGCTCAATCTCGAGAAGTTCTTCTCGGGACAATTCTGCGTGATAGGAAACTTCCCGTACAACATTTCTTCGCAGATCTTCTTCAAGATCCTGGATTACAAGGAACAGGTTCCTCAGGTGGTCTGCATGATCCAGAAGGAGGTTGCAGAGCGTATAGCAGAAAAACCCGGTACAAAGACCTACGGTATTCTTTCTGTGCTGCTGCAGGCGTGGTACGACATAGAATATCTGTTCACAGTTGGTGAAGGTGCTTTCAACCCTCCTCCAAAGGTGAAATCTGCTGTAATTCGCCTTGTCAGGAATCAGCGCACCGAACTCGGCTGCGACGAATCACTTTTCAAGACAGTAGTGAAGACCGGATTCAACCAAAGGAGAAAGACCCTGCGAAACTCCCTCAAGCCGCTCATCCGCGCAAAAGCGGACAGAGAAGGGTGGAGCGAAGAGCAGCTTGCAGAATTCATTGCAGATCCGGTGTTCGAACTCAGACCGGAACGCCTCAGCGTTGAAGATTTCATCTCACTTACCCTCAAGCTTGCTTGAGCGGCTAAATCAGAAACACTATGACTAACTCCAGAATCAGGATAAGCACACTGATAATGTTACTTGTCCTTTCTCTTCTTGCCCCAAACAGAAGCAAGGCTGAAACCACGGGTTCCGACTTCATAAACATCACATATCTCAATGGTCTTACCACCAATTCCATCTACGACATCTGCACAGATAAGAGCGGATGCCTTTGGATAGGTACTGCCACAGGATTGAGCAAGTATAACGGGTATAATGTACAGAACTTCTTCAAGGAAGAAATGTATATCCGTTCAAACATCATCAAGTACCTGATGTGCGACAAAAGGAACAGGATATGGATTGGTTCCGGCAGCGGTGTGGGCCTCTACGATAACGACACCAAGAAGTTCCTGAACCTGGACCTTATGACAGGAGATGCCGTAGAAAACAAGGTTGCCGGACTCTTCGAGGACTCCAGAGGCACAATCTGGGTATCGCTTCGTTCAGGTGCAATAACCGCAATAAATCCTGATACATTCAGCACCAGCAAACATTTCACAGATGCCGAAAACGAGAACTATTTCTCACGCATCTGGTTCGAACCGGAGAACAATCTCTATCTTGCGACAAAGATCAATGGTGGTCTGTTCTACCTGGATATGACAGACGATTCAGAAATTGCATTCTCTCCTGCCGAGGATCAGAAAGCGACTCCATTTGCTGACAAGAAGATTACCGGACTGACAAAGGTAAACAACAGATCCTTCTGCCTCGCTTGCGAAGACGGAACGTTGTGGATTATCAATCCATATGAAAGGACCTACAGTCAGCTCCCGATGGAATCAAAGGAACAGCAGTCCTACAAGCTGAGAAAGGTCTTTGCAATCGGAGATGAAACTATTGCCATAGGACATAACACCGGCCTATTGATTTACGATCTGGCGAAAAAGAAAAAAGTCATCAACAAGATAACAAAAGCGCTCGAAGGACAGAACGTGTATTGCATCAGCGGAAATCTTGACACTGGGCTCATTATCGGTACTTTCAAGGATGGAGTGATCATCCAGCAGGAATCAGGATTTGACTTTACCACATTTAGGGGCAACAAAAAGGCCAAGAGACCTATTCTTAAAGAAAGCGGCGTCACAGGATTTGCAGAAACAAACGACACGACCATCTGGGTAACCACTCGCCTGAAGGGTCTGTTCCGTTACAGCACCACGCAGAGAACCATACGCAGATATGACTCGCCGCAGCTTCCTAAAGATCTAGACGGCATTGTCGAATTCAACGGAAAGCTTTGGCTCCGTTCTTCGTCCGGAATATATTGTCTGAACCCGCTAAACGGAGACATCATCTCGTATAGGGAGGGTTATCAGAACAACAGCAATATGCTTGCGACAAAAGACGGAAAGCTTGTCATTCTTGCAGACAAGAGACTTCTGCAGTTTGATGAATCTTCTGACAGTTTCAAAGTCATAAAGGATTTCAAGGACCTTACTGTCCTAGAAATCGGACAATCCGCAAGCAGTACGCTCGCGGCGGTGACAGAAGAAAAAGGTCTGGTTCGCTGGGCAAACGGCAAGGTAACGGAAATAAACAATAAGCAGGTAAGGGAGACAAGCCTTCTGAAGTCTCCTATAGTCCTTCTAGAGGACGAAGAATCTAAAATATGGTCTGCCCCCCCGAGTCAGGAATTTTGACCTTTACTGACAAAGAGTTCAACAGCATAACCACTCGCTCCGGACTCGCCAGCGACATCATCACCAACATAATCAAGGATAATAACGGAAACGTATTCATCACGACAGACCGAAGCCTGACCAAGATCACCAGATCCGGAAAGATGTATTCCATCACCAAATCGGACGGACTGATCAACTTCGGATTCAATCGCGCCTCAGCCTTCTTGTCCTCGACAGGAGAAATCTTCCTCGGATCACGCGATGGAATAACCATCCTGCACACTACTTCGAAGAAGCGCTCATCAGCCACCATCGGAACTACTGATATTGCAGAAAAGATCACATGCGACGGAAATGAAATACCGCTGAAAAACAAGAATAAAGCCGTTCTGAAGCACAATCAGAACACCATAGAGATAACCATATCAGACATAGATCCTTATCACATAGTATCAGGAAAAGGACTATATTGTCTCGAAGGACACGACAACACATGGAGACCTATCGGAAAGGACAGAAAGCTTTCATATCAGGGGCTCAAACCTGGCACCTACACTTTGAAAGCCTACAATCCGAAGCTCGAGTCAATGACGATTCGTGTGAATTCGCATCCTCTCACCTCCGTCACTGCATACATAATATACATTGTGTTGATTATTGCTCTGATGACGGTTATCATCATCTACATCAGAGGTAACGAAATCAGAAAGCGCAAGGAGAAGACTTATCAGATGAAGATGGACCTTCATCAGGAGAAGCTTGATTTCTTTACAAATATCGCTCACGAAATCAAGACACCTCTTACTCTGATAACAACACCTCTGAATCATCTTACAGAGAATCCTAATCTGGATGCAGATGCAAGATTTGATATAGAGGTAATGAACAGGCATGCATCCTATCTATCTACTCTTATCCGCGAACTTCTTGAGTTCTCGAAGATTGAGAAGAACAGATTCAACATCTGCTGCAAGCCTATTGACCTATGCTCTAATGCAAGCAATGTAATTGCCAATTTCACAGACCTGAACTCACAGCTGGACTGGAGGATATCAGTTCCTGATGAGCCTATCTGGGTAATGGCTGACACCTCTGCAACAATCAAGATCCTTAACAATCTGGTATTTAATGCCATAAAATACACCGAATCATTTGTTGAAATAGACCTCACCTTATCTGATGACGGATTTGCTGAAGTAAGGATAGCAAATGACGGTAAGGTCATCCCGCTGGAAATGAGGAGTAAGATCTTCGAATCATTCGTAAGATACGACAACGGAGAAAAGGTCAGCGACGGATTCGGCATCGGGCTGTCTGTAGCCAAGACGCTTGCACAGAGACAGGAAGGGGAACTGAATATGAGTGATAAGGAAGATATAAATGAATTCATATTACGAATCCCTCTCACAACAGCTCCTGCGGCACAGGAAGAAGATGATGATGTCACAGATGAGAATTTCAATGAGAGTGACGATGTACTCAATGAAACCGTCCTTGTAGTGGAAGACCACCCTGACCTGCTGGACTATCTCAAGAAGAATCTATCGCGCAAATACCGGATACTTACTGCTGAAAACGGAGTGAAAGCACTGGAGATCATCAGGAAGCAAAGCAACATTGACCTCGTACTGACTGACCTCAAGATGCCAAAGATGTCCGGACTGGAATTATGCTCCAAGATCAAGCACGACCCGACATTCTCCCACATCCTGACAGTCATCCTTTCTGCCAACCTGACCCCAGAGACAAAGGTGGAGAGTATGAAGATCGGTGTGGACGCCTTGGTTGAGAAGCCATTCTCAATGGAATTCCTGATCTCACGTGTAGAGAACCTGATCACATCAAGAAAGAAGATGATTCAGATGATTTCAGGAGACATTAATTATGAACACAATGAGGAGGATCGTTCGAATATCGGACTATCATCAAGAGACATTGTCTTCCTTCAGGAACTCAACCGCACCATAGAAGAAAACTTCAGCAACCCGGATTTCTGCGTGGAAGACATGGCTACTTTGCTTAACATATCAAGAAGCTCTCTCAACCGAAAGATGAGGGACATCCTGAACACTACAGCAAACAACTACATCAGGGACAGAAAGATCGAGAAGGCAGAAGAACTTCTTCGCACAAGTTCAATGCAGATCAATGAAATCTGCTACAAGGTTGGATTCACAACCCCATCCTACTTCATCAAGTGCTTCCGAAAGAAATACGGTATGTCACCAAACGAATACGCCAACTCAAGTCATTGAGTCGGCGTATCCGATTAAGTTTATGTGATCCGGAGGACTAGTTGTAGTTCTCCGGATTTTCGTCCTGCCACTCATTCACTCCGTCACGCGTTCTGTTACGGAAATAGAGTGTCTCCTTCACTTCCTTCTTCGTGCCATCAGCAGCATTGACGGTATACTCAAGATTGAGTTTCCTGTTCTGAAGAAGCTTGCTTCCGTCAAACATGCCTGTACCGGTAACGAGTCCGTCCGGTGACGAGATGGTTATTTCATTACCGTTAAATGCGAGAATCATCTCACCAGTAGTACCGGCTCTTCTGTTGCTCTTTACTGTCACAGCATCAACAGTGGTGAGTGTGTAGCAGCTTTCATCAGCAAGAGACTGCTCTGCATTTTCTCTAGCAATCTCCTGACCGGTAGCATCATATGACACGATCTCCGTAGTTCTTGACCATGTACCGAAGAAGCGGTTCTCACACTTTACAGCAATGACAGCAAAATCCTTACCCTCAACGAGCTGGTCTGTGTCTGCACTCTGTATCTTGAAAGCCACAGCATAATAAGGTGCAAACACCTTAGGGTCAGCCTTCATTTCCTCAGTTGCACGCAAAGTCACCGTTGCAGTATGATTTCCCTTCTTGATGCAAAGATTGTCCATTCCTTCCAGAGTGTAATAATTATCAGGAAGAGGAGTAACAGCAGTAAGACCCGCAGCGGAGATTTCCTGAGCAACATAAGGTGCAGATGTCGTCTCTGTCTTGACAAGAGATGCCAATGCTCCGTCAAGAAGACTTGGCTCAAGTGCAAGCTGAACATTGCGGTCCATTTCGTTCTTCATTGTTCCGGCAAGAGCGACAGTCACCTTGAACTGTTCGCCCTCACCGAGAACAAAGGTTCTCAGGTCATACTGATATGCGATGAATGCGGCCGTATGGTCGTTGTCACGCACATAATCTTCATAGCAGCTGGTAGCAAAGACCAGCAAAGAAGCTAAAAATAATATTGATTTCTTCATAACTGAATTTATTTCCAAGATTCCCAACCTTCATTCTGTACCATAAGTGGAGACTTACGTATCTCAAGATATGGAATAGGCAGCCAAAGAGACGGATAATTTCTAGACTCAAGCTTCTCCACCTGATAAGTAGTCCTGATACCTTCTCTTGTGATCTTCATACGATGGATATCTGTATTGATATCTTCAACGCTCTTTGCCCAGCGACGCTGATTAAAGAAGCGGAAGCCCTCGAAGCATGTCTCCACTCTCCACTCGTTCTTGATGACCTTCTCGAATTCATTTGCACCGGCAAGAGCCTGCTGATCAAGATATGGGTCACCTGCAACACCAACTCCCAGCGATCCGTCTTCAAGCGGTCTGTTTCGGATGTATGCGATAGCCTCCTTTGCAGACATTCCATAAGTAGAGCTGTCAAGCGGACCAACCACCTGGTTTGCTGCCTCAGCAAATGTAAGGAGCATCTGAGTCCAGCGCCAATACATGATGCAAGCCTGAGCTGTTGAAACAGTGAGATCAGACTTATTCCATCCAAGATAAACATGCTTCTTGATGTAGTAGCCAGTAGGAGAAGTATTTACAAGTCCAGGAGCATCCTTTCCACCCTCTGCTGTGTCAAACACATACATTACGTCGGAAGCGTTAGTGTTACGGACAACCTGAGCACCATCATAGAAAATAGTAGCGTAGAAACGCGGATCTCTGTTTCTATATGGATTCTGAGGATCATAACCACTTTCCGGGTGGTCGATAGGATAACCGTTGTTCATGCCGAATGCATCAACAAGTTCCTGAGTCGCACCATATGCAGCTGAACCACCGAATCCCTGTGGATAGAAATTGGTCTCGTAATTTGAATTGTTGCTGATCTGTGAAATGCAATAAGCCTCCGCCGAGTTAGGATCCTTCCAGAGGAAAGATGCGGTAGGATCAAAACCACCCTTGACAGCAGAAGCACCTTCTACAAGAAGCTTGTGATCGATAGCAGCCTTTGCAGCCCTTGCGGCAGCATCCCAACGCTTTACATCATCGTAAGGATTGAATGCCGGAGAAGCCCATGTAAGAAGGAGAGAAGCCTTGAGAGCCATCATGCCGGCAGCATCGAATCTTCTGTAACGTACAGCACCGAGTACGGGTATGATTTCCGGTTCCTTAAGGAAGTCTCTGTTTGCGAGAGGAAGGTACACCATAGCAGAGTCGATGTCACGGAGAATGTGGTTTACGCACTCCTCGTAAGTCGGACGCACGACATCCGCCAAATCTGCGTTCTCAGGATTCATAGGCTCTGTAAAGATAGGAACGCCCATCATCTGACCGTCAGTAGAACGGCCTCCGAAAAGCTTGAGAAGATCGTAGTAGTACCACGCTCTCAAAGCATATGCGTCACCCTGAAGAGCCTTCTGAAGAGTAGAATTCGCCTTTTCATCGATCATGTATCTTGTTGTCATGCCGATGTCATCCTTAAGGAAGAGGTTACAGTAATAGATACCTTTATAGTCTCGGGTATAGATTGACGAATAGCTGTAATTCGACATCAGACCAGAACCGGTAGCCAGTTTGTACTGAGCATTTGTATGCGCTCTCCAAGTAAGGTTGTCTGACATACCGTCACCGCCGATGTATTCGGTGGTAAGGTAAGAAGTTGGAAGAAGGTCATATGCCTTTTCCACATATCCTCGGATAATCTTAGGATAGTCTTCATAGTTGTCTTGATTGTAGCTTCCGTTAGGCAGCGGCTCAAGAAAACTACAGCCACAGGCAAGTCCGAGTCCGAGAATGAGAGTTGATATAATATGTTTCTTCATATCTACAGTAGTTTAGAAGGTCACTTTTACTCCTGCCATTACAGAGCGGAAATATGGATAATCCGAAATTCCGGCACCTGTGTTCTCAGGATCGACATATTCAAGACCTGTAATTGTAAACAAGTTGCCTCCTGTCAAAGTGAAGCGTACGCTTTCAATCCACTTAGCCTTAGGATAGAGTGTGTATGAGAACTGTGCGCTCTTGAGCTTGAAGAAGCCACCCTTACGAAGCCAGAAGTCAGATGCAACAAAGTTGGTTGAAGACTTGTCGTATGAGAGTCTTGGATAAGCTCCACCGATGTTGTCAGCCACAAACTGTGAATACACACCGTCGCCCCAGCCATTCCAGAAGTAATCATTAGTGAGTGCAACGTCATAGATAGCACGTCCTGTTCCTGTAAGAGACAGAGCGAAGTTCTTATAGTTAAGATCTACATTAAGCGCAAATCTGAGACGTGGAGCAGTGTTTCCGATAACCATCTTGTCATTATCATCAATGGTTCCGTCATCATTGAGGTCCTTGTACATAAGGTCACCGATCTGTGTGTCTGTATCGCTGAGCTTAGGAAGACTTTCAATCTGTTCGAATGTTTCAAACTTACCTATGCATACATAACCACGGTACGCACTCTCATCAGCACCTGTAAGCTTCTGCCACTCATACTGATATACGTCATTAGCAACCTTAGTGTTGAGAGTTCTCCATGTGGTAGCCCAACCGTTTACATTGAAACTGAAATCACCGATCTTACGCGCATAACCCAAAGAGATTTCTCCACCGATTGTGTTCTTTGCATTGAAGTTATAGTAATAAGCTATACCATTCCAACCATATGAATCTGAGAACTCAGACATTGTGTTGGTGCTGATACCAGTACGGTTGATGTAGTAACCCTTTACGCCGATTGAAAGACCGTCAAGAAGACCGAAGTCGACGCCGAGGTCGATCTCATCAATCTTAGGCCAAGTCAATTCAGGATTTGCAAGTCTGTTGATGGTTGTGTAGTTTGCTGACTGCTTGTCACTTCCGAACCACTGGTAAGCAGTAGCAGGACCGAAGGTGTTTGAACTTGAAGCAGAATAGCTTGACTCATACAGATAGTTGGTTGTAAAGATATCAGCATATCCCAATCTACCGGCCTGGAGATTAACTCTAAGTCTGTTGATCCAATCCACATCCTTGATGAACTCCTCGTTTGTCAGGTTCCATACGAACTTAGCTGAAGGAAGGAATGCAAAGCGGTGTCCCGGAGCATATGGTGATGCACCGGAATACTGCAATGTCACAGCTGCCTGATAGCGGTTGTCGTAGGTGTAATCCAGAGCAAGACGTCCCATTATGTATCTTTCATAATAAGAGTTGCCAGTTCTTGCAGAGTTGGAAAGGTTGAATGTTGCCTTTGCATTACCCACATGCTTTCCCTTTCTGAGTTCATACCACAGATCCTGTGTGAAATTGAATGTCTGATATGAACTTCCGCTGATTCCTGACTTTGAAGCCTGCTTTACTCCAAGGTGAGCAGAAAGATCTGTAATATCTTCTGCAGGATCCCAGTAGTAAGCAAGATAGTCGTTGTCCTTACCTACATTCAGGAAGTAACAAGAACCGAAGGTTACATGTGAACGGGTCTTCAAACCATTTACAAGGAAGCCAAGGTCAATATTGACATCGGCATTGAACATACCGCTTCGTGTCTTGGCAGTGAAGAATCCGCCATCCACAACCTCAGCATATGGGTTGCTTGTAAACGATCTGGAAACGGTATAGATCATTGATCCTTCAGAATCTCCATCCAGATCAGTCTGACCCATACTTCTACCAAGAGCTACAGGGAATGCAACTGCAGGAACTGAACGGTAGGTGTTAAGGCTCGCGCGATTACCTCTTTCAAACGCAATGAGTCCGATGAAGGAAGCTCTTGCCTCTATCCATCTTCCGATCTTTGCTGTGACTGAAGATGTAATGTTCAGTCTGTTATAATCTGCAATAGGGCCCACTTTGTAGAGGTCTCCATCGTTGAGTCCGTTGAATCCGATGTGGTATTTCACATTATTGGTACCACCACCCATAGTGACTGCAAATCTTGTAGATGGCTTATAGCTACGAAGTATAAGCGACTTGTAGTCAACATTCGGATACATTCTGTCATACATGTTACCTCTTGCATAACCGGCAATAGCCTCATCACTATACAGTGTAGGATAACCTGATGTACCACGTGAGAGGTTATTCAGTTTCGCATAAGTGACACCGTCCACCCATGAAGGCATGTTATCCACAAAGCCTACACCGGATTCTGCAGAAACCGCAACCTTCATAGGAGTGTTATACTCACCCTGCTTGGTGGTTATCACAATAGCTCCGCTTGAAGCCATAGGATTGATGGACTTATCATTTACGTCTGTAACATATTCGATGCTCTCGATCTGATTAGGCTCGAGAACAAACTGCGAGAACGGAACAGGAACACCATCAACAATGCATGCGAGGGTACTCCATCCCTTGGAAGCGAAAGAAACCTCATCACTATTAAACCATGCCGATCCGAAGTTTGTCGTTCCAAGCTTTACCTTTCCTGTGAGTTCGCGTACTTCGAGTCCAGGAATCTGTCCAATCAGTCTCTTCCTGAAATCAAGACCAGCCATCTTGTCAAGATCACTCTCTTCAAGACGTACGGTCGAAGATGTCAATATCGTATCTTTTGGTGCAGGCTCCGCCTTGCAGAGAACACCGGCAAAGATTAAAACCGAAAGTAGTATTCTGTATTTCATAATATTGACCTTTTATTATTGCCAGTTTTCATTATTCCTGAATACGACGAGCTTGTTAGCCTCTGCAACAGGGAAAGGCCACCAGTACATGCAGTCCTTCCATACACACTGTCTGTTCTGTGGAATAGCACGTCTTTCATATTTCCTTCCAACAGGATGTTCTGTTGATACTTCGCACTTTTCAACATACATTCCCATCAGAGTCTGACTCATAGCTTCCGGAGCGGTCTTCCAACGACGGATGTCGAAATAGTAGTTGTTTCCTTCGAAAGCAAGCTCGATATTTCTCTCGTTCTGAATACGCTCTCTCATAAGCTCCTGGCTTGCAGTGTACTCGCTGCGTACATCAGGCATACCGATTCTGTTGCGAATGATATTTACTGCTTCAAGAGCTGTGAGGTGGCAGTTGCTTGACTTGCCTGTAGGGCCATATGCCTCATTGGCACACTCAGCATATCCGAGATAGATTTCAGCAAGTCTGACAAGGGCCTCATGGTAGTTGCGCTTGATATCCTTGTCACCACGTGCACCAGACCAATATTTCCTGCTGTAATAACCAGTGTTTGAATATCCCTTGGATCCTTCTTTGGTACCCCACTGGATTCCAAACTCAGCTGTCACGCCGGAGATGCTTGTAAGAGGATAAGTTTTCGTTACCGGATCATAGTGTATCTTGACATCGCCATCCACATACGGAGTCTGTGAGCCATCATGAAGGATGGTAAGCTCGAAACGTGGATCTCTGTTAGCATACGGATTCTGCTCATTGTACTCTCCTGCAGCAATTGCCTTTTCGCGATCAGCCTCGGTGTTGAGAGCATAACCAAATCTTGTCTCATACTTATCAACAAAATTCTGAGTAGGACAGACACCACAAGCGTTGCCATAGTTACTCTGAGGATAAGCAAGGAATGCAGAAAGTGCAGTACCATTACCCTTTACATAGTGGCTGTAACTCCAAAGGGCCTCATTGGTATACTCCTTACCGATGAAGTTATCTGTATAATCAGATGCATCCAGAAGCGAGTACTGCCACTCAAGAGCGGTTTCAAGAGCAAGTCCATAAGCCTCTGCTGCCTCGATCCAGTCCTGCTGACCATTGATGTTGTTGAGCGGAGAAGCCGCATACATCAGCGCTCTTGCGCGTATCGCCAGAGCTGTACAGCCGCTCGGGCGGTTCATGTCAGCTGCAGCAAGGTGACCTGCAACACCAGGAACGGCGTCACGTCTCATCTTGCCTGCGTCGCGAAGATACTCATAGGCTCTGTAAAGGTCAGCAGCGGCACGTTTGTAGGTCTCGTTTGCTGTAAGACGCTCGAGGTCCCAAGTGTCCTTCTGAGACTCGTCGATATACGGCATACCACCGTAGAAACGGCAAAGCACGAAATGAGCAAAACCTCTTACGAAATAAGCAGAGCCGAGAAGCTCAGAAACCTCCTGAGGCTTGGCATTGGTAAGCCTGTCTATATTCTCGATCGATCTGTTTGCGATTCGTATGATCTTGAACATCGCAAGGGCAATCGGACGTCTCGATGTAGTGAACGAGAAGTTCTCGCAAGTGTCATCAGAAAGCTTGCATATCTTGATTTCCTGCTGTGCACGGAGAAGACGACCCGCATCTGCTGCATCTGTAGTGGCACTGAAGGCGAATCGACGGTCGTTGAAGTCGACGAACAGAGGGTAGCCTTCATGAATATTCAGTTTATTGATGGACTGATCCTTGGTCAGCGTATAGTCAAAGTACAGACGATAGTTCTTGTAAGTAGAGAACACATCCTCCTCTGTAAGACCAAGTTCAGGATCGACATCCAGGAAGTTGCAGCCTGTAAAAGAGAACAGGGCGCAGAATAAAGCTATTATTGTATATTTCTTTTTCATAGCTGACAGAGTTTAGAAGTCCAGTTTCACACCAAGTTTCACTGATCGCATGATAGGATAGTAGCTGGCTCTAAGTTCTGTTCTCTGAGGGTTACCCTCGAGAAGATCTGAGAACATGAACAGGTTGTTTCCAGTCAAGGTAATGCTGAGACCTTTCACTCCAAGAGCATCCTCAAGCTTCTTTCCATCAAACTTATATGCAAGATAAACCTCCTTGAGAGAGAGATAATCTGACTTTCTCCAAGAGTGGTCCTTCAGCATGAGTGCATATCCTTCAGCATTTGCCGAACCGCCCAACATAGAGTAGGTCTTGTCGTCGAAGCTGAGGGCTGCATGTCCGGCATTTCTGTTGGTAGGAGTCCAGTAGTCAAGCTGACCTGTGTGAACAGCCCAGTCCTGCTTGATGAATTCCTTCCAGAATGCACGGTTGAATTCGATATACTTTCCTGCTGTACCGTAGAAGAGCATATTGAAAGAGAAGCCCTTATATCCCAGACCGATGTTGAATGAACCGACGATCGGAGGGTATGCTACTCCTTCGATTGCATGAAGGTCAAGGTTGCTGACTCTACCGTCTGCATTGAAATCCAGAAGTTTGTAGATTCCAAGATACGTATTGCCAACAGTACCAAGTGAGTTAGGATATCCGTGAAGGTCATCGACAGATGTGAAATAACCTCCATCAATCTGCTCAAGACCAGTACGGGCTGCCTTATAAGGAGTGCCTTCCCACTTCTGATAAGCTGGTGTATTTACCGCCTCGTCATACTTCGTGATTCGGTTCTCATTAAGACCAAGCATGAAGCCGAGTTCATAGTAGAAGCCTCTTGATGTTGTTGTGCGCCACTTTCCTTCGATATCGATACCATGCTTCTTCATGCTTCCTGCGTTGATATCCTTTGAAGTGATACCGAGAAGCGGTGACTCAACCGGCTTGAGAAGCATGTCTGTACGCGACTCCTGGAAGAGATCGACGTTGAATGAGAGCTGATCCTTGAAGAAACCGAGTTCGATTCCGAGGTCCTGCTTGCGTGCAGTCTCCCATCTTGCTGTTGTATTTGCTGCCTTATCCTCCACGATAAGTCCTACGCTGTTCTTTGAATATGTAGAGTAGTAGAGCCAATTTTCGCTTGCATTGTCACTACCTACGGTACCATCAGAATAACGGATCTTCATCTTGCTCCACCAAGGCATTGCCTTTTTCCAGAACTTCTCCTTCGAAATGACATAACCTACAGCAACAGAAGGGAAGAAACCGTATCTGTTCTTAGAAGAGAACTGCTCTGAACCTGTATAACCCATATTAACCTCAAAGAGATACTTTGAAGCATAGTCATATGTCGCACGGAACACAAAGGCCTGGCCTCTGTGAGGGAAGCTTGCACCTGAAATGCTCTGTCTCTGGTTAGCAAGGAGGAGACCTGTCACGTTGTGCTTCTTCTTGAATGTGCGGTCATAGCTGAGAGCGGCTTCCCAGTAGAAGATGATCGAAGTACTCCTTGGATATGGATTTGTAGTCACAGCATAAGGCGGCTGCACATACACATCGTTTGCACTTTCTGTAGACATCCATGGGTTCTCCACTCCAAGATCATACTTATCCCAGTCGATACGATATGACGGTCTGCTCTGGCTTCCTTCCTGAGAATAGCGTGCAAATGACGATGTCAAAGACGCCATAGCCCTCAACGAAAGACCCTTAGTGATGAAGTCAAGCTTCTGATTGAGATGGAGGTCAGTGTTGAGCTTGTTTGTGGTAGTCTGAAGGAAATCACCGGTAGCCATGATAGAATATGGATTCTGGATGTATGAAGTACCCTGCTGGGCAAGTCTGTCCTCCGCAAGTCCAGGATAATTCCAGTCCGGAATCCTGTCAAGAACTGATGCAGGATAATATGCAGGGAACATCATAGGAGATGCCATATACATATATGTAAAGAGGTTTCCTACAGAGACACCACCATCTGAGTTTGTTCCCGGACGTGATGAAATACCTGTAGATCCACCTATCTTAAGTGACAACTTTGTACTCTTGGTCACATCAAAGTCAAGGTTAGCTCGGTAGTTGATCTTCTGGAAATTGAATGTTGCATTCTTCCAGTTGCTCTGACGCTTTACAAGTGAGCCCTCATTCTGATAACCCACAGCCACATAATACTTGACTCTGTCAGTACCTCCGCGCAAGCTGTAGTTAACATTGACCGAATGAGCAAAATCGTTGAGCATGAGATCGTACCAGTCATTGTTCGGATAACGGATAGGATCCACACCCGATCTGTAGTTCTCCACTGTCTCCTTCGACATAACGCTACCGAATGAAGCATCATTCATATATGCAACGTTCATCATCTCCGCAGTCGTACCGGCATCAATGATAGCTGCGAGTTCCTGAGGAGTCTCAAGGCCATAATTAACGGTAAGATTCATCTTAGGTTTACCCTTCTGACCTGTCTTGGTGGTCACGAGGATAACACCGTTCGCACCCTTTGCTCCGAATACCGCTGTTGCAGAAGCATCCTTAAGCACAGAGATGGTCTCAACCTCATTAGGGTCGAGTTCGCTGAATGATCTTTCCACACCGTCCACCATAATAAGAGGGGTCGAGCCATTCCAGCTGGAAACACCTCTGACAAGGATTTCAGCATCACTTGCACCAGGGGTACCGCTTGACTGGAATGTAAGGACACCGGCCAATTTACCTGCAAGAGCATTGGTGATATTGGTTGTTCCTGAGTTGACAAGAGACTCTGCTCCAACCTGTGAAATGGACCCCACAACAGATTCCTTCTTCTGGACACCGTAGCCGACAACTACAACATCCTCAAGCATCTGGGCATCCTCGTCCATAGTCACGAGCCAGTCTGAATCACGTGTAAAGCGGCTCTCGACTGTAACATAACCAATACAGGTCACCTGGAGAGTCTCACCAGCAGGAAAGCTGAATGTGAAATTACCCTGGTCGTCTGTAATGGTTCCACCAAGAGACACATTACCCTTCACCATTATGGTTGCACCAGGGATAGGTCTTGAGTCAACATCTGTGACACTACCCTTGACCTGGATTTTATTGTTCTGAGCGGCGATCTCTCCCGGGAAAATCACCAGAAGCGCGGCCAGCAGAACTGTCATAATAGGTATTATCGGTTTCATATTATAATTGATTATTAGTTCAAAGCTGGGGCATCGGCACTGAATGAGCCAATAGAGCCTCTGACTGACGGCCATCCGTCAACCCAGTTGACTCTGTCAAGCATAAGAGTCCTTCCCTTGGACACATCGCTCAGGTCGTATGCGTTGTAAATGATCCAGGTGGTGCCATTGTGTACATCAAACACACTACCATGTCCCGGACCGGCAAACTTGGTACTGCCCTTGATGAGTACTTCGTAGCCATCGTCTGTCATTGCTCTGGAATTCTTGTCGAAGTATGGGCCATAGACACTGTCCGAGCGTCCCACAACCTGCTGGCATGTACAATCTGCTCCTCCGGCTGTCGAACCGATGGAAGCAAACATATAATACTTTCCATCCTTGACTGTGATGCAAGGAGCATCAAAAAGCTCTGAAGCCACCTTTACAGGAGCGGCACCTGAAGCTATGCTCTTTCCATCTTCTGAGAGCTGAACGATATAAATACCGCCGAAGTTACCGAACACCAGATAGTTTGCCTCACCGTCACTGAAGAAAGACGGAGAAACTGCTCCGGTGATACCCTGCTCCGAGCCAAGCAGAAGTTTACCCTGATCCACATAAGGTCCTGTCACCAAATCAGCAATAGCGACACCTATTCCGCTGTTTTCCGCTGACTTGTACATTGAATAGTACAAAAGATACTGGTCGCCGACCTTAGCTACGGCAGGCTTATCAGCAGCCACTCCGCTGACAAATGTCGGCTTTGTCTCGTCATTGAAGACGGAGATAGCCAACTCCCATCCTGTAAGGTTGGACGACACCATCATAGGTATGATCGAATCTTCTGATCCTGTAGCAAAAAGATAAAATGTTCCATTATCCTCATAAACCGCAGGATCCTGCACATCTGACTGCTCTACAGGATTTCTGTAGGAGTTCCATGTGCCTGGATCGATGGTGTCCTTGTTCGAACAGCCTACAGCTATTATCACAGCTGCCAGACCTATCCATCCACGTTTCATAATAATTGGTTTTATAGTTAGTTATTAATTAATTGTATTCTTCCGGTTTCTGCCACTCGGCCGTCATATTGTAAGGCATTCTGAATATCTTACCAGCCTTGTTGCTGAAATAAAGACACGATTTTGAGAAAGCATCCGTGTTTCCGTCTGCCCAGTAAGCATAGAAATCTTCATCTGCATAGAATGGTCTTCTTACGTATGTGTGATTTCTCTCACTGTTGCTGGTCCACTGCTTTGTTCTTGTCCAGCTCACTCCCTTATCTGTACTTGTCCACTCGACAATCTCACCACCGGCGCCCCAGTATCTCGGATCGCCTTCCGGCATTGGAGTCGTAGGAGCAATGATGGTCCATACGTCTCCGTTAACCCAGATGCTTCCGCTGTCGTAGCAATGAGTTGACTCAGTAACCTTGGTCTTTCTCCACTCTGATCCTGTCCAGTAAAGCGAGAACCACTCTCTGACACCACCTTCCGGTCCGGTCTTGTGATTATCACTTATTACATATATTATAATAGGATTACCCTGAGTGTCAAAGTTCACATCCTTGATGTAGCAGTTCTTATCCAAAGACTCATAGTCTACCACACGGCAGTTCGCATCTCTCTTTGTCACAGGAACAGTGACCGGCTGGCCGTCGACAGTCGTCCAGGTCTGTCCCCAGTCTGTAGACTGAACAAAATAGACACTTGTTCTGGTATCGACATTACCGTTGAGATGTCTGTTGAATGCCGTACAGAGCTTGTTACCGTAGATATTGCTTATCTGGTAGTGTCCCGACTTGGTCTCGCTTCCGTTCTTGATGGAAGCCAGCTGCTTGTAGGATGTCCATGTCCTTCCATCTGTACTGCTCTGATAGAAGAGCTGTCTCGTTCCATCATAGCGGGTAAAGAAGAAGAAGAATCCTTTTTCCGGGCTATACATTATCTGCGGATATGCCATAGTGAACTCGCTCACCATCTCGAATGCCGTGATATCATAAGGATTGATGCTTCGATAGATGCGTCCCTTACGCTTAGTGCTTCGTCCGGACACAAACACCCACAGAAATCCGTCCTTGTCAATCTGGATTGTAGGGTCATCATGAGGGTCATTCACTCCATCCTTACCCTTGTCCATCACAACTCTTGGCTTCTGAAGCATTCCCGTAGTGTGATCATAGCAACCGATCATACACTGGAGATACTTCTTCTCCTGAGATGGTGTTCCGCCATACACAAAATATGTGCGATCCACAACAGGAGAATATATAGCCATCGGAATGTGCTTCATGGTGTAGGTTCCAAGTCCTCCACAGTACTTCGAGCCATAGTCAGTCGCCTGTCCAAGGTCAAACCAGATTCCTCTGTAACCTGCAACGGTCTCGCAGATCTGAGATGCATCAGGAGTGACGTAATCTATGCTGAAAGTGCGGTATGTAGTGTAGAACCTGTCAGCTGTCTTGGGCACAGGAACATAGACCGAACGGGTCTTAACCTCGCCGACAACACCCTTCAGTGAGAATGAGCCTGCCGCCATAAAGGAAGCATAGTCCAGATAATATGTCTGTTCCTTTCCGTCGACTCCTGTGTAGACAATCTCCTCGCCGACAAGTCCGCCATAGACAACCTTCGAGAACTCTGGAGTGAAAACATTGCCGGAAAGACTGTAGTTCTTGCATTCCCAGTGCCTGAGACCTTTCTCGTAAGTCTCACCCAGCACCATTACAGACGCCTCCTTCTTCCATACAGTCTCCTCTCCCTTCTTGAGTTCTACACTGATTTTAGATTCTCCCTCCTGCTGGTCGTCAAGAGAAATTGAACCGTTAGCTGATGTGAGTTTCTTATCAACGCGCTTACC
Organism: Candidatus Cryptobacteroides sp.; assembly: GCA_045126915.1. GTDB lineage: Bacteria > Bacteroidota > Bacteroidia > Bacteroidales > UBA932 > Cryptobacteroides. The sequence goes on from JBGVPH010000021.1 coordinate 149,798, forward strand.
GTTCTTATCACTGACACGAAGCAAAAGATCGTGATCCTCAATCTTATCCCATGCTACAAGTACCCTGTTTCTGCCACCGTATAGACTGATGCCACCATCAAGTTCATACTGGCTGCCGCCTGTACCGGACTCAGAAGTCTCGGCACAGGCAACTGCCATCAGTAAAACAAGGGCTGAACCTAATAATATATGGTATATACTTTTCAGCATTATTTAGTAGCGTAGAATTTAGGTCCGTATGGATTAGCGTCACTCTTTCCTTCCGCGAAGGTATAACCTGTACCGAAAAGACGGATCGAAGTAGCCGATGGTTTTGATGTCGTACTCACCTTACCGTTCTTGTCAAGAGTGTGTGAAGCATCTGCAATACGGACTCTTGCAAGCATATATACACCCTTTATAGTCTCAGGAATCACATACGTAGTCTCAAACGGATTTACTGCCTTCGACTTACCTGTCATCACACAATTACCCTTGAATCCTGTTACAGGTCCAGCCTCCATCTTACCTGTTTCGAAAGGAGTCCATGTCTGGCCTCCATCGAAGCTGAGCTCCGCCATGAAGAGGATAGGAATATTTCCGCCGCCGCCCATAAGGCTGAAGTCAAAATGGAGAGTCGATCCAGCCTCGAGCTTAGCCACTGGAACCTGGAACTGGAATGCATCATCAGTCCACCATCCCTTTGTAGTAAAGGCAGCATCTCCCGGCATCATAAAGACAGCAGGCTCGACCTGAGGTGCCTCAATGATGTCCACAAACTGCATCACTACTTCCTTATTGTCATAATGAGAGTACGAATGTGCGATTCCCAATCCCTTACCAGAGCCGTAAACACCCGGATAATCCTCATTAGGTTTAGTTGGTGTTCCACTTTGGCCTTCTGTTGCCCAGTCAGGATTGTTTGTTGCTGCCCACTGGTACTGGCTTGTGTTGAACATTACCGGAGTTGCGTAGAGGTCAACATATTTCGGATCAAGCTGAGGAGCAACCTGCTCTACAAATATAGTCTCTGAGTAACCCTCATAATCCTTTGCTGCTACGGTGATTGCAACTGTTCTGTTGTCTGCACCCGGCTCAAGTTCGGTCATAGTTACAGTAACACTTCCGTTGCCTGTGCCCTCAGCTGGAGAAACTGTAGCCCAAGACTCTGCAGAAGTCACGGTCCAGTCTACATTTGAAGTCACGTTGAACGATGCCACTGTACCTGCAGCTGTAAGAGTCTCAGCAGAAAGGCTGAGTTCAGGAACAAAAACAGCTTCATCTCTTGTTACATAGATCTTAGGACCGTAAACCTCACTCAATGTAGTTCCCTCTACCCAAGGATGGCCATCACCTCCGATCATACGTATAGATGTACTCGAAGGCGATGAGATTGATTTTGTCGCTGTGCCAGACCAACCATGGGTAGCATCAACACTTCGAACTCTCACCATCACATCTACATCCTGAACACCTTCTGCCATCTGATAAGTACCCTTATAATAGTTTGTATTCTTGGTCTTGACAGTAAGAACGGTATTTCCTGTAGCTCCATTAGGAGATGTCGCCGTATTGCCGGTATCGAATGAATTCCAAGTCGCTCCACCATCAAAGCTGACCTCTGAATTCCATATTCTTGGAGCACTTGAACCACCCTGTATAAGTCCATAGTCAAAATTAAGGATAGAACCATAATCCAATCTCATTACAGGGATGTGGAATACGAACGCATCATCAGTCCATGTCTTGTTGATGGTCCAAGCACCGTCACCTGGCATAATAAAGAGCACTGTCTTATGTCCACCGGTCTCTGCATCAAGAACCTTCATATAGACATCAGTATTTTCATAATGGCTATATGATCTTGCGCTACCGGTTCCTTCTCCAGTACCGAAAAGTGTCTGACCAGTAGGAATCTTTGACTCTGTACCAGTCTGTCCTGCTGTTGCGTAACCAGGGTTATTGATTGTATTCCACGGATACTGGCTACAGTTGAAGAGAACAGGAGTCTCATAAAGGTCGATGAAGTTGAGCTTGAGAGGCTCCTTCTGCTCAACAGTCACAACTGAAGAAAGTCCCTCGATGCTCTTTGCAGCAAGAGTAATCTCGGCTGTACGGCTTGGAACACCAGGAGTAAGAGGGGCAAAAGTAACGGTCACAGTACCGTTGCCGCTTCCTTCCGCAGGAGCAACCGTAGCCCAAGACTCTGATGAAGTCACAGTCCAATCCACATTTGCACTTACGTCGAAGGTTGCCTTGGCGTCTGATGTAGAAATCCTTTCTACTGATGACTGAACAAACTCATTACCCTGAGTCACTGTAAGAACGGCTGTGACAGACTTATTCGCGAATGTAACAGTGGCTGTACGGTCTTCACCGGTGTTATTTACACCTGCAGAGACAGTAACCTCTGTGTCTCCAAGTTCGCCCTCAGTCTTGTCAACTGTAAGCCACTCCTCGCTGCATGTCGCAGTCCAAGGAGCATTTGAAGTGACAACTACTACAGGATCTGCAATTCTACCTGTTTTAATTGCTGTCATCTCAGCTACAGAAATGGTGATCTCCGGCTGGAATTTCTTGTGTACAAGCTTGATTACCTTAGGAGCTGCTGCACCATAATCAAAAGAGATGGTTCCCTCACGAACTTCGTCATCGTTCACCGTCTTTGGTATTACTGAAATGGTAGCCGAACGGTTCTTCTCACCCTTGAGAGGAGTAACTGTAGCCCAGCTTACGCCATTGACGTCAGCAGTCCAGTCTCTGTTGGATGACACGTTGAATGTAGCACCCTCGATATCAAGAGCCTCAACATAAAATGTGTCTCCGTCAGTACCATCAACATTGAATACAGGCTCAACGTCAGCAGCAGCCTGTGAAAGAGTCACAGTACGGCTGACTGTACCGGCATTCAAGGTAAAAGTACCCTGTCTGCCTTCGAAATCACTGTTGACATCCGGAGAGATGGTCACAACCGCTGTCTCATTACGGCCAAGTCCGCGAGACGGAGTGATTGAAACCCAATCCAGATCCTTCTGAGAGATGGACCAGTTTACATTGGAGGTAATGGAGAACGTTACGTCTCCAGTAGGAACAGCAGCGAACTGAATCGCATCCTGCAGACCTTCAATCACAACTGATTCTTCTTCAGCGATCTCATTCCTGTCGCATGATATCGCCATTGCCAGCACAAGCGGCAAAGCGAAAAGCGAAGTTATCAATCGTTTCATAATATGTTAGTTTTAGTGTGTTAAGTTCTTTTACTTGATGTAGATCTTAGGACCCTGAACAATAGACGTATCTCCAGCAAGAGATGTCTGGTCGTATCCGAAGATACGGAGAGCACCGTCACCTGGCTTATCCTTGAGTGGAGATTCAGTTGCAATCGAATAGGCTCCGTCAACAGAACGGAATCTGACTACCATATCCACATTCTCCATATTTGCCGTAACTGCGTACTTAGCAGCAACAGGTTCCATACATGTGTTTTTAGGGATAACAAAGTTGGCTGCTGCTCCATTATTTGGAGATGCCTCTCCTGTAACACCTGTATCAAACATCTTATAGGTATTTCCGCCATCGAGGCTCACCTCAACAGCCCAATACTTAGGAGTTGTCGATCCCTTGCAGTAGATCTGGAAATCAAAACAGAGTGTCTGACCTGCTGTCACTTTCCATACAGGAACATGGAATGCAAAAGCATCGTCAGTCCAAATTTTCCTTGCTGTGATATTTCCTTCCGAAGCCATGATGAACTGAGGTGTCTGGAATTCAACAGGTGAATCCTCATACTGCATAAAGACATCCTTATTTTCCAGATGAGAATAAGACTTCAATCTACCTGTACCGGCACCCGTTCCTTCTCCCTCGACCTTACCGCCACCTGTCATGCCTGATGAAGCATAGTCCGGATTATATGTGATATTCCATGTGTAATTGTTAGAGCAGAACAGAACCGGAGTTGCAACAAGGTCAACATAAGTACCTACCGGGCCTGAAGGAGCCGGAGCAATCTGCTCTACTGAGATGGAAGCTGTGCACTGCGGATAATTCTTTGCAGAAACGTTAATTGTTGCTGTTCTGTTGGCAGCACCAGCCTCAAGCTGTGTTACCATAACTGCAACCCTACCATTACCGATTCCCTCTGTTGGAGATAATGTTATCCAAGACTCTGAAGAGGTCACAACCCAATCAGTGTTAGATGTCACTTCGAAAGTTGCAGATGTACCCTCTACGCTGAGACTCGAAGTTGAAACACTGAGCTCAGGAACAAATTCAGCGCTGCCTGTAGTCACATAGATCTTAGGACCCATTATCGGCTCTGTATTAGCATTGTTCTTCACATTATGTCCTTCACCACCGATAAGTCTGAATGTACCTGATGTACTAGGTTCCGTGCGAGTCTTTCCATTGATACCATATGCACCATCAGCGCAACGCATACGCACGATTATTTCTGCATTCTCAACAACTGCCGGAACCTCGCACTTGCCGTGAACGTGAACTTCTGTCTTCTCTTTTGTTCCTCCGAAGCTGTTTGCCGGAGCCTTTGCGACAGGTGTCTCATAACTATGTCCTGTAGTGAATGCTACCCAAGTATTACCCCCATCAAAGCTCACCTCTGAAGCCCAGTATGCAGGAGCAGCCGCTGTTCCATAAAGACCATATTCGAAATTAAGAACCTGACCAGCCTCAATCTTTGCTACCGGGATATGGAATGTAAATGCATCATCTGTCCATATGTTCTGAGCCGTAATATTACCCTCATTAGCCATGAGGAACATAGGTCCGAATGAATTAGGAGAAACAAACTCCATATATACTGCTGGATTATCCACATGCGAGAATGACAGCAAAACACCTGTTCCCTTTCCTGAAACAGCACCTGTCTTATCAGTTGTCGCATAATCAGGATTGGTCTGCATATTCCAAGCCTGATTGTTAGAACAGAAGAGCACCGGTGTCTCGGAAAGATTGACGTAAGTTGTCTGAACCTGCTCTTTCTGCTCCAAAGTAACAACAGATGTCAATCCCTCGATATTCTTCGCAGCTACAGTAATCTGAGCTGTACGGGTACCTGATGCAAGAGGATCCATTGTGACGGTAACGGTTGCATTGCCGTTTCCTTCTGCAGGAGCAACCTTTGCCCATGCCTCAGAAGAAGTTACAGTCCAGTCAACATTTGAAGTCACCTCGAATGTAGCCTCAAGTTCAGCTGTAGAAATATTCTGAACAGAAGTTCTTACAAATTCGCCATTCTGCTTTACGGTAAGAACGGCTGTCTTTGTTCTGTTAGTGAAAGTAACTGTTCCGGTACGCTCTGCGCCTGTCTCATTAGGCCTTACCAAAACCGTAACCTGAGTCTCACCTGCAACGCCTTCTTCCTTGTCGACTGCTATCCAATTGTCGCTTATCGCCGCAGTCCAAGGACCGTTTGCAGTCACAGTTACAAGAGGATTCTGGAATACTCCTGCAGAATTTGCTGTCACCTCGGCAGCTGAAAGGTTGAGTTCAGCCTCGAACTTCTTGTGAACAAGCTTTATCACCTTAGGAGCATCTGCACCATAGTTGAATGCGATAGTACCTTCACGTGTTTCTGTTTCATTTACTGACTTAGGAACAATAGTGATAGTAGCCGAGCGGTCCTTCACACCTGAAAGCGGAGATACCGTAGCCCATGATACACCTGTAACCTCAGCTGTCCAATCCTTATTTGAAGACACATTGAACGAAGCACCCTCTATATTAAGACCCTCGATGTAGAAAGTGTCGCCCTCAACACCATCCACATTGAATACAGGCTCAGAAACTGCTGCAGCCTGAGAAACCTTTACAGTACGTGATGTCTTTCCGGCAGTCACGGTGAAAGATCCTTCTCTTGCCTCAAGAACAGTATTTGTCTCCGGAGCGACCACCACGGTGACCGCCTTGCCGGTTCCAAGTCCGCTTGAAGGAGTTATCGACACCCAGTCAAGATTCTTCTGAGAAATCGACCAATTCACGTTTGAAGTAATGGAGAATGTAACATCTCCTGTAGGAATCGCAGCAAAGTCCAGCTGATCCTGAAGACCCTCGATTACAACAGACTCTTCCTCTGCAATCTGAGTCCTGTCGCAAGAAACCGCAAAAGCCACTATGAGTGGCAATGCGAGAAGCGTGGCTAACAATCGTTTCATATCGTATTAGTTTAGCGTTTGTATTATGTTTTGGTTATTTCTTTTTTTCCGTGCAGAAAGGGATAGGCTTGCACCACTCTGCATCCATATCGTAAGGCATCTGGAACACCTGTCCGTCCTTTGTGTAGAAGTAAAGTCTTGACGGAGCTATATGATCAGGATTGCCGTCTGCCCAGTAAGCATAGAATCCTTCGTGAGCATTCTGTGGGCGACGCACATAACCATGGTTTCTCTCTGTTCCCGATGTGATAGTACCGGCTCTCTTCCATGTCTTACCCTGGTTCTTGCTCACCCAACGAACGATTCCACCGCCTGAACCAAGTGGCTGAGGGCCCTCGTCTGAAGGAATGATAACAGTCCACTCCTTGTCGTTCTCAGTCCAGATGCTTCCGCTATCGTAAGAGTGAGTCGATGTTGTGAACTGGCTTTCTACCCATTCTGTTCCTGTCCAGTGGAGAGTGTGCCACTTGCGGATTCCACCCTCCGGTCCCGGAAGATGATTGTCTGAAGTCAGGTAGAGGATTACCGGATTGCCATCCTTGTCGAAATTGACGTCCTTGATGTAACAGTTACGTCCCTGGCTCTGGTAATCACGAACAAGTGCGTCGTTGTAGAGGGTTGTAAGCGGAAGCTCGAGCGGCTTGCCGTCTACTGTTGTCCAAGTCTGACCCCAGTCCTCGGACTGGATGAAATAGATGTTTGTACGTCCGTCGCAGTTTCCGTTCGGATGACGGTTGAACGCACTGACAACCTTCTGACCACGGCAGTTAGTGATCTGATAGTGGCCTGACTGCTTGTCGCCTTCCTCTTTGATTGATGCTATCTGCTGATGAGCAGACCACTTCTTTCCATCCTTGCTTGTGCGGAAGAAGAGCTGACGCTTGCCGTCGTAGCGGGTAAAGAAAAGGAAGAATCCCTTCTCCGGATTGTAATGGATCTGAGGATAGGCCATGATGTCCTCGTTGATGTACTTGAACGAAGTGATGTCATATGGCTTGTTGCTGCGGAAACGTACACCGTTGCGCTTGTTTCCTCTTCCGGCAACAAAGACCCAGATGTATCCGTCCTTGTCGATCTGGATAGTAGGATTATCGTGCGGGTCATTCACACCGTTCTGTCCCTTGTCAAAAACAAGGCGTGGCTTCTGGAGCATTCCTGTGTTGTGGTCATAACAACCGATCATACACTGGAGATAACGCTCTCCATCCTGAGGTGTTCCGCCATAGACAAAGAAAGTCTTGTTGACTTCTTCGGCGTATGCCGCCATCGGGATATGCTTCATTGTGTAAGTTCCGAGTCCTCCGGAGTACTTGTCACCATACTTCTTCATCTGACCCAAAGTAAACCAGATGCCGCGGTAACCATCCACTGTCTGATTCTGATGTGGCAGTGATTTTGGCTTTGGAGCTGCCGACAATGCTGTCGCTGTCAGCAACACAACCAGGAGATTGATTATTCGTTTCATAGCGCTATTATTAATTTTTACAAATTTGGCAAATACGGCCCAAATCACGATAAACCAAAGAAACCAATAATAGAACAATTGAATCACGCGTTTTATTCTTTCGGGATTTAGGTTATATTTGTCTTAACAGACAACCACAGAAATGAAAACACTTCGACACCTACTTTTTATGCTGCTTACCGCAGCCGTATTTGCCGGATGCACACCAGAAAACCAGCCTGGCTCAGAAGCACCAGGACTCGACGTAAATCTTGAAATTCCGGCAGAAATAACGTTGACACAGGGTGCTACAGCGATAGAATTCAATGTGATTGACGGTAAGAATCCAAAACAGAGCGATATCATAATTCTTGATGGTCCTGCAGGTCAGAAATTCTGCAAGATCCTCTCCTCAACCCCAGCTGCAATCAAGGTCGAGCTTTACACAGGATTCAAAGAAGGTAATCATAAGGTTTCCGTACAAAGGAACCTCGACATCAAAGCTCTCGGAACCACAAAGATCAGCTACGCCAAGCTTGCTGACGACGACATCAAGCCAGCAGCCGGCAGCACCATCTACGGAAAGGTGTCCTGCAATGGCGAGGGAATCGAAGGCGTCGTTGTTTCGGATGGAATCCAAGTCACCGCAACAGACAGGAACGGCGTCTACCAGCTTGTTTCCGAAAAGAAGAACGGATATGTCTTCATATCTGTTCCAAGCGGATACGAGCCACCTCTGGATATCACCTTCCCACAGTTCTACAAACACACAGAAAAGAGCAAGTCTGCCCCCGAAAGGCATGACTTTGAGCTCACTGCTTCAAAGAATCAGGCATCGTTCAACCTGCTCGTATTTGGTGACCTTCACCTCGCAAGAAGACATAATGACTTGGAGCAATTCCCTCGTCTGGCAGATGACATCAAGAGCCTTGTTTCAAGTCATCCGGGAGAACTCTTTTACGGAGTGACCCTTGGAGATATGGTCCACGACCAGTACTGGATTCCTAATAACTTCGGCTTCCTTGAATACAAGAACGAAATGAAGCGCCTCAGCGGTCTGCATGTCTACCAGACGATCGGAAATCACGACCACAGCATTGCATATGACAACGAGCAGGAAGCTCTCATAGACTATAGGAGGAATCTTGGTCCGAACTATTATTCTTTCAACATAGGAAATGTCCACCTTATCGCACTTGACAACATCGAATGCATAACAGATCAGGAAGGTCTTGCAGTCGGTTCTTTCAAGTCACACAAATACAAAGTGGTCATTCCTGAGGAACATATGCAATGGCTGAAAAAAGACCTTTCATACGTATCCAAGGACAAAATTGTGTTTGCGTTCATGCACTCAACCATGCACAACAATCCAGGAACCAAGAGCTACTCAAACGGCTTCAATCTTGACAACGGACAGGATCTCTACAATCTCCTGAACACCTACCAGGAAGCTCATGTATTCTCTGCTCACACACACCTTATGTGGAATGTCAAGAATGACAAGACCTATGAACACAATGCCGGTGCCGTATGTGCAGCATGGTGGGTGAGCGGATATCTTTCTCCAGGAATCCACATTGCAAAGGACGGTGCTCCTGGCGGATATCACATCGTAAAGATAAACGGAAGAAATGTCAGCTGGAAGTACAAGGGCATAGACCTTCCTGTGGAGACACAGTTCAGAACATACGACAGAAACACGATAGACCTGAGCCCGGAAAAGAATGTTCCGAATGCAAATGCAAAGCACAGAGAGGAGTATATTGCGTCAGCAAGTGAATGGCTCACTCCGGGAGAAGAGAACGAGGTCTATATAAACGTATGGAATGCCGATTACGACTGGAAAGTCGTGGTGAAAGAGAATGGCACCCCTCTCACGGTGACAAGACTGAAATTCACCGACCCACTTTATCTTCATTCTGCGCTTGCCAAAAGGCAGAACAGCAATGACAGTTCTGATGGTGCTCACACGTATCATATGTATAAGGTTGTGGCAAGTTCCCCTAATTCAACTCTGGACATTACCGTAACCGACAGATTCGGAAATGAATACAAAGAGACAATGAAAAGACCACGCCCATTCAGTATAGAAGAGTACAAAACATATTAGGCTATGAAGTTTCGTTTTATTTTAACCGCTCTCATTCTCGCATTCACTGTTGCAGGATGTACCCCTGCCGATCTTCCACAGACAGACACAGAGGTAGACATCAATCAAGGAACGCAAGATCCTGAGCCGGAACCAGAACCAAAACCAGAGCCAGAACCAAAACCAGAGCCTGAACCAGAGCCTGAACCGGCTCAGGGCAGCACAATCTATGGAAAAGTCTCATGCGAAGGAAAGGGTCTGCCTAATGTAGTCGTTTCAGACGGAAACCTGGTCACAGTTACCGATGAAAAAGGCGTCTATCAGCTTGCATCAAATAAAAGGCATGGATATGTATTCATCTCTGTGCCAGGGGGATATGAGGTGGCTGTAGACTCCGTATTCCCACAGTTCTACAAGTATGTAACCAATCCGTCAAAGGTAGAAAGGGTGGATTTTGAACTGACTCCGTCTAGTCAGGACTCGTTCAACCTTCTGGTATTCGGTGACATGCATCTTTCAAATCGCAACAACGACCATATCCAGTTCCCAAGATTTGTCAATGACGTAAAGAGCTACATGCAGAGCAAACCAGGAGAAAAGTTCTACGCAGTGACTCTTGGAGATATGACCGACAACAGATACTGGACCTCACATGATTATTTCTTCAATGAATACAAGAGAGACATCAGGACACTCGATGGTCTGCCTATTTTCCACTCGATTGGAAATCATGACCACAGAAGAGACGTAGGAGACGACCTGCAGGCCTCATCCTACTACAATGAGTATCTGGGACCGGCATACTATTCATTCAACCTCGGACAGGTGCACGTAGTTGTCATCGACAACCTCGACTTTACCGCAGCCGACACCTACTCAGGAAGAATAAATGACGAGCAGTTCGAGTGGCTCAAGAAAGACCTGGCATACGTTCCAAAGGACACGCCGCTGTTTGTAACAATGCACGCATCCTATTATAAATACCCTAAAACCACTGTAGAAGCTGTGGTAAAGCAGACAAATCAGGCAACAAAGAATCTGAACGCCCTGCTGAAGACCTATCAGGACGTCCACATATTCAGCGCTCACAGCCACCTCCTTTGGAATATAGACAACGGTAATATCTTCGAGCACAAGTCTGGAGCAGTATGCGCAGCATGGTGGGTGTGCGGCTATCTCTCGCCTGGAATCAATCTTGGAAAAGACGGAGCCCCAAGCGGATATAATGTCGTGACGGTAAACGGGAAAGACATCAAGTGGCACTACAAGGCGACTGATTATAATACAACTGAACAGTTTGCGACATACGACAGAAATACGATGGACCTCTCATCCAACAGACGCGTCCCGAATGCCAATCAGAACAACAGACAGAAATACGAGGCTGAGGCTTCATACTGGCTTCTTAAGGGAGAAGAGAATGAAGTGTACATAAACGTATGGAACTGGGATCCGGAGTGGAAGATCGAAGTAAAGGAAAACTATTTCAGACTTGACATACAGCAGGTCACTGTACAGGACCCTCTTTACCTGATAACCACCATCGCCAAGCGTTATAACGAAAACGACTCGACAGATGGAGAAAAGAGTTACACGATCTTCAAAGTCAAGGCTACAGCTCCTGACTCAACTCTGGAAATCAAGGTAACCGACCGCTTCGGCAATGTTTACACTGAGTCCATGAAAAGACCTAAGGCTTTTGAAGTAGAAACATACAAAAGATATTGATTCCTATGAAACGCAGTTTATCTATTCTGATTCTTGCCACCCTGGCATTTATCGGCTGTGCACCGGAAGATTCGGCAACGACCGATCCTGGCGTAAACCAGGAAACACCTGCACCAGAACCGACTCCTGAGCCGGAGCCGGAGCCGGAGCCCGAACCTGACCCAGAACCGACTCCCGAACCAGAGCCTGAGCCTGCAGAAGGAAGTACCGTCTATGGAAAAGTAGCGACAGAAGGCAAGGGATTGGCAGGCGTCGTGGTGTCTGACGGAAACCTTGTGACGGTTACAGATGAGAACGGTATCTACCAGCTTGCATCAGACAAGAGGCATGGATATGTTTTCATTTCTGTGCCGGGAGGATATGAAGTACCTTGCGAAAGCGTCTTCCCAACGTTCTACAAAAGGGTTTCCGGTCCCACTACGACAGAAAGGGTGGACTTTGAACTCATACCGGTAGAGCAGGACTCCTTCACCGTACTTATGCTCGGTGATATGCATCTTGCTAACATCAACAACGACCGTCAGCAGTTCTCAAGATTCGTCGATGACGTCAAGGCATATATGCAGAGCAAGCCGGGTGAGAAATTCTATGCAGTGACTCTCGGAGACATGACTGACAACAGGTACTGGGTGTCAAAAGATTATTTCTTTGATGACTACAAAGAGGAGATGAAGGCACTGGAGCCTCTCCCTATATTCCACACTACAGGCAACCATGACCACAGAAAAGATGTCGGAGATGACGTTCAGGCCCTGTTATATTACAATGAGCACCTCGGCCCGGAATACTATTCATTCAACATAGGCAAGGTGCACGTAGTAGTCCTTGACAACCTTGACTTCAATCATCCTGATGTCGGCAGTTATTATGAAAAATTAAATGACGAAGAAATCGAGTGGCTGAAGAAAGACCTGGAATACGTGTCAAAGGACACTCCTTTGTTCATAACAATGCATGCAAACTACTATAAGCACCCGAAGACAACCGAGGAAGCGATTGTTGTGCAGACAAATCAGGCGACAAAGGACTTCAACAGTCTCATAGAAACTTACGATGAAGTTCATCTGTTTACCGCCCACAGCCATCGTGTCTGGAATATTGACAATGACAATGTCTTCGAGCACAAGTGCGGAGCAATATGCGCAGCATGGTGGGTGTGCGGCTATCTCTCGCCAGGAATCAATCTCACAAAAGACGGCGCTCCGGGAGGCTACAACATAGTGACTGTCAACGGCAAGGACATCAAGTGGCTGTATAAAGGCACAGACTATTCTGTTACAGAGCAGTTCACAACATATGACAGAAACACGATGAACGTCACTTCCAACAGACGCGTTCCTAATGCCACTCAGAAAAACAGACAGAAATATGAGGAGGAAGCGGCATATTGGCTCCAGAAGGGCGAAGAGAACGAGGTGTACATAAACGTATGGAACTGGGATCCGGAATGGAAGATCGAGGTAAAGGAAAACTATTTCAGACTTGACGTCGAGCAGATGACTTTGAAGGATCCTCTCTACCTGATCACCACCATCGCAAAACGCTATAACGACAACGACTCAACAACAGGAGAATTGAGTTACACAATATTCAAGGTCAAGGCTACAGCTCCTGATTCAACTCTGGATATCAAGGTAACAGACCGCTTCGGCAATGTTTACACTGAGTCCATGAAAAGGCCTAAAGCTTTTGAAATAGAAACATACAAAAGATACTGATTCATATGAAACGAAGTTTATCTATTTTGATTCTTGCCACTCTGGCATTTATCGGCTGTACACCGGAAGATCAGCCGGGTGCAACACAGACAGGATTTGATGTGAACCTGGAAATTCCTGCTGAGATCACTATTGAAGCCGACACAAAGACCATCGGATTCAACATCATCGATGGTAAAGCTCCAAAACCTGCAGACATGATTATTCTTGATGGTCCTGCAGGACAGAAATTCTGCAAGATAAAGTCAACATCGGGAGGCGTCGCAACTGTGGAACTTTACTCAGGTTTCAAGGAGGGCATACACAAGGTGTCAATTCAGAGAAACCTTGATGTCAAATACCTCGGCTCAACAAGAATAGCCTATAAGGTGTTCGATGACGGAGTACGTCCTGAGAACGGTAGTTCAGTGTACGGAAAGGTATCATGCAAGGGCAAAGGTATCGAAGGCGTGGTTGTTTCTGATGGTGTTGAAGTTGCTGTCACAGACAAGGATGGAGTCTACCAGCTTGTATCAAAGAAAAAGCATGGGTATGTATTCGTCTCTGTACCAAGCGGATATGAAGTTCCTATCAATATCGTCTTCCCTCAGATGCACAAATATCTCAGCAAGAGTGCCAGCGTAGCTGAAAGAGCGGATTTTGAATTGAATGCCGTTTCCGGACAGAATAATTTCAAAATGCTCATGTTCGGTGATATGCACATGGCACGACGTTTCAACGACATCGAGCAGTTTGCATTTTTCCTCGATGATGTAAAGAACTTCGTTCAGTCAGAAGGCGGCAACATCTACGGCCAGACCTTGGGCGATATGACTTGGGACAAACATTGGGTACCAAACAACTATGGACTCCCGGAATATAAAGAGGAGATGAAGCCGCTCTCAGGTCTGACTATATTCCAGACCCCCGGTAACCACGACCATGATATGTGGGAAAGCGGCGATTTCGACACAATGGCAAAGTTCAAGACCTACATCGGTCCATCTTACTATTCTTACAATATCGGAAAGGTTCATTTTGTTGTCATTGACGACATCGAGTGCACCAACCCTGGAGCAGGCGGAGGCTCATCACATAAAAATAACATCGTACAGGAACAGCTTGACTGGCTGAAAAAGGATCTCTCACACGTATCAAAGGACACTCCTATCATTGTCAGCATGCACATCCAGATGTTCAGCGACCCGGGAACAGGCAGCACACCGAACTATGCGATAGTCGCATCAAGCGCATCTGCTTTTGAGGACATTCTTGACGATTACGACACAGTCCACATCTTCACAGCCCACACTCACAGACTCTACAATGTGGATAACACACTGACAAAGAACAGCATCTATGAACATAATGCAGGAGCGGTGTGTGCATGCTGGTGGGTGACAGGTATCTATAACATCGAAGCCAACATAGCATCAGACGGAGTGCCTGGAGGCTATACTGTAGTTACAGTGAAGGATAAGAACATAAGCTGGCAGTACAAGGGCACACAATACCCTATCAGCAAACAGTTCCACTCATACGACAGAAACAAGATCAATCTTGACAGAACCATTCTTCTGCCTAACATCAAGGCAGACCAGGCCCAGGAATGGGATGCAAGAGTGAACACCTGGTCAGGAGCAAGCTCTGACAACGAAGTATATATCAACGTATGGAACTATGATTACAACTGGACGGTCGAGGTGACAGAGAATGGAACACCTCTCACCGTAAGCAAGGTGTGGGACTACGATCCTCTTCATATGCTCGCATATACTTACGAAAGATATCGTCACAATGAGGATGCCGGACACCTTACCGGCAAGTGCTTCCACCTTTTCAAAGTGAAAGCTTCTGCACCAAACACAACTCTTGAAATAAAGGTGACAGACCGCTTCGGCAATGTCTACACAGAGAGCATGAAGCGTCCGAAGGAATTCAAGACATCGGAATACACCTGGAGCAAGATGAAACAATAACACTCAGATAATATCAATCAAAACAATAAATCATGAAAAAATCATTCTTCATGCTTCTGGCATCCCTTACTCTTGCAGTATCTTGCCAGGAGTCCATCAAAGACCTTTCAGACAGGGTTTTTGAAGTAGCTGCCTACCAGCTTGCAGAAATGGATAAGAACATCACTGACACAACCCTTCCTAAGACAGCAAAATATGGCAAGGTGATCACCTCAGAGACAAAGTGGTGGTGCTCGGGATTCTATCCTGGAAGCCTTTGGTATGTGTACAAGTACACAGGAAACGAGGACATCAAGGCACTTGCTGAAAAGAACACAGAGAAGCTCTATATCGAGACTCAGGTAATCCGCAACCACGACATAGGATTCATGGTGAACTGCAGCTGGGGTAACGCACTCCGCATCACAGGCGACGAGAAGTATCGCGAGCCGCTTATCAATGCAGCAAAGCTCCTCACAACACGATTCAATCCTACTGTAGGTCTCACCCAGAGCTGGGATATCACCAAGAAGCGTCTTCACTGGCGTTTCCCTGTGATCATTGACAATATGATGAATCTCGAGATACTTACCCAGGCACACAAACTCGGAGGTCCGGATTCTCTTATGACTGTAGCTCTCTCGCATGCAAACACCACAATGAAGAATCACTTCCGTGATGATTACACCACTTGGCATGTTGTTGATTATGATCCTGAGACTGGTGACATCAGAATGAAAGTGACTCACCAGGGTTATTCAGACGATTCAGCTTGGGCAAGAGGACAGGCATGGGCTGTGTACGGATACACTATGATGGCACGCGAAGTGGGCGAACCGGCTTACCTTGCTCAGGCAGAAAACATTGCAAGAATGCTTCTTGAAAGACTTCCGGAAGATGGTATCCCATACTGGGACTTCAACGCACCGGACATCCCCGACTGCTACCGCGACGCATCTGCAGGAGCAATCATGGCATCTGCCTTCCTTGAACTCGCAACACTCACAAAGGACGCAGCTCTTTCAAAGGCATGCTATCAGATGGGTGAAAAACAGATCAGAACACTTGCTTCAGATGAATACCTCGCTGAGCCCGGCAGAAACGCAAACTTCCTCCTCAAGCACAGCGTAGGCTCTTATCCGAGCAACTCAGAAGTCGATGTTCCGCTTACATACGCAGACTACTACTTCCTTGAAGCTCTGTTGAGAATCAACAAGATGCTCTAAGAAATCACACCGGTGATGACTATCTTATGAAATTGGTCATCACCGGTTTTTCTTTTGCCGGTGCCTCGATACCAGCCTGACGACCAGCTTCAATGCAACGCATAAGCCAGGCCATGTTTCGACCAAGCTCTCTCATGACCTGCATTCCTTCCTCATCCTGACGGACCTGGTCAGGAGTGTTTCCATGAACCATATTCCAATACTTTGATGAGACTACAGGCATAGAAGATATGGTAAAATACTTGTTCACCTGATCAAAGGCAGCTGTTGAACCACCTCTTCGGCAGCTTACTATTCCTGCAGCAGGCTTATAACGGAAGATCTTTCCCTTTCCATAGAAGGCTCTGTCCATGAATGATGACAAAGCACCTGAAATCGCAGCATAATGCACAGGGCTACCGAATACAAAGCCATCAGCCTTCTCTGCCTTGTCCAAGAACTCATTTACAGGGTCATTCATAAAGCATCTGAGGGTTGCAGGCTCTCCATTCGGACCTCGCTTGATGCACTGGGCGCAGCCAAGGCAACCTGAAACAGGCTTTACTCCAAGCCAAATGATCTCTGTCTCAACACCAGAATTGATAAGTTCCTTCTCAACCTCCTTAAGAGCGGTGTAAGTACATCCCTCCTTGTGAGGGCTTCCGTTTACAAGCAATACCTTCATATCTTATATCTATTTGGCCGTAAAATTAGCATTTTTTGATAATTTAGCCAAAGCCGACGTGAGACGAGCCTCAACATCTGCACAAGCCTCCTGACCCGAAAGATTCTCCTTCTCGAGCATAGAATCCTGCATATCATAGAGCTCAGTCTCGACGAGGTTTCCGGAATTGTCATACCACTGAACATAGCGCCACCTGCTGTCGCGGACCGTGTAGCCCATATGTGTGCGAGCAGAAACGCGGTGAAGGGCTGCATATGGACGAGGAAACTGACTGAAGGCATAGTACTCCTTCTTGCTTTCCAAGTCGTTCAGGTTCTTGCCGGAAAGTTCTACAGGAGCCTCAACTCCACACATCTGAGCAAGAGTAGGGAATATATCTACGAATTCAACCGGTACAGACACAGAAGAGGCCTTCTTCTGATATGCATCCTTTATAATAAGCGGAGAATGGCAAGCTGCCTCATAGTTTGTAGACTTGCACCAGATACCCTGCTCACCAGTGTGATAACCATGGTCTCCGAGAACGACAATTACCGTATCATCATATAATCCCAGCCTTTTCAGCTCCTGAATCATCGCACCTATATTCTCGTCGGCAAAGGATGTACAGGCATAATAAGCTTTCTTCAGCTGAGCATCATCAATGGTGCTGTCCCCGATATCTATATATCCTCTTAATTCATTGCTGTTGTGATATGCCAAAGATGGAGCACCATGAATACGACTTGTGTCGATCGCCCCAAAGTCCACATCCTCATACATATCCATAAAGCGCTGCGGTGCACAGAATGGAAGATGCGGCTTGAGGAAGCCCACAGCAAGAAAGAACTGCTCACCCGAACAGGCAAGAGAATCAAGCACCTGCACTGCACGATTGCGGATCTTCATATCAAGATACCAGTCCTCAGGCTCAGAAGAGAACTCATAGCTGACAGACTTCTGACCTGTCTTGTTCTGAGCAAACATATATTCATCAGACTTGGTGTAATGATAAAGTTCCGGTTTCTGCGACCAGGAAAGAGTATCCAAGGTGTTCTTTTTTCCATGGAAGGTCTTTCCTACGCTGGCAGTATGATAACCTGCTGCTTTGAATGCCTGTGGAAGGGTCACCACATTACGATTCTTCTTCCTTATCCAAGTATTCAGTTCTGTCACGCCATTTTCTTCAGGACGAAGGCCTGTAAGAATCGAAGCCCTTGATGGACCGCTGAGGGCCTGCTGGCAGTAGGCACGAGTATAAACGGAAGCATCCGACGCCAAACCATCCAAGGCTGGAGTCTTTGCATAGGGATCGCCATAGCATCCCAAAGATGGACGCATGTCGTCAACCATTATGAAAAGGACATTCTTGGGCTGTGGCGCCTTGTCCGAGCAGGCTGTCAAGCCAAACGATGCCGCACCTGCAGTCAAGAGGGCGGCACCGAAAGGTAAATGATGTTTCATATTACTTGTTATATCCGTAGATGAAGCTTGAAATCCAGCCTATTGTAAAGCAGGACACAAGTCCGATAAGACCATAAAGAACTACTGTAATGTGAGTGTATCCGTTACAGAGCAGGAGTACGATGATGCTTCCCGCAAAACCCGTAAATGCTGCTTTCGGACCGATTCTCTTTGTGAAGATTCCCATCATGAACAGACCTCCAAGTCCACTGGTGAGGAGTCCGAGGAAGAAATTGAACTGATCCCAGAGAGAGGCGATGTCAAAGGTTGCAAGGGCGATAGCCATAACGATGCCGAGACCACCTACCACAATGCCCGAAGCCTTTGCAAAAATCATCTTCTTGGCATCAGTGACATTCCTTCCGAACTTGCTGTAGAAGTCCTCTGTCATTACTGTAGATGCCGAGTTGATGTTCGACGAAAGCGTCGACATTGCAGCAGCAAAGATTGCAGCGATCAAAAGACCCGCTATTCCGGCTGGCAACTTGCACATGATGTAATGAGGGAAGATAGAGTCTGCATTGCTCATGGTTACGGCAAGCAGATCAGGATTCTGCTTGAAGAACACATAAAGACCTGTTCCTATTCCGAAGAAGATGAATGCAATCGGAATGCTGAGGATTCCGTTGAGCCAAAGTCCCTTCTTGGTGTCAGAAGTATCCTTAACTGTGATATATCTCTGAATCACAGATTGGTCGCTGGTGTAGGTAAGGAGCTGGTTTGCAATACCGCCAAGAATTGCGATCCAAAGCACCGGCTTGGTTGGATCAAGAGAGAAATCGAGAATCTTGAATTTCTGATTATCGATTGCTACATCCATGATTGTTGTAAATCCGCCGTCCACTCCGGTAACGATCCAGAAAAGGCAGAGAAGGGCACCTCCGACAAGGATTATACCCTGAATGAAGTCTCCCCAGACCACAGCCTCTATACCACCGAGAGTACAATAGATGATTGTCACAACTCCCATGAGGAAGATGCACAGATAGATGTCAAGTCCTGTAACTGCATTGAGGGCAAGCGACGGAAGGAAAAGAACCACCGCAACTCTGGCAAACATGAACACGCAGAAAAAAGTCGATGCAAGGAATCTCACGGCTGTCGAGAAACGCTCCTCAAGATACTGATATGCAGATGCTACCTTGAGCTTTCTGAAGAATGGAATATAGAAATGGATCACGATAGGCACAATCATGATGATGGCCATATTGAACATGAACATATTCCAGTCGGCAGCATAGGCCTTTGCCGGTATGGAAAGGAATGTGATGGCACTAAGCGCTGTGGCAAAAATGCTGACTCCTGCGGCCCACCAAGGGATATTGCTGCCACCCTTGAAGAACTGCTCCGTACTCTTTTCCTTTCTTGAGAAATAGAATCCTACACCGAGCATTCCCACAAGATACAGAATAATGACAGTATAGTTGAGCCATCCGAATGAGACCTTATCTGTAACCTTGAACACAAGGATTTCATCTGTTCTGACACCTGGTTTTGCCTCTCCGGAAGGAATGATGATATCCCCGCCGAAGTTCACAGCTGTTGTCACGGCAGGTAGTGGAGCATCAGCTGTATCAATAGTCACCCATGTGTCTGTAATCGGATGATATGCAAAGATTACATTAGAGAAACCCTGATGTCCGAGGAATGCCTCACGAAGCTCGTCAGTTGCCTGAGCCTTCTCTAGCTCCACCCTCTTTATGAATTCTACACCATCATCACCACCGAAGACAAGAATATGACCTGAACCACAAGGAACAGCGCTTGAATACATAAGATTCACAGGAAGGCCATCCGAAACAAAGGCTGCCTTTTTATTCCATTCGTTGTGGGTAGGAAGATATTCCCACACATTGGTTGCAATATGAAGTCCGGATTCATCAACCCCGCGGCCACCGATAAGATACATGGCAGCCTCACGACCATTGTGCTTAGGAACCAGGCATGCTCCTTCAGAAATCACTCTTGAAGGGCAAGCTGCAAGCACAGTCCAGCTGTTGTTCGAAGGATTGTAAGCATATAAAGCATTTTCCTGCCCCATTGCTCCATGAACATAGATCTTCCCTTCGTGCGCAGCTGCCGCAGCAGGAACAAATCCTTCAGGAAGAGAAGCAACCGTAGCCACCTTAACACTCTGACCTGAAACAGCAAGGCTCATTACATCGGTAGATGGGGTCACACCGTCTGATCCTCCGAAACAATAAAGGACTCCATTCAGAGATGCAGAAACACCTCCGGCAAGTGGTCTTGGAAGACGCGCATCCTGCACCTGAATGCAATCATATCCTGTTGCTGATTTCTTGAGAAGCCAGATTCGGTCACTATACATCTTCTTACCGCCTTCCCAAGGAAATGCTTCCGGAAAATCCGAACCACCGGCAATAATGACGGCATCTGACGATGCGCCGATAAAGGCTGCAGCCACACCACGTCCGTTTTCAAGCGGAAGTCTGACTGTAGATTCCTTTGTACATTCAGTGGCACCTGCAACTGTCAGAGACAGCATAAAGGCAAGAACAACACAGATGACACTGATACTGTTTTTGAAAATTTTCATTATTTAATTTGCATTATTTTCTATCGTCCTGTCCAATATGGACTCCATATTCTCAAACTGAGTCTTAAGATGGAGTCTCATTGCCATTCTGAAAGCATCCGCTGTACCCGTTCTGAGCAGATTGAAAAGGCTCACGTGAGAAACGATTGTCCTTGAATGATAATCTGCCTTCAGCTTAGGCCTGTAAAGCGTAAAGAGATGCCTTAGAATATACTGGAAGTCTATCAGACTCTTATTGCCTGTCATCTCATAAAGAGCACTATGGAATCTGATGTCGACATCTGTCAGTTTCTTGGCAACAGAATATCTCTGTTCCTCTGTCTCTGCCATAGTCATTTCTCTCTCGAGTTCCACCTCCTCTGACACAATCTCATCAAGAAGCTCCATCTGATCAGGTGTTTTCTTGAGATAGATGAAGTCTGCCATACCAACCTCAAGCATGATACGAAGCTGGTACAGGTCACGGAGTGTGTCCTTGTCGAGTACTCCTGACGCAATGATGGTCTTCAGCACTGCGAAAATCTCAGGAGCAACCACTACAGTTCCTCTCTTTCTCTTCGTTTCGATAATTCCCAAAGCCCTGAGACGACTCAAAGCCTCGCGCACCACAACCCTGCTGACTCCGAGGATTTCCACAAATTCCTGCTCTTTTGGAAGATGAGGATTTTCAGAATTTTGAGAAATAAATTTGAGGATATCGCGCTGCGTCTGCTCTACCAGGGATAAATCTTCCTTCTTCATGATCTGTTCGTTTTAGTATGTTGTTCTTTGCCGACGCAAACTTACTTAATTTTAACGAAAAACAAAAGGAACTCCCTGCGGCAGAGCTCTATACGAATTCAGGAATTATATCATGAGCGCGTTTTCTCACAGCAGCCACATAATCGGCCGGGATGGACGAATACGGCCACCTCAGTTTATCTCCAACATCAGACCAACCTCCTACGAGCGCCATAAAACGGTCGCAAGCATGGTTAGGATAGCCATCCCTAACGATAAACGGATCTATACACTCCTTCATGAATGCCTGGATTCTTGACTCAAGTTCAAGAGCAGACTCCATATCCGTCTTCATCATATTGTACCATTTCTGTGCAGCGTGAGGGTTGATGCACGCAACATTTGAATATGCTCCATCAGCACCGTTCACCACTCCTGTTGCAAGATGATGGCCTGGAACAAAGACAGAGATTCCTTCCTTGTTTGCATTCATCAGACTATACCACTCCTGAGAACAGTTGTTGTCAAAGACCTTCACACCGATAAGCGAAGGAACCGCCTTCTTCAGCATCTGCCACTTTTCAGGATGGATGACTTTCTTTGCATGAGGAGGGTTATAAAGAACGAGAGGGATATCCCCTGCTTCTTCCGCCATACGGGTAACGAACGAAAGAGCTGCCTCATCATTCACGGGGAACCAATCCGGTAATATTATCTGCACTGCACCAGGTTTGAGATGTCTGATGGCCTGAAGCCTCGCGAGTGATTCCTGGGCACAAGGATGGCTTACGCCTATCTGATATGCGACACCGGCCTTCTCGCAACGCATGCTGAGCTCTTCACTCACCCTGACGAACTCGTCCATTGATTGAGAATAGAATTCTCCGGCAGTTCCATTGGAGTATATTCCGTTCGGATTAGAGTCGATGAGGACATCTATTTCATCTGCCAGCCTTAAATAATCAAGGCAACCCCTGCTGTCTGTTGCCAACAGCAGGGTTGCCCAATTACCAAAAACTAACCCCGAAGTTAATGGTCCCATAGATTAAGTTATTATTTTTCTACTACAACAACTTCGCTGAACATGAGTCTGTACATAGTACTTGATGACTCCTCTGGCTTACCGTTGCAGAAGGTGAGCTGAGTTGCTGGAGTAGCACCATAAATTGTTACCTTGAATTCAGACTCCAATCCAGGATTTTCATCACCGCCGGATGTAAGGATCTTACTTGTGTGAGTAGTGACATTCTCTGCCTCAGAGAGCGATCCTGCATTAAGTACACCGATTGTTATCTGCGAATACTCAAGTTTCCATACTCCACCAGTTACTGTGTGCCATGGAATCACTCTGAATGTAACCTCAAGTGTTGAAGAAGACACACCTGCAAGAGCAGGAGAAGTAATGGTACCCACACCATTCTTCTTACCAAGCGTAAGAGCGCCCGGACGTGCATACACGAAAGATGTAGCTGTCCATCCACGATCAGACAACAACGCAAGCTGTTCAGGTGTCCAAGTAGTGTACTGTGGAGTGTTTCCTGTGTTGGCTGTATGAGTAGGAACATCACCATAAAGCGGCAACATTCCAGGGAAGTTAGTATCATTCACCCATGAGAAGTCCTCAAAGAAGACGATAGGATTAAGAACAAAGTCAAGACTTGTCTCGATGCCTGAAGATATAGTGAATGTAACCTTATTTGACTTCTCTGCACCACCTGGAGTGTATGCCGAATATGCTGCATAGTCACCAGCATTAAGCTCAATAGACACAACTCCTGAAGCATCTGCTGTGCACTTCTCAACAAATGTCTCTACGCCTGCTGCAAGAGAATAGATAGAGATCTCATGTCCAGGGCGAACTTCCGAAGTCTTACCATCCTTAACTGTGATCTTTGCTGTTCCCGGCATGTCGAACATGCTGAAGCTGAGTGCAGGAAGAACCTCTGTCGCACTTTCTCCAGCCTGAAGAACAATGGCTCCATCTTCTGCTATCTGATTTGAACCAGTCCAGATGGTGCCAAGATCAGCTGGATAGCCTCTCTTCTCATAAACCTTGACAGACAGGCCGCCTGAAGCTGTTGCAAACGGGAACACAGAGATTGGAACATATACTGGAGTTGTAGAAACCCTAAGAGGCTCCTCGAAGTTCACAGTGATTGTATTCTGGCCCTTTGTAATGTCACCTATAGCAGGCTTCGAAAGATCCATTCTTGACTCTCCGGCAAGGTAGATTCCCCTCTGAGGAGCAGTGATGGTAATTTCAAGCTTTCCAAGTTCAATAGGCTCTGAAGCCACAAGACCAAGGTTGATCACAGCATTCATCTGCTCAAATTCGAAATGCGCAGCCTCATTCGCGATCTTTGCATTTGCAGCAAGAACGAAAAGGTCAGGATTGACACCATTGGCAACTGTCTGCACATTAGGAACCTTGACCACAGCCTCAGTCCAGTTTTTTGCACCCGAGTATGGATACACAGCATAAGCATCGCTACCATAGCTTACAGGAATATCTGCCTGAAGTGCTACCAATTCTGAGTTAAGATCGGACTTACCAACCTTATATTTCATCTCTGTCGTTGCATAGACAAAGACACCGAGCTCATCTCCTGCCTGCCATGTGTGTGCAAGCTGGTCTCCCAAAGCAGGGACGATCTGCTTCATCGAACCTTCAAAGGCAATCGGATTATTGTTGACCTGTGCCGGTTCATCCAATTTACAGCTTGAAGCGGCGAAAACACCGAAAATGCAAGCTGCTGCATATAATATCTTTTTCATATCCACAGTCATCATTATAATTCAATTTCTGTCTGAGTCAGGTTCTGATTATCATCAAGAGAAGCCTTGCTGATAGGCCAGAGAAGTATATTCTTATTATTCTCCTTGCCATTCAATGAAGGAACCTTGTCGAACACGACACCGAGGCGGATGAAGTCCCACCAGATCTTACCCTCTGCTGTAAACTCCTTAAGTCTCTCGTTTACGAGGATATCCTTGACTTCAGCATCAGTCTTACCCTTTGCATAGAAGTTATCTTTTCCGTATGCTCTCTGTGCAACAACATTGATCTGCTCGATTGCCTTGTCAGCATTACCCTCTGCAAGAGCGATCTCTGCATCAAAGAGAAGAACATCGGCATAACGATACACGATGATGTCTGAGTCGAACACTCTTGCTCCGTTCGACCAAGTACCGGCAAACTTGTTGATCCACTTGAGATCAAGCTTGGTACCCGAATCGTAGAATGAATCGAAAGTGACCTTTGCTCTTGTATCAGACTTATCAGCTGTGAGGAATGCCTGATGATCCGGTGTAAGGAACATCCACTGCTGGTGGCTGCCGACCTTTACAGGATTCTCATGGTAGCTTGTAGTACAGTACTGCAAAGGAATGAGCCACTCTGATGCGAATCCGCCTTCCTTCTCATCCTTGATCATGCTCCAAACGAAGATTTCCTCAGCATTATTCTTTTTCTTCACATCAAAGATGTCAGCATAAGACGAGAGGAGACTTGCCTTTCCAAGGACCGCATTACATGCTGCACGAGCCTTTGCAAGTGCAGAAGCATCCTTTTCCACCTTGTTCATCCAAAGATAGTAGTCTGTCTTGAGAGTGTTTACAGCATTGATGTTAGGTCTGTTCACCTCTACAGGAACTGTTGCAAGATGCTCAGCCGCAGCATTGAGGTCAAGCTCAACCTGTGCCAGGATAGCATCCTTAGTTGCAGGATGCGGATAAAGAAGCTCAAGGTCATAAGACTCCAATCCACGAAGCTGAAGAGGAGCTGTTCCCCATACACGCGCAATCCAATAGTAGCAGAATGCTCTTGTATAATAAGCTGAACCCATCACTTTGTTGTATCTTGCTTCCTTTCCAGAAAAATCAAGTTCCGGAGCGTGCTTCAAGATAACGTTTGCGGTGTTGATTGTAGTGTAGAGAGACTGCCAGTCGGTATATTCATTACCCTGGTCAATCTTATTCTGGAATACATTCTGGCTAACTGGACGTGATGACATTCCCTCACCCCAGATACCTGAGCGATACTCTCCCCAGAACATATATGCAGTAGCATAAGCTGCTCTGAACTGGCTCAACATACCGTTCATACAAGTCTCTGCATCCTCAGCAGATGCCCAAGCCTCGTTTGTAGTCAAGGCTCCCTTCTGAACGATAGTCAGATCCTTATGGCAAGACACAGATGTCAATGCTACAATAAGGCACAAAATCGTTGACTTTATGATTGTTTTCATCGTTTTCATGTTTTAGAATGTAACCTTCAGACCAAGTGATACCCTTCTTGAAGGCGGATAGTTGCTGTAGCTTGCATCATTTGTACTTGATGCACCGACCTCAGGAGCAACTCCCGGTACAGCTGTGAAATAATGGAGGTTGTTACCTGCGAGAACAACAGAAGCATCCTTCATATGGAGGAAATCCAAAGCCTTGCGTGGGAGTCTGTAGCTTACGCTGAACTCACGGACGCAGAGATAGTCTCCCTTATATGCGAACACGTTGGAATTGTTCTTGAAGTTCTGAGACTGAAGAGGACCGTCCACCTGGAACTTAGCATACTTAGCATTTGGATTCTCAGGTGTCCAGCAGTCCTTAACCTTCTCTGAGATTGCTGTGTTACATGTGAAGGTGTTGATGAACTGACGTGCCTCCTGAGCATGCATGATTGTGTGTCCGATCGCCCAGTCGAGGTAGAGGTTAACTGTAAAGTTTCCGATATTGAATGTATTTCCGAAACCACCTGTCGAATGAGGCACAGAATAACCGAGGAGGAAACGGTCCTCAGAGTTGATCTGCTCCTGCTCTACACCATTGATAGTGATGGTAGAAGAGCCCTCACGGTTAACCCACTCATAGTCACCAGGGAATTTACGACCCTTGGTAGAGATTCCTGTAATTGGATCATAACCCACTGTGTATGAATCGTAAAGCGCATTGGCTGCCTGCTCCTCGTTCTGAATGATATAATCTACGATGAAGCCGTAAAGTCCATAGAGAGACTCTCCCTCTGCTGTACCACCGAATTCCTCACCTGACTTACCGAGGGTAATACCACCGATTCGGTTTGCAACGCGTCCGTTCTCAGGAAGTTTGAGTACACGGTTCTTCACGAAGCTCCAAGTGAACTTAGACTCCCATGTGAAGTTCTTTCTTATAATGTTCTTTGTTGTGAGCTCAAGGTCAAATCCATGGAAAAGAACTGAACCGACATTTGTCTTTACAGATGAGAATCCTGATGTATTAGGAAGGCTCACGCTGAAAAGAAGATTGTCAGTAACCTTGTTGAAGTAGTCTCCCGAGAAGAAGATTCTGTTGTTGAAGAGACCGAATTCTAAACCGGCATCGAGCTGAGTTGTTGTCTCCCAGGTAAGAGCCTCATTAGGCATTCCTGAAGGATACATACCGGCAACACCATTGTACTTGTTTACCGAATAGCTTCCGAGAGCATCGTAAAGTCCGATGGCATTGTTACCTGTCTGACCGTAGCTGGCCTTGAACTTAAGGAAGCTGAGAGTCTTCGAAGCACCCTTCATGAAGTCCTCCTCAGACATGATCCAACCTGCTGAAGCAGCTGGGAAGAATCCCCACTTGTTACCCTTTGCAAAGCGTGAAGAAGCATCTGCACGGAATGATACGCTCACAAGATACTTCTTTGCGAAGTCGTAATTAACTCTTGCGAAATAACCGAGAAGAGTCTCATCTGACAATGAGCTTGATGCACCTGTCTTTGTAGGACCTGCTGTCAAGGTCTGAACCTTGTCAGAAGATGCACCTTCGGCAGTTGCCTGGAAGTCGAAATTCTTCACACCCATGTATGAATAACCTGCAAGAGCTGAGATAGAATGACGGTTGAATGTCTTCGAATAGTCGAGATATGCCTCAACTTTCTTTCTATAAAGAGACACATACTGCTCCATTGTGGCACGAGCCTGAGTGAAGTAGTTTGCACTCTGGAATGAACCGAGCTGTCTGCCCTGATAGTAGTATGATGCCTGAACATCTGCCTTAAGGCCATCGATGATGTACCAAGTAAGACCACCAAGGAGGGAAACTCTGTTATAACGGCTGTGACGGTCTGTCACATAGTCATAATAGAGCGGGCTCATTGAAGTAGCATTGTAACCATAAGCAGGTGTACCATCCTCAAAATGCAATCTCATTGTAGGAGCCGCCGAGATAGCACGTGAAATCTGGTTCATCTGGTTAGGGAAATACTGATTCTGTGTGTCAGAATAGTCAGCATTTGCTCTGAAAACGAGCTTTTCTGTAATTGTAGAAGTAAGACCGATCTTACCTACAAATCTCTGATAACCTGTACCGAGAGCAACACCATCATCATCGGTGTAACCGATGCTGGCAATGTACTTGGTCTTCTGAGTTCCACCTGTGAGACCTACGTAGTAGTTCTGCCAGATTGTAGTGCGGAACATCTGCTTCTGCCAGTCGTTATCCTCGAAGATAAGGGTCTTTGAAGGATCGAGCGGGTCCTGCATAGACTTCCATCCGGCAGGAATCTCCTCACCCTCATTGAGGTATCTTGTAGTATATACCGAAGTATTAGAGTTGTAACCGCTGGCTGAGCTGTTATCTGTCCAAAGATACTGTCTGCTTGGAGAGAACTGCATAGCCGGACGAACATATCTGAGGTAATCCTCAGCATTCATAAGGTCAAACTTTCTTTCCGGACCCTGAACACCGACTGTAGCCTCGAATGTAATACGTGGCTTTCCCTCTGTGTCACCCTTCTTTGTGGTGATGAGTACGATACCGTTGCTACCTCTTGAACCGTAGATAGCTGTTGAAGCAGCATCCTTAAGGACCTCGATAGACTCGATGTCATTAGGATTAAGACCTGCCATCGGTCTCTCGATACCATCCACGAGAATGAGAGGAGAGTTTGAACCATTGATTGATGAACCACCACGGATGTGGATTGTAGGATCCTCACCTGGAGAGAAGTTGCTGGTGTAGACACGCGCACCCGATACACGACCCTTGAGAGCCTCTCCCATAGATGTGATCGGATTGTTGATCATTACCTCACCACCAACCTTAGCGACAGCTGCGGTAATTGTTCTTCTTGACTGAGTACCATAACCGACAACGATTGTCTCATCGAGTCCGAATGACTCAGCACGCATCTTAACATTGATGGTCTGACGGTCAGCAACAGTCTCTCTTACTTCAGAAAAACCGAGAGAAGAGAAAACGAGGACTGAGCCTTTCTTTGCCATAATTGAATACGTACCGTCAGTTGTTGTAATCTCACCGGAAGTAGCTCCTTCCACGAAGACTGCAACACCTGCAAGCGGTTCATTATTCTCATCGAAAACCTTTCCGGTAACTCGATGATTCTGCGCTGACAAAGATCCTACAGACAGCAGCAGGAAGGCCACTGCACACAGGCACATTGAAAGCACGCCCGAATTGAGGGATATTTTCTTCATAGCTTGTTAATTGTTAATATGAGTAGTCTTGAGTTATGTCAGAATAATTGAATGTCTTGAACAAAATGCCCTGCGCGAGCTTATATCCAGCTTCATATACAACACCGATCACCTCTTTTGACATTGTCACAAGGTCAGAGTATGAGCTGTACATATCATCACCGGTCTTTGTAGTGTACATGTACATCTTTGGCCATGTCATACCCTCATCCAATGAGAGCTTGACTGCTCCGTGACGACGTGAAGATGTGTGAGTCGGGTTTGAGAACAGAAGGATAGCCTTACCGGTCTTCTCATCCCATTTGAATCTGTGGAGAGCACCCTGACAACCGGACTGCTGCTCGATCAGAACTGTCTGATAGGCGTTCTTCCATGATTTTCCACCATCCTCGCTGATTGCCTGCCATCTGAAATAGTCATTCTCATCAGTGTTTCTCATATCGATCAGAAGTGCACCATCGCTGAGCTCAGCAACAGTACATTCATTTCCATATGCATAATTGACACTTCCACCATGGAACCAGGTAGCTCCATTATCATCGGAACAGATTACATGAACAGGAGTCTTTGCATTTGACTTTCCACGATGAGGAATAATGATTCTGCCCTTATGCGGATCCTTCTCCTTCACGATTCCGTGACAAGGACCGGGAAGATGACGGCTTTCACCTGTGCGCGCAATCTGAGGTGTGATGTCTTTCCTGTTCTTCCATGTCAGACCATCATCATCAGACTCTACAGTGTAAATGGTATGGTCGTCCGGAGTGGAATCATGATTCCAGCTATAGACAAGAATAATCTTACCGTTTCCAAGAACTACAGGGGTAGGATTGCAGCAGCGATTGATTCCATCCTCAGCAACAACCTGCATCTTTTCCCAAGTCTTGCCATTGTCGGTAGACCTCTTAAGAACGACATCAATATCACCGAAGTCGTCTGAACTATTGGTTCTACCTTCTGCAAAACAAAGCAGAGTTCCCTTATTAGAGCGAACTATCACTGGAATTCTAAATGTGTGATAGCCATCTGTCGCCTGCTTGTAGACCTGAGATGTAATGATGTCTACCTTCTGATCACCAGGTCCTGAAGGAAGTTCAGGGTCTGTTCCCTGACCGGGGTCTACATCTTCTGTATTACCTGGCTTCTCCTTGTCCGGCCTGTAACTCACCGGTTTATCAGGCTCACAAGATGAAAAAAGCAATGACAGAGTCACTAAAGATAAAAGTATATGTTTCATAAAGTTGTGGTTACTAGTTTGCGCAAAGATAAAAAGTAATATTTAATATTCAATATTTTTATGTAATTAAAACAAAAAACAACAGTAGTGGCTAATATTTCTGTTTTAGATAATACTTAATCGAGAAGTATTCGATCCACAACGAGTTGTCTGAATTCAGGTGACAACATTGAGAAATATGCAGTGAATCCTGTGACTCTCACAACTAGATCAGGATGTAGAGAAGGGTCCCTATGTGCCTCCAGAATCTTATCTCGGTCCATTACGTTTACATTGATCAGGGTGCCTCCCATCCTGAAATGAGCACGGATAATGGCCTCTATCACTTCGATCTTATCCTCCTTAGCCATTCCCGGATCTATTTCCCATTGCATAGGAGCCGTGTTTCCATATCCCGGCTGAACGGCTGCAATCGCCTTAGCAAGCGAAAGCGAAGCACCGTCCTCAACAAAACCAGGCATCGGATTGGCACCATGGGATATAGGCGTTCCGGCACGACGTCCATCTGGCGTTGCACCAACCGCAGCACCGAAGCCGACAGTATTTGCCCACGAGAAGAAACCCGGAATAAAGCATCGTCCCGGCCAGATTCGTTCTTGACAGCGTCAGAAAAAGCTCCCCTTATTCTTTCCGCCCATGCTTGTCCCTTCGAGCCTTCCTTGCCGTAGCGCCCTGTCTTGCGAAGAACAAGCCTCGTTCTTTCATTCTCCTCACCCTGGAAATCTGCTTTCACAGCCTTGCACAAAGCATCCCAGGTGAGAGTCGCTTTGTCCTCCACCTGTTCCTGAATTGCCGCAAATGAATCGGCAACGACAGCAAGTCCGGCACCATCGATCGCCATATTATAATAGGTGGCACCTCCGGCACTGGCATCAAGAGCCTTTTCGATAGGTCCGTGGCTGAGCAGGTTCAGAAGAAGCTCCGGCTCATTGTATCTCTGATATGCAAGGTGATGCCTTATACCCTCTGCAGCAGTGTGAACAGCAATCTTGAGATGCTCCACAAACCTCGCCCAGAGATCCTCTGTTCCTCTAAAAGTCTCTGTTTCCTTGAAAGCAACCTCGAACACCTTTGCCATATTGACCTTCACAAGATCATTCATAGTGTATTCCTTGCCAGGAAGCGACATCCAGTTGCAACCCACTGCAATTCTCTGACGCGCAACAGATTCAGGGAAACCGTTTCGTGCAAAACCTTCCACAAGGGCCTGATCGCCCGAGAATCTCGGCCAGCCGTTCTTATTGCGCACCAAACACTCCACAGCCTTGCGCATCAGTCCTTTGTCAAGTCCGTCATGCACTCGTACCGTGATGTTAAGAGAAGTATTTATCCTATCTGCAGCATCAAGTATCATATAAGAAATCTCTGATGTCTGGTCCACACCGTTTTCATCCGGTCCTCCAAGCTGCCAGTATATAGGATCATTGATGAGGAAGCAGGCAAGATAATATACAGCTGTATCCCTGTCCATCCTGCCCTCCTTAAGATCGTTTTCATAATACGGACGAAGCAAGGCATCGATCTGACCTCCGGCACCGTCTCTGTTGTATGTTCTGGAAGCAAGATGATACCATATTATCCACTGACAAGCCTGCCTCAAGGTCGCTGGCGGATTGTCAAGAATTGCTTCATTTGTCTTTGCGATTTCCTCCAAAGCCGATCTCCTGTCCGGATCAGACTCAGATGCCGCCATGCTTCGAGCCTGCTCGATATGTCTTGCAATCCAGCCTTGTACGCTTGTTACTGCCCTAAGGTGTATGTCATAGAAATGCTGCTGCTCCGGAAGAGTATTTATGCCCTTCCAGTGAAGGAGTTTTTCCTTGATACCTCCCCATCCAAGTTCAAGACCCATAGCATAATCAGGAGCAAAATGAGCATCATCACCGATTCCGCAGATTATATCATACTTCCTGATGTCCTCCTTGAGATGATCATAAGGGTAGTCAGGATTCCACTTGTTAGGACGCATCTTGGACATGAAATACATCCATCTTCCTGCAAACGCATCGTCAGGGTCAACATAGACAGGATGCACATCCATAAGAGAACAGAAATTATCCGTCCACGCATCAAATCCATAGAAAGAACCGTCCTCGTGATTCGGTTTGATGTTCCAGAGCCCTTCCGGAGGAACTACTCTTCCATAGTCATCCTCATCAAGAAGACCTTCCACTCTGATTTTCTCAGCAGTCTGCTCAAGTTTGCGCTGCTTAAGACGCATCAAGCGCTCAACATAATTGCTTTTCATATTCAAAACCCGTATTTTTTCAATATCTGACGAAGACCTTCGAGTCTTGCAGGATCAAGATCGTGGGCACCGGTCATAGGATTCTCCATTCCAAGATCTGCATATTTACCGAATCCCAGTGTATGAAATCCCAGGAGTTCATACCTGATATTTCCTCCCAATCGAGAAAGAAGACGACACATCTGCTCTATTTCCTCCTCTGTGTCGTTGACTCCCGGAATAACCGGAGTTCGCACAAGCATTTCAGCACCGGAATCTGCAAGTGCGCGCATATTATTTATAATATAGGTATCAGCAGCCCTCTTCAGATCACACATCCAGAGCCTTACATAAGGCAGAGCCTGCTCCATTACTGTCCAAGGTTGAGAAAGATTGGTCTCTATCGCTGTATGAATCCCTTCCTCAGAGCATCTTCTGAGAAGTTCCACCACAAAATCAGGCTGAAGGAACGGCTCTCCGCCGGAAATGGTGATTCCACCTCCGGATGTCTCATAGAAAACCTTGTCCTTAAGAAAAAGCTCAAGGGCTTCATCTACCGACACCTCTCTACCTACAAGATTCAGGGCACCGCTCAAACACGCCTGAGAACATTTGCCACAGACATCGCAAAGAGAACGTGATATTCTCAAAACACCGTCCATCAACGACAATGCTCCCCTCCGGCAAGCGGTCACACATGTGCCACATGCGATACATTTCGAAGAAATATATTGGAGTTGGATTTTAGGAGAGAGTGTTTCTGGATTATGACACCACGGACAACGGAAATTACACCCCTTGAGAAAAAGGGTCGACCTTATTCCCGGACCGTCGTGAAGCGACATTCTCTGGATCGTTGTAATCTTTGCCTTCATGTATGCATTATACTTTCGGCAAAGATATTAAGTAATATCTAATATTCAAATTTACAACAAAAAAGTGAGCGACCTCGCCAACAAATCGGAAAATCGCTCACTCATATAATATTTATTACTATTATTCTCCTATTATTATCTGCCCATCCCTGACATCCACAAGAATTTCCGAATCGCGGCTTACATGCCCGTCAAGAATCGACTTTGCAAGAAGATTCACCAGCTCCTTCTGCATCAGTCTCTTGATCGGTCGCGCACCGTATGCCGGCTCATAACCCTTTGTGCTCATATAATCCTCAAATTCCTGTGAGAAGGTAACAGTCACTCCATTCTCGCTCAGCTTTGACTGAAGAATGGCAATCTGCATCTTGAGAATATCGCGTATATCAGTCTGAGACAAAGGCTCGAACATAATGACCTCATCAATTCTGTTGAGGAACTCTGGACGAACTATTTTTTTCAGCACTTCCATAACCTCTTCTCTACAATCATCCACGCGTCCCATATTGTTCTGGATGATATCTGCTCCGACATTGGAAGTCATGATAAGTATCGTATTCTTGAAATCAACAGTGCGACCCTTGTTGTCTGTCAGACGACCATCATCAAGCACCTGTAAAAGGATATTGAACACATCCGGATGCGCCTTCTCAATCTCATCAAGCAGAATCACAGAATATGGTTTGCGTCTTACTGCCTCTGTGAGCTGACCACCCTCATCGTAACCCACATATCCCGGAGGCGCTCCCACAAGACGGCTTACAGAATGACGCTCCTGATACTCACTCATATCGATTCGTGTCATCATATTCTCATCATTGAAAAGGAATTCAGCCAACGCCTTCGCAAGCTCTGTCTTACCGACACCTGTTGTTCCCATAAACATAAAGGAGCCAATAGGGCGCTTTTCATTCTGAAGACCTGCGCGTGACCTTCGCACAGCATCTGACACGGCCTCAATGGCATCATTCTGACCCACGACTCTCTTATGCAGGGCATCTTCCATCCTGAGCAGCTTCTCCCTTTCGCTTTCCAGCATCCTTTTCACAGGAATACCAGTCCATTTAGCGACAACCTCTGCAATATCCTCCGGCGTAACTGCCTCTGTGATAATAGGATCCTTTATTGCAGCCTGACGTTCCAGAAGACCGTCTATCTGGTTCTGGGTTTCCGCCATCTTTCCATAACGGATCTCTGCTACCTTGCCGTAGTCACCGGCTCTCTCTGCATTATGGGCTTCAATCTTATAATATTCAATCCTTTGCCTTGCCTCCTGAAGCTCAGAGAGAATCTTCTTCTCCTCATTCCACCTCTTCCTCAAATCATCCCTCTGCTGCGAAAGTTCTTTCAGTTCAGACTTGATCTTGTCTGTCTTGAGGGAAACACCCTCCCTTTTCACAGCCTCTTTCTCAATCTCCAACTGACGAATGCGGCTTTCCAACTCTGCAATCGGTTCTGGAACAGAATTCATCTCAAGACGAAGCTTTGACGCAGCCTCGTCAACAAGATCGATTGCCTTGTCAGGTAGAAATCTGTTGGTGATATATCTATGAGACAGTTCAACAGCAGCAATAAGAGCATCATCCTCTATGCGCACCTTGTGATGGTTCTCATATCTCTCCTTAAGACCTCTCATTATTGAAATTGATGCCGCAGGCGACGGTTCATCCACCATCACCATCTGGAAACGACGCTCAAGAGCCTTGTCAGTCTCGAAATACTTCTGATACTCATCCAAAGTAGTCGAGCCGATGGTTCTGAGCTCTCCTCTGGCAAGTGCCGGCTTGAGAATATTCGAAGCATCCATGGCTCCGGACGAACGTCCTGCGCCGACAAGAGTGTGAATTTCATCAATAAAAAGAATCACCTCACCCTCGCTATCCACAACCTCCTTGACCACTCCTTTGAGTCTCTCTTCAAACTCGCCCTGATACTTGGCTCCCGCAATCAAGGCTCCCAGGTCTAAAGAATAGATTATTCTGCTCTTAAGATTCTCCGGCACCTCACCATTGACAATCTTCTGAGCTATACCCTCAGATATCGCCGTCTTTCCTACTCCCGGCTCACCTACAAGGATAGGATTATTCTTAGTTCTCCTGCTTAGAATCTGCAGGACTCTACGTATCTCATCGTCTCTTCCAATAACAGGGTCGAGCTTACCCTGTGCTGCCCTCTCATTGAGATTGACAGCAAATCTGCTAAGATTTTCAAATCTGTTTTCTGCCATTTTGTTTTCCTCCTTCAGTTAATAAACACCTATAGCCGTCCGCTCCAAGGAACAGACGGCTATCAGTCAAATTATATTCCAAAGGCCTCAGGCTGACAAAATGTCAGGGGCAGGAGATTTCAATTACTCAGCTGGAGTCTCAGCAGGTGCCTCAGTTGAAGGTGCTGCTGCAGGGAATTCAGGTGCAGGAGCTGCCATCTCGATCTTCTCAGTGAAATCAACCTCCTGGGTTCTTGTGTTGAGAGTGAAAACGTTGATGAGAATTGCAATAACACCTACAAATGTAACAAGACCCCAAGTGATCTTCTCAAGGATGTCTGTTGTCTGACGAACACCGAAAGTCTGGTTTCCTGCAACGAAGTTACTTGCGAGTCCGCCTCCCTTGCCGTTCTGAAGCAATACGATAAGTGTAAGAAGACCGCTTGCAAGAAGAACAAGCACTGTCAAAATAGTAAATAGTACGTTCATAGTATACTAACTGTTAATTTCTTCAATTTTTTGAATAAGGGCTGCAAAGTAAGCATTTTTTTCTGGATATGCCAAAATTAGTTTTGAATATATCTCTTTTGCCTGCTCGAAATAGCCCTGCTCTGCATATATCTGAGCCAATGTTTCTGTGTAGATATCAAAGGATACCGGACTGTCGGCACCCTCTGCCGGACGCTTGCTCTTTGCCTTCGCTGCATAGCGGGAGAACACATTGTCATCCGAACGGCGCACCTTGTCATAAGCCTCCTGAGAGAAATAGTCTCCACCAACTACAATTACCTTTCTTTCAGGAACATAGGAAGTCTCCTGAGCTTCTGGCTCAACATCCGCATCCTGCCAATCCCCTTTTCTTGCCTTTCTCCAGATAGCTGCCAACTTGTCACGGGAAGCGACATACATTGCAGCATCCGCAAACTGCGCGTCGCTCCAACCCTCTCCCATACGGCTCATCCTCGCGCAGAGTTCAGTCCTCGCAGCGCCGAACCACGGATAAAGGTTGATCACCCCGACCAGTTCGTCAAGATTAAGTTTCTTCAGATCGATGTAAGTTTCCATAAGACTACCAGTTCGCTACCGTTCCATTGAAGATGTCTTCGCAAAGCTTTTCTACAATCTCCTCACATAGAGTCGCCTCCACTGCATCAAGCTGCTGCATTGCATCGAAATCCGCAAATGCTGAAAAAGACTTGTCATCCTGGTTTTCTTCCGGATATTTCCTGTTGATGAAGGTAACCTTCACAGTCACAGTAAGGCGGTTCTGGGCAGCCTGCTCTGATGCCGTGATGGCAGTCGCCTTGACATCATAACCTGTCACGGCTCCGATAACCTCAAGATCTCCTTCTTCATCGACAAGCTCAAGTCTTGTAAGACGGATGAATTTCTCCTGAAGAGCCTCAGTAAGCTGACTGCTCAGGGATGGATTGACTTTCAACGCCTTATATTCGAAATACGGAATAGTCACGGTCTTGACGTCAGGCTGAATGGAAGTACCTGTGAATGAATATATTCCGCAGGAATGTACAATGAATGCGGTAATCACCAGAGAAATCACCACACCTGCAGTTGCCAGTATGTTTCTATATCCTTTCATTATTCTTTATCCAAATTCTTTATCTTGCGGTACAGGGTCCTTTCTGATATTCCAAGTTCGGCCGCTGCTGCCTTTCTGTTTCCGTCGTGCTTACGCAGAACCTTCTCTATAAGCTCCATATTTGCGGACTTGAGTGACAGATCCGGTGTTCCGGTCTGATACTCCTGCTCCTCAGGGTCCTCCTGCCTGTCCTCCTCTGATGGTGAAGTCCAATCCTGATGAATCTCATTGCGCAATGGCAGCTCAGGTGCAGCAATCGATGGACCGGCAGAAACCGTCAATCCGGCTTTTGATATGACATCCTTCAGATAATCCACATCCTGCTTAAGCTGGAAAAGCATCCTGATGATTGCCTCTCTTTCGCCAGGATTCTCGGAGTCACCCCATGAAGAGACCTTGGCAGGGAGAAGATTCGGCTCTTCCTTCGGAATATATCTCGAGAGTGTCTCCACATCAATCACACACTTGTCTGAATAACCCGAAAGACGTACAGACTCCAGTGCAGAAATTGACTCTGCCACATTCTTCAGCTGACGGATATTGCCTGGCCAGCGGTATTTCCTTAACAGGATTGATGCGTCTTCAGTCAATGACACCTTGCACACCCCATATTTTGCAGAAAAGTCCGATGCAAACTTACGGAAAAGCACATTTATATCTGCAGGACGCTCCCTCAATGCAGGCATAGTAATCGCCACAGCATTCAATCTGTAATAGAGATCTTCGCGAAACTTGCCCTTCGAAACTGCATGAAGAAGGTTGACATTAGTGGCTGCCACCACTCTTACATCTGTCTTGAGAACCTTCGATGAACCCACTCGGATAAACTCGCCAGACTGAAGCACCCTCAGCAGTTTTGCCTGGGATGCGAGAGGCAGTTCTGCAATCTCATCGAGGAAGATTGTGCCGCCATCAGCCTCTTCGAAATAACCTCGACGCATTTCATTTGCCCCGGTGAATGAACCCTTCTCGTGTCCAAAGAGTTCCGAGTCTATGGTTCCTTCCGGAATAGCACCGCAATTTATCGCAAAATACTTGGCATTTTTTCGACGGCTGCTCTGATGAATTATCCTTGGAATATTCTCCTTTCCGACTCCGCTTTCACCTGAAACCAGCACTGTAATATCAGTCGGTGCCACAGCCACAGCTATCTCCAGCGCCCTATTGAGCACCGGATCATTGCCGATAATATCGTACTTGTTCTTTAAACTTTGAAGCTCTTGATTCGTCATAACGGCACAAAGTTAAGAAAAGGATGGAAAATATAAAAATATAGATTATCTTTGCACAGATTAGGCGAAATGAGTATCGTTATACGATAATCGGCAATATACAAACCATTTAACCAATAAAAACAATGAAAAAAAGTATCAAATTTTTGTCTGCAGCAATTCTCGGACTTGCAGCTATCGCATGTAGCTCACCAGAGAAGATGGCTGAGATGGCAGAGAACGTGACTGTAAAGTGCAATCCTGCTGTTCTTGAAGTAGTTGGCGGAGAGATTGACGCTGAGGTTTCAGTAACTTATCCAGAGGACTACTTCCATCCAAAGGCTATCCTTGAGGTTACTCCGGTAATCGTTTACGAAGGTGGCGAGGCTAAGATGGAGCCATACGTATTCCAGGGTGAGAAGGTTCAGGATAACTATGAGGTTGTTCCTGCTGCTGGCACAACAGTTACAAAGAAGGTTCACTTCGAGTACGTTCCAGGTATGGAGAAGAGCTACCTCGAGCTTCGTGGCGTAGTTAAGTACAAGAACAAGTCAGTTGACCTCCCTACAAAGAAGGTTGCTGATGGTGCAAACACTACTTATATGCTCGTATGCCAGAAGGGTAAGCTTGATCTTAAGGCTGACAACTATCAGGAGATCATCAAGCAGACTGCTGAGGGTCAGATCCTTTACACAATCAACAGCTCAACTGTAAGAAACAAGGAGCTCAAGTCTCAGTCAGTTAAGGACTTCCAGGCTGCTCTCGACGAGATCAAGGCTAACGAGCGCAAGAACCTCGTAAGCACTGACGTTGTTGCTTACGCTTCACCAGACGGAAAGGAGGATCAGAACGCTAAGCTTTCTGAGAACCGTTCAAAGTCTGCTGAGAAGGCATTCGGTAAGGTTACTAAGAAGCATCCTGTTGACGCTCCAGTAAACGTTACAAGCGTAGGTGAGGACTGGGAAGGCTTCCAGGA
The DNA here is from genome assembly GCA_045126915.1 of Candidatus Cryptobacteroides sp. Classification (GTDB taxonomy): domain Bacteria; phylum Bacteroidota; class Bacteroidia; order Bacteroidales; family UBA932; genus Cryptobacteroides. The sequence goes on from JBGVPH010000021.1 coordinate 189,268, forward strand.
GCTCGTTGCTGCTTCTGACCTTGCTGACAAGGAGCTTATCATCCGCGTTCTCTCTATGTACAGCGACCCGGCTGTTCGTGAGAAGGAGATCAAGAACATGTCTGCAGTTTACACTACTCTTGCTAAGGAGGTTCTTCCTGAGCTCCGTCGTGCAAGATTCATCGCTAACGTTGAGTACACTAACTACACTAGCGAGGAGCTCCTCCAGCTTATCGAGGAGAACATCGACATTCTCGATGAGACTGCAATCCTCCGCGCTGCTACTCTCGTTAAGGAGAACGATCAGAAGGTTGCTCTCTACAAGAAGGCTGCTAACAAGTTCAACAGCAATGCTGCTCAGTACAACCTCGCTGTAACTTACCTCAACATGGATAAGATGGCAGAGGCTAAGGCTGCTCTCGCAGAGTGTGAGAAGGACGCTGACTGGAACAACGCAATGGGTGTTGTTGCTCTCCGTGAGAAGAACCTCGATGAGGCTTCTAAGTACTTCGCTGCTGCAAACAACGCAACTGCTAAGGAGAACGCTGCTGTAATCTCTATCCTTAAGGGTGATTACAAGGCTGCAGCTGCTGCTCTTGCAAACGTTAAGAGCGGAAACGCTGTTCTTGCTCAGATCCTCGTAGGCAACTACGCACCAGCTGCTTCATGCAAGTGCCAGTGCCCTATGTCAGCTTACCTCCGCGCTGTTGCTGCTGCACGTCAGGGTAACGCAGAGGCTGTTAAGACTAACCTCGAGGCTGCTAAGAAGTGCGAGAAGCTCGCTGAAAGAGCTGCTAAGGATGTAGAGTTCGCTCAGTACAGATAATTCTATACCTTATATATATAATAGGTGACCTTTCCGGGTCACCTATTATTTTTTGTCTAACGACGAAGATTTTTGATGAGAGTGTAGCAGCGGTAGACCGCCCATATGAAGATCAGGACATATCCTGCCGTCACGAGCTTGGAATACTGCCCGGCCTGGCCAGACTTGAGATGAATGACCATAAAAACCACCACAGCTATGGCAATAACTACCATAAGAGCGGCATACAGCACCTTGAATATCTTATTTCCCATAGTCAGATTATTTGTTTGAGGCATAAAGGTAATAAATTTTGAGTTAGTGCGTAACATTTCATAAATTTGTGATGCTCTATAGGAAAACAAGATTATGGTTATATGTATTGTCATAGCAGCGTGTGCTGCACTAGTTGCCGGTGCTGCGGTGTGGATGGTTCTACGTTCTACGTATAAGTCTCAAATGGAGACAAGGGAACTTCTTCTGAGAAATGAATATGATTCACAGATTCTTAGTCTGAAGAAAGAACTGGAGTCACAGGCATTGCTTCATCAGAGCGAAGTGAATTCACAAAAGGAGATGTCTCGTCAGGCTCAGGAGAATTATGAGAAAGCGCTGAAGGAAATGAAGGAGACTGTCGTGAACAGCATGACTGCCGAGACCGAAAAACTCCTCAAGGCACGTGAGAAAGAACTCAAGGAAGGCAACCAGAATAACATGGATGGCATTCTGAAGCCTTTGAAGGAAAGTATTTCCGCTATGGAAAAGGCTATGAAGGATAATGCCTCTTCGCATCTGGAGACGACCGCAAAACTCTCAGAGCAGTTGAAGAATGCTGTCAAGGAAATGCAGGAGAAGACTTCTGATGTAGGGCGTAAAGCAGACACCCTTTCAGAGGCGTTGACCGGCAAACCTAAGGTTCAGGGATGTTTCGGTGAGAACTTCCTCGATGCAATCCTCGCAGGAGAAGGTCTACAGGAAGGCACCCACTACACAAGGGAAGCTGCGAACGAGGATCTCAGCCGTCCGGACTTTGTCTTTCATTTCAAGGACGGATACGAAGAGAAGGATCTCGTTGTTGACTCCAAGGTGTCACTTACTGCATTCGTGGACTACATGAACGCAACCACTCCGGAAGAGAAGAGTGCTGCACTCGACAGACACATCAAGAGTGTACGTAAGCATATCGATGAACTCTCAAGAAAGGAATATGCAAAGAAAAGGGCCAAGTCATTTGCAGACTACGTGCTCATGTTCATGCCACGCGACATGGCGTTCAGAGTTGCCCTCGAAGCAGATCCTATGCTATGGCAGGAGGCATATCAGAAAAATGTGCTTATAGCCACAGAACAGACAATAATGCCGTTCCTGAAGATAATTCAGCTGACCTGGAACAAGTTCCAGCAGGACACAAACACCCAGAAGATTACAGTAGCGGCTCAAAATATGATCGACAGAGTCGGTGCATTCTATGATGCTTACATCGACCTTGGAAAGAAACTGAAATCTGTGACATCCGCATACAATTCCGGAATTTCAAAACTGAAGGAAGGCGGCCAGAGCATCACCACTTCTGCTAAGCAGGTGATGGAGCTTGGCGTAAAGCGAAGCAAGGGAAAGGAATTCATCGTTCCCGACCAAATGATTGAAATCGAGTCAGATAACGAATAGATCAATGGCAAAGAAGCTTGAAAAGACCAATGCTGCCCGCCTGCTTGATAAGGCAGGCATAAGCTATGGTCTTATTCCATACGAATTCGACGAAAACGATCTTGCAGTACAGCATGTTGCAGAATGCCTCGGACAACCTTTGGAACAGGTTTTCAAAACCTTGGTTCTGCACGGAGACAAGACCGGCCACATCGTGTGCGTTGTTCCTGGAGATTCAGAGGTGAACCTTAAAGCCCTTGCAAAGACATCCGGCAACAAAAAGGTCGAAATGATAGCCATGAAGGATCTTCTCGCAGTGACTGGCTACATTCGTGGCGGATGTTCCCCCATAGGAATGAAAAAGAGATTTCCGACCTATTTTCACTCAACCGCTATTCTATTTGATCACATTTACATCAGCGCTGGTGTCCGCGGTCTCCAGCTGGAGATTGCCCCATCTGACCTGATAGCCTTTACTGGCGGAACCCTCGCAGATGTCGCAGAATAACTTTCAGTATGTTCTCCACCTGTATGTTTCTCGACAGGTCGAGAACAGCGAATTTTAGCAAAGTGTTGTTAATCAGCGAATTATAAAAAGACAATGTTCTCCACCTGCTTGGGAAACAGCAGATGGAGAACATTTTAAATTAAGGTCTGACTAGAATCTCCAGGTCAGGTTCTTTCCATGACCGACGAAGCAGTTCAGCACTGTGAGTTCTTCTGTAGGAACAGACACCATGGCAGCCTTTCCCGCAGGGAAGATATAAAGAGTATTTCCAACCTTCATCTTGTAGGTTATATCTGAAACATTGGTAACCTCTATTTTCTTTTCATTGATTCTGCGGATCTTAAGTGAGGAAGCCAGAAGCTTAGTCAGATATTCTTCTGAGCCCACAAGATTACCGAAGAACAAAGCTGCAGTTCTTCTTGCATCGAGAGCCTCGCGTATTGCTGCTTCTGTTCTTTCTTTTGCAAAGACAAGTGTCAAAGGACGCATTGCACCAGAACCATAATCACCCTCAACAGTACCATGGACGTCAGTATTCGCCATCGGCGCGATGTTGTACTGAGCGAACCAGTCGAATGTCAGAGGATACGACTCCATATGATTGTAAACTTCATATGCGTCAATCTTGCCTGCCTTCAGAAGCTCTGCGTGAACATCATAGATGGTCGAATTATTGTCCGGCCATCCCGGATGATTCCACAGAATATAACCGCCCTGAGCACGTGCGATGTCGATTGCCTCAAGAGGATCCTTTACATCAAGCGCATTTGCATCTGTAATGAACAGTGCATTCAAATGTCCCAGAGGCTTCTTTCTTGTAATTTCAGCACCCTTGATCACAATCATACCATACTTGTCACCTTCCTTCTTCGCAATGTTGAAAGACTCGTTATGGTCAGAAACTACGATCTTCTTGTGGGGACGATACTCAATATGGTCTGTGATTGCAATCGCATCAAGACCTTCTCTCCATGCCTCCTGAACACGGACTGTAGGCCACACATAACCGTCTGAAAGCACGGTGTGGATGTGGAAGTCACACTTGAGGGTCTGATACCCGTCAAAATCAGGAATCTCGATTTCTGTTCTGTAACGGGCATTATTGTGCTCTACAAACTTATGAACATGTTCATTTGAAAGCTGAGCAGCTGCCGATAATGGCAGAGCAAGCAGGAAAAGGGCAAATATTCGCTTCATGATTTTATGTTTTCACAAAGATAAAAAATTATCTCTTCACAAAGACCTTTTCGAGATTCTGTGAAATGTTGATGATGAAGTCTCCCATCTTCTCCAGCTCGCTTACTATATCCATATAGTAGACACTGGTCTGATAGTTCTTCCTATCACTCTCAAGCGCCTCAATTTCAGCATCTCTGAGATAGTTTCTGAGATTATTGATGCGGTCTTCCGCATTATAGGCATTGGCAATGTTCTCAAGCTCGCACTTGTAGGCAGCGTTAAGATTTTCAATCATTGACTCGTAAGCCCTGTCAACTGCTGCCACCATCTCTTCAAGTCTCTTGACTGTCTCCGGATCGAATTCCTTCTTGTGAATATTTCTTCTTGAGAGAATGCGGCTGATTGCTTCGCCTGAATCTCCAAGAGACTCAAGTTCACCAATGATCTTGTACATAGCCTTTATTTTCCTTGAAGTCTCCTCGCTGATATCGCCAGCTGAAACCGCGTTCAGGAATGCTGCTATCTCGTACTCGATACGGTCTGATATCTCCTCATACTTCACGAGTTTTGCACGAAGTTCCTCAAACTTATCAGACGATGTTTCCTTTATCGCCTCTCTTACATAACCAAGACCTGTTCGGGAAATCTGTGCAAAGTGGATAATCTCATCAAATGCCTGCTCTGCAGCCAATTCAGGCGTTGCAAGCGGTCCTGCTGAAATGTACTTAAGTCTGAAGACCTCCTGATCCTGATTCTTTGGAGTCTTGATTATCCATACGACTGCCTTTTCTATCAATTTCACACACCAGATGAGTATCAATGTATTGATAGTATTGAATAACGTGTGAAGCATAGAGAGTCCGTACAAAGCTGCTGTCGCATCAGGCGTATTCTGACCAGCAACTGAAAAGCCCTCAGATGCTGGGTTCGGAAGACCGAATATCAATTCAATAATCTTTCCTACAAGAGCGAGGAAAGGCTTAAAGAAAATTAACGCCCAGATCACACCGAAAACGTTGAATATGGTGTGCGACATGGCAGCCCTCTTTGCCTGTGTGTTACCGACAGAGGCTGCGATATTGGCTGTAATCGTTGTTCCGATGTTCTCTCCAAGCACCATGGCACATGCCATGTTGAAAGGGATGAATCCCATGCTCAGCATAATGAGGGTTATAGCCATGGTCGCCGACGAAGACTGAAGCACAAGCGTCAGCAAAGTACCGAATACAAGGAATATCAACACTGAACCAAAGCCATGGCCCGCCCAGGATTTGACAAACTCAAGCACCTGAGGTGTTTCATTGAGGTCTGGAACAGAGTCCTTCATGAATGAAAGGCCCAGGAAAAGAAGACAGAAACCTACTATAAGCTCACCGATGTTCTGTCTCTGATTCTTCTTTGAGTTTGAAAAAAGGAAACCAAAGAGCATCAACGGAACTGCAAGTATTGAAATATCTGCCTTGAATCCTAACCAGGATACCAGCCATGCGGTTACGGTGGTGCCGATATTGGCTCCCATTATTACTCCGATTGCCTGCGCCAAAGTAAGCAATCCGGCATTAACAAAACTGACAACCATCACGGTTGTTGCTGAAGAAGACTGGATTACAGTGGTGATTCCCAATCCTGTCATCACACCCTTGAAAGGGTTGGAAGTCATGGCTGACAAGAATCCGCGGAGTCTGTCACCTGCTGCTTTCTGAAGTCCGGAGCTCATCAGGTTCATTCCGTAAAGGAACATACCCAAGGCTCCTAAAAGAGTAAAGATCTGAAGTATTCCCATTGTTATGCTATTTGGTTAGTTATAAGGTACCAGTTGTAGGCGATAAAGCATATGACCATTAATGCTCCTCCAAGTCTGCCTATCTTTCCCCTGAATCCGAAGAGCAGAGGAAGGATTGAAGCTCCGATCATCACAAGATAATCGACAATTGTAATACCGGAAGAAGTCAACGGCATCACCTGTGAACTGAGTCCTAAGATAAGGGTTATGTTGAATATGTTTGAGCCGACGATATTTCCGAGCGCAAGCTGAGTATTCTTCTTTACTGCGGCTGCAAGAGAGGCAGCAAGCTCTGGAAGTGATGTTCCGCAGGCAATCAGAGTAAGTGATATGAATGCATCATTCACTCCGAAGGATTTTGCAATCAACACAGCATTGTCAACAAAGAAATCACAGCTGGTGATAAGTAGCGCGAGTCCTCCGACAACCTTCAGGATAGCTTTCCACAGCGGAGTGGTTTCCTCATGGGATGTCTCCTGAACCGAGGCACTCTTTCTATCACGCTTGAAAGAATACCACATATAGAAAGCAAAGACAGCAAGAAGAAGTAGTCCGTCAAGTCGTCCGATTGTCGCAGTTGCTCCATTGAAGAAATTAAAGACAAGGCAGGTCAGAAGTATTGAGACTCCTATACAAAGAGGTATTTCAAACTTCATATTCTTTCTGTCAACCACAACGGGGAAAAGAACGGCTGTAAGTCCCAGTATACCAAGAATATTGAAAATATTGGATCCTACCACATTGCCGATTGCAACATCTGCATTTCCGTTAACGGCACCCACAAAGCTCACTACGAGCTCAGGCATCGATGTTCCTACTCCGACGATTGCTGCGCCTATGACAAAGTCCGAGACCTTGAATTTTCTGGCGATGGACACAGCTCCGGCGACGAGAAAATCGGCGCCGAAGACAATACCCACCAATGACACTATAAGGATTAGATATTCCATCGTTACTTTATGAGTTTTTCAATTCTTGAAATCTGATGCTCATACATCCTTGAGCAAGGTTCGTATTTATACGGAATGTATTCGAACAGCTGGAGATACGCCTTTCCGGCAGCCTTGCTGTAATATATATCCAGCTTTATGGCATTACCTTTTTCTTCCTCTGCGAGATCTATTGCTTCAGGCTTATTTTCAAGCACAGAATTGATTACAGAGTTCATTGCCTGCTGAAAATAATGCTCCTTCTTCTGATATCGTTCTCCGGAGTCAATGTCCTTATATCCTGTCCTCATAAAGAGAGCAAGAAGAAGCCCAGTGAATATCATAAAGAAGCCTGCGACGTTTATTCCGACACCAGTAGGAAGTGCCACCAGGACAGATCCCAGAACTATGAGTGATACTGAAATTATTATATCTTTTGCAGAGTAAACTCTGACGAATGTCTTTTCCATATTTTTATCATTTAATCTGTTTGTATTATTGTTTCGACTGCCGGCAAAGCCAACAGTTTAGATGTAAACGGGACATCCGAATACACCAATGGCGGCACTTCCATCTGGAAATGTCGCATAAGCAAATACAAGATGTTCGCTAAATGATAAGCTTACCCATTCGGATCAGCTTACAGGATGGATCGGTAAGCGATGATCGGGTTATTATGGATATATTCTGAATGAAGAATCGCAGGGCTGAATTGATAACCTTGCCTGATGCGATGAAAACTGTGTTTGTTCTGTGTGCGCTTGGGGTTCTTTTGGATGAGTTGTGCGCACGAAATGTATTCGCCGATGAACTCTGGCGCGGAAGACAGAACTCTTCCCCATTATCAGCATCAGTTAGTGTAGTCTGCTGAGCGATCACACTCTCCTCAACTGTCTTAAAATCTTCCAACGACACATCCGTCAAAGAACTCTCCTTGCTGTGTGAAACTACAGCAAAGACGAATATCGGAAGAAGATATTTCAGCAGTTTTCTCATTCTGAGAGCAAATATAGCAAAATCGGTGCAAGAAATTGAATATTTTTCCAACCTTTTGAGTTACCTTTCCGTCTAATGACTGAAACCGTTTATTACACGGAAGCCGACAAATCAGTGTTATTCGGCCTCAATACATTAGTCGGCTCTGTAAATCACAGTGTCTACATTAAAATTGTGCAATCGCACGAACCCCAAGCTTGCTGGTCTTAAGACTTACACTCTCCTCTCCCGATTTACAGTTGAAATCGTAGGAATAAGCACTTTTTTTAATTTCTTTATTATCCTCTTCTCGATTGTTTGGACACAATACAGATGTCCAATAGTATGAATATGAGAATCCATCCTCAAGTTGAAGATTTATCTTGTCCAAATTAGCATAGATTATATTCCACTCTTCAATCGACGGTAAATACCACCCCTCACCCAGCTCAACGCACCATGCAAATGCAGGAAATTTCGTCTGCCAATTAGGAATAGCCATTACTTCATCCATATTCTTGCAACCACTCTTTTTACTCTTTGCTCCAAAACCGCTCTCTCATGCTGATAATCTTACCATGCATACCGCCTTCACTCACCTCAAAAACAATCCCATCCTTTACACCATCATTATAGTAGTCTCCCACCTGATATGGAGCTGAAGTGCGGACACGCATTTTATCGACAAGAGCCTTAAGTTCTGCCGCATTATCTTTTCTGTAGCCCAACATATATGACATCACGCGTCCCTGCTCATCAACCAGAATTATTCTAGGACACATTGTTCCAAATACCCAACGTTGATTTACCGCATCCTGCACATTGAAGTAGATTTTGTTCTGCGAAACTGGCTCATTTGGCTTGTACCTATTAGTACTCTCTCCCTCTACCATATGTATATAGATGATCTGAGAGGCAATCTGTGGATAATTTTCAAGCTCTGTTTTCAATTGTCGATTAGGCAGAGAGCCAACCATGGTAGTTATCACCAACAGTTTCTTTCCTCTACAGAAGTAGGAGCTCTCCACCATATTTCCATGTGTATCGCGGAAGTTAGCGAGTGGGAATGGCTTATTGAGGGTAGCCTGCATGCGAGCCTTAGTTTGAGCGGCCTCCTGTTGGGCTATCCGCTCATTCTTAACACCATAATATTTATAGAAAGAGACTTCTGATGTGCGCCCCTTTTGTTGGACGGTTTAACTTGTGACATTGATTTTGCGGTCGTTATACTCAGCAGGCGGAACTGGCCTTTGGCGTAGCTCGCTCAGATTGCTGAGAACCGCTGGTTGACAATTGCCAGAGGTGACGTCGTCACAATAACAGCCCCACCACCAAAAGTGTTCTCCACCTGCCAAATTTGGCGCAGATGGAGAACGCCCAACATTGGCAACTCACTAACAATCAGCATGATGCAAAATCACCGTGTTCTCCACCTGTTGAAAATCATACAGTTGGAGAACAGATCTGCAGGGGTCTCCCAGGAGAGTTATGGCAAAAGAGACAATCTGAGGCGCCTGGAAAAGGTTTAGTTAAAAAGAGATTAGTGCGAGCCGGGCTGAAAATTACTTTAAGTCAACAACTATCAGTTATAAGTTAAACCAGAGTCAACCTAAATTATGATCCCACCAAACGGGCGATTATTTGGGTTTATTAAAACGGGAAAACAGGGGGATTAGCCACCTATGGTGTCTTTTCCCCTGTCCCTGCCGGAGGGCCGGCACCTTTCCCCCTCTCTCCGGGATTTGCTCACTTCGTTCGCATATCTCCCTGCCGGAGGGCCAACTGCACCTTTCATCCTCTCTCCGGGATTTGCTCGCTCACGCTCGCACATCCCCCAGCCGCCTGCGGCGGGGCTGGGCAAATAAGCAAAAAGCACCATCGAGTAAACTCGTGGTGCTTTTTGACTTATTTGCGGTGAGAGGGGGATTCGAACCCCCGGTACGGTTACCCGTACGTCAGTTTAGCAAACTGGTGGTTTAAGCCACTCACCCATCTCACCAAGCTGACCCGTTCGGATGAATAGGATTGCAAATATACAAATAATTTATTGTTTTGCAACTATTTAATGCTGATTTTATCATACCAGTCCAGATGATCATCTTTCACGAGGATCAGCTAACGAGTTGCTGCATAGTTAGTTACAAAATATAAATCGTTGTCTGAAGACTTATGACAATTTACTGCTTTGCGATGTTTTCACGCATTTCAGTGTCGGCCTGGATGTTCTTCATCTTGTAATAGTCCATGATGCCGAGATTGCCGCTACGGAATGCTTCAGCCATTGCAAGTGGGACCTCTGCTTCTGCCTCAATCACTCTTGCGCGAGCCTCCTGAGCCTTAGCCTTCATCTCCTGCTCGAGAGCAACCGCCATTGCACGACGTTCCTCTGCACGAGCCTGAGCAATGTTCTTGTCAGCCTCAGCCTGATCCATCTGAAGCACAGCACCGATGTTCTTTCCGATATCGATGTCAGCAATGTCGATAGAGAGAATCTCAAATGCTGTTCCGGCATCAAGTCCCTTGTTAAGAACGACTTTAGAGATTGAATCCGGATTCTCAAGAACTGACTTATGGCTCTCTGCAGAACCGATTGATGAAACGATTCCCTCACCTACTCTGGCAAGTACAGTCTCTTCACCGGCACCTCCGACAAGCTGCTTGATGTTTGCACGTACTGTTACACGAGCCTTTGCAATAAGCTGGATACCATCCTTTGCAACAGCTGTTACAGGAGGGGTGTTGATAACCTTAGGATTCACAGACATCTGAACAGCCTCAAACACATCACGACCAGCAAGGTCAATTGCCGCTGCCATCTTGAAATCAAGGGAAATATTAGCCTTATCTGCTGATATCAAAGCATTTACAACCTTAGGAACATTACCCTTTGCAAGATAGTGAGCCTCAAGCTCGTTTGCATAAAGAGTAAGACCGGCTTTAGTACCTGTCACCATTGCCATAACGATGGTGTTTGGAGAAACACCTCTCCATCTCATAAGAACGAGTTGGATGAGTGAGATGCGTACTCCCGAAATCAACGCCTGGAACCAAAGAGTCACAGGGAAGAACCATAAGAAGATCACAAGACCGACAACAGCCACGGCAATCCACACGATTAACATTGCATCCATAATTTATTATTGTTTTGATTATTAATATTCTTCACTGACAGGCTTGACGTAGATCTTACCATCTTCCATAAGCACTATCTCAACCTCTACTTCCGGATCTACAAATCCTTCCAAAGCCTTGACCTCAACGAGCTCGGTATCAAATCTGACAGAACCCATAGGAGCAAGGCGAGAGACTGTCACACCCCTATCACCTACTGCAAGACCAGTATCGACGACCGCCTTGGAATCAATGTTGGTATCAAGAGAAAGGCGCTTCCAGGTCTTTGCTCTCAGAACATAAATGCTCAATCCCACAACAAGAGCAACATTGACCGCAGTTACAATTGCACCCACGGTACCACCCATCTGATTGAAAGCATATAAGCAGGATCCTCCTAAAGAAACGAGTCCAAGAATACCTGCGATTCCGACTCCGGGAATCAGAAGAATTTCCGCAAATAGAAGCAGAAGGCCTATGATGATAAGTGATATTATAAGTCCCATATGCTGTAAATTATTCCCCCAATACCTTGCAGGCTACATCCGCAACACCCATATCGCGAATGAAGGTAACAAGCTGATCAGCCTTATCCTTGTCTGTATAAGGTCCTACCTTATAAACGGTTCCGCCTTCGGGGAGATTCATGCGGGCTATATCCTTGCCTCCGGAATAAGTCCTTACTTCCTCTGCTGTAGCCGCATCCATTTCCCCGTCAGCAAAGGTAATCTGAACCTCATAGAAGGTAGGATTCTTCTTCATATCTGTCTCTGCAGTCCTTGCCTTAGCAACAGAAACCTCCTTGCCGTCAATGTATGCGACAATGAAAGCCGTACGGAAGCCTGCTTTCTTAACTGCATTAAGGTTGGACAGAACATCGTTGTAGGTGCTGAACAGACCCACGCGATAGATATACCTTCCGCTTACTGTCTTTCTCTCAAACACAGGGCTCAGACCTCTGAGTGCCTTGACTCCGGCTTTGTCGGAAGAACTGAATATCTGAATCTGATACACGATTCCGGCAGGAATAGTATTATCCTCTGCAAAGCATCCTTCCGGAAGAATCTTGAATGTATAATCAAACTTGACTTCCGGCTCCATGAATTTCAGCTTCAAAGGAGCACCGTAATCTCTCTTTGAAAATGTGTAGCTTGTCGCTTCGCCCACAACCTCCTGGTCCGCCCTTGCAAGCAGCTTGTCCGGATCGATCACGACACCCTTGAAAAGGAACTCCATCTCAATCTTCTGAAGCTGAGCAACCGCTTTATCGAGAGAATCCTGGAACTGAGGCAACTGAGCCTCCCTTGCAAGAATATCGTTTGTAAGCTCCATTCTTTCATCCTCATCCGAACTGAGGGCAAACTTACTCCTCTTCTGGTCCAGCTGAGCATTATAATGAGCAATAGTGTCGCGAAGAGCACGCACCTCCGACATCTTGTTCATATATCTTTCGGTGTCAGAATTTTCTGGAATATCAGCCTGTACACCAGTCTTTGCATTGATCCTATCCTCCTCTGTCTGTGGATCAAGCGAAGACAATGCCTCCAGAACCTTCGGATCTTCAACTGCCTTTCTGACCGGCATATTGTCAAATTCAAGGACATATACCCAAACACTGTCAGAAGCACATTCCCTATTCGAGGCAAAAATCGAATATTCTCCGTCCTCAGTGTTTATGAAAAGGAAATCATCTGCCGGTGAAGAATACGGGAAACCCATATTCAAAGGAATGGACCAATCATTAAGATCCTCATCCCACTCGGAAACATAAAGATCGTATCCTCCCGCACCATAAAGACCCTTGGACGCGAAATACATCTCTTTCCCGTCCGGCGAGAGCATAGGATATATCTCATCAGAAGCCGAGGTCATCTGCTCGTTGAGAAGCGAAGGAACTGTCCACAGAGTGTCCTTTAACTCTGTCTTGTAAATGTTCCTTATCGACTCACTGTCTTCCGTAGTATAGTACAGAACGGATGTCTGGTCAGGAGCATAGATTGCGCGGGCAAAGTTACCACCCAGTGTATCCAGCTGATTCGGTACCGGTCTCCAGCTCCTGTCAGGAAGAGGATAGTAAAGAAAGAAATCCTTTAGAGAGAACTTATGTTTTGTAATGACTGTTGGGCTGTCTGCAAAAGACATCATATTGCATCCGTTCTCCGACAGAAGCATTCTATCCTTAACCTCAACCTTGAGAATTGAATCCTCGACAGTAAGAACCGAATCCACAAGTTCCTCCATCGCCAGAGTGTATGTCTGAAGAGCTCCTACAAAGTCATAACCGGCGTGAAGAGAATCGCCTCGAACAACCAGACTGTCCACACGACGGACCTGAGCCTGCGCAAGTCCACAGACACAGAAAGAAATCAAACACAATATTTTAAGCCTGTTTCTCAACTTTGTCATCTTCAATCCATACATTTTCAGCCTACAAAAATAAGAAATATTTGCAGAAAGTTCATTTATAAGAAAAAAATCGTAAATTTGTGCCCTATTTTGCGATTGCTGTGGGACGCAAGTTCCGTGCAAACGCAGAAACACCGAACAAATTACAATAAAAACCATAACATTATGCAAAGTAAAGGTGCAATCAGATTTGTGGCGATTCTTCTTGCAATCGCTTGTCTCTGGCAGCTTTCATTCACACTTGTAACCAAGGTTCAGGAGAATAAGGCAGCAAAGTATGCAGAGGCAGCTGTTGTAGCAGCGGAGAATTCAGCCGCATTCGCAAAAGTGTCAGAGATGGACAAGGCTTTCTACCTTGACTCAATCAGAAAGGTAGAGAACAGACACTACATCGACTCCATCTCATCAGAAAAAGTTTATTTCGGTTACACATTCAAGGATGTAAAGTCTAAGGAGATCAACCTCGGTCTCGACCTTAAGGGCGGTATGAACGTTATGCTTCAGGTGCAGCTCAAGGATCTTGTAAAGGCTCTTGCCGGCGGAAACGCAGCTCCAGAGTTCGAACAGGCTCTTACACTCGCACAGGAGCGCAGCGTTAACTCACGTCAGGACTTCATCACTCTCTTCGCAGAGGCTTGGAAGGAGACTTCAAACGGAATGCCTCTCGCACAGATCTTCGGAACTTACGAAATGAGAGACAAGATCAGCCCAGAGACTACTGATGAGCAGGTTATCGAGGTTATCAGAGGTGAGGCAGAGAGCGCAATCTCAAACTCATTCAACGTTCTTAGAAACCGTATCGACCGCTTCGGTGTAACTCAGCCAAACATCCAGAAGCTTGGTAATAGCGGACGTATCCTCGTTGAGCTCCCGGGAGTAAAGGAGCCAGAGCGTGTAAGAAAGCTCCTCCAGGGAACTGCATCACTCGAGTTCTGGACAACATACGACAACGCTGAGATCGAGGCATACCTCGCTGAGGCAAATGCAACTCTTGCTGAGATGCTCGCAGACACAGAAGAAGTTGTTGTTGAGGAGACTCCGGCAACTGAGGATGTTCTTGCAGAAGAGCTCAAGCAGGCAGAGAACGAGGCTGCAAATGAGGCTGCTTACAGAAAGCAGAACCCTCTCTTCTCTGTTCTCCAGCCATCAGGCGCAAGAGGATATGCTTGCATCGGTTATGCAAACTATGCTGACACTACTGTTGTAAACAAGTATATCGCAATGGCTCAGGCAAGAGGTATCTTCCCTCCTGAGTTCAGAGCAATGTGGAGCGTTAAGCCTTCACAGGCATTCGCAAACAACGAGAACATCTATGAGCTCGTAGCAATCAAGGCTGCATCACGCGACGGCAAGGCTCCTCTCGACGGTGGCGTAGTTACTGACGCTCGCGTATCATATGGCAATACAGGCGGTAACCCATCTGTATCAATGTCAATGAACGCTGAAGGTGCAAACATATGGGCAAGACTTACAAAGGATAATATCGGTAAGCAGGTAGCTATCGTTCTCGATGGTATGGTTTACTCTTATCCTACTGTAAACTCAGAGATTTCAGGCGGTAGCTCAGAGATTTCAGGAAACTTCACTCTTGAGGAGGCAGAAGACCTTGCAAACGTACTTAAGTCAGGTAAGCTCCCTGCGCCTGCAACAATCATCCAGGAGCAGGTTGTAGGACCATCACTCGGAGCAGAGTCAATCAATGCCGGTCTCATCTCATTCGTGATCGCATTCATACTCGTCCTCCTTTACATGGTATTCTTCTATCAGGGCGCCGGTCTCGTAGCTGACATCGCTCTCCTCGTGAATGTACTTTTCCTCTTCGGAACACTCGTTTCATTCGGAGCAGTCCTCACACTCCCTGGTATCGCCGGTCTCGTATTGACTCTCGGTATGGCCGTGGATGCAAACGTTATCATCTACGAGCGCGTAAAGGAAGAGCTTCGTGCAGGTAAGGGCCTCAGCAAGGCAATCGCTGATGGTTACTCGAATGCATACTCTGCAATCATCGACGGACAGATCACTACACTCCTTACTGGTTTGGTACTCTTCCTCTTTGGCTCAGGTCCTGTACAGGGATTCGCAACAACCCTCATCATCGGTATCATCACTTCTGTCCTCACCTCTATCTTCATCACAAGAATCATCATTGATGACAGAGTGGCTAAGGGCAAGAACATCACATTCGACAACAAGCTTACAAGAAACTTCCTCCAGAATACTCACGTAGATTTCATCGGCAAGAAGAAGATCGCTTACTTCGTTTCTGGTGCGCTTATCGTAATCTCACTTGTATCTATCTTCACTAAGGGCTTTACATATGGTGTTGATTTCACCGGTGGACGTACTTATGTTGTAAGATTCGACCAGCCGGTTGAGGCAGAGCAGATCCGAGAGGCAGCTATCGCAGAGTTTGACGGAGCAGTTGAGGTTAAGCAGTTCGGTGGAGAGAGCCAGATGAAGGTGACCACTCAGTATCTCGTAGAGAACGAGTCTACAGAGGCTGATGCAGAGGTTGAGACTAAGCTTTACAGCGCTCTCAAGGGCTTCTTCGCAAATGAGCTTACATTTGAAGAGTTCACTTCAACTCTTGATAACCCTAACGGTATCATCAGTTCTGACAAGGTGGGTCCTACAATCGCTAACGACATCACAAGAGACGCAATCATCGCAGTTATCCTCGCTCTCATCGTAATCTTCGGATACATCGCAGTACGTTTCCGTGGATGGACTTGGGGTCTCGGTGGTGTAGTGGGTCTTGCACACACAGCGCTTATCGTGATCGGCTTCTTCTCACTCTTCTCTGGAATCCTTCCATTCAGCCTTGATATCGACCAGACATTCATCGCTGCAATCCTTACAATCATCGGTTACGCAATCAACGATACAGTGGTTATCTTCGACCGTATCCGTGAGTACAAGGAACTCCATCCAAAGGCAGACTTCAGACAGAACGTGAACGCCGCTCTCAACAGCACACTCTCACGTACTATGAATACATCACTCACAACTCTCATCACTATGCTTGCTATCGCAATCTTCGGTGGAGAGGTGATCAGAGGTCTTGCAGTAGCATTGATTCTCGGTATCGTTATCGGTACTTACGCTTCAATCTTCATCGCAACTCCTGTTATGTTCGATGTAACAAAGAAGGTTGCTGCTAAGAAAGAGCAGAAGTAATCTTACTTAAATATATAATTAAGGGATGGCCATCAGGTCATCCCTTTTTGTTATCTTTGTCAGACAAAGACAATAAACATGAAAAACATTGATATAAAGTTTATCGCGGACATCGAAAAGATGGATGAAAGCGAGATCAAGGAAGTCTTGACTGCCCATACAGAGACACATGAAATATCCTGCGTAAACTGGTCGGAATACCCTTACGCCCCTAAGGTATCCGTACGCATCGCATACTCCGAAAAAGCTCTTGTGTTATTATATAATGTCTCGGAGGAGCATACTCTTGGCAAGGTACTGGATAACAACGGCCCGGTGTGGGAAGACAGTTGTGTGGAGACCTTTATCAAGGACCCGGTGGCAGAAGGATACTATAATATAGAAGTGAATTGCATCGCAACTAAACTCGCTGCACACAGACTTTCCCGTACTGATTTTGAACTTTTCGATGAAGAAAAGCTGGCTGAAATCAAGTGCTTCAGCTCACTTCCACACATCGAGACAGACATTGAGAACAAAGAATGGGCTCTCTTGGAAATTATTCCGTTCAGTATCCTCGGACTCGAAAAAGCTCCGGAATATCTTAATGTAAACTTCTACAAATGCGGGGACAACTGCAGGCAGCCACACTACCTGAGCTGGTCTCCAATCCACCTCGAAAAACCGAACTTCCACTGTCCTGAATTCTTTGGAAAGATAAGGTTTTAACTTATCTTTGTCCTCCTTAAATTTGAGCATATGTCATTCGTCCATCTTCACGTACATACACAGTATTCGATCCTTGACGGTCAGGCATCGATAAGCAGCCTTTTTGAAAGGGCAAAGGAGCTTGGAATGCCCGCACTTGCCATTACCGATCACGGTAACATGTACGGTGTCAAGGAATTCCTGAAGGTGGCCAAGAAGTTCCCAGAGGTAAAGCCTATCATCGGATGTGAGATATATGTCACAAGACACTATGACCACAAGCTCAAGGATACCAATCACAGAAGCTACTACCACCTCATACTTCTCGCCAAGAATTACACCGGCTACAAGAACCTTATGAAGATATGTTCGACAGGACACATCGAGGGATTGTACTATGGTAAGCCAAGAGTAAGTCATGAAGTCATAGAACAGCATGCAGAAGGACTTGTATGCTGCTCTGCATGTATTGCCGGAGAGGTTCCCAGAAGCATCATAGCCGGAGACATGGCAGCCGCGGAAAAGGCGATCGAATGGCATAAGAACATCTTTGGAGACGACTTCTACCTTGAGGTACAGCTTCACAAGACAGAGATTCCAGGTCAGTCACAGGAGGTCTATGAACATCAGCTTGTGGCAAACGAAGGAATCTTTGAACTGGCTGCCAAAACGGGAACAAAGGTGGTTGCAACAAACGACGTACATTTCACAAGGAAGGAAGACGGACCGGCACACGACCGACTGATTTGTCTTACAACCAACGCAAACCTTGACGATCCGGACAGAATGCGCTACACCCAGCAGGAATACCTCAAGAGCGAGGACGAAATGCTGGATCTGTTCTACAAACACCCGGAAACACTCGCAAACACCCTGGAGGTAGCGGAAAAGATAGAAAGCTACAAGGTGGACAAGGACCCTATTCTTCCGAAATTCGACCTTCCGGAGGAGTTCCTTGCAGACCTCGACACCTACCTTGAAAAATACAAGGATATAATAGACGAGGGACGCTGTGACAAGAACGGAAACGAACGCGGAGAGGAATTCTGCAACTCTGTCGCATTCCTATGCCACCTTACATATCAGGGCGCACACTGGAGATACGGAGACACCCTGACAGATGAACAGGCAGAACGAATCGAATTCGAGCTTAAGACCATCTGTAAGATGGGATTCCCTGACTACTTCCTCATAGTACAGGACTTCATTGCAGCAGCAAGAAAAGAAGGCATCTCTGTGGGACCAGGACGTGGATCAGCAGCAGGATCTGCAGTAGCTTACTGCCTGAAGATCACCAACATAGATCCTATCAAGTACGACCTCCTCTTCGAGCGATTCCTCAACCCGGACCGAATCAACATGCCCGATGTCGACATCGACTTTGACGATGACGGCCGTTACAGGGTATTCCAGTACATTGAGGAAAAATACGGAAAGGACCATATATCGCACGTAATCACTTATGGTACGATGGCAGCAAAGTCGGCCATCAAAGACGTTGCACGCGTGAGCAACCTTCCTATTCCAGAGTCAAACAGACTTGCCAAGATGGTTCCGGACAAACCATTCGAAGCAACAGTGGTTGAAGACGGCAAGAAAGTAACAAAGGAATTCAAGCCAAAGCTTGGAAACTGCCTCAAATATGGAGAACTCAAGGACGAGATAGAAAACGGAGCACCGGAAGTTCAGGATGTGCTCAAATATGCCGGTAAGCTCGAGGGCTGCATCCGCCAGACAGGAGTCCACGCCTGCGCCATGATTATCGGACGAGGTAATCTCACCGAATACATACCTATCTGTGTGGCAAATGACAAGCTCACAGGCGAGGAAGTGTGGGTGTCACAATACGATGGACACTACATAGAAGAAGTAGGAATGCTCAAGATGGACTTCCTGGGACTCCGAACTCTGTCCATCATCAAGGAATGCCAGGCAAACATCAAGAAACGCCACGGAATCGAGTTCGATATTGAGAAGATCGACATCTGTGATCCACTTACATACGAACTTTACAGCCGCGGTGACACCACCAGTGTGTTCCAGTTCGAAAGTCCGGGAATGAAGGAGTGGCTCATCAAGCTCCAGCCGACCAGATTCGAGGACCTCATTGCGATGAATGCCCTCTACCGTCCGGGTCCTATGGACTACATTCCTGACTTCGTTGAAAGAAAACAGGGACGACAGCCTATCGTATATGACCTTCCTGAGATGGAGGAAACGCTTCAGGACACCTACGGCATCACAGTCTATCAGGAGCAGGTGATGCTCTTGTCACGTAAGCTTGCCGACTTCACGAGAGGTCAGGCAGACACCCTTCGTAAAGCCATGGGTAAAAAGCTGAAGGACGTTCTGGACAGCCTTAAGGGCCTATTCATTGAAGGAGGAACAAAGAACGGACATCCTAAAGATATGCTGGAGAAGATTTGGGCAGACTGGGAAAAGTTTGCTTCATATGCCTTCAACAAGTCGCATGCAACCTGCTATGCATGGGTGAGCTACCAGACAGGATGGCTTAAGGCACATTATCCTGCAGAGTTCCAGGCAGCCAACCTGACCAAGAATCTCTCCAATATGGATGAGATCAAGAAGATCATGGATGACTGCAAGAAGAACGGAATCAAGGTGCTGAATCCTGATATCAACGAGTCTGATGCACGTTTCACTGTGAATAAGAACGGAGAAATACGCTTCGGTCTCGGTGGAATCAAGGGCTTTGGAGACAATATTGTCCGTGCAATCCTCGCAGAAAGGGAGGCGAACGGTGCATTTGCAGACATATTTGACTTTGTGGAAAGAATGTCCGGAGTAGTAAACAGAAAGGCGTTTGAGTCTCTGCTTCATTCTGGAGCATTCGATAGTTTCGGAATAAACAGAAAACAGTTCATGCTTCCTTCGAGAAGCGGAGACCTCTTCCTTGACACACTCATCCGTTACGGTGAACTTTACAGAAAAGACAGCGAACAGAGCGCAATTTCTCTTTTCGGTGAGGTTGAAGAAATGAAGCCTGAACGTCCGGAAATCCCTATGATGCAGGGAGAAGAGGACATTCTGGAAAAACTGCATTTCGAGAAGGAGCTTGTGGGAATGTATCTCTCATCGCATCCTCTTGACAGGTATCAGTTCGAAATGGAAAACTTCACGACTTGCCAGGTAAGCGAACTGGAAAACCTAATCAGCGACTGCGAGGCTACTAAGACCAAGCAGAAGACCACCATTGCAGGCTTTGTCACCAGTTGTCAGGTGATGACCACAAAGACCGGACGACCTTGGTCAAAGACCGTCATCGAAGACAAGAGCGGTAGCTACGAACTTGCTCTCTTCGGTAAGGATCATGAGGCTTTCATGGGATATATGCAGGTAAACAGTGCCATCCTCATCGAGGGTATGATAGAAGAGAAATACTTTGTGAAGCAGGATGAGAAGAGTAAGGAGCCGGCAAAGGCATCACCATACGCATTCAAGGTAAAGAACATAATGCTTCTGGGTAATGCCACTGATACATTCGTTAAAGGCTTCTCTCTTCAGATATCAACACCAATGCTCACCCCTGAATTCAGAGAGAAACTGGTGAAAATGATAAAGAGGAACAAAGGAAGCGTTCCGCTCACAATGTTCCTCTATGTTCCTGAAAAGAAGTGGAATATCGAATTCCTTTCGAGAAAGTTCAAAGTCGCTGTAACTGCAGAGTTCATCGAAGAGCTACAGAACATGAACATAAGTTTCAGCGTCGCTAAAAAATAAGCTTTGCGTAGATTGGATAGTGGTCAGAGACATACTTCCATGATCCATACTTCTCTGTAATTGTATGATACTCAGGGCATGCGCTAAATCCTGAAACATAGATATAGTCAATGACCATGTCTGATTTAGCCTTGCCCCAGAGGTTCAAAGTTGCCTTGTTATCTGTCTTTGGAGCAATCTTTCTTGCAGACTGCATTCTCTGTTCAAGTCCTGAAAGAGCAGCATCGTTCGGCTTCATATTGAAATCACCAGTAAGAACCATCGGATATCCCTTCGGATTAATCTCATCAATTCTCGAAACAATGAGATTGAGACCTTGTCTGCGTGCTTCCGATCCTCTGTGATCGAGGTGAGTGTTCACATAGTAAAAACGCTTTCCTGTCTTCTTGTCCTTCATAAGAGCCCAGGTTGCTGTTCTCTTGCATTTGGCATCCCAACCCTTTGATGGCTTCTCAGGAGTTTCCGAAAGCCAGAATGTACCCCATTTAAGCATCTTTATAGTCTTCTTGTTCCAGAAGATCGACATATGCTCACCTTCCGACTTACCATTGTCTCTTCCTACACCAACGCAGTCATAGTCAGAAAAATTATCAACAATGAACCTTACTTGAAAATCGAATGCCTCCTGAACACCGAATACATCAGGCTTCTGATCCTCAAGCATAAGGGCAGTTGCAGGATATCTGTATTCCCATGAGTTTGTACCATCCTTTGCTGTGCCCAATCTGATGTTATATGACATGACCTTAAGATCATAATCTCTTGTCTGCTTCTGTGCTGAAGAAACGAAAGGCAGCATGACAAGCATAGCTGCAACGATAAGTGTAAATTTTCTCATAAATACTGGTTATTAGTTCACAAATATAAAGGTTTTAATTCAAAACATTTATTGTATTTTTGCATAAATACTATTCAGAATATGGCAGAAGAAACTTTTTCAGACCTCGGAAGGGTGGAAGCTATTGCAAAGCTTTATCAGGGAACACCTTACAAAGCATTTGAAAACATCACATTCGAGACATCCGCAAAGGGATATGTAAGTACACATTCGCGTACATTCATCGAAGGAATGGATTTTGACCTCATCTATTTTCCGTTAAAGCACCTAGGATACAAATGCGTGACAGCTGTGACAGGAGAGCTTTACGCTGTATTCGCGCAGCCAAAGGTTATGGAAATCCGTATCGGAATCTCTGCAAAGCTTGATTTTGCTCAGATTAAGGAGGTTTGGGAAGGAGTTGTCGCTGCAGCTAAGGAGCACGGATACAAGAAGGTGGGGCTTGACCTGGTGCCGTCACCCAACGGACTTTGTATCAGTGTATCTTCTACAGGCGAAACATCACAGCTTACAGCTAAGCGCAGACCTGCTGCGAAAACAATGGATCTTATCTGTATTTCAGATAACCTAGGAGCAGCCTTCATGGGCTTCCAGGTGCTTGAAAGAGAGAGAAGAAAGTTTGAAAAGAGCGGAGATGCCAAGGCTCAGCCGAACCTTGACGAATATAAGAATCTTGTGGGAGCATATCTGAAGCCTCAGATAAATCCTCAGATCCTTAAATTAATGGAAGAAGCGGAAATACTTCCTTCACACGGCTACCTTGTAACTAGGGGACTTGCAGACGCTGTCAAAAGGCTTGTAAGAGACAGTGGACTTGGTGCAAAGATTTATGTTGACAAGCTTCCGTTTGCAGGCAAGACATTCGAACTTGGCAAGGAACTCAATATAGACCCTATGTCAGCAGCTCTTAACGGAGGAGAGGACTATAGACTCCTGTTCACTATTCCAATCGGAAAACATGACAAATTCCGCCACGATTTCCAGACCTTCGACGTCATAGGACACCTTGCAAAACCGGAAGTAGGAGCGGCATTGGTCACACCTGACGGACTGGAACTTCCCATCAAAGCTCAAGGCTGGAAAAACGAGTAAAACCTATTGATATGAAAAACTCCGACGCGAACAAGAGATTGATGTCTCTAGACACCCTCAGAGGTTTCGACATGATGTTCATCATGGGCCTCTCCGGACTTATAATGGCAATCTGCGGACTCTTCCCCGGTGGAGAGGATTGTTGGCTTGCTGTAACCATGAAGCATGTGAAATGGCACGGTCTTGCCCATCATGACACAATTTTCCCTCTATTCCTGTTCATTGCCGGAATATCCTTCCCTTTCTCATATGGAAAACAGATTTCCAACGGAGTATCCAGGAAGAGCATCTACCTGAAGATCCTCAAGAGATTCTTCATCCTTGTAGCACTCGGAATCGTATATAACGGTTTTTTCAAGCTCAACTTTGAAAATCTACGCATCTGCAGCGTGCTTGGACGAATCGGTTTTGCATGGGCAGCAGCAGCCGTTCTCTACATTAACTTCAAAACGATGACAAGAGCGATCATATGTGCTGTAATCCTTATTGCATATTGGCTGATTGTCGGATATATTCCTGCCCCAGATGTTCCTGGTGGTGACCCTCTCACTATGGAAGGAACCATCGTAGGATGGGTGGATAGAATGATAACTCCTGGAAGACTTATCTATAACAAGGGTAATTTCGACCCAGAAGGTATCCTTAGCGCCTTTCCGGCAATTGTAACAGCAATGCTCGGAATGTTCACAGGAGATTTCGTAAGACTGCCTGAAGAGAAGATCAGCGGCAATAAGAAAGCAGGATATATGGGTCTTGCATCCCTTGCAATGCTTGGAATCGGTCTTGTCTGGAGCCTAGTCTTCCCTATCAATAAAATGCTTTGGAGCAGTTCATTTGTCCTTGTTGTAGGTTCATACAGTTTGGCGATGTTCGCTCTCTTCTACTGGATAATAGATGTGAAAGGATGGCAGAAATGGACTCTCTTCTTCAGAGTCATAGGACTTAACTCCATCACCATCTACATGGCCCAGTCAATCATAAACTTCGGCAGCATCAGAAACTTCTTCCTCTCAGGTCTTGTTTCAAAGCTTCCAGAAGCTTGGGGAGCAATAGTGAACTACGGAGGCTATATAGCAGTCTGCTGGCTCTTCCTCTACTTCCTCTACAGACAGAAGATCTTCCTCAAGATCTGATGAGTAACAAATAAAAGAAGGCGACTAAATTAGTCGCCTTCTTAGTATATTATCAGGAAGTATTACTTCTTGAAGATGTTAAGAATATTTGCTACCGAAGTTGCAATCTCCGAAGCATTTGAAACCGCATTTGTTGCCTTCTCCGAAGCAGATGCTGCTTTTTCTGCTACTGTAGCAGATGTAGTCTCAACCTTCTCTGTAAGACCTGAAAGATCAACATTGTTTACAAGGTTTGTAAGACCATTCATTACTGAGGTTGTATTGGATTCAGTTACGAGATTTTCTGAACCAATAATAAGTCCTGATGCAAAATCCTTGTAGAATGAAGTCTTGTCAGTCTGTCCCTTAAGACCCTGAATATTAGTTACAAGAGAGGTAAGATTCAGAACATTGTTGAGATTGCTCATATCAAACTTTCCGTCAGCCTTATACTGAGTATAAAGAGAACGGAGTGCGACACCTGCAGTCTTACCGTTTACAGTAGCCGCTGAAGCTGTTTCCGCAACAGTTGTCTCTGTTGTGCCACCCGTTACCTTCTTGAGAAGATTCTTCAGGAACTGAGCATCGGCTGTGTTTTCCGCTGCAAGAAATGCAGTTGCAGCAAGGATGATTGTAAGCACTCTTTTCATGACGTTGAATATTAAAGCGTCTTAAGGATGTTGCTGAGGTTGACCTCCTTAGAGATGATTGCATGGAGATCCTCGATCTTAACACGCTGCTGCTCCATTGTGTCGCGGTGACGAATGGTTACACAACGGTCGTTTAGAGACTCGTGGTCGATAGTTACGCAGAAAGGTGTACCGATTGCGTCCTGACGACGATATCTCTTACCGATAGAATCCTTCTCATCGTACTGGCAGTTGAAGTCATAGATAAGGTCGCCCATAATCTCACGTGCGAGCTCTGGAAGACCATCCTTCTTAACGAGAGGAAGCACTGCTACCTTAACTGGTGCAAGCGGTGCCGGAATACCGAGAACTACGCGAGTCTCACCATTCTCGAGCTGCTCCTCCTTATACGAATGAGAAAGAACTGCGAGGAACATACGGTCAACACCGATAGAAGTCTCAACTACATAAGGAACATAGTTCTCACCGAGCTCAGGATCGAAGTACTGGATCTTCTTTCCAGAGAACTTCTGGTGGTTACCGAGGTCGAAGTCTGTACGAGAGTGGATACCCTCAAGCTCCTTGAATCCGAATGGGAAGCGGAACTCGATGTCAGTTGCAGCATTTGCATAGTGAGCAAGCTTATCATGATCATGGAAACGGTAGTTCTCATCACCCATTCCGAGAGCCTTATGCCAAGCCATACGGTTCTCCTTCCACTTTGCGAACCAGTCGAGCTCTGTACCAGGCTTGATGAAGAACTGCATCTCCATCTGCTCGAACTCTCTCATACGGAAGATGAACTGACGTGCAACAATCTCATTTCTGAATGCCTTACCAATCTGAGCGATACCGAAAGGAATCTTCATACGACCTGTCTTCTGAACATTGAGATAGTTCACGAAGATACCCTGTGCAGTCTCAGGACGGAGATAAATGATGTTTGACTCACCTGAAACACTTCCAAGCTGAGTAGAGAACATAAGGTTGAACTGACGTACATCTGTCCAGTTCTTTGTTCCGGAAATAGGACAAGCGATTTCACAGTCAATGATGATCTGACGAAGCTCTGCAAGATCATTTGCATTGAGAGCATCAGCCATTCTCTTCTTTACCTCATCAATCTTAGCCTGATTGCGAAGAACATTAGGATTCGTAGCAAGGAACTGCTGCTCGTCGAATGATTCTCCGAACTTCTTCTTTCCTTTCTCTACATCCTTAGCAATCTTCTCCTCAAGTTTACCGATGTAATCCTCGATAAGAACGTCAGCGCGATATCTCTTCTTTGAATCCTTGTTATCGATAAGAGGATCGTTAAAAGCACCTACGTGACCTGATGCCTCCCAGATTCTCGGATGCATGAAGATAGCCGAATCAATACCCACGATATTCTCGTGAAGTCTTGTCATAGCCTCCCACCAATATCTCTTGATGTTGTTCTTGAGCTCTGCACCGAGCTGACCGTAATCATAGACAGCTCCAAGACCGTCATAAATCTCACTTGATGGGAAAATGAATCCATACTCCTTGCAGTGAGCAACCAGAATCTTAAAAAGTTCTTCCTGTGTCATAATGTTGTTATAGTTTATATTTAATTATTTCCTTCAATGGGATCATTACAAAATCCCTCTCATACATCAGCTTGTGTGGAACAGTCAGTTCCGGACAATCAATCCTGTTATCTCCGAAAAGCAGAATATCTATATCCACCGGACGGTCAGCATAAATTCTCTCTCCTCTTTCATCATACTGCGGGTCCCCTGTTCTTCCAAGTTTCCTTTCAATATCCTTACATATCTCAAGGATCATCAGCCCATGTGCTTCCGGGTTATATCCTTCCGGCAATTCAAGTTCATAAAGAACTGCAGCATTCAGGAACTTCTCTTTCGACTCAAACCCCCAAGGTTCTGTCTCTATTAGCGAAGAAAGAGCTTTATAAGGCGTTTTAAGCTCAATATTCAGCATAGATAAGGCTTTCTCTATATTTCCCACCTTATCGCCCATATTTGAGCCTAAAGAAAGATATAAATCAACCTTTTCCACTGCTCTTCAATCATCGAGACCCAGCTCCACCAAAGCCTCCTCGCTCATCCTGCTTCTATCCCAGACAGGCTCAAAAACCAGATCTATATTCACACTCACTACACCCGGAACATCTTCAACTGCCGATTTGACCTGACCGACAACATAGTCAGCCATTGGGCAATTTGGTGCAGTCAAGGTCATCTGGATATATACATTATGGTCATCATCGACCTTTATCTCGTATATAAGTCCAAGATCATATACATTAACCGGAATCTCAGGATCATAAACCTGCCTGAGAGCCATTATTATATCTCTTTCAAGTCTCATTTTTCTTTCCTTATCCTCTTCTGCCACTTCGGCAGACTTCCTGTTTATCCAATCTTTCAGTCCCATTACTCAACGGTATTAGCCACCTCGCGGATCTTCGCAATCATTGACACCAGACCATTAGCTCTGGTCGGTGAAAGATTCTCCTTTAGCCCGATCTTCTCCACAACTGAGAAATCAGATGAAAGAATCTCCTGAGCTGTCCTTCCCGAATAAAGACCTATCAACAAGGAAATGATTCCCTTTGTGATGATAGCATCACTGTCAGCATTGAAGAAAATCTTTCCATCTTCAACCTTATGATCCAACCAGACTCTTGACTGACAGCCCTTGATAAGTTTATCATCAGTCCTAGACTCCTCTGGATAATCCTTCAGAGACTTGCCGAGCTCAATCAGATACTCATATTTATCAAGCCATTCCTCATACATCGAGAACTCCTCGATAATGGCATTTTCCGCTTCAACCAGTGTCATAACAACATATCAATTGCCTTATTCAGACATTTAACAAAATATTCCGCCTCCTCAATAGTGTTATACGGTGCAAATGAAACTCTCAGCATACCTGTAACACCGAATCTATCCATAAGCGGCTCCGCACACATCTGTCCAGACCTCACAGCAATACCCATCTTATCCAGAATCAGTGCCAGATCCTCATGATGAACACCATCCACAGAGAAGGAGAAAAGAGGTATCTTATCTTCTTTTGTTCCACGGGGAACACCATAAAGTCTTATTCTTTCATTCTTTACAAAGCAGTCAAGCAGATAATCTCTGATTTTATCCATATTAGCCACTAACTGCTTATCAGTCAATTTATTAGCTATTTCTATAGCAGGCTTCAAAGTCGCTGCTGAGGCAAAGTTCTGAGTGCCGGCCTCAAATTTCATAGGAAGAGGAGCATATGTAGTCTTGCCAAATGTGACAGTACCTACCATCTCACCACCACCCATGTATGGAGGCATGGCATCCAGCCATTTCTTCTTACCGTATAGCACACCTGTACCGGTTGCAGCATAAAGCTTATGACCTGAAAAAGCATAAAAATCACAATCGAGGTCCCTTACATCAACCTTGCAATGCACTATTCCCTGAGCCCCATCCACAAGAACCGGAACATCCTTAGAATGGCAGATCGATATAATTTCCTTAACTGGATTTACTATACCTAACACATTGGAAATGTGAGAGATAGCGACAATTTTAGTCCTATCGGTCAACAGGCCGGGAAGCTTTTCAACCATAAGATGTCCATCGTCATCAACAGGCAGAACCTTGAGCACAGCACCCTTTCTCTTACACATCATCTGCCATGGAACAATATTGGAATGATGCTCCACTGCAGAAACAATCACCTCATCCCCGTCCTTGACAAAAGCCTCTCCAAAAGAAAATGCAACAAGATTTACAGAAGCAGTAGTTCCCGAAGTCATTACAATCTCCTCACGGAACTCTGCGTTGATAAATTCCTTTACAGAATCACGTGCCGCTTCATACGCCTGTGTAGCCTCATCAGCAAGTCTGTGCACAGCCCTATGTATGTTTGCATTGGAGTGCCCGGTGATCTCATTCCACACATCGATCACACACTGAGGTCTTTGGCTTGTAGCTGCATTATCCAGATAAACAAGATCCCTCCCATACACCTTTCTTGAAAGTGCTGGAAACATGGCTCTTATGTCCTGAATATTAATCATAACGCAGTCTACGGCAATAAACCTGCAAATTTAGCAAAACTAATCTTTCTTTTGACAGGATTTTATCATAATTTTGCAATAAGATCAACATAGTAAAGAAATGATAGACTACATCAAAGGAAAACTGGTGGAACTAACACCGACAGAAGCTATTGTAGAATGCTGTGGAATAGGTTACAAAACCTTGATTTCACTGCAGACATACGAAGGATTAAATGGAAAGGATGATGTGAAAGTCTACATCCACCACTACCTTAGAGAAGATGAAGAACTCTATTATGGATTTGCCGGAAAAGACGAGAGAGAACTGTTCAGACTTCTTATAGGAGTATCTGGAATCGGAGCTTCTACAGCCAGAATGATGTTATCTTCACTCACATCTGAAGAGATCAGAAACGCAATAATTGCAGAAGATATCAATAAGATCAAAAGCATTAAAGGCATAGGACTTAAGAGTGCACAAAGACTTATCCTTGAGCTTAAAGACAAGGTTGTAAAAGGAGCAGGATCAGAATCCTCTGCGCTGTTCTCTTCAGCATCCGACCCTACCGCTGACGAAGCTACTACAGCCCTAGTAATGCTTGGTTTCACCAAAGCAAATGTAAACAAGGCTGTATCCGCTGTCCTGAAGGAGAAGCCGGATGCCAGCCTTGAAGAAATTATAAAACTTGCTTTGAAAAAGCTTTAGAAAATCATTTATCTTCCAAAATAAACAAGAAGAACAGAGATATCTGCCGGTGAAACTCCGGAAATCCTCGAGGCCTGAGCAATAGTCCTCGGGGAATATTTTTTGAGTTTCTGTCTGCATTCTATCGATAAGCTCTCCACCTTATCGAAGTCGAAATTCTCAGGAATAATGAGATTCTCGAGCCTCATTATCTTATCAGCCATCTGCTGCTCACGCTGTATATATCCCTTATATTTGATGGAAATCTCAGAAGAATCCAGAATTTCTCTTTTGTAATTTTCCTCTACTGTAGAATCCATAAAGTGAGGATCCAGCATAGAAACAGGATATTCTGTATTACACTGAAGTACATAAACAGCATCCTTATAAGATATATCAGAAGGGTATTTTTCTGAGAATTTCTTAGCAAGCTCCTTATATGAAGAATGATTCACCAAGTCTGAATATGGGACATTTTCTGCAATAACTTCAGATAACGGAGACTTAAATTCATCTTCAGGAGTGATGTTGAATTTAGAAAATGTTCCACGTGGAACTTTATTATATAAATCACCCAATTTAGTCTGAGGCCTTGATATAAGATCAGCTATCCTTTTACGACTATTGATTTCTGCAGAACCACAGCTCACGAGGTAATCGTTGACATATTCAGGCTTTACTGAAGCATCTGCAAAGAATTGGTTGAAACGCTCCACACTCTCATACTTTCTCATAGTGTAATCATACCTGAACTTATCTGCAAGACCAACTTCATATGAAGCAGGTGTAAGTCTAAGGTCAGCATTATCCTGTCTCAGGAGAATCCTATACTCCGCCCTGGATGTAAACATTCTATATGGCTCATCAACACCTTTGGTAATAAGATCATCGATAAGCACACCTATGTATGCCTGGTCTCTTTTAAGTATGAATGGATCCTTTCCTGTAAGCTTCAGATGAGCATTCATTCCTGCAATGAGACCCTGAGCAGCGGCCTCTTCATATCCTGTAGTACCGTTTATCTGACCTGCGAAATAAAGATTCTCTATAGACTTTAATTCAAGAGTAGGCTTAAGTTGAGTTGGATCAAAGTAATCATATTCCACTGCATAAGCAGGTCTATACACCTTAGCATTTTCAAGACCTTCTATTGCATGAAGAGCATCCATCTGGACATCCAACGGGAGAGAAGATGAGAATCCCTGGAGATAATACTCATTCGTTCCCCTACCCTCCGGTTCAAGGAAAAGCTGATGTTCCGTCTTACCTGCAAATGTTCTTAACTTATCTTCAATACTTGGACAGTAGCGGGGACCAATACCTGTTATGAGTCCAGAGAATAAAGGTGAATCTGCAAAACCGCTCCTTAGAATATCATGCACCTTCTCATTAGTGTGGACAACAAAACATGGAAGCTGAGGAGTTCCGTTCTGGGCGGAAGAAAGATAAGGAAGATATGAGAATTTCTCCGGAGACTCGTCTCCCCACTGATGAAGCATCTTTGATGTGTCAACAGAAGAAATATCTATTCGAGGAGGAGTACCGGTTTTCATTCTTGCAGTCTTGACACCCATGTCTACAAGCTGACCGGTGAGACCATAAGAAGAAAGTTCTCCAATTCGTCCTCCATCAAAAGCTGTCCTTCCTATAAACATTCTTCCATCAAGGAAGGTTCCGGCAGTCAAGATAACCGCCTGAGAATTGAATTTTGCGCCTGTAGTCGTACAAACCCCCGTAATTTTTGAACCAGAGAAAAGAAAAGAGGTTACTGTGTCTTGGTAAATATCTAATTTACAGGCACTTTCGAGTATTTTTCGCCAGTATAGAGAAAACTGTATTTTATCACACTGAGCTCGAGGACTCCACATAGCCGGACCCTTAGATCTGTTAAGCATCCTAAACTGAAGAGTAGATGCATCCGTGACTATGCCGGTGTATCCTCCGAGAGCATCTATCTCTCTGACTATCTGACCTTTAGCTATACCACCAATAGCAGGATTACATGACATCTGGGCGAATTTGTTCATATCCATAGATATGAGAAGAACGGATGAACCCATCCTTGCAGCCGCCTTGGCAGCCTCACAGCCGGCATGTCCACCACCAACAACAATAATATCGTAACTTCCCTGCATACTACATCAACTCCCTCAATGAAAGATAATAATTTTCCTTAGCCCTCATCTCCTTGATGTCTTCTTCACAATGATCATCATAACCGATGAGATGGAGAATTCCATGAACAATAACTCTATTCAATTCTTCCTTGAATTCAGTTCCATACTCGATAGCATTTTCTCTGACACTATCCACACTGATGAAAAGATCACCGGAAAGTCTGTCACCATCGCAATAATCAAAAGTAATGATATCTGTGAAGTAATCGTGCTGAAGATATTGCTGGTTTACATCCAATATATAATTATCGGAACAGAAGATGATCGAAATCTGTCCTATTCTCCTGATTTCACTTTCAGCCACGAGTCTGAGCCAACGGTTATTCAAAGTCTTACCTTTAAAAACGAAGTCTGTATCCTCAAAATAATACGATATCATGTCCTTTAAATTTTCTGCAAATCTACAAAATGTATAAAAAGTTTGAAATAAAAATTATTCTTTCTAACTTTACCGGGCAAAATGGGAATATAAAAACAACTATTGATATGGAAATCAAAAAGACGGAAAAAGCAAACTTGGAAAACAAGAAGCTTCTGTTCACAGAAATCGGACTCATTATTTCCTTGCTGATCGTGTTCATCGCATTTGAATGGACACAGGCTGAGGTGACAGTATCTAACCTTGAAGACACAACTGAGGTTATTACTGAGGAAGAAATCATTCCAATTACTCAGGAAACTCCTCCTCCTCCACCATCAGCACCAAAGATTCCTATTCTTTCAGACCAGATTGACATCGTAGACGATGAGATCGAACTTGAGGATGATATGTTCATGAACCTTGAGGATAATGCTGATCTTGGAGTAGAGATTATGGACTACGTAGAGGTTGAGGAAGAGGTTGTGGAAGAGGAAGCTATTCCATTCCAGCTCGTAGAGGAGAAGCCTTCATTCCAGGGTGGTGACGCAAACCAGTTCTCAAAGTGGGTGAATACAAGACTCGTTTACCCTGAGATTGCAAAGGAGAATGGTGTTCAGGGTCGTGTTACTCTCCAGTTTACTGTTGAGAAGGACGGTAGCGTAACAAAGGTTAAGGTTCTTCGTGGTGTTGACCCTTCACTTGACAAAGAGGCTGTTCGCGTAGTTTCAATGTCTCCAAAGTGGAAGCCAGGAAAGCAGAGAGACCGTGCGGTTCCTGTAACCTATACATTCCCTGTTATCTTCCAGTTGAGATAATTATTTGATTTACAAATATTAAGGCCGACCAAATATATTGATCGGCCTTATTTCTTTTAATACCATATGGCTAAAATTACAGTAGAACAACATAACGAAAAGGCAGTATTCGTCGGTGTGATCAAGCAAGGAGACGATGAACGCCAGGTTATGGAATATCTTGATGAACTTGAGTTTCTTGCTGAGACAGCAGGAGCTATAGGTGTAAAGAAGTTTATTCAGAAGGTAGACAGACCAGACTCAAGAACCTACATCAGAAGCGGTAAACTTCAGGAAATAAGGGAGTACTGCGAAATGAATGAGATCGAGGTGGTTATTTTTGATGACGAGCTCTCCCCTACTCAGCTTCGTAACATAGAGCGTGAACTCAACATCAGAATCCTTGACAGAACTAACCTTATTCTGGATATTTTTGCTCAGAGAGCTAAGACTGCATATGCTAAGATGCAGGTAGAACTTGCTCAGTATCAATACCTTCTTCCACGACTCACAAGAATGTGGACTCACCTCGAGAGACAGAAAGGAGGTATCGGTATGAGAGGTCCCGGTGAGACCCAGATCGAGACTGACCGCCGTATCATTCAGGATAAGATTTCAAGACTTAAGGAGCAGCTTAAGAAGGTTGATAAGCAGATGGCTTCACAGCGTGGAAACAGAGGTTCTCTTGTGCGTATTTCTCTCGTGGGATATACCAACGTTGGTAAGAGTACACTTATGAATCTCCTTGCCAAGAGCGATGTATTTGCTGAAAATAAGCTTTTCGCTACACTTGATACTACTGTGAGAAAGGTTGTCATTGAGAATGTTCCTTTCCTTCTCAGTGACACTGTAGGTTTCATCAGAAAACTTCCTCATCAGCTTGTGGAGGCATTCAAGAGTACCCTTGATGAGGTACGTGAAGCTGACATCCTTATGCACGTGGTTGACATCTCTCATCCTAACTTTGAGGAACACATCAAGGTAGTGGAGGAAACTCTCAAGGACATTAAGGCTATCGATAAGCCTATCTTCGTAGTTTTCAATAAGATAGATGCTTATCGCTACGAGGAATATGATGAGTTTTCACTCGAGCCAAAGAGACCGGAGAATTACACTCTTGAGGAGTTTAAGAACAGCTGGATAGCAAAGGAAAATACTCCTTGTATCTTTATTTCAGCAAGAGAGAAAATGGGTATTGATAAGCTCCGTGGAGATCTCTACAAGATGGTTGCTGAAATCCACGCAGGTCGCTATCCATTCGATAATTTCCTCTGGTAAAATCCTATAATCACCAAAGCACTGTGGCTATTGCGCAGTCGGTCCTCCCCACTTCGTGGGTCCCTTTAAGATTCTTTGAATCTTTTCCTCCTTCGCACCTCGGCAATTCAAACTAGTTTGATTGCACTCGGTTTGTCGTCGGTTTCGGGAGCCAATGCCGACTGTAACAATAGCCACAGTGCTTTTGCGCACGAAAATGACTAAAACGTGTCAAAATTGAGTCAAAAGGTAGGATTTGAGCACATTTTCACAGTTTTCGTGTCAGAAGAACTATTTACTGTCAATCTGTTTCAACAGAGCTTTGACTGCAGCTTCGAGTTGTTCATCAACTCCCTTTACTACAAGCTCTTTAGTGTTCTCAACATCTATATCCGGCTCAAGCTGGTCATTCTCCAGATAGGTTCCGTCTGCCTTACGATAACCTACAACAGGGATTCCGAAATATAGTGTAGGATCCTGAAGTGTTTCCCAACTTACTGATGTCATTGTACCAGGAACAGGCTTACCTACAATGAGTCCCATATTCTTATACCTGTAAACCCAAGGAGTACCGTGTGCATTCGAGTAATTAGCTTCGCCTGTGATCATGATTGAAGCCTTGTTGTATCTACGGCTCGGCATATCACAAGCATCCTTACCTCTGATTTCCTGAGTAAGGTATTTCTCACCGCTGAACAGTACTTCAATATCCTCATGAAGGCGACCTCCGCCATTGAAACGGGTATCTATTACAATACCTTCACAATGATTATATCTACCTAGAATATCCGAATAAACGGTTCTGAAACTTGTGTCATTCATTCCCTCAATATGAACATATCCGAGACGACCTCCTGAAAGTTTCTCCACCATGGCAGCATTGTGGCGTACCCATCTCTTATAGAGAAGTGAAGATATCTTGGAAGAAGAAACAGGAACTACCACTTCATCAATCTCCTCACCTGATGACTTTCTTATCGTGACAAGAACCCTTTCTCCTGCCTTACCATCAAGAAGAGGATAATAATCCATTCCATCAAGAATACGTTCTCCATTAATCTTTATTATAAGATCCCCAGCCTCAAGTCTTGAATCAGATCTGTCAAAAGGTCCCTGAGCAATGATTTCATCAACTTTAAGACCATCTCCTTTCCATCCAAGGTCAAAGAAGACTCCTAAATTCGCCGTAGAAGCGCTATTTTTACCCATAGGAGCCCTGAAACCACTTCCGGTATGTGAGACATTAAGTTCACCTAAATACTCGCTTAAAAGCTCAGAAAAATCATAATTATTATTGATATATGGAAGGAACTTTCTGTATTCTGCAGTATACATTTCCCAATCAACTCCATGCATCTTCTGATTATAGAATCTTTCCTTCTCCTGACGATATACATGGTTGAACATATATTCCCTTTCTGCAGCAAGATCCATTTCCATTTCTGCGTTTACTGAAATAGGCTCAAGCATCTTGCCCCCATCCTTCATTTTAGAGAATCTTCTTCCAAGAACATAGAGATTACCATACTTCTCATCCCACTTCATGTGACCGCTTGCAGAACCTACCTTTGAAGGATTTCCTGACTCAAGATCAAGTTTCCATAAATTCATTCCTGACTCATATGAAGCCTGATAATAAAGAGTTCTTCCATCCTTACTTAAAGCTGCTGCCCCAAGAGAAGATGAAGAAGGAGTAAGCCTAAGGAGCCTCTCATCTATATTTTCCAACTCTACAACGATATCCTTAACCTCTTCCTTCTTGCTATCTTTCTTATCCTTAGATTCCCCTGAAAGCTTTGCAATAGCCTTTTCCAATTCCCTATCTTCCTTCTTCTTACCAAAGTCCTCATAAGCCTTCCTGTTCAGGAAAATAATCATAACATCCTCCATAGTACCCCAGGAAGCATGATTTCTCATACCATAACGCTCAGATATAAAAAGAATTGCATTTCCGTCTAAAACCCATTGAGGAGAATGGTCTGTGTAGCCGCTATAGGTAAGATTTACCATAGGTTCACCACCCTTGGAACTTACTATTCCAATATCATTGTATGGATAATGATGATTACTGCAGTAACTCATAGTAAACCATTTTCCATCAGGAGACCAGCTGTAACCGAAGGCTCCTGTTGTAGAATAACACTGGCTGCCATCTGTAATCTGTCTTGTCTTACCGGATTCAAGATTATACACCATAAGTTTCTCTCTATTCTCAATGTAGGCTATTTCCTTTCCATCTGGAGAAAACTGAGGAGCTCTTCTATCTATCTTGTTGTTCTTGAAAAGAGGTTTTTCCTCAATTACAGTAGCGTATGGGAAGTAAACGTCCTCCTTTCTGTTAAGTTCTGCGGTGTATATATTCCATATTCCTTCACGTTCTGAAGCATATGCGAGTTTCTTTCCATCTGGAGAAAATACAACATCTGACTCAGCTTCAGGTGTGTTTGTAATCTGTTTCACAGTCTTGAATTCAGTGGAAGTCACAAACACCTCTCCCCTATTGATAAAGGCAATCTGTTTTCCATCATTTGAAAGAGCATTATCAGAACCACCTGAAACCAATAATTCAGCCATATCATTATCAGTATCATCAACGGTGACAGATACTGTTATTTTATGGGAACCATTGCCTTTATTTATGTATATGTCACCGTCATAAGCATAACAAAGAACTCCTGTGTCAGATACTGTAAGGAATCGAACAGGATGAGCCTTATGTCTTGTTATCTTCTTTACCTGCGAAGGATCTGAAAGAGGAAAAGAATAAACGTTGAAACTACCATCCCTTTCGCTTGTGAAATAAACAGTCTTACCGTCTGAAGATACTCTCGGTGTACGGTCTTCCCCTTTAAAATCAGTTAGTTTAATATGCTTGACACCATCATACATCCATATATCTCGTGTAATGGATGATGTGTGGTGTTTTCTCCAGATATTTTCTCCTCCCTTACAGTCCTGATAAAGGAAACTTCCAGTACTTCCTATGAACGAAACCTCTTCTGCAGGGGTTGCAAGAACCTGCTCGGGTCTTCCTCCTTCTATAGAAACTGAATAAAGTTCGGTCATAGAACTCTTCGGAAACAATACACTTGAAGCAGGATCCTGAATTCTGGCTGTAAAGAGGATACTCTTTCCGTCAGGTGTAAATGTCCAAGGGGTTTCCTTAGCTGAATTTGTAGTCAATCTTACAGGTACTCCACCCTTATATGACACCGTATAAATATCAAAATTTCCGAATCTGTCAGATGCAAAAGCAATGGTCTTTCCATCAGGAGACCACACCGGAGCATAGTCATATGCCTGATGTGATGTAAGTTTTCTTGCTTCTCCACCATCTGAACCTACAATATAAAGATCTCCACCATAAGAAAAAACCACTGATTTTCCGTCAGGAGAAATGGAAGGATAGCGGAGCCAGGAGACATTACCTGCATAAACAGAAACGGTAAGAACCGAAAGAATAATGAATATGAACTTTTTCATTGTAAGAAGGATATTATAAAAAAAAGGATGGCCTGAGGATAATTCCTCCAGCCATCCTCGATTATATCAAATCAAAAGATTAGTCTTTGAGTTTTGCACAAAGGAACTCACGATTAAGACGTGCGATGTGTGAAACTGTGATGTGCTTAGGGCACTCCATTTCACAAGCCTTAGTGTTTGTACAAGCACCAAAACCAAGTTCGTCCATCTTTGCAACCATTGCCTTTGCACGCTTGGCAGCCTCAACCTTACCCTGTGGAAGGAGAGCGAGTGAGCTTACACGAGCAGCAACGAAGAGCATTGCAGAACCGTTCTTACAAGTTGCAACGCAAGCACCGCAACCTACGCAAGCTGCACCGTCCATACTTTCCTCAGCAGCGTCTCTAGAGATAGGAATAGCGTTTCCATCCGGAACTCCACCTGTTCCTACAGACACGTAACCACCTGCCTGAAGAATCTTATCGAATGCCTGACGGTCAACAACGAGGTCCTTGATGATAGGGAATCCTGAACTTCTCCAAGGCTCGATAGTGATTGTGTCGCCATCCTTGAACTTACGCATATGAAGCTGGCATGTTGTAACCTCATCGTCTGGTCCGTGTGCACGGCCATTGATGTAGAGTGAACATGCACCGCAGATACCCTCACGGCAGTCGTGGTCAAATGAAACAGGACCACTGCTCTGGCATCCCTTCTCAACAGCTACCGGATCTACACCTTCAGCGATAAGCTGTTCATTGAGGATATCGAGCATCTCAAGGAAAGAGCTGTCAGCGGATATATTCTTGACCTTGTAGATCTCAAATTTTCCTTTTGCTTTGGCGTTTTTCTGACGCCATACTTTCAATGTCAAATCCATAACAATTAGTCTTTATAGTTTCTGGTAGCAATCTTGATATTCTCGTATACGAGTTTCTCCTTATGGAGCTCAGGCTCGACATTCTCACCCTTGTACTCCCAAGCAGCTACGTACATATAGTTCTCGTCATCACGCTTAGTCTCACCCTCTTCAGTCTGCATCTCTTCACGGAAGTGACCTCCGCAAGACTCATTTCTATTGAGAGCGTCGTAAGCCATGAGCTCACCGATTTCAAAGAAGTCAACAAGACGGAGAGCCTTCTCGAGTTCCTGATTGAAGTGATCGTTTTCACCTGCAACGTATACGTTCTTCCAGAAGTCAGCCTTAAGAAGCTTGATCTTTTCGATAGCTTCCTTAAGACCAGCCTCATTACGAGCCATACCTACGTTGTTCCACATGATGAGACCGAGTTCCTTGTGATATGAGTCAACAGATCTCTTACCCTTTACAGCGAAAAGCTTCTCGATCTTCTCAACAACTGCCTTCTCAGCCTCTGCGAACTCAGGTGCGTTGATGTCAGTCTTAGGCTCCTTGAACTTACCTGCGAGGTAGTCACCGATAGTGTAAGGGAGGATGAAGTAACCGTCAGCAAGACCCTGCATGAGAGCAGATGCACCAAGACGGTTTCCACCATGATCTGAGAAGTTAGCCTCACCGATAGCGTAGAGACCAGGAATTGTAGTCTGGAGGTTGTAGTCTACCCAGATACCACCCATTGTATAGTGGATTGCAGGATAGATCATCATAGGCTCCTTATAAGGATCAGTATCAGTAATCTTCTCGTACATCTGGAAGAGGTTACCGTATCTAGCAGCGATAACATCCTTACCGAGACGATCGATAGCTGTCTTGAAATCAAGGAATACAGCAAGACCTGTGTTGTTTACACCGTAACCGGCATCGCAACGCTCCTTAGCTGCACGTGAAGCAACGTCACGTGGAACGAGGTTACCGAATGCAGGGTAACGACGCTCGAGATAGTAGTCGCGATCCTCCTCAGGAATATCGATACCCTTCTTAGTACCAGCCTGAAGTGCCTTTGCATCCTCAATCTTCTTAGGTACCCAGATACGTCCATCGTTACGGAGTGACTCAGACATGAGAGTAAGCTTAGACTGCTGGTCTCCGTGTACAGGGATACATGTAGGGTGAATCTGTGCAAAGCAAGGGTTTGCGAAGAATGCTCCCTTTCTGTAGCACTGCATAGCTGCAGAACCGTTGCTGTTCATAGCATTTGTAGAAAGGAAGTAAGCATTACCGTAACCACCTGTAGCAATAACTACTGCATGTGCGCCGAATCTTTCGATCTTTCCGGTCACAAGGTTTCTTGCGATGATACCCTTAGCCTCACCATTGATAAGAACAAGGTCAAGCATTTCATAACGTGGATAGCTCTTTACAGTACCGGCTGCGATCTGACGGTTGAGAGCTGCGTATGCACCAAGAAGGAGCTGCTGTCCGGTTTGACCACGAGCATAGAAGGTACGGCTAACCTGCGCACCTCCGAAAGAGCGGTTGGCGAGAAGTCCGCCGTATTCCCTTGCAAAAGGAACACCCTGTGCTACGCACTGGTCAATGATAAGGTTGCTGACCTCAGCAAGACGATATACATTGGCTTCACGTGCACGATAGTCACCACCTTTGATGGTATCGTAGAAAAGACGATAGATTGAGTCATTGTCGTTCTGGTAGTTCTTGGCAGCGTTGATACCACCCTGTGCTGCGATTGAGTGAGCACGACGTGGAGAGTCGCTGATGCAGAATACCTTTACGTTGTAACCAAGCTCACCGAGTGAAGCAGCTGCAGACGCTCCACCGAGACCGGTTCCGATTACAATGACTTCCATTTTTCTTTTGTTGCCAGGGCTGACAACACGAATCTGAGATTTATGCTTTGTCCATTTCTCTGACAAAGGACCCTCAGGAATCTTAGAAATAAGTTTTTCGGCCATTTTTATATAGAGTTATTGAAATTTCGGCACAATTTTACGGATTTTTACTGACTTAAGCAACTAAAAAAGAGCCGGGTCATCAGAATTAGGTGTGATTCCAAGGTGTTTATAGGCAAGTTCGGTCACTTCCCTGCCTCGTGGAGTCCTTATGATGAATCCTTCTTTAATAAGGAACGGCTCATAAACCTCCTCAAGTGTTCCCTGATCTTCACCCACTGCAGTAGCAATTGTATTCGCTCCGACAGGACCACCCTTGAACTTTGTTATTATGGTACGGAGAATCTTATTATCGATTGCATCCAGTCCTCTTTTATCTATATTAAGAGCATCCAGAGCGTATCTTGCTATCTTAAGATCCACGGTTCCATTTCCTACAACCTGAGCAAAATCTCTGACTCTCCTGAGAAGGGAATTGGCTATACGTGGAGTACCGCGGCTCCTAAGTGCAATTTCATAGGCAGCATCATCGTCTATACCTATCTTAAGAATAGTCGCACTCCTCTTTACAATCTTCATTAGAGTCTCCGTATCGTAGTATTCCATCGCGCATGTAATACCGAAACGAGCCCTGAGAGGAGAAGTAAGCAGACCGCTTCTGGTTGTAGCTCCTACCAAGGTGAAAGGATTAAGTGAAATACGAACGGATCTTGCACCTGGTCCCTTATCTATCATTATATCTATAACGAAATCCTCCATAGCGGAATAGAGATACTCTTCCACTACCGGAGAAAGACGATGGATTTCATCAATAAAAAGTACGTCACCTTCCTCAAGCGAAGTAAGGAGTCCTGCGAGATCACCTGGTTTATCCAATATAGGTCCGGAAGTAACCTTCATATTCACTCCAAGTTCATTAGCTATAATGTGCGCGAGAGTGGTCTTTCCCAGACCCGGAGGACCATGGAAAAGCACATGATCAAGAGACTCGCCTCTCATCTTGGCTGCTGCCGTAAATATCCTGAGGTTCGCCACTATCTTTTCCTGTCCTGAGAACTCTTCAAGCTCCTGAGGACGGATTATTCCGTCCAATTCCTTATCTTTGCCCTCATTGACGCGGTGAGGATCGAATTCGTTAGCCATACCAACAACAAAATTATTATATACAAAGATACTTAAATATTTATTATTTGTTTATGATATTTTCGCTGTTAATATGTTAATAACTGATTTTTTAGTCTGATTACCAATTAATTACAAAGTTTAAAACTGTTAATTTACGTGCTATGAAATTCTTGGAAAATTATTGATTAATGATTTGCTTTTTAATTTCAGCTCCGGTTATATACGGATTTATGAATAAAGCATCAAAAAGTTTTCAAGGGTTATCAACATGGTTATCGACAGTTTATCAACCGAAAAAATGTTGAAATGTTAATAAGTTCAACTTCTGTAAACAAGCTTGCGGAATATGTGGAAAACCGAGATGAGGTCTTCTGCAGTGGTCTGTTTTTATCTGCAAGATGGATGGTTGTATCTCAGCTTGACCGACTCGGAATTCAGATGATTGTCCTTCCGGACAGGGATTCTGCGGAGTATTGTGCTGCTGATCTATACCATCTTATAGAAGGTGACCGTGTCTATTTTCTTCCTGATTCCGGAAAGAATCTCGAAAGGAGTAATTATAAATCATCCCTCGGAGTACAGAGAACATCT
Organism: Candidatus Cryptobacteroides sp.; assembly: GCA_045126915.1. Classification (GTDB taxonomy): domain Bacteria; phylum Bacteroidota; class Bacteroidia; order Bacteroidales; family UBA932; genus Cryptobacteroides. The sequence continues at coordinate 231,126 of JBGVPH010000021.1, forward strand.
GCTATAGGAAAGATTCTGGAGTATAAGGAAGGGGAACAGATGATTATTGTTACTTATCCATCTGCTCTTGATGAAGTTATTCCCGAAAAAGGTAAGATATCGGGTTCTCTTTTGAAACTTGCTGCAGGTGATGAAAAGCCATATGAAGAAATAAAGGAGATACTTTTCGCAAACGGATTCGAGAGGGTAGATTTTGTTTCCGAACCAGGACAGTTTGCTGTCAGAGGAGCTCTGATCGATATATTCTCATATTCATTCAATAATCCGTTCCGTATTTCATTCTTCGGAGATGAGATTGAATCCATAAATATATTCGACGCAAACACACAGCTTTCTATGGAAAAGGTAGATTTTGTGGATATATATCCGGATCTTTCCTCTTCTGAAGACAGTGAGGGTGCTATGGTAACGGATATTCTTCCTGAAAGTACTCTGGTGTGGATGGATTCTTCTGACATGTATAAGGATAAATCCTTTTTCTCAGAGCTGAAGAAATTCAAGAATATTTATATGGAGCTTCCGCTCTCCCGTCAGGAAGAGGAGGTTATCAAATTCAATATTTCTCCCCAGCCAGTCTTTAATAAGAATTTTGAACTTCTTACGGAAGATATAAGGACTAAGATAGAGAACGGCTATAGGGTCAGGATTTATGGAGAGAAACAGTCCCAGCTTGAAAGACTGAAGTCTATTCTTTCCCAGAACGGAGGAATATTCCCTGAATTCATATCAGGTTCCAATATTCATAACGGATTCATCGACAATGACAATAAGGTCTGCTGCTATAGCGACCACGAAATCTTTGACAGATTCCATAGGGTAAGTATAAGAAGAACAGTAGAAAAGAGTGAACAGCTTACAATTAATGATCTCACATCATTCGCGATAGGGGATTATATCGTGCATATAGATTATGGAGTGGGTGTGTTTGGAGGTCTTGTCAGGATGAAGGATGATAAGGGGAGAATGCATGAAGTGGTCAAGTTGACTTATAAGGATAATGATGTAGTTTTCGTTTCCGTTCATGCCCTTCATAAGATTTCCCGTTATAAGTCAAAGGACTCAGAGCCTCCTAAGATACATAAACTGGGATCGAAAGCCTGGCAGAATCTTAAAGCCAGTACAAAATCAAAGGTCAAGGATATCGCCAAAGATCTTATACAGCTCTATGCCAAGAGAAAGAGTGCAAGAGGTTTTGCATTTTCAGCCGACACTTATATGCAGCAGGAACTTGAATCTTCATTCATGTATGAGGATACTCCGGATCAGGAAAAGGCGGTTCTTGCAGTTAAGAGAGATATGGAGGATGATTGTCCTATGGACAGACTTGTCTGTGGTGATGTCGGCTTCGGTAAGACAGAAGTAGCCGTACGTGCTGCATTTAAGGCTGTGGCTGACAGTAAGCAGGTTGCTGTGCTTGTACCCACAACTATTCTTGCTCTTCAGCATTTCAATACATTCAAGAACAGACTCAAGGATCTTCCTTGTAATGTAGATTATGTAAGCAGACTAAGGACTGCAAAGGAGATTTCAGACATCCAGAGAAGACTTAAGGCCGGAACCCTTGATATAGTCATCGGTACACATAAACTGATAGGAAAAGGATTTGAGTTCAAGGATCTGGGACTTCTCGTTATTGATGAGGAACAGAAATTCGGTGTAGGCGCTAAGGAAAAACTACGTCAGCTCAAGGCTTCTGTAGATACACTGACTCTTACAGCTACTCCAATTCCGAGAACTCTTCAGTTCTCACTTTTGGGAGCACGCGACCTTTCAATCATAAGTACTCCTCCGCCTAATCGTATTCCTATCCAGACGGAGATAATGCTTTTTGACCATGATGAGGTCAGAAAGATAATCAATTATGAATTGAATAGGGGAGGACAGGTATTCTTCGTACATAATAGGGTAGAGGAACTTCAGTCTATTGAGGATATTCTTCACAGGCTTATTCCTGATATGAGGATATGCACTGCTCACGGCCAGATGGAGCCTAAGGTTCTTGAAAACAAGATTCTGGATTTTATGGCCGGAGATTACGATATGCTTCTCTGTACCACAATCATTGAGAATGGATTGGATATTCCTAATGCGAATACGATAATAATAAACCAGGCTCAGAATATAGGTCTCAGTGATCTTCATCAGCTAAGAGGACGAGTAGGTCGTTCAAATAAGAGAGCTTTCTGTTATCTGATGGTTCCTCCTCTTGTTTCCATGACTGAAGATGCAAGAAGAAGATTGAAAGCTATCGAGTCATTCTCTGATCTTGGCAGTGGATTCAATATTGCCATGCAGGACCTTGATATCAGGGGAGCCGGTAATCTTCTTGGAGCAGAGCAGAGTGGATTCATTACAGATATGGGATTCGAGACTTATCAGAAGATTCTTGCTGAGGCGATGGAGGAACTTGGTGTGGAGACAGGTATAACAGTCAAGTCTTCTAATGATAACTATGTTTCAGACTGTACCATCGAGACTGATCAGCTTGCCCTTATTCCAGATTCATATATCGATATGACTGCAGAAAAGATAAGGATCTACAAGGAACTTGATTCCCTTTCATCTGACAAGGAAATCAATCAGATGAAAACACGTCTGTCAGACAGGTTCGGAGATATTCCTGAAGAACTTCTTCGTCTTTTTGATATAGTCAGAATCAGACAGTTAGGACAGAAGCTCGGTTTTGAGAAGATAATAATAAAGAATGGAGTCATGATTGCTTTCTTTATTTCCAATCCTCTGTCGCAGTATTATAAAAGCGAAAGATTCTCAAAGATTCTTGAAAGCTTAAGTATGCATCCTAATTTATTTGAACTTAAACAGAATGATAACAGGTTGAGAATATTCTCAAGAAACATAGATGGAATATCCAAGGCTTATCAAATCCTTTCAAAACTTTAACATATGGCAAATCTTTTAGTAGATATAGGAAATACAGCTCTTAAGGCTGTCTGGGCTGATGGTATGACTCTCGGAAGGACATCACGTTATCAAGGAGAGAAGATAATGGATTTTATCCTTTCCCTTATTTCTGCAGAGAAACCTGAGGTGTTGGTTTTGAGTAGTGTACGCAGTTTCAATGCTGCCGATATTTCGGTTTTGAAGGAAAATAGCGGAAAACTTATCTATATTGATGAAAAAGTGTCGGATAGGTATGGTATTCCAACTCATTTGAGTCCTGACAGAACAGCCTCTATAGTGGCATCAAAATACCTTTTCAAGGGTAAAGGTTGTACCATATTTGACTTTGGTGCCATAATGACCGTGGATTTTCTTGACAAGGATGGAAATTATCAAGGCGGTAATGTTTCATTAGGATGCAGGACAAGATTCAAGTCTTTAAACAGATATTCCAGAAATCTTCCTCTGCTTGAAAAGCAGGATGAATTTCCTGAAAAAGGTTATGATCTGTTTTCTTCAATATATTCGGGAGTAATATCAGGCATAAACTTTGAAATACAGGGCTATTTGGCTCAAAATCCTGAAAATATCACTGTTTTTACGGGTGGGGATGCAATTTATTTTGCAAAAAGAATGAAAAACTCCATCTTTGTAGTTTGTAATCTCGTACTTATGGGATTGGCTTTAATAGCTTTAGAATATGATTAGAAAGATTGAAAAGGTATTCCTGATCGTGGTGTTTCTTATCATAGGTATCTGCTCGCATGCTCAGAGCGGAACTTATGGTGCGTATTCTCCGTACTCAATTTACGGTATTGGAGAGATATCCAAGCAGGGTACAGCATATAACAAGAGTATGGGAGGTGTAGGTATCGCTTCCCGCAACAAGAGATACATAAACTACCTTAATCCTGCTGCTGTGACTGCAAGGGATTCATTGTCGTTTATGGCTGACTTCGGTCTTTCTCAGAAGAATACTTTATTTACCCAGAATGATATAAGATCTGCGAAGAACACTTTCAATGTGTATAACTTCGTAATGAGTTTTCCTATCTATAAGTCTTCAGCTTTTATGGTAGGTATAACTCCTTTCAGTGATGTAGGATATGATTTTTCTTCGGTTGAAACTAATTCTGACATCATCGGAAATACTGGAAATGTTACATACGATTCGTATGGTACCGGTAGTATATATCAGATATTTGCATCTGCTGGAGCAACTTTCTGGAAGAGATTCTCTGTAGGAGCTGAGGTATTATTCCTTTTCGGTAACATAGATAAGGTTACAAACATGAATTTCGCTGATAATTCTTACAGATCACTTAACAGCGGAAACGACCTTACAGTCAGGGGAGTGACTGGTAAATTCGGACTTCAGTATGAGCAGAAGCTTGCATCAAATGTTTCAATGGTATTCGGTGCAACTTATCGTATGAAGAGTAAGATGAGAGGATATTCTACTGATTATAAATATGCCGTTCAATCAAGTGTGACCGACACTTTGAGACATAATGTAGGAGTTCTTAAAGATGAGGGAATGAACTTTGGAGATGAACTCGGACTTGGTCTTTCAATCAAGAGCGGTGATAAATGGAGTGCTGAATTTGACTATGTGAGATCAGACTGGAGAAGTTCAGGAATGGATAAGGCTCCCGGTTTTTCATCTGTAGGAAAATCTTCATTCACATCTTCTGTTTCTCAGTCATTCAGAGCCGGATTCGAGATTGTTCCTAACAGAAATGACATCAGATACTATTTGAGAAGATGTGCATACCGTGCGGGAGTATATTATGATCAGTCTTATTACAGACTTGATGGTAAAGATGTAAACACCATAGGAATCACATTGGGAGTTACTCTGCCTGTTTTCAGATGGTACAATGGTATATCGTTGGGTGTTGACCTTGGTCAGAGAGGTAACAAGAATGACGGTATGATCAGAGAAAGATATGCCATGTTCGTGGTTGGATTCAACATTCACGACATATGGTTCCAGAAACCAAGATATAATTAATTATAAAAAACAATATGAAGAAAATCATCGTATTAATTTCTGTTGCTGCGGCTGCCTTGTTTGCTGCTAGCAGTCTTTCAGCTCAGGGAAAGTATGGTCCTGACAGCACAGAGTGTATCAAGTACCTTTCTTATTACACAGAGTACTACAAGCAGAAGAACTATGATGCAGCTCTCCCTAACTGGAGAAAGGCTTACAAGTATTGTCCTCCTACTTCGAGATACTCTCTTCTTTCAGACGGTACTACTCTTGTCAGAAGACTCATCACTCAGAACGCGAAGAATCCTATTTACAAGGATCAGCTCGTTGACTCACTCATGACTCTTTACAAGCAGAGAGTAGAATTCTGGCCAAAGTATGCTACTGCATCATTGAACAACCAGGCTCTTGATATGTATAACTATATGAAGGATGATCCTAAGAAGCTTTACGAGGGTCTTACAGAGGTTGTTACAATCAACAAGACAAACACAAAGCCTAATATCTTCCTTTTCCAGTTGAGCACAGCTTGTGATCTTTACAAGGATGGTCTCCTTGACCCTGAGCAGGTTATCAGCACTTATGAGAATGCAGTTGAGGTTCTTTCTTCAATCCCTGCAAAGAATGAGGTTGAGGGTAGAATGATCACCAAGACAATCGAGGATATCGAGAGTCTCTTCATCGCAAGCCAGGTGGCAAGCTGCGAAAACCTCATCGCTCTCTTTGAGCCACGTTTTGCTGCAGCTCCAGAGGATCTTACTCTTGCAAAGAACATTGTGAAGATGATGACAGTGACTGAGGGATGTACTGACAATGCTCTCTTCCTCAATGCTGTTACAGTTATGTATAACATGGAGCCTTCACACACTTCAGCATACTATCTTTATAAGCTTTATGCTGGAAGAAATGATATTGAGAATGCTTCAAAGTATATGAGAGAGGCTATTACATTCGAGGAGTCTGACACAAATACAGATGCAAGTTACTTCTATGAACTTGCTACATTCCTCGTGAAGAACGGAAAATCTGCAGAGGCTTACAAGGCTGCAACTGCTGCAGTTGAGCTTTCAGACGACTTTGATGCTAAGTGTTACTACCTCATGGGTACAATCTGGGGTTCTACTGTTTGCGGTGGCGATGAAATCTCTAAGAGAGCTCCATATTGGGTTGCTGTAGATTATATGCAGAAGGCTAAGAATACAGATCCTGCTCTTGCAGAGGATGCTGACAGAATGATTGCACAGTATCGTGCATATTTCCCACAGACAGCTGAGGCCTTCATGTATAACATTACTGATGGAGATCCTTACACTGTTTCTTGCAACGGTATGAGAGCATCTACAACAGTAAGAACTCAGAAATAATAGGATTGGGCAAATTCCAAAATATTCTTAAGATGATTGCAACCGCAACCGCGGTTGCTTTCGTCGTTTATTCGTGCAAAGGAAAACTGGCTGAAGCTGATGAACTTTCTGAAGGTGAAGTACCTATGCAGACAGTGAGAAATATGTTCATTGTTCACACTGAAAACGGGGGACTTCAGATGAGAATGGAAGCAGATGTCATGGAAAGATATCAGAGGGATACTATGTCCTTTGAATATTTTCCTGAAGGTTTTGCTGTGTACGCTTACACGGAGGAAGGACTTCTTGAGACTGAGATTGTTTCCGACAAGGCGAGACACTTGAAGTATAATGACGGAAGAGAAAGCTGGGAGGCTTTTGGAAATGTCGTCATCAAGAATCTCATCAAGCAGGAAGTAATGGAGACTGACACCTTGTATTGGGATCAGAAGAACGAAAAACTCTATACTGATTGCTATGTGAAACTTTATTCACCGGACGGATTGATGCAGGGTTATGGAATGGAATCCGATCAGAGAGCCAGAAATTCCATAATCTTCAATCCTTTCAACAGTTATGGTTTGGTTGTACAGGACAGTACTAAGGTTGTAATAGATTCTGTCAACTTTGTTGGACCTATGCAAAAAAATAAGAATAGATTGGAGGAAAATTGCTATATTCGCACCCCAATGACTAATTGATAAATAATCTAAAACAAATAAGAAATGGCAGTACTTGAAACAATCCGTGTTAAGCTTGGAATTTTGATTACAGTGCTCATCGCTGTAGCACTGTTGTCATTTATCATTGACCCAAGCACACTTCAGTCTGTATCTTCTTCTATGTCATCGAAGTATGATGTTGGAGAGATCAACGGCAAGTCTATTTCATACACAGACTTCCAGGCTGATGTTGACAAATTCACTACAATCAACGAGATTCTCACAGGTTCATCTGTACAGAACGAGCAGCAGCAGATTTCAATCAGAAATGCAGCATGGCAGTCTCTTATCGATAAGTATCTTTTCGTTAAGAACGCTAAGGCAGCAGGTCTTGCTGTAGGTGAGGAAGAGATGCTTGATATAATTTCAGGAGAGATTGCATCTGCAGTGATTTCTCAGAATCCTGCTTTCTGCGATGAGAATGGTGTATTCTCTAAGGAGGCTCTCCTTCAGTTTATCAGCGCTATCGATTCTGACCAGACTGGCAGATACAGACTTTATTGGGAGTATCTTCAGAATGCAGCTCAGACACAGCAGTACTACGCAAAGTATATGTCTCTCTTCACTCAGAGCAACTTTGCAAATGCTCTTCAGCTTGCTGATCAGGTAGCAGAGAACAACAACACTTTCAACGTTGAGTTCGTTATGGTTCCTTTCGGTTTCGCTATGGATTCTACAATCGTAGTTTCAGACAGCGAGATCAAGAAGTACTATGAGTCTCACAAGAAGTTCTACAAGCAGCTTGCAAGCAGAGATATCGAGTATGTAGTATTCGAGGTTATCCCTACAGCAGAGGATGTGGCAGCAGCAAATCAGTCTCTTATCGCTGTTTATGATGAGTTCGCTACAACAGCTAACATGAAGAGTTTCCTTCTTGCTAACTCAGACAGACAGCTTGACAACTCTTGGTACAAGGCTGGTGAACTTAACAGAGTGGCTAAGTCAGTTAATGATTTCGCTTTCTCAAAGAAGGCTAACGTTTCTGAGGTTATCGCAGAGGGTAACACTTTCTACGCTGTACGCGTGATGGAAGAGGCTATGGTTCCTGATTCAGTATTCGTTAAGTACGTTCCTGCACAGTCTGAGAACGTTGACAGCCTTATGGCTGTAACTGAGGCTCAGTGGATTCCACAGGTTCCAGGTTTCGAGGATGTAATGACTACAAAGGTTAACTCTACTGTAACTGTTAATGGTCTTGTATTCAAGGTTCTTGACAGAACAGCTCCAGTAGCTAAGAAGAGAGTTGCTATCCTTGAGAAGACAGCAGTAGCAAGCAAGGAGACTGTAAACAATACCTATGCAAAGGCAAACACCTTCGCAACTAAGTCTGCTGGCAAGTATGAGAACTTCCAGAAGGCACTTACTGAGGAAGGTGTGTATGCTCATCCTATCAACAAGATGCTTGAGAGCGCTAACAGACTTGGTGCTATCGATGGTACCAAGGAAGTTACAAGATGGGCATTCGAGTCTAAGGTAGGTGATGTTTCAAACATCATGACCATCAACAACAACTACTTCATCGTAGCTGCTGTGACAGGTGCTTACAAGGAGGGTTATACAGACATCAAGGAGGTTGCTTCTTCAATCAGAAACGTTCTCTACGAGGAGAAGGCTGGCGAGAAGAAGGCTGCTGAGGTTGCTGAGAAGATCGCAGGTCTTACAGATATGAACGCTATCGCTGAGGCTCTCGGAACAACAGTGAGCACAAAGGATGGTGTAGCATTCTCATCAATGTCTAATCAGGGTCTTGATCCTAAGTTCATCGGCGCTGCTTCAGTTGCTGAGGAGGGTAAGATCTACGGACCTCTCGCTGCTAACATCGGTGTATATGTTTACAAGGTGACAGGCCGCGATACAGGTGCTTTCTTCACTGAGGATGACGCTAAGGCTCGTGACGCTCAGATGTCACAGTACACTTCACAGATGGTTCTTCCTGTAATGATGGAAGATGGTGATGTAAAGGATAACAGAGCACGTTTCTTCTAGGAATCGCTTAAATACATCATATAAAGACCGGCTGATTTTCAGTCGGTCTTTTTTTGCCTATGTTCTGGTAATGTCTGTGATAGAGTCTGATTGGATTGGCTCCGTCGGAACAGGTTCCGACTCCGTCCCTCCCAACGCTACGCGTCGGGCACCTCCCTCTAACATGGCAGAGGGTGGCCATGCCATCCAATCAGACTCTATCACAGACCTAATAAGCACATTAATAGAAATTCTATAAAACAAAAAATGACTGACTATAATAGCCAGTCATTTTTATTTGTTATGTTTCGTCTGGATTATACGTTGAAGAGGAAGTGCATGATGTCACCATCCTGTACGACATACTCCTTACCTTCTACTCCAAGCTTTCCTGCTGCGCGGCAGGCTGCTTCTGACTTAAGAGTGATGAAGTCCTCGTATTTGATTACCTCTGCGCGGATAAAGCCCTTCTCGAAGTCAGTGTGGATGACACTTGCAGCTCTTGGAGCCTTGTCTCCTACGTTGATAGTCCATGCGCGGCACTCCTCTACACCCACTGTGAAGTAAGTTCTGAGGTTGAGGAGAGAATATGCGCTCTGGATAAGTCTGATAACACCAGACTCCTCAAGACCCATCTCCTCAAGGAACATCTGACGCTCCTCATAGCTCTCAAGCTCTGCGATGTCTGACTCGATCTTTGCGGAAATGATAAGGATTTCTGCATCCTCGTCAGCTGTAGCCTTGCGAACACTCTCGACATACTCGTTGCCATCCTTTGCAGATGCCTCATCTACGTTACATACGTACATTACAGGCTTGTTTGTAAGGAGGTAGAGTTCCTTCGCCATCTGCTCCTCCTCAGGATTCTCTGGCTTTACTGTACGGCAAGACTTACCCTGCATAAGAGCATCTCTGTATCTGCAGAGAAGGTCATAGAGTCTCTTCGCGTTCTTGTCTCCACCTGTTGTAGCCTGCTTCTGAACCTTCTGGATACGGTTTTCTACAGTCTCAAGGTCTTTGAGCTGAAGTTCGCAGTCTATAACTTCCTTGTCGCGGACAGGATCTACGCTACCGTCAACGTGAACGATATTAGGATCGTCGAAGCAACGGAGAACGTGAAGGATTGCGTCTGTCTCACGGATGTTTGCGAGGAACTGGTTTCCGAGACCCTCACCCTTGCTGGCACCCTTTACAAGACCTGCGATATCCACGATTTCAACTGTAGCAGGGACAACTCTCTTAGGGTTGCAAAGGCCTTCCAGTACCTCGAGTCTCTTGTCGGGGACGTTTGTTGATCCGATGTTGGGTTCTATTGTACAGAAAGGGAAATTTGCGCTCTGAGCTTTTCCTGAGCTGACGCAGTTGAAAAGGGTTGATTTTCCTACGTTAGGAAGTCCTACGATTCCACATTTAAGTGCCATTGGGTCTTATTATTATAAGGTAAATACTATAATCAAATTTTAGGGCTGCAAATTTACGCATTATTTTTACATTTGCGAAACTAAAGGTTGAGATCCCCGATCAGGTCGGGGATGACTGTGGTAAATTTTGAGCGATGAGGAGATTGGTGTTATTAGTGTTGTTGAGTGCAGCGGGATTTCTGGCAAAAGCTCAGAATGAGGATCAGATGTTGGTGATGTTCTGGAATCTGGAAAATTTCTTCGATTGGACAGATCAGGGAACAGGGGATTCCGATACTGAGTTTTCTTTGAACGGAAACAGACATTGGACAAGTAAAAGATTCTATTCTAAATGTGATGCCATTGCAAAGACCATATTTCATATAGGTGATGAATGTGGCAGGTTACCTGATGTAATAGGGCTGGCTGAAATTGAGAATAGGGGAGTTCTCGAAAAGTTATGTGCTTCCACTCTTCTTCGTAAATGCGGCTATTCTATGGTTCACTTCGACTCAAAGGACCGCCGAGGCATTGATGTAGCTTTTATATATCGTAAATCTCACTACGAGTTACTCTCCTCATCCCTTAAAACCCCTGAAATCGACGGTTACAAGCTGCCGACTCGAGATATGCTGCACATATGCTTAAGACATAGAAAAAGCGGAAATATATACGATTATATAGTATGTCATCACCCTTCAAAATTCGGCGGAGAAGAACTATCCAGGACCAAGAGAGAGGCAGCGATGTATTCCTTGAAGGAAATGTGTGATTCGTTAGGTGACAATAATCTGATAGTGATGGGAGATTTCAATGACACTCCGGATGCAGAGCAGTTCAGAATCATTGAAGATAACATCATAAACAAGTCAGAGAGTATGTATGAGTCCGGAAGGGGGACTATCAGATATGAAGGAAAGTGGGAACTGATAGATATGTTTCTTGTAAGCGCAGATCTTGACTCTTTTACAGAAATGGACATACTTGAAATACCTTTTCTAATGACCAGAGAATCCCGTCATGCAGGTCAGAAACCGTTGAGAACCTATTCCGGTCCAAGATACCTTGGTGGAGTAAGTGATCACTTGCCAGTTGTTTTATATTTCAAAAAATAATATTTATATTTGAAAGATTCTTCAGGAAAATACAATAACATAAATAATTATGAAACAGAGAATTGCTGAGAAATTTCAGACCCTTTTCCAGACAGAGGGAGAGTTTTTTGCGTCTGCAGGACGTATCAACCTTATCGGTGAGCATACAGACTATAATGGTGGTTTTGTATTCCCTGGCGCAATTGACAAGGGAATGATAGCTGAAATCAAGCTTAACGGAACAGATAAGGTTCACGCTTTCGCACTTGACCTTGACGAGTATTGCGAATTCGGACTCAATGAGGAAGATGTTCCTTCACAGGGATGGGCACGTTACATCTTCGGTGTATGCCGTGAAATCCAGAAGAGAGGCGGCAAGATCGCGGGATTCAATACTGTTTTTGCGGGCGATGTTCCTCTTGGAGCAGGTATGTCATCATCTGCTGCACTTGAAAGTACATTTGCATTCGCATTAAACGAACTCTTTGACCTCGGAATCGATAAATTCGAGCTTGCACGTATCGGTCAGAGCACTGAGCATAATTATGTTGGTGTAAAGTGCGGTATCATGGACCAGTTCGCTTCTGTATTCGGCAAGGCAGGACATCTTATGCGTCTCGACTGTCGCTCAATGGAGTTTGAATATTTCCCATTCGCACCGGATCAGAACGGCTACAAGGTGGTACTTCTTAACTCATGCGTAAAGCATGAACTCGTGGGCTCTCCATACAATGACCGCCGCAACTCATGTGAGCGTGTGGCAAAGGTTCTCGGACAGGAATTCCTTCGCGGAGCAACAATGGAGCAGCTTGAGGCAATCAAGGATCAGATCTCTGAGGAAGACTATATGAGAGCTCGTTATGTTATCGGCGAGGAGAAGAGAGTCCTTGACGTATGCGCTGCTCTTGAGGCTGGCGACTATGAGACAGTTGGAGCACGCATGTATGAGACTCACTGGGGTATGTCAAAGGATTATGAAGTGTCTTGTGAGGAACTTGACTTCCTCGCTACTGTGGCTCAGGAATGCGGTGTTACTGGTTCAAGAATCATGGGCGGTGGCTTCGGAGGCTGCACAATCAACCTCGTAAAGGCAGAGCTTTACGACGCATTCATCGAGAAGGCAAAGTCATCATTCGCAGAGAAATATGGTCATGAGCCAGTCGTAATTCCAGTTGTAATCAGCGACGGAGCACGCAGACTTGCATAGTATCATCCAGTAGGATCAGATAGCTTATCAAGAACTCCTCGGAATATCATTTTCCGAGGAGTTTCTTGTTCATCCTTAAAAAGGTCCCTTTTCAAGGATGAATGCTCAAATTTCAGGTCTTCATCCTTAAAAACCGCTTATTTTAAGGATGACCTTGCAAAATATTTAAAATCAGGGAATATACCTAATGGTCCTTAGACCAGTGAAAACCAATAGTATGAGAAGGTTCTTCCCTGATTGTATATACAAAATAAGGCACGGAAACAACCCGTACCAATCAAGGACCGCAAATTTCTCACCAATAGACAGGTCGTTCCGCGCCTTAAAGTAGCAGAACCACCCATCGCCCTATCGGTCTTCATAAATTTTGCGGTTTAGATTGGTAACGATAGGGATTGTTGTATGTTATGTGTATATAGAGTCGTAGACTCCTACTTGCAGAGACAAATATAGTCAATATCTCATAAAATTGAGTAAATTGGCACATAAAATAAATCAACAATGAAATACCGTTCAATAATATTTTTTACAGGACTGGTTTTGATGGCGTCTTGTACCTCTTATCAGACGAACAGGCAGCTTAAAGATATAGACTCATACATTCAGGATCGCCCGGACAGCGCCCTTAACGTTCTGGAGAATATTGATAGAGACAATCTCAGATCCCCAAAGAATAAAGCTTACTATGCGCTTCTGCACGCAATGGCTCTTGATAAGAACTACATCGATGTCACCGACGACTCCCTTGCGAGAACTGCCTTGAATTACTTTGAGAAATGGGGTCCGAAGAAATATAAGGCAAGAGCATTATATTACTTGGGTTTATCGAAGTATTATGATAATAAGTTTAGTGATGCTATTATCTTCTTTACGCAGTCTGAGGATATTGCTAGAGAAAGTTTAGATTCTCTATATATTGCATTTAGCCTGGTAGGACAGGCAGATGTATATAATCAAATATATAATGATGCAGAGGAAATAGAGTGTTTAAAAGAAGCTGTAAAAATTTTTCAAAACCTATCTACGGATTATTATGAATATGCGACAAAAAGTCGATTAGGTGATGCGTATATAGGTTGTAGTGATTTTGATTCGTCAGAACGCATATTGGCTGAATTACTCGATAATAAGATATATGACAATTTATATGAGCTCACTCTAAACAGATATGCTTATCTGCAAATGGTAAAAGATAAAATAGAACCAGAATTAGCCTCAAAGTACTATTCGTTAGCTAATGAAGAGTATTCTGGTAATCTAATGACTATAAGAGATTATTGGGCTTGGGCTACAGCGTTATCTATGACTGGCAAAAGAGAAGCTGCTGATGATCTTATTTATGAGTTACTTAATGTAGATACCAGTTATGTCTCTAATTATTGGCTTTATCTTATAGCTAAGGATAATGGAGATATACACAAGTCGTTACATTATCTAGAAAAATCATGGAATGAAGGTGATGCAGAAGTAGAATCTGCATTAAGGCAATCATTAGCTAGATACCAAAGGGACTATTATCATTTATCTTCAATATTGGAATCAAACAAAGCAGAAAAAAGGATGTATCTTATCTTATTATCTGTTTTCATTATGCTATGTGCCTTTATGTTGGGTTATTTATATATAAAGAAGAATCATAGAGATAAATTACGTTTGTTGAGTTTTGCAGATGAAATGTCCAGAATAGCGACAGATGAGCAAATAAAAAACAATGCGTTAAAAAAGAAGTATATTTCATTGTATCAGTCCAAATTTGATACAGTGCGCTCTCTGTGTTATCAATATTTTGTATCAGAAAATAGAGTAGATGCTGAAAAAATTATCTATAACAAGGTATCATCGCTTATAGAAGAGTTGAGATGTGATAAAAAGTCTCAAAAGAAAATGGAGAAAATGCTAGATAATGATCTTGATGGAATTATGACGCATCTACGCGCTGAAATGCCAAAACTCAAGGAATTAGATTATATTTTGTTTTCTTATCTGACAATAGGATTCGATGCTGCCATTATTTCTCAACTTACAGGAGTTTCTGATGGTAATATTTATGCTCATAAGCGTCGCTTAAGGCTTAAAATACAAGATTCTCATCCTCCTCATCAAGAACAATTCTTAGAAATGTTATCATAAATTAACTAATATAAGGCCAAGTGTAAGTATTTGATGTTCAGTCTTTTACAGAAAGTGTAAGATTTTTAAAATCTTTACTTTTGTAAAAGACTGATTAGTAGTTATTTATGTGTCTTGATTGTAAGATTTTAATAGCTTAAAAATTCGTTTATCCAATACATCTTCTCATACCTTTGTTCCGAAAACTAATTAAAACAAATTGTATGAGAAAGTTATTTTTTCTAATTCTAATCTTGTTTTTGCCATCAATGTCATTGATGCATGCAAATTCACAAAACTCCCCTAAACAAGTAACCCTAAGAAAATATTCGATAGGTGATATAGAATTGATTATTATGCCAGAAATGATATAAAAATCAGCATATTTTATTAATTTCACATAATGAATTGTTTAATCAGAATTATGTAATATTTAAAATTGTTGTTATGAAAAGATTTATTTTGCTTATCTGTCTGTTGGGATTGGGCATTGGCGTTGATGCCCAAGAGTCTTATTCATTCAAGAAGGGATATCGTGGAGATGTTTCTGTTGGAGGAATGGTCGGAGTGACAAAAGGGGTGAGAAATGATGCTTTTTCCCTTTCAACCGTTCATGGATATAGCTATGGTGACGGCTTGTTCGTAGGTGGTGGTGTCGGACTTAATGCTTTTTTTTCTGACCTTGTTACTGTTCCTGTTTTCGCTGTTGCGAAATATAATTTTATAGACAAAGTATTCAGCCCATTTGTGGATTGCAGATTGGGAGGTGAAGCTATGTTGCAGAATAATGATAAAGGACTTGCCTTTGTTGTTTCTCCGGGAGTAGGAGTAGATTTCAAACGAGTGAATTTCCGTGTTGCTTATCTTTGTGAGGCGGGTAAGTTTACAGTAAGGTTTTCTTCTCCAGAGCAAGGTCTAAGCGCTGTTTCTTTGTTTAGATTGAGTTCATTCCAGATCACTGTGGGAGTGTCGTTCTAATAAGATTTTATAATATAAACACCCTGGACTAAAATCCAGGGTGTTTGCTGTTGTTTACCCCACAATGGGGGATTTGAATGAAATCTAAGCCATTACTGAACTGAGCCAGTCGGCGTCGATTCGAGAGAATCCGTCGGCTGGTTTTATCTGTGGGTTGCGGGAGAGAATGCCCGCGCAGTCCTGATAGACATTCCATCCGATGTTAACACCGAGCATCTGGCCGTCAAAGCCGTACATGAATGTGATAAGGCGTTCCTCCCCTTCTCCTTCCGATCTGTAGAAATGGAAGGTGCTTGCCATGAATTCTTCTCTCTTTTCCTGCCCCACGCTTTTCTGTACCATCTCCATTTTGGTTACGAATTTGCACATTTCCAGCACTACATCGTCAAGTCCGGCATCTGCAATCAGCACCTTTTCCATCAATGATCCCATATCGTTCACACGGCGGAGTGTATAGCCTCCCATGGCCTTTGTGTGCATCGTGATGGCCTGCATCTGGGTCTCCGATATTTCCCCTGATGGAATGAGCCACACCATGAGTTTCTTTACCGGGTCATGGTAAAGTGTCTCGTATTTGGCGAGGTTCACCTGGCCGCAATGTGGACATTCCCAGAGGAATAGTGAGCCGTCCTTTACCTTATCCTTGAGTTCCGGATTGTCGGCGGTGTTGATGCTCTTGTAGATAGTTATCTGGTGCTGCTGTCCGCATTTGCTGCAGGGAGCTATTGCTTGGTTGATGATTGACATTTTGTTTTATTGTTTAGATGCCCGATCAGGTCGGGCATGACGTTTATATCAGGTCGGGCATGACGTTTATATCAAGTCGGGCATGACGTTTATATCAGGTCGGGCATGACGTTACAGGGATATATTGAAGACAGGACCAATGAAGTGTCGGCCCATTGTTTCGTTGTTGAACGTGTTGTTGAATCCGCCGTTGAATGAGTAAGTGATTCCAAGAGAAACTGGGAATACCAATGTTGCTATGCTCTCAAAATCAAGCACGACATCCATACTTGCAGACCACAGACCTGCTTTCTTTCCGAAGAACATGCAGTCAAACGAAGGAGTAAGCACAAGGCGTTTGATTGCAAATATATTTATTCCGAGTACCGGATTGCCTATAAAGATAGGAGCAGCATAATCAATGCTGACCTTGGTCATGGATGGATTTTTGATAGATAATGAGCTCATCAGAGCAGTTTCCTTCTGCAATCCTCTCGGGAGGACATTTACTACAGACTGTCCGAAAGGTGTGTTCGAAGAGAGCTTCTGCTGATGGAGTGCTGTAAGTTTTATACCTTGTTCTCTTGTGAATCCGGGGATATAACCATAAGCATATGCATATCCTGCAGGAGAAATGTATTTACCGAGGCCGAGATTGAGGTAGCTTCCCAACTCAAGTCCTATACCCCATCTTGGGAAAACTGCAGAATTCGGTGTCAAGAGCATAGTATAGCCCCTGACTGATGTGGAAAGATACTGTCTGAGGATGTTTTTGCCCTCGCTGTTTCCTACAAATGTCGGATAGCCGGCGACTCCACCGTTTTCAGCGCTCATCATGACAAGAGAGGTGTTGAACCTGTCATTTGTAAATGTATATGAGACTTTAGGGATGAATCCGCTGTTCCAACCTCCATCTGTGAACTTGAAAGGAATGTAGACAGCAATATTACCTTGGAAGTACGGCGAGTCAAGCTTGCGTGATCTTAGCTCTGTATACCCGCCGGTGTCTTCTTTGAATGTGGCGATGTTGTACTGCCTGAGTGCCCTGTCATTGAAGTCGATGGAAGTTTCTATCACCGGGTAAAGTCCTGTATATGTGAATTTGATGTGTCCGGAATGTCTCCATTTGGCCTTATTGTACGGGTCTTTGTGGGCAGAGTATCCGAATTCACCTACAGCCGTTGAAAGATCATTCTGGATCAGACCGCTTGCTCCGAGTGATAGGGCCTGATAGAACTTGTCGAACGACATATTCATTATGTTGTTCACGCTTATATATGCAGGAGCCCATGAATGGACATTGAATGCATGAGGGAACTTGCGATATCTCTTTGGCTGAGAGAATGTAGACATGCTGTCAGTCGGGAACAGGGCTTCACCTGCCTGAGATGCGAGTTCCTTTTCCTGCTTTGTCAACGCCTCTGCAATGACATATTTATGATAGACTGTAAAATCAGCATCCTTGTTGAAAAGATCCTCTGTGCGTGTGCGGTACACCTGATTTCCTTTCATTGTCGGAGATGTGTAGTAGAGGTATTCTCCGTCCGGACTGTAGCAGAAACTTTCTCCTCCATGTCTTATAGAAGTTTTCTGTCTGAGTTCTCCGCTTATTGGGTTGAAGTGGTAGAACTCGTTCACTCCAGTCCTGTCTGATACAAAGGTAAGTTCCTGTCCATATGTACGCAGATCCTTTATCATTACAGGCTGAGGACAGAGTACATTGCTCCACATTCCATTACGTACATCAATATGGTAGATACCATATCCGTTATCTGAAATGGCACTTGCATAGATGTCATTTTCGCTCAGCCATGCAGTCTGCACCGGCTGGAGTGTGTCAGGAACTTCGAATGAGTGTAGAACGCGACCGGAATCATCGAGTATTTGCAGAGCTGTCTCCCCCTTTATCCTATATTCGCTTACTGAGAACTTCTTTTCGAAAGGTGATGGAGCAGGGTTGTATCTGAGAGCATTCTTTCCGATCTTTCTTGTCTTTGAGCCCTTCTTTCTCTTGATTACAGCTCCTGTCTGTAGAGTCCATCTTTCGTCTGTTTTGTTTTCGCTCCACCATATACCACCTTCTGCATCCGATCTCAGATCTGACATCTGGGATGACATGTATTCCATGAACTTTTCCTTGCCCTCCGGATTGATTCTGACAAGTGTTGCAGTGTGTACAAATCCTTTCTTTATTGCATACATCTCATCTCCTGCAAATGCAATCGAAGAATAGTTGGTGTAAATCTTAGGTTCCTTGGTCACCTGCTCCTTCGGAATATAAGGTGCTCTCGAATCGGCTTCTGCCTTCCAGACCTTACCCAATGTGTCGCAGACTTCCATGAAGGCTGCAAGGAACTTCTTGCCTGATGCTTCCTCTATCTTATTGTATACAGAGCTGAATTTTAATGGATTCTTTGCAGAAAGATGCAATGCGTCACCCATAAGTGTTGGCGAGCCATGCAGATATCTTATGCCTCCAAGACAGAGGTATCCTAATGCATAGTGATTTGGCATATAGTCTCTCTGGGATGGGAATCTCCAATGTCCCCACTTGCGGTAGTCACCATTATCGAATGCCACCCTATAATAGTTCAGGAAATCCGATGTCCTGCCTCGTCCTGATTTTGTGAATGCTGTCTCTGCGATGACAGCATCTCCTTCCATGAATTCTACACCGGGGTACAGGATGGATGCAAGTCCGTTCCACATCTGTCCCAATACATAGTTACCCGGCTTAAGAGTCTGTGTGAGTCCGAACTGCAGCTGAGAAACATGTCTGAGTTCATGAACGGCGAGATGCTCATTCCATGGTGACGGCTCCGGGGCGTATGCCCCAGGTATTGCATAAAGGTCCATTCTCTTCGGCGTCCATGCCACAGAACCGTTATTGCCGTAGTAGGTGTGAAGGACAATCTCCATCTTGTGATTGAAAGGGTTGTCGGGACCACAAGGGAGATACCTCATCGATCTAGACACAGGAATTCGGAATCTTTCGAGATTCCTGCCATAAAGATATGCAAGTGAGTCATTGCCTTCAGGATAGATTATCTTGAAGTTTTCAGATTCGATGGATAACCATTTGAGTTTTCCCGGATCATCTCCTGTCACGAAGAATTGGGCAGATGCAGTAAATGGAGTCAGAAGAAGAATCAGGGTGATCAGTGTGCTTATAGGTTTCATGTAGAATCTCTTTTGCGCAAAGATAGGGCGATAATCTAAATATTTTTTATATTTTTGTCCCTAATATGCAAAAAATCGTTATTTCGATAATTTAAACTATATGACAACTATCCTAAATGTGCTTTCCGTACTTGGAGGACTTGCAATGTTCCTCTATGGAATGGCACTTATGAGCGACGGTCTCCAGAAATCTGCAGGAGACAGACTCAGAGCCTTTATGGCTAAAATGACTTCCAATTCATTCAAGCGTGTACTTACCGGAACAGTTGTGACCTGCCTCGTGCAGTCTTCGTCTGCAACTACCATTATGGTTGTCAGTTTTGTAAACGCCGGTCTTCTTACTCTTGGTAATGCTATCGGAGTAATTATGGGAGCCAACATAGGAACAACCCTTACAGCTTGGATCACATCTCTCGGATTTTCTGTAAACATTGCACTGTTTGCTGTGCCTATGATGGCGTTCGGCTACCTGATGCATTGTTCAAAGAAGGCGGCACTCAAGAATGTAGGTCAGTTCCTTATGGGATTTGCGGTGATGTACGTGGGTCTTACCTTCATGAAAGATTGTGCAAATGCCGTATTGGGAGAATATCAGACAGGAATGATGAGCTTCTTCGGAAGCATAAATGGCTTCGGTTTCGGTTCTATCCTTCTCTTCCTCATTGCCGGTGCAGTGCTTACTATTGTTCTTCAGGCATCAAGTGCGACAATGGCAATTACAATGCTTCTTGCTGCTTCGGGTCTGATCGACTTCAAGCTTGCAGTTGCGATGGTGCTTGGTGAGAACATCGGAACAACCATCACTGCAAACATTGCTGCTGCAGTAGCAAACACATCTGCAAAGAGAGCAGCACGCGCACACACTATATTCAATATTGTAGGTGTGATTTGGGTTCTTGCAGTGTTCAGACCTATAGTAAAGTTGATCTGCGTCATTATGGTGAACCTTGGATTCCAGGATCCTATGGCTGCCAGCGCCCAGCTCGCTTCCATTGCAAACAGTGGTATTGCTGCTGATCCTGCAGAGATTGAGATGTACAAGAACTCTCTTCTCTATGGTATCGCAATGCTTCACACACTCTTTAACGTAACCAACACACTCGTGCTTATATGGTTCACTCCACTTATTGAGAAGGCTGTAGTATGGTTGGTCAAGGAGCCTAAGGGAGAAACAGAGGTGTTCAGACTCAAGTATATTTCAGGAGGCCCTCTCAGCACTGCAGAGCTTTCAATCAGAGAGGCGCAGATGGAGGTTATTCATTTTGCTGAGATCTGTCGCAATGGTTTCGGTTACATCCGTCAGGCAATCAATGAGACCGATCCGGAGGAATTTGATAAGCTGAATGATAAGCTTATCAAGTATGAGGAGATCACAGACAGGATCGAGTATGAGATCGCTACATATCTTAATGATGTTTCCAAGAATGAGGTGAGTGAGGAGTCGACATCTCTGATCAAGGCTATGTACAAGATTGTCGGAGAACTTGAATCTCTTGGAGATAGCGGTGAGGCAATCGGAAGAATCCTCAAGAGAAAGAACGCTCACGGAAAGGTATTCGACAAGTCAATCCTTGACCGTCTCAACAAGATGATGGATCTTGTGCAGAAAGGTTACGATGTGATGATCGAAAACCTCAAGGCAGAAAATCTCAAGGATATTTCAAATGCAGAGAACTGCGAGTACAATATCAATGAGTGCAGAAACCATCTCAGAGAGGAGCACATCGTCAACATTGAAAGCAACAGCTATAACTATCTGACAGGAGTATACTTTATGGATGTTCTCTCTGAGCTCGAGAAGATAGGAGACTTCCTCATTAATGTATCTCAGGCTGTTGTCGGAAAGCATGAATATGAAGCTTAATCATATCATTCTATCGCTTCTGGCGTTTTTCGCCATAAGTTGCGGAACAAGGAAGGCAGAGCATTTTCAAGCTCTGCCTTTTCCTGATGTGATGCCTCCTGATATGATGGAAAATGCTCAGGATAGGGCAGAATATATGGCGTCGCATTGGTGGGATAAGCTCACAGATGAAGAAAGAACCTATCCTTCGGATTCCCTACTTGTCAGCGGTGTGTCTAAGGACGCGGTGGAGCAGAAGTTTGCCAATTGGGTGAACGTCCTTTCTATGATTGATTATGCTCCTGCTTCAAAATCTGTAAGACGACTCTTTGACAGAGCTTTGAAATGTGAGGTTAAAGATACGTCTTCAAATGTCTTCGAGACTTTTACTGAGCTTGTGGAAAAGTATCTCTATGATCCAAACTCTCCTCTTAGGAACGAAGATCTTTACGGTCCATATGCCGAGTGTCTTTCCAAGTGTAATTTAGTGGACGAAGGAAAAAGGACTGCATACGGATATGATGCAAAGATGTGCGCCCTTAACAGAGTTGGTACCAAGGCGACGGATTTCCGCTTTGAGGATAAGAGCGGTCGCGTACGTAGACTTCATGACGTAAAGGCGGATTTTACTATACTGTTTTTCAGTAATCCCGGTTGCGAAGCATGCATGACCATCATTAATGCATTGAAGGAGTCACCCAGGATTTCTGAATTGATTTCTGCCGGTAAACTGGCTGTGCTCAATATATATATAGATGAGGACCTGGAAGCCTGGAGGTCATATATGCCGATTTATCCGGAAGAATGGTTCAACGGTTTCGACCCGGATTTCATTATTCGTACAGATGTCCTCTATAACGTCAGGGCTATACCATCTCTCTACCTTCTTGATAAGGATAAGACCGTTATAATGAAGGATGCAGTTACAGAGAGAGTCTTGGATTTTGTCAATCGTTTTGTTGTGCTATGATTAGACTTCTGAAAATACTGACATTTGTCCTATGTCTGTCTTCCACCCTTTCATGTATTTATGAGGGTCCTGTAACGAAAGAGGATCTTAAGGTTGGAGATATTATTCCGGATTTTTCCGTCGAGATGTATGATGGAACAACCATGACGGGGGAGTATCTTGCAAAAGGAGTGTCTGTAATAATGTTTTTTCACACCGGTTGTCCTGATTGCGCTGCCACCCTTCCTGAAGTTCAGAAGATTTATGATGAATATTTTCCACAGCAAGTCAAGTTTGCAGTGATAAGCAGGGAAGAGGGAAAAGAAACAATTGATCATTTCTGGAAGGCAAACAGCTTGACTCTTCCATATTCAGCCCAATCTGACAGAACAGTCTATAATCTTTTCGCAGACTCGCGCATCCCGAGAGTCTACATCTGTCTTGATGGAATAATAAAGGCTGTTTTTACTGACGAACCGGACAATCCTACCAGTGAGGATATAAGATCTGTTCTAGAGGGACTTATATAGAGTTTTCCTTTCTGTATCTGAAAGGTGGTAAATATAATTCTTCTGATAGTTTTTGCAATATGGTTTTTCATTGCTCTGACAATCCTGGTTGTCATTATCTGCAGCGATGCCTGTCTCAAGAATAATCCGGAATATGTGATACAGGTTGCCATCTCCCTGATATGCAGCATTTGGTTGGGAGTATACATTTTCAAGCATCCGTCTCAACGACGGAGCGAATAAAAGTCTGAATAAATCGTAGAATTTATTGTAACTGGGGGAGGGATTTGTTATATTTGCGTAAATTTATAGGACTCCCCCTATGAAACATTACGTATTATCAGTTGTTTCTGCTTTATTCTGTTTTGGCCTTGTTGCCAATGCTCAAAAAACAGTTGTAAAGACAAACATTCTCTATTGGGCAACGACCACTCCGAACATCGGGGTGGAATTTGTTGTTGCGCCCAGATGGACTCTTGAGCTGGAAGGCGGCTACAATCCGTGGACGTTGGATTCAGCTAAGAACATAAAGGCAAAGCATTTTCTTGTATCTCCAGAAGTCAGATATTGGTTCTGTGAAGCTTTTCATGGACATTTTATAGGGCTTAATGCAAATTACACCCGATTCAATGTCGGAGGAATACCATTTTTCAAAGACAAGAGACAGGAGGGGTGGGCCGCCGCCGCCGGAATCACATATGGCTGCTCCTGGCCGATAGCCCGATGTTGGAACATCGAGGCTAATCTAGGATTAGGTTTATGGTACACAGAGTACGATGTGTATGAATCCCGTAAATGTGGCCTTTTCAATGAGTCAGTATCCAAAATTGCATTCGGTCCTACGTCTGTAGGACTTTCGTTCGTTTATATAATCAAGTGATTTTCGGGAGGAAAGGTTATGCGGAAATTGATTATATCATTGATGTTTCTAATGTCTGTAAATGCTGTCTTAAGTGCGCAGACAAGGGTTTTTGACGAAAATATATCTTCTGACAAGGATTCTGTCACAGTCACTTTCAAGGTGGATTCCAACAAAGGTGTTCCGTCGCGTTACAAGGAAATAATAATGCCTTACATCTTCAATGGAAAGGATACCCTATGGTTCGATGTCGTCGAAGTTTATGGAAAGGGAAGATTCAAAAGGGAAAGGCAGGAAAAGTACTACAGTGGAGAGCGTGACTGGGAACTTTCCGAAAATCAGACATTAGCGAAAACTGTCTATGCTTATGAGTCCAAGGTTCCGGTAAAGCGATGGATGAAGTCTGCTTCATTTGGTGTGAAAAGGTATCTTACAGGCTGTAATTGCGAGAAGGATTTCACTGACGAGGTTCTCCTTGCTTCTGCGCAGCTGTATGAAGAACAGATAGTAGAAAAGCCTGTTGTGGTTGAGATCCCTGTCAAGAAGCCTATCATAAGGACGGATTTCGGAAGGGATGAGATGGAGATAATCTTCAAGGTTTCAAAGGCAGAAATTGACTCTACGGTGTTTGACAATGAAGTCACATTCGGTAGGATTCTCGCCTCTATCGATAAGATTTATTCAGACTCTCTCTATAGAGTCGAGAAGATCGAGGTTGCCGGTTATGCTTCTCCAGAGGGTCCGCCTGACTTCAATGAGTGGCTTGGAATAAATCGTGCAAAGGCCTTGATCAACTATATCATTCAGCAGAGACCTCAGTACGGACTCACGGAAGATAATTTCGTTATACGTAATGGCGAGGAGAACTGGGAGGGACTACGCAGAGTGCTTGCTCAGTCTGATATGCCGGAAAAGGATGCTGTGATTGCCATAATCGACAACAATGATATTCCAAATGAACGTAAGAAGCTGATGATCGAGAAGATGGATTATGGATGGGTATGGCATAGAATGCTCAAGCAGATCTATCCTCATCTCAGATGTGCACGCTATCTCTCAATATATTATGGGCCGGTAGAAATCATACAGAAATAACTAAAACATAATAATTTTTATATCTAAAATTTTAAGTCATGAAAATTTCAAGAATCATGTTCGCTGCAGCTCTTGCTGCAATGACAATGGCGGCATGCCAGAAGCAGGACGCGACACCTGCAGAGAACAAAAATCTTAAAAGTGTTGAGGTAAAGATCAACAATGTATCTCCAGGTACAAGAGCAATCGGTGGACTGGGAGAAAGCCTTGAGGGAAAGAACATCCAGCTCAACTCTCTTCAGTTCTTCTTCTCTGACGGTACAAACCTTTATGAGGCAAAGGATGCAGAAGGAGTAAAGGCAGACACTTACTTCGATGCAACAGAACTTGCTGATTTCAATGGCTCTCTTACAGCTAAGTTCCACTTCCTTCCATCAGCAGTCAAGAAAGTAATTGTTGTCGGTAACCACACAGAGATGGCTGCAACTCTTGAGACAGCTCTTGACAAGACTCTTGAGATTGTCGGTTATCAGAATGTAACCAACTTCCCTCTTTATGCAGCAGGAACACTTGGAATCGCTCAGGAAAATGCACATGATAATGGAAACAATGCTCACCTTTCAAATGTTTACACTGTCGATCTTGACATTTTCCCTCATGTTGCCCGTTTTGAGATAACAGGAATCGGTTGTACTCTTCCATTGGGCTCTGAAAAGATCGTTAAGGTTGTCAGCATGGCGTTTGCAGATTTCTATGACAAATGTGACTTCCGCACAGGAGCACTTTCTGTACTCAGAAACATCAATCTTCAGGATCAGCAGACCGTCTTCGATTATTTCCAGAACCAGATGAGTACAACAAAGTGGAACAACGACTTCTTCAACGGTCAGAACGGTCAGCCTAATGCAGGTAACTCTCACCCTCTTGTTGAGCTTACAACTGCAAATTCTTTTGTAGAGACAGATATTGCATATAACTTCTTCTGCAAGGGTGCAATGGCTCCTACTCTTGTGCTCAATATCATCGAATACGAAAACCAGAAGGCTTATGATGAAAGGAACGGTACACCAGGTTACCTCTATACTAATGTGTATAAGCTTAACTCGACAGAGCCTGTAACTTCTTTCGAGCAGGGCAAGATCTATAGAATGGCAATCAGATTCACAGAGGACAATCTCGTTCACCAGGAAAGATGTCTCGACATCAACCTTAAAGGTTGCAGAGTGGATCGTTGTAAATGTAACTCCTGAGTTCTAAAAAAAGTTTCATGAGGTTAAACCACATATATGTAATCACCGCGCTGATGTGGGGACTTTTAAGTTCCTGCATCAGCGAGGATTACAGTGACTGCTACAACAGGTATGTGGTGGATCTGAGTTATGTCGGGGACGGAACCAAGGAGATTTTCGCCGAAAAGATAGACAAGGTACAGATGTTCATTCTCGATGAGGCGAACACTATGTTGAGTAATACCATGCTCACTGATGAAGAAGTAAGTCTCCGGAGAGTGATGCTGCCGCCTTTGGAAGAGGGTGAATACAGACTGGTCTTTCTTGGCAATGCCTATTCTACATCCGTAAAGGATCTTTCTCTGCGCAGCAGCTTGTCCGGACTGTGTTTCGGAGCTGATGCATATTGGAATGAGGAGGAGGTTTCCGGAAACGACCCGTTGTATTTTGCTTCTGTTGACCAGACTATTGCCGCCTTTGACTCGGAAAGGCAGATAACATACAGCACTGCTCATTTTGCGGCATCTCATTATGACATCAGTGTGGATGTCAAAGGTGTACCTTCTGCTCCAAGGGTCATAATCGCGGGTGTGAGCCCTTATGCCGATTTCAACAATGTGGCTACAGAGGATGCAGAGGTGGAATATGTGTTGGATGTGGTTCATGATGGGGAAGCTACAGCAAAGGCATCATGCAACATACTCAGACATCTTGATCATGAAAACGTTTATCTTAAAGTTCTGTCTCAGGATGGAGACGAGCTTGCTTCTATCTGTTTTGCAGATTTCCTTAGGGCAAATAGTTCTCATATAGATTGTTCAAAACACGAGGTGCTTATTCCGTTTGAAGTGGAATTCAAGTCTTCCAATGTTGAAGTATCTCTTCCTGATTGGTTTGTAGTTGAGGTTAATCCTGAATTCTGATGAAAGGTATCGTTCATATTCTGTTCGTTGTGGCAGCATTTATAGGAATGTTGGCTGCAACTGTCTCGTGCACTAAGGAGGACGGGGCTCAGCAGGAACGGAAGGTGCTGATTCAGATAAATCTTGATGCCGATAAGGTAACAAGAGCAACTCCTACCGAACAAGAGAGGACTATCGGTACCGTCAGGATTTATGCTTATATGGAGGGCTCCGGTGAATTTGTCGGACAGTATTATCGTGCAAAAGCATCTGCAGAACCGATCTTTATGGATCTTGCTCTTCCTGTCAGGGGACAACACAAGGTTCAGTTCTATATTTTCGTGAACGAGTCATCTGTCAATTTTTCAGATGGCTATGCCTTCCCTGAAAGACCAACCAGAGAGCAGCTTTATGCAGTGAAGTTCCAGTCTCTTAAGCCGGATTCTCTATTGCCGATGTATTGTATTCAGAGCGAAACGATCAATGTGGATAATATATCCAATGACCTGAACGACGCTCCGGGGCACGAAGATCATTATTTCCTTATTCAGACTGCTACATTTACTCTCGAACCGTCGCTTGCGAAACTTTCTGTGTATGCAGCCAAGGCTGTGGGAACAGCTGTGGCAAAAGTACATTCTGTGAGCTACCTTAAAGCCGGTTGCAGACAGCATAGTTATTATCTTCCGACAGATGATATCAGCCTTGCAGCAATTCCAAATCGTGCAGTGGGGCGTGATTTTGTTGTAGATGAGACCGACCTTACAAAGACAGCGGCTTCCGGAAGTACGAATGCTGATGATTATGATCTCCTTGTCGAGGACCAGTATATTCCGGAAACGGAAGTCGGAGGAGACCTTTGGGATGTAAAGGAAGATGAGCGTCAGGCGGCTATCCATATTCAGTATTCGGTCGGTGAAGAAGGAGTTCTGAAGCACGGATATGTTTATCTGCCTAAGATTCTTCGCGACAGGCATTACAAGATTTATTTTACGTTGACATCAGAGGGAAGGATCATCCTCAATTATAAGGTCGCTGACTGGGAAGAGGCCGATATGACAGATCTCTGGTTTGACTATCCTACCCACTCATATCTGGAAGACACAGAAGATGAGGCAAGGCCGACTGCTCCTGCCCGGATGTCTGCTGATAAGCCTTTCGAGTGTTATTTCAGAATGTCATATCCTCTCAATGAGGAATGGAGACCGACTGTCGTGGATTACCCGGACAAAGTTACAGTCAAGGTCTATAAGGGAGTTCAGGAGGTGCCTGTTCCTGTACAGGCCAATCCGGATAACTGGTATCGCATAACAGTGGCTCCAGGAGAGACTCTCAAAGCAGGTGACACGGTCAACCTTGCAATCATTTATTCACCTACCGGTTCGACGACAGGTGAATATGAATTTCTGCTCATAAATGGCAGCCAGAACAATTACTACTGGCCGGGCAGCTCAGATGCCAATAAAGTGACAATTACGGTAACAGATTGATGATGAGAAGAATATGGAATATATTCCTGCTTTCAGCGGTGTTGCTGTCTGCTGTCTCCTGCTTAGAGAAGGAGATGGTGGAGGCTCCGTCGAATGAGTCCATCATTCTTTATCTTGATTCCCAGGACACAAGGGGTGTTGCCGACAATGACACAGAATCATACATCAACAGCCTTGACGTATTCATCTTCAAGGCAGATGAAAATAATGGTAAAGGAGAGAGGGTGTATTATGACAGATATGAGGTCAACAACTCCGGTAGTCTCACCCTCAACTGCAAGAGAAGCGAGTTCAATCCTCAGGACAGATTTTTTGTCTATCTCGTTGCCAACACCAATTTCAGCAAAGAGGAGCTGAATGCTCAGAAAACCTATGCTGCTCTCCTGAACAACCGACAGAAGGATGAATACATCCATCATTCCGGACTGACTTCACCGAATGCTCCGCGATATTTTCTCATGGATGCCTTGGCGACAGACGTCAACGGTGCATCTCCATTGCAACTGAATGACGGCATTATGGCAAACAACACCATCCTCAAAGGAGAGCTCCGTCGTGCTGCAGCAAAAGTAGAGATCACAATCAATGCGGGAGAAAATATCTTTTTCCATCATTTCAAGGATGATCTTGAGTCGGAGGGCGGTCTATATCACATCAATAATCTTCCATGCGACGCCTTTATTCTGGCAGGAGAACAGGTCAGAACTACAACTGCGACCCTCAGGAATACGGAAAAGGGAAGCAGTGCATATTTCGGTTGGCATCCGGAGACTGATCCTAAGAAAGTAACCCTTACAGCATATGTCTATCCACACACCTGGAAGGATGCATCTCTTCTTGATTATGAGACATGTGTGGTAGTGAATCTTCCAATGATACGCATGAATGGTGACGAAACGGTTGAATACAAAAACTCCTGGTTCAAGATACCGATGACAAATACCTCGTCATTCGAGCGTAATCATTTCTATTCTGTAAACATCAGGCTTAATCGTCCGGGAGCCGCAGCAGACTCGAGTCCTCAAATCTTTGAATATATCTATTACGATGTGCGGGAATGGACGGAGAAGGTAGTTCTAGTCGGGGGAACAACGGGACCTCAGTATCTTCAACTGAACACGGACCACGTGGATATGTACAACATCAATGTGGATGACTTCACTCTTGAATTTGCCTCTTCATCATTCATACCTGCAGACGGAATAGAATTGGTAGAAGCATATTATTACAATTACCTTGACCAGAAGGTTGATCTTTCGACGAACGATACGTACGGTGTCTATAATTCCATCAAGGCTACCGCTCCTCAGCAGGCACTCAACGGTAGCATCAAAATCGTTTCTCCTTTTGTTGCAAAGACCAGGGCAGAAATGGATGCGGAGATCGCCAAGCTGGTGGAACCGACCCCGGTACCAGAGCCTGCAGGCAAACCGCGGGTTGTTGAGAACCCTGATAATGAAGCGACATTGGATGCCATTGCTTCCAAGTATTCAACCAGGACAGCCACAGTCTCTTGGCGCTGGACTAATGGAAAAATCGAGTTCTATCGTTCATCAGGATGGAATGGAAACGGGTATAAGGACGCGCAGGAGGAATATGATGATCTCAAGGCAGAATATGACGAATACCTGAAGGCTTTTGAGGCATGGGCTGATTCAAACCCAGAGTATGCTGCATATCTCAAAGCAAAAGAAGAATATGATGCCGCCGTGGCAGAAATAGAGTCTTCGTCTGAGGATACTCATAGTAATGCAATCAGATATCTTCGTTTCAGAGTTACCAACGAAACAGGGCAGACTGCAGAATTTACTGTAACTCAATCTCCGACCCTGTATATTTCCAACGAGCACGGATACTATTCCTACAGAAGCGACTTTGGTGGTACAACCTATGAAAAGAAAGGAAACCCCAATTATGCAGGTGTAACATGGTCAAACAACAAATGGCAATACACATATAATGCAGGCAACAGTAGTCTCTTCGGTTCCAAGTTTGCCCAGAGTTCAGGATCTTCATATCAGATACTTTATTACTATTGGGACAACAACACAAAGAGGGCATCGAACATCAGCGGTCTGAATAATCCGCGTATGTATCATGTTCATGTTACTGCGACTTCTGCAATCTATACGGTTGCAATTCCAAGACTCGATGCAGACGGATACACTATGAGCAATGCGGATAATGCTAAACTTGTGTCTCCTTCATTCATGATTGCCTCACAGCTTGGTGCGACCCAGTCACCGACGTCTATGGCTGTTGCTGCATCCCATTGTAAAGAGTATATAGAGGTAACCCGCGACGGAAAGGTCTATGACGACTGGCGTCTCCCTACCGAGGCTGAGGTGAGGATCATTCTTGACCACCAGTATGCAAGTGATGCAATGGCAGAGGTTCTGTCCGGAAAATACTATTGGTGTGCGTATACATCAGACGGTAAGAACTATGTCCAGAATACGCAATCATCCTCTACAAGCAGCAACACGGCAGTGCGTTGTGTCCGTGATTATTATTAAAATCTGAAGTCATGAACAATATTGTGAAATATATTTTCTGCATGTTAACTGCACTTCTGATGGTTTCCTGTCAGGAGCAGGAGATTCTGCACTCAGACGATCAGGAGGGATATATCACCTTGCGTTTCATGATGGATGTGGCTGTTCAGGACAATATCTGGACCAAGGCTGTCGATCCTGATGGAGGTGGAGTACAGCAGATGCAGGTCTTCTGTTTCGATGCAAACGGAATCTTCATAACGACCGTAAAGGCCAAACTGAACCACGATACCCCTGATGATGGCAGTACTGTTTCCATGAGCGGAACAGTAGAGGTTTCTGTACCCGAGCATGCGCATATCCTTCATCTTGTCGGCAACCAGAACCTTACCTTCTTTGAGGAGGACTCTTACCGAGGTATGAGTGAGATTGAACTGATGTCTACGCTGGAGGCTTCAGCCGGCCGTATGATATATTGGGCTAGAAAGACTGTAGAAGAACTTAAGGCTTGCACCACTCGCGAGACAGCTGTACATCTTCTGCGCAATCAGGCTAAGTTTACAATTGAGGTCTCTCAGAATGTGGATTTTGTAGAGCAGGGATGGATTGTTGTGAATACGAATGCATTCGGCACAGTGGCTCCTTACAATTACGATAAGGGAGAGTTTGAAATTCCTACCTTCGATGATCCCTTTGTTACCTTGCCTGACAACACTGCGCGACTTGCGGACTATCTTGACGTTCGCACAAATGATGAGGAATATATATTCGAGAGCCTTAACTCGTCAGCCCATCCGGTTGATTTCATCGTCAAGGGTTCGCAGAACAATGGGCCATCCTTATATTATCGCATCTCCATCATTGATGAGGATGGTATCAATATGCCGATTCTCAGAAACCATCATTATATAGTTACCATTGATGGAGAATTGAGTTATGGAACGGAAACCTTTGCTGAGGCGCTCCACACCCCTCCGACCAACAATGTCTGGGTGGCTGTTTCGCAGAACATCAAATCAGTATCAGATGGAGAATATGCTCTTAAGGTAGATAAGACCTCGGTGGTGATTGCAGAGGACGACTTTGTGATGCCTTATCGTGATTATAATCTTTATTATTCTTTGGAAAGTCTCACAGGAGGTGCTCTGTCTGCTCCTGAAGTTTCATGGTCTGAGGGAAATGAGGTTGCAAGGACTCCGTTCGATCACGAATTCGACACCGCGACAGGCGAGGGTCAGATAAGGGTCTATCTTAATGAGATGGGAGACAAAGGCAAGCGTGAAGGAACTCTTGTCATACGATACGGTAGATTGACCAGGACCATTAAGGTAACGACTGTCAAGAAGCAGTCTTTTGTGCCTGCGTGGATCACCACCAACATATATGGCGGAAATGCGGGTGAAAATGTTACGATGATGTTCCATATCCCAGAAGATTTTCCGGAAGAAATGTTTCCGCTGGATGTCCTTGTGTCAGTCAATGACCTTGATGTGCGAAACGCCTCAGGAATGGTACTTCCTATCATATTGAGAGGCGAGGAAGGCTATGGAGAGGACAATGGAATCGGCTATAAATATGTGCTTACAGTTCATGAGCCCGGGGTGCAGAGAATATATCTTAAGACAATTCTCGGTCATCAGACAGGTGAGACGGTCTCCGTTAAGATTGAGGCGGAACATTTTGAACCGCTTACCAAAACAGCGACGTTCGTACGTGAGACAAACAACAGGATTCTGCTTCATAATCTTCGCTCATATGTGGGATCAATGCCTGCAGATGAGGTCATATATTATTACATGGTGCCTCAGAAAAAGCATGCGCGTGTCGAGTTTACGTCTCACGTAGGACAGGTCTACAGGACGCGCCCTACACAGTATGATGCGACATTTACTGATGCACTAGGTACTTATTATGTGGATTATGTAACCCCTAACCACAACTTCAATTCACCTTACAATGTGGATGAGTTCTTGCTTTATTCAGAGAACCTTGAGCATAACCACGATCTTCCGGAGGACACCTACTATTTTGATTTCTATAAGATCGATGCTGCAAACTGGTCTTCCACTGCCGGTCGAGTACTGGGCTTCTTCAGGAATGAGAATGGAACTCCGGGTCAGGGTGCCACTTTCCATCTCAGGACGATGATACCAAAGTCTGACGAAGTTGTCCGTATTGCCTCAAACCCATATGGTTCACCGTCAATCACTACCGGTGATCCGGGAGAATTAGCCTCTACAGGATATTCTGTCGCAAAATGTACAGGAACAGGTCTTTATAAATCTGCTGTCTTTGAAATTGCTACATTCCATCCGTTCCATTTTTCTGCGCAGGTAAAGGTCGGAGGAGAAACTTATGGAGAGATTACCAAGGATACGAATGAAAATGCTGCTACCGATGTGGCTATAGGATATCAGCCGGGACAACCGGTAATGGTCGAGTTTGATGTGACCAGTTTCAAATCAAACCTCTCAGGCGTTGCAGATGAGGAACAGTTGAGTGTGGATCCGTTCGGAATGCCGTTTGAGATTTATATAGATGCGCCTATGCTCGAACTTGACAGATCTGCGGTAGATCCATCGTGGCTCGTGCCGGATGCAGATGGTGTTGTCAAGTTGGAGGAAGACGAATCGAATCCTGGAAGATTCATTTATAGAGTCGCTAAGGATAGGGAAAAGGAAAGGTCCTTCGGCGTGGCTGATGCTCTTTCAAAAGATGATTCTGTCCTCGATCTGTTCAGACTTCCGGTCTCTGTTGATCAGTCAGGGGAAAGAAAGGTTATTCCATTCAGAACCAAGCAGATAGTGAGTGCTGGAGACATCAGGATAAGCTCTCAGGAAGATGTTGTCGTATACTATCCTAAGCGTTTCAGAGTGACGAATTCTTCAATGACAGGAAGGCTTATGTATATGAAGGACGGTGTTGCTGTACCTGTACCTGCCGGTTCGTTCGTTCCGTTCGAGGTTGCCCCTTCATATAACCGAATAGGTACTGTTGCTATTGCTGACGGAGGCGTTTTCGAGCTCCGTCTGAGAGCAGAATACGAATATTCCTGGGCTGTGGATGTCGTTAAGTTCCAGTATACGGAAGGAGGGGTCATTTATGAGCAATCATATGATTCTCTAGCAGAGCTTTACAATGCTCTTGCAGTCGGAGATAGTACGATTATACTGGAACCGCAGTCTGCGGAATAAATCTTTGCCAATCACGATAATTATTCTTAAATTTGAGAGATTATTTTTGGCAAAGATTTAAGCTATGCAACTGACAAAAGAACTTTGGGGCAAGTCTGCCTGTGGAAAAGAAATATTCCTTTATACTTTGAAGAATGATTCCGGTGCCTATGTGCAGCTTTCAAGCATAGGTGCCGGCATTGTCGCTATTGTCGTTCCTGATAAGGACGGAAATCTCGCAGATGTCACACTTGGATACTCCGACCCTATGAGTTACTTTGGTGATGGACCTTGTGCCGGTAAGATTCCGGGAAGATTTGCAAACCGTATTGCTCTTGGAAAGTTTTCGCTTGACGGAGTTGAGTATGCGCTTCCTGTAAACAATGGTCCTAACCATCTTCATGGAGGTCCCGACGGATTCCAGAACAAAGTGTGGGAAAGTCGCGAAAATGAAGGCGGCGTGGAGTTCCTTTATTATTCAGAGGATGGAGAAATGGGTTATCCCGGTGCCTTGAAGGCTGTTGCACGCTACGAGTGGACAGAGGAGAACGAACTTCGTCTGACTCTTACCGCAGAGGCTGATGCTCCTACAATCGTTAATCTTACAAACCACGCATACTTCAATCTCAACGGTGAAGGAAACGGCGATATTCTCGGTCATGTCCTTCGTCTGAATGCGTCAGAATACCTTCCTACTACAGACTCTCTGATTCCGCTTGGGGAGAGCGCTCCTGTTGCGGGAACACCTATGGATTTTGTAAACGAGAAGGTCATCGGTGCTGAGATCAAGACTGATTTTACAGCTTTGAACTATGGTAAGGGATATGATAACTGCTGGGTAATCGATGGCGCTGAGCCTGGACAGATTCAGGAAGCAGCTTATCTCTATGCTCCGGAAAGCGGAAGAACCCTCACTATGTATACAACACAGCCTGGAGTGCAGGTCTACACAGGTAACTGGCTTTCCGGTTGTCCTGCCGGTAAGAACGGCCATGTTTATGAAGATTACCACGGCGTTGCCATCGAGTGTCAGAATCTCCCGGATGCTCCTAATCAGCCGGAATATCCTTCGGCAGTTCTCCGTCCGGGTGAAGTATATGAGCAGGCTATCATCTTAGCTTTCGGTATCCGTTAAATCTTAATGCTATGAAACAATACTTAGACCTCCTTCGTCATATCCGCGAACACGGAACGATGAAAAGTGACCGCACCGGTACAGGTACGCAGAGCATATTCGGTCATCAGATGCGATTTGACCTCAGCAAGGGTTTCCCTCTTCTTACAACTAAGAAGGTTCACCTCAAGTCAATCATTTATGAACTTCTGTGGTTCATTGCAGGAGACACTAATATCAAGTATCTTAAGGATCACGGTGTCTCGATCTGGGACGAGTGGGCTGATGAGAACGGCGATCTCGGACCAGTCTATGGTCACCAGTGGCGTAGTTGGCCTACTCCTGACGGCAGAACCATCGACCAGCTCTCTAATGTCATAAATCAGATCAAGAACAGTCCTGATTCGCGCAGAATGATTGTTTCTGCATGGAATGTTGCTGAGGTAGAGAAGATGGCGCTTCCTCCTTGTCACTCTCTGTTCCAGTTCTATGTGGCTGATGGAAAACTTTCATGTCAGCTATATCAGCGTAGTGCGGATGTTTTCCTGGGAGTGCCTTTCAATATCGCTTCCTATGCGCTTCTTACAATGATGATCGCTCAGGTATGTGGTCTTGAGCCAGGAGAGTTCGTTCACACTACAGGTGACACGCACATCTATACAAATCATTTCGAGCAGGTGGAGCTCCAGCTTTCGCGTGAGCCTCGCGCCATTCCTGTGATGAAGATCAATCCGGAAGTGAAGGACATCTTTGATTTCAAGTACGAAGATTTTGAGCTTGTCGGTTACGATCCACATCCTCGTATTTCCGCACCTGTAGCAGTGTAGGATTGCCGGTCTGAGCCGGCAATGACGTTCAGTCATGCCCGGTCTGATCCAACCGTCATGCCCGACCTGATCCAACCGTCATGCCCGACCTGATCGGGCATCTAAAACAGATTTTTATGGAAAAATGCATAATAGTAGCAATATCGGACAATAATGCCATAGGACGAGATAATGCTCTCCTATGGCATATTTCCGAAGACCTCAAATTCTTCAGAAGGACCACGGTGGGCTGTCCGGTCATAATGGGCAGAAAGACCTATGAGTCTATTGGCAGACCTCTTCCCAAAAGAACGAATATAGTGGTTTCCCGTAGCTCGGAAGCTCCGGACGGAACCCTTCTGGCTCATTCTCTCGAAGAAGCCTTTGCTCTTGCCGAGACTGCAGCTGAGAGTGCAGAACGTTGTTTTGTCATCGGTGGAGGACAGATTTATGCCCAGGCTCTTCAGCTTGCAGACAGACTCATTGTCACCCATGTCCACACTATGATAGACGGTGCAGATACCTTCTTTCCTCAGATAGATCCCCTTGTGTGGAAGGAAGAATCCCGTTCGGAAATGATGAATGATCCTGAGACAGGATGGAACTTTGAGTTTGTAGAGTATATAAATCCCCTTAAAAAGTAAACGGACAACAACAATATGGCACGTGAAAAATTTGGAAGCAGGTTCGGAGTGCTGATGGCGATGGTTGGATCTGCAGTGGGACTAGGAAACATGTGGCGTTTCCCGTATATGGTAAGTGAGTACGGAGGAGCGGCCTTTATATTTGTATATATATTGTGTGTGTTCTGTCTCTGTCTTCCTATCTTCTTCGCTGAGTTCATCATCGGTAGAAGAAGTCAGGCAAACGCATTCAGGGCCTTTGAAAAACTGGCTCCCGGTACACCTTGGAAATGGGTTGGTCTGGTTGCTGTAACTGCACCGGTCGTCATCCTCTCGTATTATAGTGTCATCGGAGGATGGTCAATCCAGTATTTCTTCAAAGCCTGCACTTTTGGCTTTACTGAGAGAGTGACTCAGGAGTATCTTGACACAATGTTTGCCGGCTTCATCTCGTCCACATGGGCACCTATATTGGGTCATACATTTTTTCTTATAGTGACCTCACTGGTTCTTCTAGGAGGAGTTAAAAGCGGTATTGAGCGCTTTGGAAAGGTGATGATGCCTGTGCTATACGTCATCGTTCTCGTTATAGCAATATGGACGGCGATGCTTCCTGGTGCATCAGAAGGCCTCTCTTTCCTCTTTAATCCTGATTTTTCAAAGATAGATGCTTCTGTGTGTGCTGCTGCTTTGGGACAGGCATTCTTCTCACTTTCCCTCGGTTATGGAACTATGCTTACATATGCTTCGTATGTAAGCAAGAAGGAAGATATAGCATCTTCATCAACCACAATAGCTCTTTCAGACCTTGTTTTTTCTTTGATAGCAAGCTGTGCAATCATGCCAGCAGTCTTTGCTTTCGGTCTCAATACCCAGGGAGGACCTGGTCTTGTGT
The DNA here is from genome assembly GCA_045126915.1 of Candidatus Cryptobacteroides sp. Classification (GTDB taxonomy): domain Bacteria; phylum Bacteroidota; class Bacteroidia; order Bacteroidales; family UBA932; genus Cryptobacteroides. The sequence goes on from JBGVPH010000021.1 coordinate 268,666, forward strand.
TCCAGACGCTTCCTTATATCTTCTCGCAGATGCCTTTAGGAGGTCTGGTTGCGATACTTTTCTTCCTCTCTCTCATTGTGGCAGCATTGACATCTTCGATTTCTCTCTTTGAGGTGGGTGTGGCTTATCTTTCAGAGGAAAGGAAAATGTCCAGAAAGAAGGCTGTGGGACTGCTGTTTGCTATCATATGGCCGATAGGTGTGCTTTGTTCGCTTTCTTTCGGTCCCCTTTCGGACATCAAGATATTCGGAAACACGATATTTGATTTCCTTGACAAATTTTCATCCCACTTCCTGATGACTCTCGGAAGCCTTATGGTGGTTATCTTCGTCGGTTGGAAGATGAAGAAGCCGGATGTGCTCGACGAATTTACAAACGGTGGAACAATCAACAAGAATGCACGCCTCTTCAAGTTCGTCTGGCCGATCATCAGGTATGTAGCTCCACTAGTCATCATTGCTATATTCCTGTCAAATCTGCTGAAGATTTCCTAATTTTGCGCTTTGATGAAACGAGTCCTTATCATATCCTATTATTGGCCTCCGACAGGGGGGTCCGGTGTTCAGCGTTGGGTAAAGTTTGCCAAGTACCTTCCTTCTGAAGGTTGGCAGCCTGTCATCTACACTCCTGAAAATCCGGAGCAGCTTGCTGTAGACCACACTCTTGAGGCAGAGATTCCCGCAGAGGTGGAGGTGATAAAGACGCATATCACAGAGCCGTATGAGCTTTATAAGAAATTCCTCAGGAAGTCAGGTCACAGCAATGAGGCTGTCGAAGTCAATCCGGTGAATGCTCAGAATAAGTCGTTTCTTCAGAAAGCGGCGATGTGGGTGCGTGGCAATCTTTTCCGTCCGGATCCGCGTTGCCTCTGGATCAGCCCATCTGTGAAGTTCCTCAAGAAATATCTGGAAGAGCATCCGGTGGATCTGATAGTAAGCACCGGACCTCCTCAGTCGATGCACCTTATCGGTCGTCGTTTGGCTTTGGAGACAGGTCTGCCATGGATCGCTGATTTTCGCGACCCATGGACTAAGATATTTTACTTCAAGCATCTTTCGATGACCCGTTCAACCGAGAGATGGCACAAGAAGATGGAAAAGAAGGTGCTTGATGATGCTTCTGTAGTTGTGGCTGTATCTCCTCTTGTGCAGCAGGAGTTCCAGGCTATGACCCAGACTCCGGTGGAACTGATCACCAATGGATTTGACGTGTGTGATATTCCTTCTGAAAGATATGTGGAGGCGGATGGTGGTCCTGATAAGGATTTTGTCATCACTCACACTGGACTTTTTGCGGCAGACGGCAATCCTACTGTTCTATGGAAGGTACTCGCAGACAGATGTGCTTCTGATAAGGAGTTTGCGAAGTTGCTGAAAATAAAGTTGGTAGGAAAGACTGACAAGCAGATTCTTGAATCACTCGAGTCTGCTGGTCTGAGTGCAAATCTGATAGATATGGGCTACCGGACTCATGCCGAGGCCATAGAACAGCAGCGTAGTGCTTCGCTCCTGATTCTTCCTCTGAGAAAGGAGCCGGAGTACAAGGCTGTGCTTCCCGGTAAATTGTTTGAGTATCTTGCTTCATGGAGACCTGTACTTGGAATCGGGCAGCCGGATGGGGCGATGTCGATGATTTTGAATTCCACCAAGACAGGTGTTGTTCTGGATTGGACAGATGAGGCTTCGATCTCACGTTTCATTGAACTCTGCTGGCAGAATCACCTTGCAGGTCGTCTTACAGTGGATGATGCTGATATTTCGCAGTTCACTCGCGAGAATCTGACCCGAAGAATGGCTGCTTTGTTTGACAGGGTAGCAGAACATAAAACTCATAGTCATCCTTAAAAAGGGCCGTTTTCAAGGATGAGGGTGCAATATACTGAGGGTCATCCTTAAAATGGCCCCTTTTTAAGGATGAGAGTAATAGTTATGAAAAAAATATGATGATGAATAGGAATATTATAAAGCAGATATTGCTATATGCGGGCATAGTGCTGCTTTTTGCAGTCCTGGCCTACGGTTTTGTACCTCAGGTCCTTGAGGGAAAGATCGTTAATCAGAGCGATATTTCTGCGTGGAAGGGAATGGCGAATGAGGCCATCACTCACAACAAGGCATACCCTGAGGATCCCACCGCATGGACAAACTCAATGTTCGGAGGAATGCCGACCACTGCATTCATCGATGATTTCGACGGAGACTGGACCAAGAAGATCTATGAGTTTTTAATGATCGGGCGCAGACCAGCCAGCTACCTCTTCGTTACCCTCCTCGGAGCCTTTCTGCTGATGCTTTCTTTAGGCACAAGCAAGGTCATAGCTGTGGCTGGTGCCATTGCAATAGCTTTCTGTTCATACAATATGCAGATTATCCAGGTGGGACACAACACAAAGATGCAGGCGATTGCATTCTTTCCTTGGGTCCTCGCCGGTGTCATCTTCACATATCGCTCAGCGATGAGATTGCCGGTCGGAGCCGGCAATGACGAAAGGTGTAAGGCGTGGCTGCCGAAAACGGTGCTTGGAGCCGTCCTTTTTGCCCTTGCCCTGAGTATGCAGATCAAGGCTAACCATGTTCAGATCACATATTACCTCGCAATAGTAATATTCATATATGCCATAGGCCTGTTCATCAGCCTATGTGTGGACAAGACAAAGCGTGCGCTGATCAAACGTTTCTTTGCTGCTTCCGCCCTTCTTCTTGTCATCGGATGTGTCGGCATTGCGACAAACGCCAACAAGCTCATTCCGACATATGAATACACCCCATATACAATGCGTGGCGGTTCGGAACTGTCTTCTGACAGCGACACTCACAATGACAAGGGACTTGATCTTGAATATGCAACTGCATGGTCTTATGGTATAGAGGAAATCCCTAACCTGCTTATTCCGAACTTCAACGGAGGTTCATCATCCGGAGCTCTTGATACTGATTCCGAGACAGGAAAACTTTTGAAAAGGGCAGGGCAACCGAATCTTCGTCAAACCCTCAAGCATATGCCTCTCTACTGGGGTCCTCAGCCATTCACGGCCGGTCCGATGTATATGGGAGCCATCTCCATCTTCCTTTTTGTCCTCGGACTTATTCTCTGTCGCGGACGTGAGAAATGGTGGGTTTTAGCGGCAACCGTGGTGGCTATACTTCTCTCTTGGGGAAATCATTTCATGTGGTTTACAAGACTGTGGTTCGAGTATGCGCCGATGTACAACAAGTTCAGGACTGTGTCAATGGCACTCATTGTACTTCAGGTTACTGTTCCAATGCTCGGATTCTATGTCCTCGATAAGGTTATCAAGGAAAAATATTCATTCAAGGAATTCCTGAGGGCAGGTGGAATAGCATGGGCTGTTACAGCTGGTTTCTGTCTTATTGCCGCCCTTCTTCCAGGTATTGCCGGTACATTTACATCAAGCGTTGATGCCGGTCAGCCGGATATTCTTGTAGATGCTCTTGTTGCAGACAGACAGGCACTTCTTAAGGCTGATGCCTTGAGATCTTTCGTACTTATAACAGTCCTTTTAGTCCTTCTTTTCTGGGCATTCCGTACTCCGAAGGTGGATGCGACAGGACCTCAGGGCTCCTTTGTCAGAAAGGGCAGGATGACAATCGTGGCATTGGCTACAGTCGCTTTGGTGTTCTTTGATCTCATACCGGTAGGAAAGAGATATCTCAACAAGGAGCATTTCGTGACTCCTAAGGATTTCTCATCTGCCTACGAACCTCGCCCTGTAGATGAGATGCTGTTCGAAGATGAAGATCCGGATTTCCGTGTCCTGGATATAAGCGTCAATACCTTTAACGATGCAATCACCAGCTACCATCACAAGACAATCGGCGGCTACAGTCCTGTCAAGATGCAGAGATATCAGGACCTGATCGACAGATATATCACCGACGAAATCAAGCAGCTCTATGGTGTGATCGGCTCTGCTCAGACCATTCAGGAGGTTGAGGAGAATATGCCTTATCTCAAGGTGGTGTCTGCGCTGAACGGTAAATATGTAATCCTCGGAGGCGAATACCCTCCTGTTGTCAATAAATATGCAATGGGGAACTGCTGGTTTGTGGATTCGGTTGAGGTGGCCCCTACTCCGGATGACGAAATTGCACTCCTTGCTGCCACTGATCTTCAGACTACCGCAGTAGTGGGAGATGATTTTGCCTGGGCAAGAGAGTCGGATGCTTTTTCAGGAAAGAAACCAGTGTCAGCTTTTCCTGAAAGGGGAGAGGGATTCCGTCAGGACCTGATCTATCTGGACCATTATGCTCCAAATGAGCTCCGCTATATGTTCAGCACAGCAAGAGAGCGTGCGGTAGTCTTCAGCGAAATCTATTATCCAAAGGGATGGAAGGCTTGGATCGAACCTGCCGGTGCTTATGGAGAGGTAAGGAATGGGCATTATCAGCCTACAGAAGATGCAGTTCAGATTGAGCTTTTCCGTGCGGATTGGATTCTTCGCGGAGCCATCATTCCTGAAGGCGAGGGCCAGCTCATTATGCGATTTGAGCCGGATTCCTACCAGCTCGGTGAGAATATCTCCCGTGTTAGTTCCATCGCTCTTATCCTTCTTCTGCTTCTCTCTCTTGTCGGCGTTTCCTTTTCTTGGAGAGATGCCCGATCAGGTCGGGCATGACGTGACACGTCATTGCCGGCTCCGACCTCTCGTCATTGCCGGCTCCGACCGGCAATCTCAATCGAAATTAATTTTCGCAAATCGGTTGGAATTTGGTAACTTTGTAAGTTGCGTATGCAAGTAAGCATTTGCAGGTTAAACCAAACGAAAATGGCAGAAAAGAAACCGACCGAGACTCCGATGATGAAGCAGTATTTCGCTTTCAAGGCGGAACATCCTGAAGCAGTGCTTCTGTTCAGGTGCGGCGATTTTTATGAAACATACGGAGACGATGCCCTTATAGCCAGCAAGGTGTTGGGAATTGTGCTCACAAAGCGCTCCAGTGCGACTCCGGGCGCAATCCCAATGGCGGGATTTCCCCATCATTCCCTTGAGACCTATCTTCCCAAGCTTGTGCGCTCAGGCTACAAAGTGGCAGTCTGTGATCAGCTTGAGGATCCTAAACTCACCAAGAACATAGTCAAGAGAGGAGTTACAGAACTTGTTACCCCGGGTGTGGCTTTCAATGAGCAGCTGCTCGAGCAGAAAGAGCACAATTACATTGCCGGTCTCTCTTTCCATAAGGACAGATGCGGTGCTGCTTTTCTTGATGTCTCTACAGGAACATTCCAGGTGGCGGAAGGCTCATTGGACTATATCGGAACTCTCCTCAGCTCATTTGCACCAAAGGAACTCCTTGTCCCAAGAGGATTTGAAAAGGGCGTGCGTGAGCGTTATGGAGACAGCTTCTACATTTCCACCCTCGAAGAATGGGCTTTTGTTTACGAGAGCTCGGTCGAAAGACTCAAGAGGCAGCTTAGGGTGGATTCCCTCAAAGGTTTTGCCATAGATAATTTCCCATTGGGAATCACCTCTGCAGGAGCTCTTCTTGTCTATCTCGATCAGACCCATCACACAGGACTTTCAAATATATGCTCTATTTCAAGAATTGACGAGGGGGATTTTGTGTGGATGGACCGATTCACCTTCCGCAATCTCGAGATATTCGCTTCTACTGCAGGAAAGGAAGGAACATCCCTCGTGGAGGTGATGGACAGATGTTCTTCGCCGATGGGTGCAAGAATGCTCCGCAACTGGCTTGCCATGCCGATTCTTGATCTTCAGGAACTCGAAGCAAGATACGAGGTCGTGCAATGTTTTACAGATGCCCGGGATGAACTCAGACGTCTCCAGGCAATGATCGGTGACATCGGTGACCTTGAAAGAATCATCTCCAGAGCAGCAGCAGGCAAGATAGCTCCACGTGAGGTTATGCAGCTTCGCAGAGGTCTCAGCCAGACAAAACCTATCACAGAGCTTTGCGACGGAATGAATGTGGCTGCCCTGAAGGATATGACTTGCAGAATGGGTGATTGTTCGCAGCTCCTGGACTATCTTGGCCGCACGATGCATCCCGAAACCGCTGCAGCCCTCGGAAAGGGCGACGTCATTGCATCCGGCGTGAACGAAGAACTTGACGAACTCAGAAAGATTGCCCACCATGGTAAGGACTATCTTCTCGAAGTCCAGCAGAGAGAGATCGAGCGTACCGGAATATCATCTCTTAAGATCGGATTCAATAACGTCTTCGGATACTATCTTGAAGTACGCAATGCTCATAAGGATTCAGTGCCGGAAGAGTGGATAAGGAAGCAGACCCTTGTAAATGCTGAAAGATATATAACAGAAGAACTAAAGGAGTACGAACAGAAGATTCTTGGAGCAGAGGAAAGAATATATGTTCTTGAAGCTCAGATCTATTCTGAACTTGTCCGCATGATTCAGGAGAATATTGCTCTCATTCAGAAGAACTGCAGAATCCTTGCGCGTCTTGATGTCCTTTCCGGTTTTGCAGAGCTTGCCATCACCAACAGATACTGTCGTCCTCAGATGAACGACAGCAAGGTTGTTGATATCAAGCAGGGACGTCACCCTGTCATCGAGACAATGATGCAGGCTGGAGAGGAATTCGTTCCTAACGACATATATCTCGACAACGAGACTCAGCAGATAATCATTCTTACCGGTCCGAACATGGCCGGTAAATCGGCCCTTCTCAGGCAGACAGCCCTCATTGTCCTTATGGCTCAGGTCGGCTCTTTCGTCCCGGCTTCATCTGCTTCTATCGGCTATTGTGACAAGATATTCACTCGCGTAGGTGCTTCGGATAACATTTCTCGTGGAGAGTCAACCTTCATGGTGGAGATGCTGGAGACATCAATGATCCTCCATAATCTCTCGTCGCGCTCCCTTGTGCTTCTTGATGAGATCGGACGAGGAACTTCTACATATGACGGAATGTCCATTGCCCGCGCGATCGTTGAATTTATCCATGAATATGGAGAGGGAGCCAAGACCCTTTTCGCTACTCACTATCACGAACTCAACGACCTGGAGGATATATATCCAAGGGTGAAGAATTTCCACATTGCTGTCAAGGAGGTCGGAAAGCATGTAATATTCCTTCGCAAGCTCAAGGAAGGAGGCGTCGCTCATAGCTTCGGTCTTCATGTTGCACGAATGGCAGGAATGCCTAAGCAGGTTCTGGAGTCGGCGGAGAAGACCTTGGCGGCACTTGAGAACGGTGGGATCCCCGATCAGGTCGGGGATGACACAAGGATACATGATCGTCATTGCCGACTCGATCGGCAATCTAAGAAAAATATTGTCAAGCCATACAACGTCCGTGAAGGCAGGGTCGAAAGTGACGGTTCTTTACAGCTTTCATTCTTCCAGCTCGAAGACCCTCTGCTGTCATCCCTCAAGGATGAGCTTGACAAGGCAGACCTTAACAATATGACTCCTCTTCAGGCCTTCGATCTTTTGAGAAGCATGAAGGAACAGTTAGGAATATGATGAAGAAATTATTTATAATCATTGCCACTCTGATGCTGATGTGTCCGTCGTTCAGAATGGAAGCTCAGGAAAGAGAAGATGCCCTGATGATATGGAGCACAATGACTTTGAACAAGTCATTTGGTAAAGACAAAAAGTGGACAGCCGGCATTATGAGCGAATATAGGCACAACTTCCATGAAGGAGTGGCCAAGATGTCTCAGTATTTCGTCCGTCCTTCTATCTCATACAAGGTGCTTCCTTGGATGAAGCTTCAGTATCAGATGGACTTTGCCGCTCATGGCTCAAAGGGATTCCAGTGGCGTTTCATACCGGAATTGACCATGTCTCATAAGGTCGGTGATTTTACCTTTGCCTACAGACAGAGGGTTATGACAACATGGACAGTCAAGGCAAAGACAAATTCAACTCTTCTTCGTTCTCGAGCTAAGGTTGACTATAAGATACCTCAGTCTCCTGTCACAGCTCATTTTGCCTTCGAACCATATTGGTGCGAGTTCGGCAATGCAGTAAACAACGGCTTTGCGTGGTTCCAGAAGGCCCGCTGGTATGCAGGAGTGAACATAAAGCTGACAGATAATATATATTTCATGCCTCAGTACATATGTCAGGCCTATCACAACCACAAAGGTCGCTATGACAGAAGGACATATGATGACCACGTGATGTATATGACAATCACCGTCAAATTATAATCGGAAATAACCACAAAATAATACTACAATGAAAAAGATTCTTTTGGTTGCTCTTTCATTTGCAGCAGCTGTGAGTGCTTCGGCACAACTTACTTATCTTGACAGTGGAAACAAGGATATCTACCGTCATTCGCTCCGAGCAACAAGAGGCGGCCGCCATGAAGTCGTCCTCCCTCAGGTAAATGGCTACAATGTCTACAAGGCGGATCTTCACACCCACTCCATCTTTTCTGATGGTAGTGTAGCTCCTGAATATCGAGTAAAGGAAGCATGGCTTGACGGTCTCGACGTTATGGCAGTGACTGAACACATCGAGTACAGAAGACATGAGCCTACCTTTGTGAAATATCTCGAAAATTATGAAAAGAAGAATGTTGAGGCAGTAAACTATGATCTGATAAACGAGCCTGCAGACAAGGATGGCATCAAGGTGGATCTTAATATGGTGGTTGAGCTCTCTCAGCAGGCTGCCGCTCAGTATGGTCTTCTTATAATTCCTGGAGTGGAGATTACCCGCCACCCTAAGATGATAGGTCATTATAACGCTCTCTTCACAACGGACAACAATACAATTTATGATGCGGATCCGCTTCAGTCTTTCCGTAATGCGAAGGCTCAGGGTGCTTTGATTCAGCACAATCATCCGGGCTGGCAGAGAAAGAGTCTTGATATGCCGGAGTTTGAAGTTCAGGCTTATGGTGAAGGACTCATAGATGGTATAGAGATTATGAACGGTTCGGATTTCTACCCTAAGGCAGTCGAGCGTGCAAAGGAACACGGCCTTTTTGTGTCTGCAAATACAGATGTGCATGGAATTACTGCAACTGACTATCCGGAAAGTCGCAATATGACATTCATCCTTGCAAAGGAGAAGACCCTTCCTGCTATCCGTGAGGCCATTGAAGCACATCGCACATTGGCATATGCTTTCGGAAACGTAGCCGGTGATGAGCAGCTGCTTAAGGATTTCTTCCTTGCCTGCGTGAAGTTTGAGCCGGTAATGAAGGATTATAAGAATCGTCAGATCTTCACAATCACCAACACGACTTCAATTCCGTTTGCATTCCGCATCGGTGGCGGAAACGTAGTGTGGCTTGATCCTTTCACAACTATAAGTGCAAAGACCAACAACATCAAGATTACAGTCGAGAATATGTGGTTCGGTGTGGACAAGCACCCTGTAGTAGAGATTAAATTCTAGTACACGTGTACGCTGGACTGAGCGGCAGGCAGGAAATTTATTCCCCACCAGCACATCTGAAGAAGGATGAAGTCGAAGATCAGCAGGGCGAATGTGTAATCATAATCCTTGACATGTCTTCTGATATGCATATAAAGCAGATATCCCAACCAGGTTGCTGCTGCCCAGGTTTCTTTCGGGTCCCAGGTCCAATAGTCTCCCCAGGCTTCCTTGGCCCAGAGCGAACCCATCACCATTCCTAAAGTCAGGAATGCCCATCCGATTTTTACGAGAGTATCACAGGCCGTCATTTCGTCGGCCTGTATTTTTCTGCGCGACGACTGCCACCAGAGGTAGATGGCAAAAAGGGTAGCTGCACCCATCATCGCATAGGCGAACATGTAGACAGCAACGTGAGGCACAAACCACACGCTCTGCAAAGCTGGCATAAGGCTTTTGCTGTGAATCTCTGGCTTGAAGATGTTGATGCAGGTGAAGACTATCGCCATCATTGTGCTGAAACTCAGTATCCAGCGGAATTTCCATCTGCTATAGACAAGGATTCCTATCAAGGATATGAAGAAAGAGTACCATAATCTGGTCTCTCCCTGGGTCCGCATAGGTGGTCTCTCAAGTGTGATCCAGAGTCCGATGATGAAGCAGAGGAAGACTGCTGTACCTGCCAAAGATGCTACGATTGCCTTTCTGCTGTTCTTCCATCCCAGAAATGCGCCGGCAATCCAACACGAGGCAGCACCGAGTGCGAACCATATGAAATCATTCCACCCTAACATACCTTCTTCCTTTTATATCCTGCAGTCAGGGCCATCAGGGCTCCTGCGGCAAGAATGATCCATAGTCCGGTCTTGATGAGGGGATACCAGCCGTCGCGGACGCACTCAAATACGCTGTAGCGACTATCCGTACCCATTGCCTTGTCGTATCCAACCTGATAGATTCTCCATGCGCCGACTTTGGCCGGGTGGTTCACTTCAATATCGAAGTTCCTTTTTCCCTTTTTGTCAGTAATCTTTACTTGTGAAAGGAATGTCTTAGGTGAACCGTCAGGATAATTTTCCATGACGAAGTCTTCCAAGGTCATAGTGAACGGAAGGATGACTGTCTGTCCTGTCCTGGTGGAAATACCAGTGTGCAGGGGTTCGTCAATAACTGCCATCACGCGCGCTTTCTCCTTGTCTCCGCTGCTGAAGAATGCTGCTGCAAGTACAATAAAGATGGTCGTGTGAATGATCGCAGTCAGTTTGGGGCTTGTTTTCCAGTGCTTGATCTCAGTGAATGATCGCAAACCAAGCACGGTGATGAAGCAGAAAAGCAGGATGCAGAATGGCCAGGTTGAAGGCCCGCATTTGCCGGTCAGACCGAATATTATGGTAATGACCAGCATTCCTGCCAGTGATGATATTGATGCATGATGTCCGGTAAGATGGCGTACCCATCTCCATTTGTCGGACTTTGCGACAAGAACTATAAGAAGATATATGTAATTGATGGCGAGAATCACCCCAACAGGATATCTCAGCCATTCAGGATTGACCTCGCCCCAATTCATATTTATGCAAGTTTCCACTGTGCACGGAGAAGCTCTACTGCGGCCGGTACGGTCACATTGCGGTCTCCGTTTGTTCCACACTCGAAGCTGAAATATTTGTCATACTTCATCTCCTTGAGCGCACGCATTCCATCGATGTAGTTATCCAGTTCGCCGTCTTCTCCCGGCATCTTGCGGCATCCGCGGCTTGCTACGTGTACGTGCTGGAGGTATTTGCCTGCTGCGATCAATGCCGCATAGTCAGAGGTCTCCTCCTGCATGTGCCAGAAGTCTCCCATACACATTACTCCGGCGCTTTTTGAGTCACGGCATATTGCTGCTGCATCTGCAACCTGACGGAGGTAGTGAGCTTCCTTGCGGTTCAGAGGCTCGAGGATCACGGTAGTGTTGTGCTTCAAGGCGAACTCGCCAAGCTCGTGCATCTGCTCACAAAGATATTCGCGTGTCTCAAATGTGTGAGGCTTAACAGGTTTCTGCGCATTGAATGCAGGTACCATGATTACGCCGGTAGAGCCGAGCTCTCCTGCTGCCGCGATGATTTCACGCATAGAAGAGTCGAATTCCGCCTTTACAGCAGGGTCTTCGGCGAGGATGAATCCTTTGAAACCTGCACAAATGGCGCTTACCTTGATATTGCGTCCTCTGAGAGCCTGCTGAATCTCGTTCACACGCTCAGTCAGCTTACGTCCGTTTGGCTCGAAGCCTACGATTCCGAGGTTCTCCATGTAGTCGAACCTTTCGTTCAGGCTCTCGCCTGGAGCAATCTTTTCCTGAAACGAAAGCTTAAGCTCCACGTCCTCTGCTTTCGGTGTGCAGGCAGTCAATGCAGCAAGAGGGGATGCTGCCAGAGTAAGTCCGGCAGCTCCCAATATGTTGCTTTTAAGGAAGTCTCTTCTGTCCATGTTTATTTCGCTTTTCCTGGTGTCTTCAGTGTGTGCTGAGACATATCCATTTTGCCAAGTTCGAGTTTTTCCGGCATATAGTCGAGGTCTGACTGGCTCATTTCATCCCAGGTAACAGTTGCTCCTGAATAAGCTGCTTCACGTCCCATTACACCGGCAAGTGTAGAGATTGCGCAGTCTGTTGCTTCGTCGAGACCTTCACCCTTACGGATGTGGTTGATTGCGTCAACGTGCTCGAGGACATATGGGTTGTGCTGCTTGAAAAGAGTCTCCTGCTCTCCCTTGTTGAATTTCCAGATCACATTACCTGCGAGGTCCTTGATTTCGTGATCGAAGCTGTTCCATGAACCCTTTGTTCCGTATACGATTTCTCCTACAGCATTGCTGCAACCATCGATCTGGCGGCACATACTGTGGAGGTGAACACCATTCTCCATCTCGAAATCTGTACTGAACATGTCATACTGGTCACCTGTTACACGACGATGACGGGCTCCGAAGCTGGTAGCCTTAGCAACCTTAAGTCCTGACATCCAGAGGAATACGTCGATATTGTGCACGTGCTGCTCAACAATATGGTCTCCAGAGAGCCACTTCCAGTTTACCCAGTCGCGGATCATCCACTCCATATCGCTCCATCCTTTCTCACGGTTCTTGTACCAGAGCATGCCCTGATTCCAGTAAACGTTTCCTCCTGTGATTTCACCGATCATTCCTTCTGAAATCTTCTGGAAAGCCTCAACATAAGGACGCTCGTGGTGGCGCTGAGTTCCGCAGACAACTACAAGGTTCTTTGCCTTTGCCTGCTTTGCTGTAGCCATACATGTTCTGTAGCCCTTAGGATCTACTGCAATCGGCTTCTCGAGGAATGTATGAACACCCTTTTCTGTTGCATATTTGAAATGGTCCGGGCGGAACACTGGAGGTGCAGTACAGATAACATAATCCACTCCAGAGTCAATGAGCTGTTTGTAGGAGTCGAAACCTATGAAGCACTTGTCCTCAGGAACTTCCTGGTTGTAGTTTTTCTTAATCTTGTCGCGAAGTGAGTTGAGTCTGTCGGCGAATACATCTGCGAGAGCAACGATCTTTATGCCATTTGCAGCATCAAACACGTTCTTTACGGCTCCGGATCCACGTCCGCCGCAACCGATAACACCAACTCTGATTTCTCTTCCGTCTGCTGCCATGTCTGGAAGTTCCGGAATATAATATGTACCTGCCTCTCTGAGTGGTGTGTTCTTTGTCTTGCCGCTGCAAGACGAAAGCAGAGCTGATCCTCCTACGAGACCTGCACCAAGCAGTGCAGATGCCTGAAGAAAGTCTCTTCTGTTCATTTCTTTTTTGCTCATGGTTTTATGTTTTAATTGTTATTATTTCAAGTTATCAGGCACTTCGCAGACTACTCGGAAACCGATGCCCTTTACATCCGAGTACCACCAGATGCTCTTCGGGTTCTGTGGGTCTGTCTTGAGCCAGTCATCGTGCTCTGTGTGGCTTCTGGCAGCACTTCTGAGGTCTGCTGCGTCACTGTTGTAATGACCGCCGCGTACCACGTGTTCTGTTCCTTCAGATGGACCCTTAGGGTCTAGTTCGCCATCTGTTATCGATTCATATGAATCTTCTGCGTACCAGTCTTCACAGTATTCCATGACGTTTCCGAGCATGTTCTTCAATCCGAACGGATTTGGTCTTGTCTCGGATGGTTCCTGACTGCGGTTGTCACTGTTGTTCACATAGATGACATGGCTGTCTATTCCGGTTGTATCCGGCTTGAATATGTCTTTAAGGAAGCCTTCGTTGGAAAGTTTCCTAGGATTTCCCTCGAAGAAATAAGGAGTCTGTGTGCCTCCACGTGCTGCATATTCCCATTCTGCCTCTGTCGGAAGTCTGTATTTCTTTCCGGTTTTGAGTGAAAGCCACTGGCAGAATGTCTGAGCAGAGTAGTGAGTCATTGTGATGGCTGGACGGCTTCCCATTCCCCATCCCTGGTCAGGAAGACCGAACGGAGGAGTCGGACCGCTGACTGCATCAATATCGTCTCGCGAATTGTTTGCATATATTACAGCAGGAGGAGTTCTTCCCTCTGACATTGTCTCTGAGTAGAATGCCCAGAACTGATCCCAGGTTACCTCCACTTCGCCCATAAAGAAAGGAGAAATTCTGACCCTGCGCTGAGGACCTTCGTTATCCTTTCTGAAAGGCTCATCCTCCGGGCTTCCGATTGTGAACTCTCCGCCAGGAACAGCTATCATGCTGATAGATGCCGCTGTGCCGGGAATTGTCTCTATGAAGTTCTCAAAGGCAGTGACTTCCGTAGCTGATTCGTAGATTTTTCCGCTTGGCTTGAAGACATCTTTGAGAGATTCGTGCTTGTAGTTCGGGTTATAATGTCCAGCATCGAGATGACAGCTGATGCACTGAAGGTTCAGTTTCTGCTCGTTGTCATCATAGTAAAGATGGGCAGTGATTCCCTGATCTGTAATTCCCTCCGGATAGAGGTTGATATGGCACTCCTTGCAAGACTCGTTGAATACGATGTTCTGCGCATATTCAAGTTCTCCTTTTCTGCTCCAGTCGATTGACTCGGTGTCCTTTGTCAGATGTGCCCAGACATCCTTAATGCCCATCCTTGCCTTGGTGTAAGCATATTTGAATGTTCCTTTCGGAGGGAGGTGGCATTGTGCACAGTCGGTCTTGGTGCCACTGCTGTTCATATGATGGTAGGACTGCTTGTAGCTTGCATCCGATTCAGGATGTGCATGACAGGACATGCAGGAATCGTTTGATGAGCTTTTGACCCAGAATGAGTTGAAGGCTACCATTAACGATAGCCCCAGCACTAGTCCTCCAAGTCCGGCAAGCAGATAGTTCTTCTTGTGTTTTCCCATTATTCTGTAAGTTTCTTGGCCAGTTCAATGAATGCAAGACCGTCCGGACGGCTCGAAAGTGCTGCCGGTTCGCCCATGTCACCGCCTTCGCGGATGCTCTGGACGATAGGAATCTGTCCCAGAAGAGGAATCTGATACTTCTCGGCCATCTTTTTGCCTCCGTCTTTTCCGAAGAGATAGTATTTTTCGTCCGGATGCTCAGCCGGTGTAAACCAGGCCATATTCTCGATCAATCCGAGGATTGGTTTATTCACGCTTTCATTGCGGAACATATTCACTCCTTTTTCAACGTCTGCAAGGGCAACATCCTGTGGTGTGCTGACGATTACAGCTCCTTCCATCGGGATGTCATGCACGAGGCTGATATGGATGTCACCGGTTCCCGGAGGCATATCGATAAGAAGGAAATCAAGCTCACCCCAACGCACCTGAAGGATCATCTGCTTGAGGGCGTTGCATGCCATGGGACCTCTCCAAATGAGAGCCTGCTCCGGCTTAGCGAAATATCCGATGGACATCCACTTTACTCCATATTTCTCCAGAGGCACGATTACTTCTTCCTCTCCTTCCTGGAACGCGTCTGGCATCAGACCTTCAGTTGCCGTCATCTTAGGCACAGATGGACCATACACGTCTGCATCCGCGAGTCCTACCTTATAGCCGAGGCGCGCAAGCGCGATAGCGAGGTTCACCGCTACCGTCGATTTTCCTACACCACCCTTGCCTGATGCGATGCCGATGATGTGCTTGATGCCTTCCACTTCCTTGAAGCCAAGGTCCAGACCCGGCTTCTTCTTTGGCGCCACATCCTTGATGATGGTCTTTATCTCCACCTGCGTGCCAGCTGGGGCATTTCTTATGATCGAAGCCTTTGCGCTGCCTATAAGATATTCTGCGAGAGGGTCGCGGTGCTTGGAGAAACTGAGAGTCACGGTTATTTTGCCTTCCGCAGCCTCAATATTCTCCACCATTCCCAGCTCTACAATGTTTTTGTCTCCCTTTGCAGGATGCTCCACCTCCTGGAGCCATGTGATTATCTGATTTTCCATTATCTAACGAGTGTCATTTCGTCCAAAAGCCATCCGGCACCACCGAACTTGTCAACGATGAAGAGGACATAGCGAATATCTACATTGATACATCTCTGAAGGTCCGGCTCGAACATTACGTCGCTGCTCATAGACTCCCAGTTTCCGTCGAATGCAAGACCGATGAGTTCACCATCTGCATTCATTATCGGGCTTCCGGAATTTCCTCCGGTGATGTCATTGTTGCTCAGGAAGGCTACAGGCATCTTTCCATCTGCCATGGCATACTGACCGAAGTCCTTTTCCTCCCAAAGCTTTCTGAGCTTTGCAGGAACCACAAATTCCCAGTTGTTCGGATCTTCCTTTTCCATCACACCGTCGAGAGTTGTGTAGTGTCTGTAAATAACAGCATCCTTAGGTGAATATCCCTTCACTGTACCATAGGTGAGTCGCATGGTGAAGTTCGCGTCTGGATATGAAGGCTCTCCCTTCTTCCACTCCATGAGTCCTGCGGTGTATGACTTTCTTGCCTGTCTTACCTTACCGTCTGCCTTCTGAACTGAAGCATAAGGACCGAATACTGCTTCAGAGAAAGACATAAATGTCTTGAGGGCCTGTTCGTCAAAGATTCCTGCACCCTTGGTCTCAATGGCGTTCTTGAGAGTTTCCTCTGATTTGAAGCTGCTGTTGTCAAACATCTCGTCAACAAAGGCATTGATGTCCATTGTTGCAAAATCTACAGGCAGATTCTTGAGATAGTTTTCTTCCTTAGCGTTGTCACGGTAGAATTTCATCATCGCCTTGGCAACCTTTCTGTCTGTCTCGAAAGAATAGTCTTTGTAATGAGGCGCGAGAGACGCATAAGCGGCAGCAAGGGCAGCTGTTGTGTCTTTTCCGTCATTCAGCGCATGCTGGAATGAGGATTTCATTCGACCTGCGAATGTGGTGAGTTCGATGCTGTAAACCGATTCGTATGCAAGAGTGAATGCGAGTGACGGTTCCTTGATTGTGCTTACACAGTTCTTGATGTCGCTGACAGCAGTACCGTACTTTTCGATTCTCTTAGGGTTGGCGTTCACCCACTCGTTGAACTCCTTTTCTTCAGCTTCTGCTCTTTCGATGATGCCAAGCTTTTCGAAAGCGAGCTTCATTCCCTGCCACTTCTTCCATCCGTTTGATGAGCCAGAGTACTTGCTTGCGTACTGAATCTTGATCTTAGGGTCTGCAAGCATATCCTCGAGGAGTACGTTCTGGCGCACTGTACGGGCTGCGATACGGATGTCGTTCTGCTCGATCTGGAACTTGAGCTCTGGAGATGTCTGGAAACGAGTAGTGCGTCCAGGATATCCCATAATCATGGTGTAATCACCTGCATTGATTCCCTTGAGAGAAATCTTAAGGTGCTGTTTAGGAGTGTAAGGAACGTTGTCCTTCGAGTAGTCTGCAGGATTGTTGTCCTTGTCTGCATATACGCGGAACATAGAGAAGTCTCCTGTGTGGCGTGGCCACATCCAGTTGTCGGTGTCTGCTCCGAACTTTCCGATAGATGAAGGTGGCGCTCCCACAAAACGGATGTCTCTATAGGTCTTGTAGACGATAAGGTAGGCAACATTATTGTCGTAGAAGTTCTCGATCTCCACGTCGCAGTGAGGATGATTCTTCTTTGCATCTTCAACAAGCTTAGCCTTTGCCTTTTCAACAGCTTCATCGCCTTTCTTTGCTGCTTTGTCAAGAACTGCAGTCACATCCTGCATATATTCCAGGAATGTTACTGTGAGTCCTTCGCAAGGAAGCTCTTCCGAGCGGTTCATAGCCCAGAATCCGTCCTTGAGGTAGTCGTGCTCGACACTGCTGAGCTTCTGGATGTTTCTGTAGCCGCAGTGGTGGTTGGTTACAAGCAGTCCCTGTCCTGAGATGATCTCGCCTGTACATCCGCCTCCGAACTGTACTATGGCATCCTTAAGGGATGTATGGTTGATGTCGTAAATTTCCTTTGGTGTGAGTTTGCATCCGAGGTCCTTCATTGCCTTTCCGTTCATCTTCTGGATGAGCGGAAGCATCCACATTCCTTCGTCTGCCCTCAGGCTGCCTGCAAACACTGCAAGCACTGTAAAAATGCATAGAATCTTTTTCATATATCTTTAAATTTTATCAAAACAACGTTGGTTCCAGCTGCTTCAGATGGAAACTCTTGCGATGGTGCGGAGTGTAGCCGTGCCTTATGATGGCCTCGATATGCTCCTTCGTCGGGTATCCCATATTTCTGTCCCAGCCATATTCCGGATACTGCTGTGCAAGTTTGCGCATGTACTCATCCCTATAGGTCTTTGCCAGCACTGATGCTGCGGCAATCGAGGTGAACTTTGCATCGCCTTTGACGATGCACTGATATGCATATCCGTCGAAAGGCTTGAATCTGTTGCCGTCTATGAGCAGAAAGTCCGGTCTTGTCTCCAGTCGTCTGACAGCCCTCTGCATTCCGGTTATGGAAGCGTTGAGGATGTTTATACTGTCGATTTCTGCTGCGCTGACTTCCTCCACAGCCCATGCTATCGCTTCCGCTTCGATTACCGGACGGAGAAGATCGCGTGCCTTTTCCGTCATCTTCTTGGAATCGTTCAGAAGGGGATGGTGAAAGTCCTTGGGCATGATCACAGCAGCCGCAAACACAGGACCGGCAAGAGGGCCTCTTCCTGCTTCGTCGCAGCCGGCTTCAATCCTGTCGGCATCAAGGAAATTCAATAGATGTGATACTTCGCGCATTCTGCAAAAATACACAATCTATTTGTGGTCGTCAAGCATTTTTTTAAGCATTGATATGATTTCGTTCTTACTGGCGACAGTTTCCTCGAGAGACATGACAAGTTTCTCAAGATTGCGGACTTTGTTTTCAAGATTTTCCACCTTGCTGCCATACTCTTCCTGCACTTCTTCGAGTCTGTGATCTTCAGATTCTGCAGGGTGATAGCCGAGGACGAGTTCCTCTGTTGTAGTGTTCATCAGGTCTGCCAGTCTTACGACATTGGGATGGACTATGGATGTTCCTCCTCTTTCAAGTTCACGATAGGCTGTCACAGAGATTCCTAGCATATTCGCCACGTCTTCTTGTGTGTATCTTTGTTTCTTTCTGAAGTTGCGAATGTTCTGCTTGATTGAACTGTTGTCCATAGTTCCGTTTTTGAATTTCAAGCAAAATTATCGGTTATCCGGCGACGGCAAAAGCAAGGAAAAGTTGCGAAACGCAAGAAAAGATTATAAAAAAGATTAAAAGATTATAAAAAAAAGAAAAATCTCAGGCTTTGCTGGGGCCAAATCACCTGCTTTTCTTGTGTTTTTCCTCCATAACCGCCAGATTTGCTCACGGATCGTCTTCAGAGGATATTGATTATGGAAGAAAAATTTGACAGAGTCTGTTCGGAACTCATCGAAAAAAGAGTCGGCGAATATGAAACATTCAGGGATTTATGTCGCGAGATGGATACTGATGAAATGCATATGAACAACCTTTTCTACGAGAAATTCGGAGTGTCGGGAGAGGAGGTTTTCTATCAATTCCTCGTCAATTCTATTGTTATTGCTGTTTAATTTTCTTAGATTTGCAAGGATGCGTCTTTTTGGACGCCGGAAAGCTACATAATAAACACAATAACACAAAAACTGATGAAAGCTTATTCAACTCAAAACATCCGTAATGTGGTTCTGCTTGGTAGCACCAAGTCAGGTAAGACCACATTGTCTGAAGCCATGCTTTATGAAGGTAAGGTTATCGACAGAAGAGGTACAGTAGAAGCAAAGAATACCGTATCGGACAATGCTGAGATCGAGCAGTTGAACCAGAGATCAATCTATGCAACTCCGCTTTATGCAGAGTTTATGGACACAAAGTTCAACATCATTGACACTCCGGGTGCTGACGACTTCGTTGGAGGCGCAGTTTCTGCCTTCAAGGTATGTGACACTGGAGTTCTTGTTGTGAATGCACAGCAGGGTGTTGAGGTCGGCACACAGATATATTCACGTTATGCAAGAGAGTATGGTATTCCTCTTATCGTGGCTGTTAACCAGCTCGATGGCGAGAAGGCATCATGGGAGACTACTCTTGAATCAATGAAGGAGGCGTTTGGAAACAAGCCGGTTGTTATCCAGTATCCTGTTACCACAGGTCCTGAGTTTGACGGCTTCATCGACGTTCTTAAGATGAAATATTACCGCTTTGCCGGTGACACCGGAAAGCGTGAGGACCTTGAGATTCCTGCAGACCGCCTTGAGGAGGCTGAGGAGCTCAGAAATGCCCTCATCGAGCGCGCTGCAGAGTATGATGACACTCTTATGGAGACATTCTTCGAGCAGGGTTCGCTCTCAGAGGATGAGATCAGAAAGGGTCTCGGAATCGGAATCCGTGAAGGCGCAGTTATGCCTATTTTCTGCCTTTCTGCAAAGAAGGACATCGGAGTTAAGCGTCTTATGGAGTTCACAATCCGCGTGGCTGCTTCTCCAGCAGAGCGTCCATGCGTGACTAAGGAAGGAAAGGTATATGAGTGCAAGCAGGATGCTCCTGTATCACTCTTTATATATAAGACAGCTGTCGAGCAGCACCTTGGTGAGGTTGCTTACTTCAAGGTGATGACAGGAGAGCTCACTGAAGGTGTTGACCTTGAGAATCCTGAGACAGGTGACAAGGAAAGAATTACTGCCATCTATGCAGTTGCAGGTAAGAAGAAGGAGAAGGTTACTGACCTCAAGGCAGGAGACATCGGATGTACAGTGAAGCTCCGTGCTGCCAAGACTAACGTGACACTCTGTGCTCCAGGTGCTGAGATCGCTTACAAGGAGATCGTGTTCCCTCACTACAAGTATCGTTGTGCTGTAAAGGCTAAGGATGCAAAGGATGAAGAGAAGGTAAGCGAGGCTATGGCTAAGATTGCAGCTGAGGATCCAACATACATCATCGAGTACCACAAGGAGCAGAAGCAGACTATCCTTAAGGGACAGGGTGAGCAGCATGTGAACACTCTCAAGTGGAGACTCCAGAATGAGAACAAGCTTGAGATCGAGTTCTCGGCTCCTAAGATTTCTTACCGTGAGACCATTACAAAGGTTGCTTGTGCAGACTATCGTCACAAGAAGCAGTCAGGTGGTGCCGGTCAGTTCGGTGAGGTTCATCTCCTTATTGCTCCTTATCAGGAGGGTGTTGATCCAGGCAACAGATTCAAGGTTGACGGAAAGGAAGTTGTCCTCAACATCAAGGGTAAGGAAGAGTATGACCTTCCATGGGGCGGCAAGCTCGAGTATTATAACTGTATCGTAGGTGGTGCTATCGATGCTCGTTTCATGCCTGCAATCCTCAAGGGTATCAACGAGAAGATGAGCGAAGGCCCTCTTACAGGTTCACTCGCTCGCGACATCCGCGTTTACGTTTACGACGGTAAGATGCATCCGGTAGATTCAAATGAAATCTCATTCGTTCTTGCTGCTCGTAACGCATTCAAGGAGGCATTCCGCGCAGCTGGTCCGAAGATTATGGAGCCTATCTATAATGTTGAGGTTCTTACTCCGACCGAGTACATGGGTGCTTGTATGTCTGACCTCCAGAACCGTCGTGCTCTCATCGAGGGTATGGGTACTGACAAGGGATTTGACACAATCAAGGCACGCGTTCCGCTCGCAGAGCTTTACCGTTACTCTACAACCCTCAGCTCAATCTCATCAGGTAGCGCAACATTTACAATGGACTTCGCTGATTACCAGCCAGTTCCAGGTGATGTTCAGGATAAGCTCCTCAAGGCTTACCTCGAAGAAGAGAAGGAAGACTAATCGATTCCACATACATGAAGAGAAGCCGGCCCAAAAGGGTCGGCTTCTTTTGTGTTCTTATTTGTTCCACGAGCAGCGGCAGCTACTACCGCTGCTTGTATAATCAGTTTCGTGATGTGTAGATATCAGATTTGTAGATGATTGTAGGGGTCTCTGTGGTGGTGTCATCGAGGACAAAGATCTGGAACTCCTTGCCGCCTTTGTATACTCTAAGGACGATGTGACCGCTTGGGTGAATCTTTTTACCATCCTCTGCGAGTCGAGTACGGTTGGATTTTACCAGGCCTGCAGAAAATACATCTCTTTCCTTTTCGCTTATGCCCGCGCGAAGCATATTGCCAAGTGTTCTAGGCTGCGGATGATAAAAATCCCACACAGGAATGATGCATGCCTGAGGATTCGTAATCTCCAGAAACTCCGCATACATAGCGTCAGAAAACGAGTGGTGGTTGGCGACAGCAACGTCTACCTCTTTGATAAATTCCGCTACAGATTTCTCGATATTAAGCCACTTGTCTGGAGCGTTTGGCTTCACACCTTGTATGTCGCCACCATTATGGTAGTCAAAGTCTCCGTATGAGATATTGATTGTACAAGAGTTTCGATTCTCGTTCATCTTTTTCTCATTGGCGACTTTTTCTTCTCCTTCTCCTGGGACGAGGTCTCTGGTCTCAAGTCCGCTACCGGTCCACAACTGGCCGCTTGCATAGATGTTCTGTATCCTGAAGTCAGGATATTTGTCCGGTGAATTCAAAAGTCTGAACTGCTCACTACTTCCGACCACAAACTTCTCATATTGCAAACCCTTGCTTTCACGATACTTCAGATACTCAAGATGGTGGGTGACAAGATTGCCGGCTCTTTTCTTAAGTGCCTCAGCATCGGGATAAGTATGACCTCTGTCTACAAGTTTTTCTATATGTATCAGATCCTCTATTTCTGCGAAACCTGATTTAGTAAGTACGCTGTCCTTAATATACCAAGCTCCCACATGGTCCGTGTCGAAGTGGGTGATAAGAGCATAATCGACCTTATCCCTTCCAATCTCGTCAAGAACTCGCGATATGTATTTTGCTGCCCATTGAGCAGGTGTTTTGGAGGCATTGGGCATAATAGGCATAATCTCCTTCTTTTTCTTGGAAACATCTCCTAAGTCACCCATGTCCACCATCATTGTCGTAGCATCTGGAAGAACCATCAGGGCAACGTTGCCTCTGCCCGTGCTAATCTGGTGCACATCAAAATAACCGGGTTTCCACTTTGGCAGTGGATTACCTTGTTCTGCCTTCTCAAAGCAGCATGAACTCAATGCAAGAAGCCCAGCTGCAAATAATATGATCTTTTTCATATACTATCCGGCCAGGGACAGTTCTGATTACTTCTCCATTATGATGTTGCCGTGATCCTTAGCGACAGCCTCCTTCCATTTTGCTGTGTAGCCAGGCTGCTTGATGCCGCTTGGGATGCAGTTTGTATGCTCGTTTGTTACAAACGAACCGTCCTCATTCTGAGCCTTCACGTTTCCATCAATATATTTTACAAGGAGGAGCACCTCAAGGTCAACCCACTTGTTGAAGATCTTCTGTGCATTTCCCACTGAGAACTCTGTGAGATACTCACGCACTGACGCATACGGATCAACAAGCTTCTTAGCCTTGTCGTTACGCTTGATCTGCTTGCGTGGCTTCTTTTCTGCCTCATTGTACATCTTGAGAGCCTCCTCATCAGCCTTTGCTACAGCTGAAATCATCTCATTTTCCCAAGAGTCGATTGCTGCGCGAACGGTCGGAGCCATCATGTCGTAAGCCTTGTAGCAAGCATTTGCAACACGGTTTGTTACCCAGAATGCAGAAGTAGGAGAATATGTAATCATATTTCCGTTGCCTACTCTGAAGCATTCAGGAACGTCGTTGATTGTGGTGTAGATAGGAGTAAGGTATGATGTCGCAGCATCGTCGCATCCGAACCAGTTTACGCCTCCGATTGTGTCAGGAAGCCATCCACGTGACTGTCCCACAAACCAGAAACCTGTCTGCTGGGTAGCGATTGCTCTCTCGTTGACATATTTCTTTCCGTCGTGCTCGAAGCCCATAGGTCTCCAACGGTAAGGGAGGGCGTTTCCGCCAGCTCCGATGTCCTGGGTCATATCCATTGGAGTGCCCTCATAATGGTCGCGCATCACGTCTGCCACATCCTTGACGCTGATCTTGCGTGATGGCTTTACGAAGAGAGGGAATCTCTTGGTCTTGTCGTAACCCATAGCATAGTCAATATAATCATATGCATCCTTGGTAACTACGTTGCCGTTCTCATCTTCGAAAGTGAACTTGCCGTCGCAGAGGATGTTGAATGCTGCCCAAGCGCGAGCCTCGCAAGCTCTCATGCCGCTGAAATCGAGTGGTGCATATGCATCGCAGAAGCTGAAATCCTTATCTTCACCCTCGAAATAACCCATTTCACGAGCGAATGAGATTACATCCGGTGCATACATACAGTTCTCAGGGTCATTGAGAGGGAAGGTGCTGATGCGTGCCTGATTTGCGTGTGCGCAGATGTATCCGTCAGGAACTCTTCTTGCAACCCAAACGATACCCTTGTTGTTCGGACCCTTGCCGATAAGATCCATCACCCATACCTCCTCTGTGTCTGCAATTGAGAAAGACTCACCGCTTGAATAGTATCCGTAGGTGTTCGCAAGGTCAACGATTACCTTGATGGCCTCACGTGCTGTCTTTGTTCTTTCAAGAGCAACATAAATAAGCGAACCATAATCCATGATTCCCTTTGGATCCTCAAGTTCAGGACGTCCTCCGTAGGTGGTCTCAGCGATTATGAGCTGGTGCTCGTTCATGTTTCCAACTCTCTGATATGTTACTGCTGCTTCAGGAATGTAGCCAAGGTGCTTTCCTGTGTCCCATTCGTCGATGCGACGCATGTCATTTACCTTCCAGAGTCCTGCCTTCTTGAAATAAAGCTCACCGTAAAGCTGGTGAGAGTCGGCAGCGTATGAGACGATGTTCGAACCGTCTGTGCTGGCACCTTTGGTCACAAGAACATTAGAGCAAGCTTTGCTGTCAATGCTTGACAATGCAAGTGTTGCGATTACTGCTGCAATGATTGTAGTAAGTCTTCTCATTTTGTACTTTTATTATAATTATCTATTTTTGTGTCGTTTTGGCGAAATGCAAAATTATAAAAATTGTACGAATATGAAAGTATTTATAATAGCTGCGAGCCTTTTATTCGGGTCCTTTGTGGCGTCCGCTCAGGAACAGAAGCAGCCGGACATCTATCAGCAGGCAGAAGCCGAGGCTGACAGACTTCAGAGGCTTCTCGATCTCGAGGATTGGCAGGTGTTCTATGTTGATTCGACTCTGAAGCATGACTATCCTGCCATGATTGCAGAATACGATAAGCTTCGCAATTCAAAGGTGTCCAACTCATCTATGTATCTGGCAGTCCAGGATAAGTGGATGGAACAGATAGATAAGACTTATGAAAGGATATTCAACCCTAAACAATGGGCGGCATATCTCAAGAGTGGTGCTGCCAAGATGCAGAAGGCTCGTGAAAAGCGCAAGGCTCAAGCTCAGCAATAAAGACTATGGATTTTTTAGAAGTAATAGAAAAACGTCACAGTGTCAGAAAGTATTCTGACAAGCCGGTTGACAAGGAAATTCTTGATGCAATCATCAGGGTTGCTCAGACAGCCCCATCATCAAGAAACAGCAAGAGTTCCGCATTCATGATCGTTGAGGATAAGGACACCTTGAATGCCCTTTCTCAGATGCGTGATTATGGTTCGGCACTCATTTCTGGAGCGCAGGCCGCTATTGTCGTCATGGGTGACGAGACCAAGACGGATCTTTGGGTGGATAACTGCGCCATCTCAGCGACGTTCATACAGCTCGCAGTGACCGCAATGGATCTTGCAAGCTGTTGGGTTCACTGCAATGGAAGGACGCGTGTCCACGGTGAGCAGAATGGAGCCATGGCGGAGGATTATGTGCGCGAACTCCTTGGCGTAAAGGATGACTATCGCATCTATTGCATCATCGCTATCGGCTATCCGCAGGAATAAGAATAGAAAAATTGATTACCTTTGCAGAAAAGTTAACATTCTATATGAGAGAAAGAATAGAGGCCCTGATGGCTGAAATAGCAGGTTTGACCTGCAAGACAGAGCAGGAGATTGAGCAGGCGCGTGTGCGTCTTCTTGGAAAGAAGGGTGAGATCACTGCTCTTTTTGATGAATTCAGAACAGTAGCACCAGAACTCAAGAGAGAGTTCGGACAGAAGCTTAATGTGCTTAAGAATACAGCTGCGGCTAAGATCGAAGAACTTAAGGAGGCGGCAGCAGAGTCACCTGCATCTTCGGCTGCGGCATTCGATTATACAATGCCTGGCGATCCTGCACCGCTCGGATCACGTCACCCGGTGTCTATCGCACGAGAAGAGATTGTAGGCATCTTCCGTAAGTTCGGTTATGATGTCGCAGAAGGTCCTGAGGTTGAGGATGACTGGCATGTATTCGAGGCGCTTAACTTCCCGCCAGAGCACCCGGCTCGTGAAATGCAGGATACATTCTTTATTAACGATAGCGACAACCCGGTTCTTCTTCGTACCCACACATCTTCTGTACAGGTGCGTGCTATGGAAAAGATGCATCTTCCTATTCGTATCGTGTGTCCTGGCCGCGTGTTCAGAAATGAGGCGATTTCTGCTCGTGCACACTGTATCTTCCATCAGGTCGAGGGACTTTACATCGATGAGAATGTGACATTTGCTGACATGAAGCAGGCTATCCTTCTCTTCGCTCGCGAAATGTTCGGAGCTCAGACCCAGATCCGTATGCGTCCTTCATACTTTCCGTTTACTGAGCCTTCTGCTGAGATCGATGTGAGCTGCAACATCTGCGGCGGAAAGGGATGTAATGTCTGCAAGGGTACAGGTTGGCTCGAGATTATGGGCTGCGGAATGGTTGATCCTAATGTCCTCGAGGCTTCAGGCATCGACAGCAAGAAATACAGCGGATTCGCTTTCGGTATGGGAGTGGAGAGAATCGCAATGCTCAAGTGGCAGGTTCGCGACCTTCGTAACTATTTCGAGAACGACCTCCGTTTCCTGAAGGAATTTGAAACATCGCTCTAATTTAGTAAATAACAATAATCGCCGTCTGAAAGCAATCAGGCGGCGATTATCTGTGTCTAGGTGTGTCCTTAGAGAAGTTCTATAGGCATTGGGATGCGCTCTCCTGTTGAACGGAATGTTGGAAGAAGGGCATCATATCCCTCGAGTTTCGCGGTAAGGGCCTCTGCCATTTCACGAAGCTTCTCAGGATTACTCTGCGAGAGGTCGTTTCGCTCTGTAATATCCTCTGCAATGTTGTAGAGCTCCAACTTTTGCTCCCTGTGGCGATAGATGATCTTCCAGTCTCCTTTGCGCAGGGCGCTCATGTAATCGATGTCGTGGAGCTGGTATTGTTTCCACTGGTGAGGGAAATGTGCAAGCACTGCGCGATGCGGGTCGATGCCGGATATTTCTTCAGCAACCTCAAAGTCATATGCTTCCTTCTGGTTGGTGATATCACCCTTGTCCATTGCCTTGCGGACAGCCTCCGAACCGTCGGTCAGGAGCTTCACGATGCTCTTTCCATCAATTTCCTGAACAGTCTGATACTGGTCGATCCCGGCCATCTCAAGAATGGTAGGGTAGAGGTCTTCTGCAACGACTGGTGTGTTCAGACGTGTGCCGGCAGCAACTTTGCCCTTCCAATATACGACCATAGGAACACGGATTCCTGCTTCATAGCAGGATGCCTTTCCTTCGCGAAGTGGTGAATTCTGGGTGTGACGTTCGCCTCCTTTGGACAGATTCTCTGAGTTGCCACCGTTGTCGGACATGAATATTATTGCAGTATTATCCATTACTCCCCTTTGCTTGAGATAGGCAATCAGATCACCAAGACTCTTGTCCATACCCTCGCACATCGATGCAAAACGTGCCTGTCCTTCATCCATGCCTCTGTCGACATATTTCTGGAAGAAACGAGGGTCGCGGTGGATAGGGGTATGTACTGCGTGATGGCAGAAGTTGAGGAAGAAAGGAATGTCGTTGTCTATAGGGTAGTCGAGTGTCTTGAGGGCTTCAAGGGTCAGTGCCTCAGTAAGGTGGGTCGAAGTTCCATAGTACTCGGTCATATTCTGCACAGAGAAATAGTTCCACATCTCAGGAGTGTTTCCATAGTTTTCTTCGCCATAGTAGCTGCGCGGCTTTCCTGCCACCTGACCAGCGACATTGACACAGAATCCCATGTTCAGAGGATTGGCTCCTGGGGTTCCGTTGGTTGACCAGTGGGCTTTTCCGACGTGGATGGTGAAATAGCCGTTGTCTTTTAGGATCTGTGGGAACGGAGTCACGTGTACGCATCGGTCAAGGCCTTCCTCCTGAACAGGAGTGATTCCGTTGATGTTCCATTCAGTACGTTTGAGTACGTCATTTTCCAGCGCGCTTGGTGTGTCGTTGCCGTCCGGATTCCAGTCTTTGTTAACTGAAGTGTAGTTTGTAATACGTGTGCGCGCTGCATTCATGCCGGACATGATGGATGTTCTTGTCGGCGTCGAGACAGGGCATACATATGCTGATGACATGATAGCGCCCTGTTCTGCGAGCGAGGAAATGTTCGGTGTGTCGTGGCGCTGGTTGAACGGGTATACCTCTTCTCCGAATGCCACGGATGTGTCCAGCCAGCCGAGGTCGTCGATCAGGAAGAGAATGATGTTAGGCTTCTGCTCTTGTGTGGAGCAGGCTGCAAGAGGTGCTGCCAATGCCAGAGAGGCGAGGGGTTTGATATTTAGCTTTTTCATAAGTTTCCTAATTGATAAGTTGGTCTGGATAAGGAATAGGATCTCCTGTTGCTCTGAATGTAGGCATCAATGCTTCCTTTTCTTTGAGTTGAGCGGTCATTGCCTGTGCCAGTTCTTTAAGCTTTTCCGGATTCTGCTCGGCAAGATCTGTCTTTTCTGACAGGTCTTCGGCTAGATTGTACAGTTCAAGTGACTGCGTGCGGTGGCGATAGATCAGTTTCCAGTCACCCTTTCTGAGAGCAGTCATATAATCTATATCGTCATTGACCTCAGGGCGCCACTGGTGCGGGAAATGACTCAGCACCTCGCGGTTGGCATCAATCTCTGACTTGTCGCCGGTCAGTAGGCCTACGATGCTGTGTCCGTCACGCTTTTGGACTGTTTCGAACCTTCTGATTCCTGCAAGGTCCATAACGGTCGGGTAGAAATCTTCCATCATTACCGGTACGTCGCAGCGACTTCCATTGGCAATCTTGTTTCCCCAGCTGACTATCATCGGCACTCGGATACCTCCTTCATACACGGAGCCTTTTCCCTCTCTGAGCGGTAAGTTGTGTGTGTGCTTGATGCCTCCCTTCTGAACATTGATACAGTCGCCTCCGTTGTCTGACATGAATACGACCACAGTGTTGTCCGCAATGCCTTTTTCTTCAAGGAAGTCCATAAGGTCACCGAGACTCTTGTCAATTCCTTCTACAAGTGATGCATATGCTGCCTCCTGATAGTCCAGACCCATTTCGAGATATCTGTCGATAAATCTTGGGTCTCCCTGAACCGGAGTGTGTACCGCATGATGGCAGAAATTCAGGAAGAACGGAATATTGTTCTTTATCGGGTAGTCGAGCGTCTTGAGGGCTTCAAGGGTGAGGGCATCTGAAAGATGTGTTGACTTTCCGAAGTATTCATTCATATTGTGGGTGGCGTGGAGAGACCAGATCTCCTGTTTGTTGCCATAGTTATCCTCGCCATAGTAGCTGTTTGCGCGTCCGACAATCTGACCGGCCACATTAACGCAGAAGCCCATGTTGTAAGGGCTAGCTCCAGGTGTTCCCATCGGCGCCCAGTGAGCCTTGCCCACATGGATGGTATAGTAGCCATTGTCTTTGAGGATCTGTGGGAATGGTGTTGCGTATGCCGCGTGTGATGTGGAGCCTGTCGGGTCGACTCCATTGTAGTTCCAGTCGGTAGGAACAAGGCAGTCGTTTGCGAGGACTTCTAGTTTATCACCTCCATCAGTAGGTGTGTCCTTGAATTTTGCACCATAGTTGGTGTGGCGGATACGGGCGGCATTTGCTCCCGTCATGATCGAGTTTCTGGTAGGAGATGAAGTTGAACTTGCATATGCGCTTCCGAACAGCATTCCCTGGGCGGCCATTCTCTCAAGGTTTGGTGTGTGGAAGATCTGATTCCTCGGATAGGTTTCGTCGCCGAAACTTACGGAACAGTCAGCCCACCCCATGTCGTCAATCAGAAAAAAGATAATGTTGGGCTTCTGCTGCTTCTGTGCAACACATCCTGTAAGCGGAACCGCAAGTGCTAGTGCGGATAGGGTTTTGATCCGGTTCTTCATAATTTGTGGGTGGTCTAAATCCGAATCCAAAGATAGTATTTTTTTAGTAGGAAATGTGTTGATAAACAAAAAAGCCGTCCCTTGTGCACAAGGACGACTGACATATATTGAACCCCGTCGGGTGATTTCAAAATTTAAGGTCATCCGAAGATGACCTGTTTTGGAGCGGAAAACGAGACTCGAACTCGCGACCCTAACCTTGGCAAGGTTATGCTCTACCAACTGAGCTATTTCCGCATATTTCCCGAATGGGATTGCAAAGGTACGCATTTTTTCTTTACTTCCAAATTTTTCTGCAAAAATTTTTTCAAAAACCTGCGATTTTAGTCCATTTTCTGCCATTTGCATAAAATTTGCTACCTTTATAGGGATGTAAACCATAAAAAACAGAGGTTATGAATAAAGGGAATATGTTATGCGGACTCTTCGTTATGATCGGTCTTGTGATTCTTGGTTCTATGTTTCCTAGGTCAGTTGAGAAATTCAGGTCTTATGACAGAACGGTAAACGTCAAGGGTCTTTGTGAGAAGGAGGTCAAGGCGGACAAGGTGATATGGCCGGTAGTATATAAGGTAATGGCAAATGATGTTCAGACCATATATAACGAGACCGATGCCAATAATGAGGCAATAATTGCGTTCCTCAAGGCGGGAGGCATCACGCCGGATGAAATCACCGTATCTGTTCCTGTTATTTCAGACAAATTTGCTACTGAGTACGGAAGCAACGACAGGACCTATCGTTATATTTCGAAGAATGTGGTGACGGTATGCACTTCAAATGTAGATGCTGTACTTGCCCTGATGGCAAAGCAATCAGACCTATTAAAGAAAGGTATTGTTGTGGGTGGCAGCAATCAGTGGGAGAATCCTGTGGAGTTCAGGTATGAGGGACTTAATGAGATCAAGCCAGTAATGATAGAGGAGGCTACCAGGAATGCGCGTGAGACTGCAAACAAATTTGCAAAGGATTCGGGTAGTAAGCTTGGTAAAATAAAGACCGCCAATCAGGGAACGTTTACTATTGAGGACAGAGATAGCAATACACCTTATATTAAAAAGGTACGAGTCGTAACTTCTGTAACTTATTATCTTAAAAATTAATTGCGGCACGCCCTTTGCAAAACACTAAGTCACGGTTAGTTTAGTTGTTAATAATAGGGTTATGGTTTTTCCGGCTGGTCTTGTGAAAGGTCAGCCGGATTTTCATTTATTTGAGATCGTGCATTATCAGGATTCTCTTCAGTTCCTTGCCCTGGGTGTATTCTCCAAAATCGATGGCCGTGTCGGAAAGGATGCTGTTCAGGCAGAGATCTTCACCTTTGAATATTGTGGATTCTGCGCGGCGTTGGATTTCGCGGATCTTGTCAATGGATTCCTTCGGCACAACGAGATGGCAAGGGATTATCACGGACACCGGGTTGAGACCGATGGCGTGTGCTACAGCTCTGACTCCTGCCTTGTTGTTGCAGAGCTCGGCAAAGTCACTGTAACTAAGGAGAGTCGCTTGCTGGTTTTCTTCTGTGCCGTCATGCGAGAGTTCCCAGAGCTTTCTCCAGACTTTCTTCTGAAATTCGGTTCCGAACAGCATCAGGTCTTCCCACCTTGTGGACTGTCGCAACTTCAGCACATCTTCAAGGGTAACGGCAGTGGCGGTAATCTCACCATACACTACGCCATTGTCGGATGTCTTTCTACTTTTCTTTTTTCCTGCAGCCGACTTAGATGCACTATCGCTATGATGTGCCTTTGCCAGTTGGGTTGATATGGCTGCCAGTTGTCTGTAGTCTGTGGATATTGCTGCGATCTTCCCGTCGATGCGCACAACGATCCATTTCTGATCAGTCTGCATGGTTGATGCTTTGCTAAGATTATTTTCTAGGTCTGTCACTTCCCGGCCCGGCCGGGCATCTCTCAACTCCCAAATATACAAAAACTTACGGATATTCCATATACTTAACAGGGTTTTATCTTCGTGTGGCTGTGTTTGTCTGATTCTGGTTGGACGATGAAATGGTTCCTTTTTGCGTTCATGGCCGGCACAGCTGAAGTTATCAACAGATAAAGTGCTGAAAAACAGGATTTTTGTTGATAAATAAAAAATTATTCGTATATTTGCAGCCCCCAAAATACGGGGTAATGAACATAAATTATTTATTTACAAACATTTATGCCTACAATTCAACAATTAGTTCGCAAAGGACGCGAGGTCATTGTCGAGAAGAGCAAGTCTCGCGCGTTGGATGCTTGTCCTCAGAGAAGAGGAGTATGCGTACGTGTGTACACTACTACACCTAAGAAACCTAACTCAGCTATGCGTAAGGTTGCCCGTGTACGTCTTACTAACTCTAAAGAGGTCAACGCCTACATACCTGGCGAGGGCCACAACCTCCAGGAGCACTCAATCGTGCTCGTTCGCGGTGGTCGTGTAAAGGACCTTCCGGGTGTGCGTTACCACATCCTTAGAGGAGCTTTGGATACTGCAGGTGTCGATGGAAGAACACAGTCACGTTCTCTCTACGGTACCAAGAGACCAAAGAAGTCTAAGAAGTAATTTAATTTATCACCTTTAATTTTCTACAAAAAATGAGAAAAACGAAGCCTAAGAAGAGGATTCTACTTCCAGATCCAAAGTTTCACGATGTAAACGTAACCCGTTTCGTGAACAACCTTATGCTGGATGGTAAGAAGAGTATCGCGTATTCTATTTTTTACGATGCCATTGACATGGTAGGCGAGAAGATGAAAGATTCTGACAAGGCTCCTCTAGATATTTGGAGGAAGGCTCTCGAGAACGTAACTCCTCAGGTTGAGGTTAAGTCACGTCGTATCGGTGGAGCTAACTTCCAGGTGCCAATGGAGGTGCGCCCTGAGAGAAAGGTATCCCTTTCTATGAAGAATATGATCAACTTCGCTCGCAAGCGCTCAGGTCACTCTATGGCAGAAAAACTCTGTGCTGAGATCATTGCAGCATATAACTGCGAGGGTGCGGCATTCAAGAGAAAGGAAGAC
Organism: Candidatus Cryptobacteroides sp.; assembly: GCA_045126915.1. GTDB lineage: Bacteria > Bacteroidota > Bacteroidia > Bacteroidales > UBA932 > Cryptobacteroides. The sequence goes on from JBGVPH010000021.1 coordinate 301,664, forward strand.
ATGCACAGAATGGCAGAGGCCAACAAGGCATTTGCACACTTCAGATTCTAATCCCAACCATTTAAGAAGTACTTACAGAAAATGGCAAGAGATCTTAAATTTACCAGAAATATCGGTATCATGGCTCACATTGATGCCGGTAAGACCACCACTTCAGAGCGTATCCTGTACTACACAGGTAAGACTCACAAGCTTGGTGAGGTTCATGAGGGTGGTGCTACTATGGACTGGATGGTTCAGGAGCAGGAGCGTGGTATTACCATCACTTCAGCTGCTACCACAGCTTTCTGGAACTACAACGGGAATCAGTATCAGATCAATCTTATCGACACTCCGGGCCACGTTGACTTCACCGTTGAGGTGGAGCGTTCACTCCGTGTCCTCGATGGAACAGTCGCTACCTTCTGTGCGGTAGGACGTGTTCAGCCTCAGTCTGAGACCGTATGGCGTCAGGCTGACAAGTATGGAGTTCCTAAGATTGCTTACGTAAACAAGATGGACCGTGTAGGTGCGGACTTCTTCGCTGTAATCGATGAGATGAAGGAGAAGCTTGGAGCTCGTGCAGTTCCAATCTGTATTCCAATCGGTGCAGAGGACAAGTTCGACGGTATCATCGACCTTATCGCAATGAAGGCGATGATCTACGACCACAACTCAGATGCTCTCGTAAACTATCAGATTACAGACATCCCTGAGAAGTATGTTGACGAGGCTAACACTTGGAGAGAGAAGCTCGTTGAGGCTGCTGCCGAGTACGATGAGACTCTTATGGAGAAGTTCTTCGAGGACCCGGATTCAATTTCTGAGGAAGAGGTTATCGAGGCACTCCGCAAGGCTACAATCGACATGGCTATCGTACCTGCATGCTGTGGTTCATCATTCAAGAACAAGGGAGTTCAGTTCCTTCTTAACGCGGTAATGCGTTACCTTCCTTCACCACTCGATAAGGGTTCAGTTAAGGGTACAAACCCTAACACAGGTGACGAGGAGGTTCGCGAGCCTTCAATTAAGGAGCCATTCGCAGCTCTCGTATTCAAGATTGCAACCGACCCATTCGTAGGTCGTCTCGCATTCATGAGAGCATACTCAGGAAAGCTTGATGCAGGTTCATACGTTCTCAATACTCGTACAGGCAAGAAGGAGCGTGTTTCACGTCTCTTCCAGATGCACTCAAACAAGCAGAACCCTATCGAGTTCGTTGAGGCAGGTGATATCTGTGCAGCAGTAGGATTCAAGGATCTCCGTACAGGTGATACAATCTGCTTCGAGCAGGCTCCTATCACCCTCGAGTCTATGGAGTTCCCAGATCCAGTTATCGGTCTTGCAGTTGAGCCTAAGACTCAGAAGGATCTTGACAAGCTCGGTATCGCGCTTGCTAAACTTGCTGAGGAGGACCCAACATTCACAGTTAAGACTGATCATGACACAGGCCAGACTGTCATCAGCGGTATGGGTGAGCTTCACCTCGACATCATCGTTGACCGTCTCCGTCGTGAGTTCGGTGTTGATATCAATCAGGGTGCACCTCAGGTTAACTACAAAGAGGCTATCACTCAGACTGTTCAGCATCGTGAGGTATTCAAGAAGCAGACTGGTGGACGTGGTAAGTTCGCTGACATCATCGTTGAGATCGGACCAGCTGACGAAGGCGTTAACGGTCTTCAGTTCATCGATGAGGTTAAGGGCGGTAACGTTCCTAAGGAGTTCATCCCATCTGTGGAGAAGGGCTTCAAGTCAGCAATGTCTAACGGTGTTCTCGCAGGTTACGAGGTTCCATCACTTAAGGTTACTCTCAAGGATGGTTCATTCCACCCAGTTGACTCTGACCAGCTTTCATTCGAGCTTGCAGCACGTCTCGCATTCCGTCACGCTTGCCCTAAGGCTAGACCAGTTCTCCTTGAGCCTATCATGAGCCTCGAGGTTGTAACTCCAGAGGACTACATGGGAGACATCGTAGGTGACCTTAACCGTCGTCGTGGACAGATCAACGCAATGGACTCGACTCTCGGTGCACGTATCGTTAAGGCATACGTTCCACTCGCAGAGCAGTTCGGTTACGTGACTATCCTCCGTACAATCTCTTCTGGTCGTGCAACCAGCACAATGACATTCGACCACTATGCTGAGGTTCCAGCAGGACTCGCTAAGGAGGTTATCGAGAAGAGCGGTTATAAGGCTGAGGATGACGAATAATTGTTTAACTGAATTCAACGAAATTTGATATGAGCCAAGTAATTAGAATTAAACTCAAATCATTCGATCATATGCTTGTTGATAAGTCGGCAAAGAAGATCGTTGAGACTGTATCGGCAACAGGTGCTCGCGTAAACGGCCCTATTCCGCTTCCAACTCACAAGAAGATCTTCACTGTAAACCGCTCGACTTTCGTAAACAAGAAGTCACGTGAGCAGTTCGAGCTCAGCTCTTGCTGCCGTCTTCTTGACATTTACGATTCAACTCCTAAGACTGTAGATGCTCTTATGAAGCTCGAACTTTCTTCAGGTGTTGAGGTTGAAATCAAGCTCAACTAATCGAAAAAAGTATTATATTTGCATGGTGGTTCGGTAACCATTCCGAACCACGGCAAATATTTTCTGGTCCTATAGCTCAGTTGGTTAGTAGCACCTGACTCATAATCAGGGGGTCCCAGGTTCAAGCCCTGGTGGGACCACACACAAACCCTTCCACATTAAATGGTGGAAGGGTTTGTTGTTTTATCGTATTTTCCATAAATTTGGCTCATACATTTCAAATAACGAGTCAATATGAAAAAGTTTATCCTCCTCTTCCTTGCTTCTGTTTTGCTTCTTTCTTGTGGTGCATCCATTGGTTCTTCACACAAGAATCAGTCTTCAGCCCAGACAACCCTCAGGCTTCTTCACTGGAATATTCAGAATGGAATGTGGGACGGTCAGAACGACAATTACGACCGCTTTGTTGAGTTTGTGAAGTCTCTGGACCCGGATGTTTGCGTGTGGTGTGAGGCTCAGTCGATCTGGAAGACGGATTCGGACCAGAAGATGGCCAAGGAAGATCGTTATCTTGTCGATGGTTGGGGTGAACTTGCTGCCAGATATGGCCACCGGTATTGGGGTATCGGAGGGTATCGCGACAACTATCCTCAGGTCATAACCTCAAAATATCCGATTACGTATATTTCCAAGATTGTGGGAGATGAGTCTGATGTAATCGTCTCTCATGGGGCAGGATGGGCAACTATTGAGGTCAATGGAAAGACTGTCAATATCGTTACCCTTCACACATGGCCGCAGGCGTATGCTTATAAAGCAGAGGACAAGGATGCCTCAAGGGCTGAAAACGGAGGCGACAAGTATCGTGCTCGTGAAATCCAGTATATTTGTGAGAATACGATCGGTACTGTTGATAAGGCTTCGGAGCAGCTCTGGATGATGATGGGAGACTTCAATTCGCGTTCACGCCTTGACAATGATCAGTATGGCTATGCGGAAGATGACACCAAACTTCTTGTCCACAACTATGTTCTGGATAATACGCCATATATAGACGTTATCAAGTCAAAACATCCTGATCAGTTCATTCCAAGTGTTGGTGCCAAGAATTCCAGAATAGATTTCGTTTATTGCACGAAACCACTGTATGATCGTGTTATTGCCGCGGATATAATATGGGATGATTATACAACACCTGTGCGCGACGCCCTTTCGAACTTCTGGCGTCCATCCGATCACCTCCCGATTCTAGTAGATTTTGACATGAGGTAGACTGCAACGGATCTGTACCCTTCGGAGGTAAGTCTCCGGAGATCGACATTCTCCAATGTTCGGAAATAGTTTCCGGATATTTTATGATGAGGTGTTCCAAGTTTTCTGTGAAATTTGGAACACCTCATTGCAAAAAGGTTATTATGAAGTCTGAAAATAGAGAGGTGTGGAAAGAATCTGCTGTTTCTTTCTACACCTCAGTTGTGAACAGGTGATGCGTTTAGAGTATCGTATGAAGCCGCTTGATGAGACCTTCGTCTGCCGGAAGCCATTTTACAGTGCTGAGAGTGTCCTTTGTCAGCCAGGCAGCAGCCTCGTGCTCGTTGAGATGAACGGATTCAGACAGAAGGGTACAGATGAAGCAATGCATTGTCAGATGGAATTCAGGATAGTCCCATTCCACAGTTTCAAGCAGATCTCCGATCTCAATTTCAGCATCCAGTTCCTCGCGGATCTCACGCCTGAGTGCCTCTTGAGGACTCTCGCCAGCTTCCATCTTGCCACCGGGGAATTCCCACCACCCCTGCCACTGGCCATATCCCCTCTGAGTGGCAAATACCTCCCCATCCTTTACAATGATTGCTGCAACAACTTCTACTCTTTTCATATCATTATCATATCATACATCCATATCCGAATCATGACACGTTTTTGCCGATTTTGTGCTCAAAATGCCCATTCACCATAGGTTCTGACACCTTTTTGCCGATTTTGTGCTCAAACCGACTCTTTGTCCTCCATTCTGACACATTTTGGTCGATTTCGTGCTCAAAACGGGCCTTTAACCTCCATTTTGACACGTTTTTGCTGATTTTGTGTCTGTCTGTCGGCGCAAAGGCGTCACTCTTCTATGGATGCGGTTCTTATCTTGGTTGGAATAGGGTAAATACGTCTTATTTCCATTTCCAGTTCCTTCTGTCTCTCAAGCATCCTCACCCGCTCTTTTTTCGCTTCTGCGTTCTCGGATCTGCGCAGCTTCTCTGACATTATTCTTTTTTCTCCGGCCATACGGATTTCCTCTGCAAGGTCATCAATCTTTTCTTTGGCGGTCTCCTTGTTTCGCAGTTCGCATTCCCACACGGTAATCACAGTCCATCCCAAAGCCTCGAGGTGGGCGGCTGTGACTTCATCCCTATGCCGGTTACGTGCGATTTTTGCGTCCCAGAAGTCTGAGTTGCTTTTGGGGCGGGTTGCATATCGGCATCCCTTGTGACCATGCCAGAAACAGCCGTTCACCAGGATCGCAACCCTATATTTAGGCAGGACAATGTCCGGCTTCCCTGGAAGTCTCTTGTCCTGCAGCCTGAACCTGAACCCACGAGCAAACAGTCCCTTCCTAACCAGAATCTCCGGCTTGGTATCCTTTCCCCGTATCCGGGACATGCAGCGTCTGCGCTGTTCTGGACTCAACTTGTCAGGCATATGCGTATGTGTGATGTGAACATCACAAAGATAGCAAAACCTGTTTACTCCTCCACCGGCCTCTCTTTTCTTACATCATATGAACTTTTATTCTCCAAAGAGCGACTTGAGTGTCATCACATCAATTTTAAGCATCCGCTGGACTTGTTTCAAGGTTGCGTTGTAGTCGTAGTGAAGAATCTTCGCCAGTTTTATTTTTCCGTCACGCGAGAGCAGATACGGGGAACTGCAGTTGTGTTCTTTCCGGGAAATGATGCAGGCTATTTGAAACATGTCATTGTCAGTGTAGAATATATTCTCTCCAATCATACGTGCGATCTCTTCGTAACTTTCGATATTTTTAGAAATCTTATAGAAATAATGTCTGGCATCTCTGAATATTTTTTCTCCTGTAGAAATGTCACAGAAATGGAAGGGTGATGCATATCCGTCTACAAGAGGAACAGCACCGATTCCATCATATTTTCTGCTGTGGGTCAGTGCTCTGCACTCTTTTATCCTGAGGAATTTTTGAGGAGTATTGTGTCTTTCCGCCGCTTCTGTATTGAAGTAGAATCGATTTGCTCCCCATGGGTATGAATATGGGCTGTGGTCTTCATCGACTACTGAGCCGTTCCTATTGACATAGGCTATTACATTCCGCAGATTTTCAAGATCTGTTATTTTGTGAAGTTTGAGCTTGAATTCATTGAGTTCAATTCCTGAATCTTCTTCATAGAGAAAATACTTTTCCAGAAGGGCTTTGTATTCAGCAAACATCATTAATATGGCTTCCTGGCTCCCTGCCGCAACGAGGTGCAGGTGGTTGTTCATCAGTTCAAATGTGAGGATTATGATTTTTGGATACCTGAGCCTGCATATTGCCAGAAGAGTGCAGGCAGTCTTGAATTCCTCATTGTTTTTAATGATTATGGGATGGTTTTCCGGTGTGCATCCGTGATACACCTCACCCATTTCGTTGAATATGTTCAGGCAAACAGTTTCCTTGTCGTGGTAGGATAATCTGACGTTCATTTCAATTGTCATTTGTCCGATGAGCCGGCATCGGTGGTTAATTAATGTGATTATTGAAATGCAAAGTTGTTGAGAGGGCGTCAGATACCCGGCCAGACCGGCCTGCAGAGCTTGCGATGCATTAATGTCATTTACTTGTGCATTCTGCATCTAAAGGTATGCTATAATTCGAACTTTCGCGCATGTTTTCGCCGATTTCGTGCTCAAAATGCCCTTTTGCCACCGATTTTGACACGTTTTAGTCGATTTCGTGCTCAAAACGTGCTCTTGACCTCCATTATGACACGTTTTAGCCGATTTTGTGTCCGGCATGCAGTGTCAGGACATGGATTAGTGCGAATTTATTGAATTTAACAGGCATATCCGATCTTTTTATAAACTAATTTTCAATCTGCCCTGTTTTTGCATTTGCGGGAGGATGTTTGTAAATTCGTAGCCTGTATTTGAATGACGATGCTTTAATTCATAAGACACGTATGAAAAGAAGAGTTATCTTTTGGGTTGTATCATGTGTAGCATTCTTTGTGGCTTCATGTGGTAGGCTTGATTCTAGTAAAACAGATATTGTTGATCTTCATCTTGAAGAGGTCAGAGACTTTTCTGTAAAATTTACAGGCCATCTGAATGTTTCGGCATCTGATGTCTCATTTACTGACGTCTATATATTGTGGTCTGATGAAGCTACTTTTGATATAGCAAGCGCAAAGCTCAGGATAGTCTCGCTTATTGATCCCGATCAGAATTTTTCTATTGTGTTGCCGAATCTTAAAGCAGATACAGAATATCATTATTGTTACTGTGTCAAGTTGAGGTCAGGAGTGGAGGTTTATGGTGAAGTTCTATCTTTCAAGACCTTATTGCCTCTGTACGATAAGCAGACCGATCTGGACACAGCCTCTGCCATAGACCTGTCATCCTCAGGCTCGGCAAACTGCTATATCATATCTGAATCAGGTCTGTATAAGTTCAGAACGACTAAAGGTAACAGCCAGGTATCTGTAGGAAATGTCGCATCCGCTTCAATGATGTGGGAAACATTCGGAACATCTGTAGCTCCTGAGAAGTTCGATCTTATCAGTGAATTCTGCTATAAGGATGGTTTCATTGTCTTTAAGACCTCAGATTCTTTCAAGGAAGGTAATGCTCTCTTGGCAGCAAAGGATGCAAAGGGAGAGATTCTTTGGTCATGGCATATCTGGTTTACAGATCAGCCGAAGGAACAGGTTTATTTCAACAATGCAGGCATACTGATGGACCGTAATATAGGTGCAACATCCGCAACACCTGGAGATGTCGGTGCATTGGGTCTTATGTATCAGTGGGGTAGAAAGGATCCATTCCTCGGATCATCAACTACGAAATTTGAAGATTTTACGTATGCCGAGTCTACAATAACCTGGCCAGCTCACGTTTATTCTGATCTGGTTTATGGTACGATTGAGTACACTATAGCTCATCCGACTACTTTAATTCTCCAAGAGGATGACGATAAACTGGATTGGTATTATTCTAATATCTGGTTTGATGAGATGCGTTGGCTAGAGTCAACTGAACCTAAGACGATATATGATCCATGCCCGGCTGGATGGCGTGTCCCAGATGGAGGGGTAAACGGTGTTTGGGCAAAGGCTATTAAGAAAACCAACTCCTTCTCCTGTCCATATGATACTAAAAAAACAGGTGTGAATTTTTCAGGCATGTTTGGTGATGATCCTATTATCTGGTACCCGGCAACAGGTTCTCTTGTCGGTCGTTATCGTTTTGCTGATGGTCCTGAGCGTGCCTCTTATTGGTCGGCTACAAAGTCGTCTTATGGTTGGGTGTCACCTTTTTATTATCGCGAAAGATTAGCTGAAATACAAGCATGCATTGGATGCGTAAACGCTGTCCCCGTACGTTGTTCTCGAGACACTTATGCGCAGTAGAAGAGCCAAACTAAGGGGATACACAAAAACCCCTCTCGGGAAATTCCTGAGAGGGGTTGATGTGCTTCGGACGGGAATCGAACCCGTACGGGCATTGCTGCCCACGGGATTTTCTTGCTACTCTTGCTTTTACACAAGCCGGCTTCATCCTGAATGCTAAGCCGTTGTAGTCTGGACTATTTCTTGACCATGCGCCGGAATGTCTTCCGTTTTGCGTTTAGGCCCTCCCTGTATAGTCTCTACGCCATTTATCAGCAATGCTGAATTTAGTGAGCCGTCGCCAAAGCCCGCATTTCTGCAAGCGAGGTTTCCGTTTGTTAGGGGAGTTCTACTCTCAAAGTTTCCTTTGAGGCACTCTGTACCGGCAATTTCTATTGCCCATTTAAGTCCCGCGTGTCTACCTATTCCACCACCAAAGCGAATAGGGTACAAAGATAGTCAAAAAAAGGGACTTTCGTCGGTTTTGGCTAAATTTCTGCCGAAAGGTTGCTTTTGTGGATGTCTGATGCCTTGTGCCTGCGTAATAGAATTCCTGGTGACGGAATCGGAGAGCATAGTCGCGATTCTACCAGAAGAATCCGGTGGAGAATCCTGCTATGAAGGTGTTGATCCATGGCTCGCGGTTGGAAAGCGAGATTGAGTCGAACTCACCGAATGCCTTGATCTTGAAATTATTGTCGGTGATGATGCTGAGGTTTATTCCTCCAGACAGGTCCACTCCGTTTGCCTGATGCATTCGTCCCCAACCGGCCATTGCCTTTACCTGAAACTCAAGTATCTTGGCGAAATGAAGGTTCCAGTATGCTCCAGCACTGGCTGTATAAAGATCTGAGCAGATGCCGCCATTGTAGATCATTCCACTGGCGGTGCCTCTTGCACACACACCGATGCCGGGAATCACAGGGACTTCGATCTGAACACCGGCGAGACTACCTCTCTGCGGGATCACCCCCCCCATTGCCTTTCTGCCCTCTGCTCCGATTACAAAACGACGTCCGAACAGAATCTCTGCAACATAATGTCTGACAGAAGGGTCGTAATGAAATTCAGGAACTTCATAGGCCGGATTCAGCTGTCTGTCTTTGAAAATTTTGTCGCTTATGAAATATCCCAGATGTACGGACCCGATGCCGATTGCTGCTCCCGCAAATACGTCAGTCATCCAGTGTCTGTTGTTCAGTACTCTCGAAACTCCTGTGAGAGTAGCTAAAGCGTATCCTCCAATACTGAACCAGGGGCTGCGTCCTTCATACTCCTTATGGAGCATAGTTGCAGTCATGAATGCCGTAGCAGTATGACCGGATGGGAATGAGTTGTGGGATGTCTGGTCCGGCCGTAATCTGCGCATTGAGTATTTTACACCATTTACCAGAATGGTCATTGATGCTACTGAAAATGCATCCGATACCAGCATCCTGCCCCATGTGCTGCGTCCCTTATAGCCACAAGCCTTCAGTCCGACCATTACAGCAGCAGGAGCATATTGGGTCCAATCGTCATAATGGTACCTGAAGTTTGGATCGATGCTGTTACGTAGCATCAGTATGTCTGTGTCGAAACTATACTTCTGCTGGGCTGACTGCGCACTGGCATCCAATGTCATGAAGGACATCAGGATACAGGTCAGGCAAAAGAGAAGGGTTCTTTTCATAGGCCAGGATTGCAAAGACTGCAAAATTAAGTAAATTTGCATAAAACATCCTGAGTGAATGAAGAAATATCGCGATAAAGACGGCAAAAGAGTAGTGGAAGTCAGTGACTTGAGTTACTTGACGGAAAGGGATCATCGTTATAATTGGTTCCAGAGGCATTATCATCACCATCGCCTCAGGAGAGCTCTTAAAAAGGCAGCAAGGATTGTCGCCGCCGATAAGAAAGTCGCTCAGGATATTCACAGATTCTATTTCATCCCGAACGAAAACATCGACCTGAAACATTGATACGTTACTATGAAAATCAAGTCTACAGTACTTTTTGCCGCTCTTTTGATATCTTCTGTCAATCTCTCTGCACAGAAGAATGTCCTCAGGTTCAATGAGGAAGGGAAGTTCAAGATTGTCCAGTTTACCGATACGCATCTTGGCACAGGGGAAGGTGCTTCAGAGTATCGCTGTCTTCAGGCGGACAAGACACTTGCGCGCATCAGTCGTGTCGTTAATCTGGAAAAGCCGGATTTCATTGTGCTGACTGGAGATGTTGTCACAGGAGGTGATGCCCCTGAGACATGGAGCAGGCTGCTTGATTCTCTTGCTTCATTCAAGACGCCGTTCTGTATCGTATATGGCAATCATGATCCAGAGAGAAAACTTACTCGTCAAGAGATGTCGAGGCCGATAGCAGCAGCTCCGTATTCTTTGAACAGATTGAATAAGGCCAAGGAACTGGCGGATATGGAAATAGAAGTTCTGTCCTCAAAAAGTGACCGACCTGCTCTCCTTTTGTATTGCATGGACTCTCGTGACTATTCCACAATAGAGACGGTGCGTGGATATGGCTGGTTCACCACGGATCAGATAGAGTGGCTCAGGAATTCCTGCACGGCCAGGACAGAAGCCAATGGAGACATATCTGTCCCTTCGCTTGCGTTCTTCCACATATGCCTTCAGGAATATGCACAGGCATGGAACAATCCGAAAAACTCCCGTAAGGGAAAAAGAGCGGAAGATGAGTGTCCGGGTGCACTCAATACGGGAATGTTTGCGGCAATGGTCGAATCAGGAAGCGTGATGGGTACTTTCGTCGGACACGATCACGACAATGACTATGTTGTTGCAGAAAAAGGTATCGCACTTGGTTACGGCCGTTTCTCTGGAGATGACTCCACATATAACAACCTCCGTCCCGGTGCCCGCATCATTGTAGTTGAGGAAGGACAGAGGTGTTTTGAATCATGGATCCTTGAGGATGACGGAAGAATAGCCCATCGCATGAAGTTCAGCAACGGCAAGATCGAGTAAGGGATATACCGATGACTTATGCCTGCAGCCACCTGTACTTCTCTACGCTGTAGATAGGAACGCACGGAAGAAGGATAGGTGTTTTCTTTGTATATGCCTGATACTCAGGGTCACTTCCATAGGCTCCGTTCTGACGGATTTCAAGTCTACGTGCTCCGCTGAACATCACATATACGATTCCGATGTATCCGATGCAGGCAATAATCCACTGCCAAACGGTACAGCATGCTCCGAAACATACGATAAAGGATCCTGTCCATATGATAAGTTCGCCAAGATAATTCGGACAACGCACCAGCTTATACACTCCTGTATCTACGAATCTGTACTTATTTATTTTCTTCGCCGCCTTTTTCTGTGCATCTGCAACGCTTTCAAGGACGACTCCGGCAGTCATCAGACAGACCCCTATCCATACGAAGACCTCATTTACAGGAGCACCAGATGCTTTGTTTGCAAGAAAAATGCAACAGGACTGACCTGACCTACATAAAGCAATGCACAGAAGATCCACACAGTAATAACCACGAACAGCGGTTTCTTCCTGGCTGCGTCCGGACCGTACAGGATCTTCTTATACTCAGGAGACCTCTTTTCACGAGTAAGCAGATATAGTCCGAGTCGGCAACCGAAAATGAACATCACGGCACATAAAAGAGCTGTAGGCAAAGTCATCACATCCTTGAAAAGGATAGCGATGGTCACCGCTAAGGCAGAAACGCCAAATCCATAGCCGATGCTGAAAAAATAGATGAAATAAATCCATCCGAGTCCTGAAACCAGCATCGAAACAGCAAGAAGAATCAACAAATAGTTCATAATGTACTTTGTTTATAATTAAGTAATCATCAAGTTTTCAGAGCCGCAGTAGCATATATCATACCTCTCCCGCAAACCCCAGAGTAGCCACGCTTATCCTAACGCTCGGCGGAAAGACCTCCCGCAGAGCCACAAAGCAGGCCATCAAAGTAGAACCTGTAGTGAATACATCGTCAACAATCAGCAGATGCTTTAATTCTTCATTAGAACGCGCTTTATCAGACACATCGAATGCACCGGTGACATTCTTCCGTTTCTCTGCAATGTTGAGTCTGGTCTGAGTCCTGGTATGGCGGCAGCGCCTGAGGATGTCGTTCTTCATTGGAACGCCGAGCCTGCGGGCCACACCGGAGGCTATGACCTCTGCCTGATTGTAGCCTCGTTTCCATCTGCGTAGCCAATGTAGTGGAACAGGTATGACTGCATCTACATCTGCGAACAGCCTGCTTTCTGCAAGTTTATCCCCAAGGAGTCTGCCGAAATGTCTCCCGACTTCAAGACGTCCCTGATATTTTATACATCGGGTGATCTTACTGTAGTCTGATTCTGTGCGATAGAAAAACAATGCTGCTGCGTAGGCGTATCTCTCTGTTCGGCTGACATTGGCCTCATGGCCATCATTTCTGACATCCGCCATATCTCGGTCATCACTGTTGTCATGCTCCGTTCCTGTAGAAGCGCTCCACTCTGCCTCCAGCCAATCCTGAATAAAGGCGTTAAGGCGGTCTGCCATGGGATTGTTGCGCAGCATCCAATAATATGTATGAGGCAGGTCGCTCCAACATTTTTCGCAAAGGAATTCCTCCTCGGCCTCCAGGACTTCATCACAGACAACACATCGCCGTGGCAGCAGGAAATCAAGAAGGGCATCAGCAAAGCCATATGAATGATTAATGTCCATCCGGCCAAATTACTCAGATCTGGCCGGACGGACATTAAGATTCAGAAAAATCTATTATAAAAAAGATTGAATCTTTATAAAAAACAGAAATTTATCGCAGTGCCTTACGGATTACAGGCATAATGTGTTCCACATATCTTATGTTTCCAAGGTCAGTGTAATGACGAGAATCCACAGTGGCCTCCCCATCATCGCCAATCATGCCTTCTGCCGGAAGGCGTTCGTATCTTTCATTGGTTTCTCCGGAAATCTTCCCGTAGACAGGGAAGACCGATGCGTCGACATAGACGACATCCTGACCCATAGCGCTAAAGCCTATGAACAAGGCAGCAATGGCAAGCAATAATTTTGACATATTCATAAAGGAGAACCCTTTAACAGTTCATGGCTCCGCAGCAGTGGATTACCTGACCGCTGACGTATGCGGAGAGGTCGCTGGCAAGGAAGAGAGCCACGTTTGCCACATCCTCTGGGGTGCCACCGCGACGGAGAGGGATAGTCTTTATCCACTCTTCACGAACCTTCTCCGGAAGAGCCATTGTCATGTCTGTGATGATGAATCCCGGAGCAATGCAGTTTGCACGGATGCCGCGAGGTCCCATTTCTTTCGCAATTGACTTTGCCAGACCTATAAGACCCGCCTTGGATGCTGAATAGTTGCACTGTCCGGCATTTCCTGACACGCCTACCACCGATGCCATATTGATGATGCTGCCACCCCTCTGCTTGGCCATGATAGGGGTACATGCATGTATGAAATTAAACGCGGATTTCAGATTTACGTTTAGAACAGCATCCCACTGATCCTCAGTCATTCTCATCATCAGGCCGTCCTTGGTGATGCCTGCATTGTTGACAAGCACATCAATTCTTCCGAAATCAGCAAGTATTTCTGAAACGACAGAGTGAGCTGCCTCAAAATCCGATGCATCCGATGTGTATGCCTTGACCTTTACTCCATAGGCCTCAATTTCAGCAGCAGTCTGTTCTGCAACGTCATTTGTTGCAAGATAGGTAAATGCAATATCAGCTCCTTCAGAAGCAAATTTCAATGCGACAGCCTTGCCAATTCCCCTTGCTGCACCTGTAATAAGTGCCACCTTTCCATCTAGAAGTCCCATATCAAGTGTTTTAAATTCAAACAAAAATACTAAAAATAACTATATTTGCGACACTTAACGACAATTGGTAAATATAATGGCAAGTGAAATCAGAAATCCTCAGCTCTGGCAGGACGGCAGACTGAAAATCGACTGGGTAAGACACCATATGCCTCTTCTTAACGGACTTGAAGAGGAATTCAGGCAGAATCTGCCTTTCAAAGGCTTGAAGGTAGCCCTCTCTGTACATCTTGAGGCAAAGACAGCATATCTCTGTGAGGTTCTCGCAGCAGGTGGTGCGGAGATGTATGTAACAGGAAGTAACCCCCTCTCTACTCAGGATGATATAGCAGCAGCCCTCGTTGAGGCTGGTCTGAATGTTTTTGCGTGGTATGACGCGACTCCACAGGAGTACGAGGAACACATCCGTAGGGTGCTCGAGGTTGGTCCTAACATCATCATCGATGATGGCGGTGATCTCGTAAATCTTATGCATACCGAGTACAGAGACCTTATCCCTAACGTGATTGGAGGATGTGAAGAGACCACAACAGGAATCCTGCGCCTCATTCAGCTCAACAAGGCGAAGGAACTCTGCTTCCCGATGATGCTCGTTAACAATGCAGACTGCAAGCATCTTTTTGATAACCGATACGGTACAGGTCAGTCTGTATGGGATGGAATCAACCGCACAACAAATCTTATTGTAGCCGGCAAGAATGTCGTTGTAGCCGGTTATGGATGGTGCGGAAAGGGTGTTGCAATGAGAGCTAAGGGTCTTGGCGCTGAGGTGATTGTGACAGAAATCGATCCTATCAAGGCTATGGAGGCTGTTATGGATGGTTTCAAGGTGATGAAGATGGAGCAGGCGGCTGAAATCGGAGATATATTCGTGACTGTTACAGGATGTGACGGCGTTATCGTCAAGGAGCATTTCCTTAATATGAAGGATGGCGCAATCTGCTGTAATGCAGGTCATTTCGATTGTGAGGTGGATGTGGCCGGACTCAAGAAGATGGCAATTGAAGCTAAGCAGGCTCGAAACAATATCATGGAATACAAGCTGGAGAACGGTAAGAGGATCTACATCATTGCCGAGGGACGACTCGTAAACCTTGCTGCTGGTGACGGACATCCTGCGGAAATCATGGATATGTCATTTGCAATCCAGGCTCTGAGTGCAAAATATCTCGTGGAGAACCGTGACAAGGTAAGCCGTGAGCCAGGCTCTATGGTAAACGATGTACCGCTTGAAATCGACCGCGAGGTTGCGGCACGTAAGCTTGCATACTGGGGCTGTGAAATCGACACTCTCACCCCAGAGCAGCATAATTACCTTTTCGGAGAATAAAGGAAAAGGAATTAATAAGGGTAAGTCCCCTCTTCGAGAGAGGGGATTTAGGGGAGAGGTAACGTAGTGCATATTTCATATATGTACAACATTCATCAAACAAAATAGTTAACAAACCTTCAATGAAGGTATAAAGCAGAAATATGAAGTACACATCAATTGCAGTGATTTACGGTAGCGACTCTTCTGAGTGGGAAGTGTCGGTACGCAGTGGTGAGTTCACATCATCACGAGTGGATGGTCACCTTTACGATGTCTATGAGATCTTTGCACGTTTCGGACAGTGGAGTGTTGCTGCTTACAGAAAGCGTAACTCGATGAGAGTCGTGTTTCCAAAGGACGAAAGGCCTCAGATCAACAAGACAGACTTTTCGGCTGTCATCGAAGGACAGAAGGTGAAGTTTGATTATGCGTATATCATGCAGCACGGAACTCCGGGAGAGAACGGTCTTATGCAGGGCTATCTCGAGATGCTCGGCATTCCTCATAGCGGTTGCAATGCTTTTGTGTCAGCAATCACCTTTGACAAGTTCTCTTGCAAGAGCTACCTGAAGGATGTGGATTACGTAAAGTGCGCAGAAGACATCTTCATCAGAAAGGGAGAGTCTATGGAAGGTCTGGCTCAGAAAGCAGTAGAGAAGCTTGGACTCCCAATGTTCGTGAAGCCTACAGATGGCGGCAGCAGCTTCGGTGTAACCAAGGTCAAGACCGCTGCAGACTTTGATAAGGCTGTAGAATATGCATTCAGTGAGGGCAATATGATTATGGCTGAGGCTGCAATTGTGGGACGCGAGCTGACATGTGCAGTATATTATAATGGTAAGGAATATATAGCTCTTCCTGTAATTGAGATTATCTCTGACAATGAGTTCTTTGACTATGAGGCAAAATATAACGGCCATAGCCGTGAGATCTGCCCGGCTCAGATTCCTGATGCGTTGAGAGATGAAATTCAGGATGTGTCCAAGAAGATTTATGCACATCTTGGCTGCGCCGGAATCGTTCGCGTAGATTATATATGTGCTGAGGACGGACTTTATTTCCTTGAGGTCAACACAATCCCAGGAATGACTGCTGCATCCCTAGTACCTCAGATGGTAAGGGCTGCAGGAATGGATATGACCAACTTCCTTACTTCAATCATCGAACAGTAAAGGATGTTTCTTAGAGATCTGATAAAGAAAGGAGTAGCGACCATCTCTGCTGCATATCCTGAAAGGGAGGCACGCGAGATGGTCTTCGCCTATCTTGCCCGGGCTCTGGGAACTCAGCGACATACACACATCATAGAGCCTGATTATGAAGTCTGTGAGAAAGACGCAGAAAAGTCAATAATAGACTTCGGGCGTATGGCTGCCTTTGAGCCCCTCCAATATATAATGGGGCAGGCAGATTTCTACGGACGCACTTTCAAGGTCAATCCATCTGTCCTTATTCCAAGACCGGAGACCGAACTCTTGTGTCGTGAGACCCTTCAAAGAATAGCATCATCATTTGGCAATAGAAAAAACAGCGACCTGAAGATTGTTGATCTCTGTACCGGTAGCGGATGTATAGCTTGGACAATGGCTCTGGAATGTCCCGGAGCAGAGGTCCTTGCTGTTGACATTTCAGATGGGGCTCTTGAAACTGCCACTTCTCAGGATTTTGAAGAGGAGGTAAGTAATACTGGAGCGAAGGCACCCCGTTTCATTAAGTCAGATGTTCTGAATCCGGGCTCCTTGTCAGGAACCTTCGATATCATGCTCAGCAATCCTCCTTATGTCAAGGATTCTGAGAAGTCTCTTATGAGAGGAAATGTTCTGGATCACGAGCCTCATCTGGCTCTCTTTGTTCCGGACGACGATCCTCTTAAGTTCTATGAAGCTATTGCACAGATAGCCGCTAGGACCTTGTCTTCGCAAGGATTCGGAATCGTTGAAATTAATGAAGCCTTAGGGGCAGAGACAGAACAGGTTTTTATAAAAGCAGGGTTCGCTAAGACAGCAGTGTTGAAGGACCTTTCCGATCGCAATCGTTTTGTCTTTTTCTCGCATTGAAACGGATAATGACACTCAACCTTTTGATTAGCAGATAGTTGGGTGCTATCCGGTAGGCTGAAATGCTGTAAAATCAAACAAAAAATCATATGTAAATCGGGTTTTGGAGTTCTTCAGAGCCCGATTTTTAAATTTATCCTCATTCTTTTTCGGTAAACGGGTAATTGTCGGGAATTTTGCAGCAACATAATTGAACACGCAATGAAACATACGTTTTTCATAATTGTGCTGATGTCGGTGATCATAGGCTTTCCTTCTTGTGAAATAGTTGATAATAATGAGGATAGTCACATCATGAATAAGCATCAAGCCTACTTGCCCCTATCCGAGATCTGTTTTCTGCTTTCGGAAATTCCTATTACGCATGATCAGGTGCGGGAAGTCTATGATGCCGTCACAGCTTCTTTAGAAAACGGTTATGATGAAGAATATACGATGAAGAATCTTTTCTCTGCTCCCGGTGCAGGTGTCGGAGATAAGATGACTAAAGCAACAAAGGGCTATGATGTGCCGCTTAGTGCATTGATAGAAGAGCATATCAGGAATATTAAAACCACAAAGTCTTCTGTGTCGATGACCGTGGATAGATTGGGCATTGATGGGTTTCTTTGTGCACTGCAAGATTCAGACATTCAGATATACTGGCCTTTTTCTGATAATCATGCAGCTGATAAGCTGCCGATAATAACTTTCGACCCGGAAGATGGGTCCGATGTTAATATAGGCTACAGATTGATTGACACTGGTGATGGTTTCCGCGACGTGGAGGAGGTCGTAGTGGATGAGGAGATTGCCGAGGAATATCCGGTTTGGGTGGTGAACAGAAACTCAGACGCGGAATACACCTCATTGGAGATGCTGAGAAGGGAAGATCCGGAATGGGGCGAAGGAGGCGGAAACATCATTGTCAATCCGGAACGTAGTATCAGGACCCGTTCTGGGACACAGAATACCTTCAAGACACTCATATTGAAAGACTTTACGATGAACCGGAATTATGACTCCTGGTTTGCCGGTGCTTCCGAGTTCTTCGTCAAAGTGGGTTCTGTGGAGGATTTTACGGCATCAACAGAGGCGGAGCTCAGGCTCTATACTCCGTCTGTGACAGACTTTATGATTGTTGTCAGGCGCAATCAGAAGGGTAAGCCCCTGCCGTTCAATGCCGTGCTTGTCTCGGATTGGTCAGACCAGATGACCCATTGTGCTTTCATGATTACAGAAGATGACGGAGGCACCGTGACTACCTGGGATTGCAAGGCATTGGTGAGGGTTGCCTCCAAAAGCTATGGAGTGGAGATAAGTATACCGTTCAATTCGAGGGACGATGTGGTCTGGCGCGGTCAGCTTGCATCCGCCTGGCTTGAAAAGAACAGTGCTCAGAAAGCCCACTTCGGAGACGTGGACCTTACTTTTGAGGTTGTGGAATATGATTAGGCGAGTTTGACGATCATCTCGCAGTTGCGGCAGTCAAAGATGAGGGCGAAGCGCTGTCCGTTGTTAAGAAGATACAACGGTGAGGCAGCTTTTTGACACATTCCCAGCTCGTGGCGGATACAGTATTTTGTCCTCATCAGTTCGGCACCCTTCTGGTGCTCCAGTTCGTATGCTCTTTCAAAAGATTCAATTCCAGCTGTGCGATAGAGCTTTTCGGCAAGTTTATTGGAAATGTTGAATCTGTAGGAGGCATCTTTCACTCGTATGTTGTTCTCGTATGATTCTCTGCCTGATGTTCTGTGAAGGATGTCTCTTTTTATGCAAGGAAGCTTGTCAAGTTCTTCGGCAAGAGCCCTTCTTACTCCGTTCAGAGCAGAGGTACTCATGAAAGGAAGCCCATCTTCGCCTGAAATTTCCGACACATTGAATTTGTAATGACTGGCAGATTTACCGATCTGAGAGCAGATCAACGCCTGCATTCTCTCCTCATTCTGTGCAAGTTGGTCTCCTGCTTCAATGTTTACTGCTACAGTTCTGCCATCTTCTGACACAGCATCAGCCCAACCCAGCCCATTGCTGAAATGGACAGAGACATCCACCTTGATCTCTCTTGTGCAAGGCTTCCTGTCCATTTCCTTTTCGAAGGCAGTGTCAATATTCCTGTAGATTCGGGCCCCAATGAACAGACTCTGTGTGCTTTTGCAGCGGATTGTATTGCCTGTGCAGACATCACCACGGAATCCGCAGACGCTTCCATCCGAGGCTACGAATGAGAAACCGTCTCCATTGTTCAGGGTCATGTTTTTGTCGATAAGCTTCAGAATAACTGAGGACTTGTCTCGGTTCAGCCCCGTAACAGTTCCGATTTCCTCTCCCATTGACTTGGCTGCATCCATGGCTGCCCATTTCCCCTTTACTCCGTCAATAAAGAGCTCCGTATACCCTCTGTTGAATGTCTTGTCTGTATTTGGTGTAAATCCTCCGTTCACGCTGCCGAATGATCCTCTTACAAATGGTCTGCGTGAAACGATCTCGTCCAGAGCCATAGAATAGTCTCGTACTACGTTTCTGACGTAGGATGCGTTCTTGAGTCTACCCTCTATTTTGAATGAACATATTCCGGCATCTGCAAGCTCTTCCATACGATTTCGCAGATTGTAGTCTTTGAGGGAAAGCAATGCCTTGTCTCTGACCAGAACCTTACCGGCTCCGTCCACAAGGTCATACTTAGATCTGCAGGCCTGTATGCAGGCTCCTCTATTGGCACTTCGTCCTGCTATGTGTTCTGAGAGATAACATTGTCCGCTGTAGCATACGCAGAGTGCGCCATGGACAAAGAATTCCAATTCGCAATTGACTGCAGCACGGATTGCTCGAATCTGCTCCAATGAGAGCTCTCTTTCCAGTACAAGTCTGGTAAATCCGACTTTTTCAAGGAAGGACGCCTGTTCGGGAGTCCTGATTGCGCACTGTGTGGATGCATGAAGAGGGATTTTATATCCTCTCTCGTGAGCCATTACTGCGATCGCCATATCCTGAACGATCAGGGCATCTGCCCCGGCCTCCTGGACTTCGACCATCTGCTCCCAGGCATCCTCAAGTTCGTCATCGTACAGGATTGTGTTGAGGGTTACGAAGATTCTGGCTCCGAACTTGTGCGCATAGTCGCATAGAGCCTTGATGTCTTCTATTCCGTTTCCTGCCGCCTGACGTGCTCCGAACCGCGGTCCGGCTATATACACAGCATCGGCACCACAGTCAATTGCTGCGATGCCGATCTGTAAATCTCTTGCCGGAGCAAGCAGTTCAAGCTGATTCATTATTTGAGCTGCTCAAGCATCTGCTTTGCAGTTGCGCCATACTGAGGGTCAGTAAGGATCTGCTCGTAGTACTGCTTAGCCTTAGCCTTGTCACCTGCTGTCTGAGCGAGAGCTGCGATAGTATACTTCACGCCAGTTGCATCCTTTGCGTTTGGATTAAGCTCGAGATATTTCTCATAGCTTGCGATGCAGTCAGCTGGTTTGTTGAGCTGCTGGTATGCGGTTGCAGCCATTCTGTAAGCGTTTGCACTCTCAAGATAAGAGTTAGACCTAGCAGCGAAGTCAACAGCCTCCTGGAACTTCTTAGCCTTTACTGCAGCCTGAGACTTCTTGAGGAAGAGGGTAGAAAGCTGCTTCTTTGCAGTCTTCTCTTGACCGTTTGCAGCAGCCTGCTCGAAAGCAGCGACAGCCTCGTCAACCTTACCTGTAGCAGTGTAAACCTGACCAAGTCTGAGCATTGCATTGCCATTTGCCGGCTCGAGCTCGATAACCTTAGTGTAAGCAGCAACGGCTGTAGCCATATCCTTAGCCTTGAGAGCGGTGTTGCCCTGCTGCATATAAACCTGAGGGATGAACTCTGCAGCCTCAGCAGCTACCTCTGCATTCTCATATTTCTTTGCTGCAGCGATTGTAGCCTCGAGCTGTGAGAGAGCTCCTTCGTAATTCTCATCCTTGATGTAACCCTTTGCAACAGAGAACATCACCTGTGGGATAGCACCCTTACAGTTTGCAGCGATCTCTGCACCCTGCTCACCAAGAGCCTCTGCCATCTCAAGAGCAGACTGGAAGTTAGTAAGAGCAGCCTCCATGTTACCCATCTGAAGTTCCATAGCTCCATTGTTGAAGGTCTCAGTTGCTGTTGCAAGATCCTGAGCCGATACTGAAATTGCGGTCATCACGACTGCGGTCAACGCAAGGAAAATCTTTTTCATCATTGTTGTATTTTATTAAACGTTATTTTCTAAAAGCCACATTTCTGCAAAAGTAGCAAATTTTGTTTTAATTTTGCATTGTTTATGCAGAATAATGAAGAAAATGAGGAGTAAGAACATAGTCATATCCTTGATGTTCCTGTTCATAGCAGCGCTTTCAAATGCGGCGGACCTTCCTAAGCTACCGCTGGATCCGTCTGTTGCAAAAGGTGTTCTACCGAACGGTATGTCATTTTATATAGTCTCTAATCCGACATCTAAAGGCATGGCGGACTTTGCCCTCGTGCAGAGGACCGGAAGAATGACTTCTTCTGACATTCAGGCAGTTGAGGTGGCAAAAGACGTGCTTGCTGACGTTCCGATGATAGGATACGGAATCTCTCCTCAGAAATTCTTTTCTTCAAACGGAGTCAATCCGGGACCGGATGGATTCGTCAGGGTGGATGACAACAGTACAATCTACCGTTTTTCCGATGTCCTGTTGTCCCAGAAAGCATCATTGCTGGATTCTGCACTCGTAGTTATGGTCGGAATGGCTGACAAACTGGCAAAGAGTCAGAATGAAAGCAAATGGTATTCAACATCCGACAATGCCATAATCATCTCGGGTGACGTAGATTCAAAATCAGTGATTTCAAAACTCTCGATCCTATCCTATCTCACGCCGGCTTCTTCCTCTCAGCCAAGGGCTGAATATGCCTGGGTAGGAAAGGATAAACCGTCCTGTGAGATTCGCAAGACCTCTTCTGCCTTGTCTGAAGTGAGGGTGATGTGGACAGCGCCGAGAGTTCCAAATAAATATGTCGGTACACTACAGCCTTACATCCAGAAGATGTATATGGCTCAGCTTGGCGAGATTGCTGTCGCACGCATCAAGTCTGCATTCCGCCAGATGGAACTGCCTTATGCCTCGGTTACGCACAGGCACACCTCAAGCTCGGATGTTCAGGGAGATGAGAGGTTCATGCTCAAGGTTGTTGTGGCTGCGGAACACATGAATGCTGCGGTGGAAGTCATTGCGCAGACAATGTCTGCACTGGAATCTTCCGGTGCGGGAAAAGAGGAGCTGGAAATTTCCCGAAAGAGATATGTCAATAAACTTGGGGCACAGATATCAAAGCCTGTCAGGAATAACTCGGATTTTATAGACCTTTGTTCGAACGCATTCCTTTTCGGCATACCTGTCGTAGACAAACAGTCTGTGATGAAGGCATATACGTCGTATTCGATGGAGATGGAGAAACAGCAGCAGCTTTTCAAGGATGTGGCTGATGCACTCATTGATCCGAGGTCGAATCTGACAATGGTCTTCACTACTTCTAAAGACTGTACGGTTTCTGAACTGCAGCACCTGTTTGAGACTGCGTGGGAGAAAGGTAAGGGACAGGAGGCAACGGCCTCAATTGTTCGCTCCGACACTCTTTCTGCCGTCCTTTCGCCGGTAAAGGTCGGTCTCAAGCCGGTAAAGAAAGATTATACTTCAGGTGGCCAGGTGTGGACATTCTCAAACGGATTCAAAGTTGTCTACAAGAAAATGGATACATCGGGACAGCTTTACTGGTCGATGTGTCTGGGTGGCGGCTTCGGCAGTATCGCTGATCTCCAGAAGGGAGAGGGTGCTTTTGTCGGTGATCTGCTCGGATTGTACGAGATTGCAGGAATGAAGGGATCCGATTTCAGGCATTTTCTTGAGCTCAACAACATTGATATGAGTGTTCGTGTGGGCTTGGCCTCATCCTTCATAAAGGGCGTGGCTCATAAGGATAACTTGAGACTCCTGCTCAGATCCTTGGTGGCTGTTGCCAATGAGAGACAACCGGACAGACAGGCATATGCCGAATATATGAAGAATGAGCAGCTCCGTCTGCAGTCGGCAGTAGGAACAAGGGAGGAGCGCAAGGCTGTAATGGATAGTCTGATGTGTCCTGACTATAACTATTCGCAGATAAAATCCCGCGGCAAGCTGAGCGATAGCCTTGCTGATAAGGCTGACCGTTTTTATGAAGACCGTTTCTCTGCAATGAACGACGGTGTGCTTGTGCTGGTGGGTGACATAGACGAGTCTGTCCTCAAAAAGGAGTTGCTCGCACAGGTTGGCTTCTTCAGAACAAAAAAGTCAGTATTCTATCGTCCGACAGTAGGATACCAGCCAGTTTCCGGATCTTCGACATACACCGTGGATGGGAAAGAGAACACTGTGTACATCACTCTGTCCGTTCCTCTTGCTTTGAGTACGGAGAACAAGATGGCATCGGAGATTGCTGCCAAGGTATTGAAGAAGAGTCTTTCTGCTGCCATTGAATCAACAGGTATGACCATTGATGTTTCCTCAAACACTGCGATATATCCTCAGGAAAGATTCAATGTCATGATTACCCTCAAGGAGGCTTCTGAGGATGGCTTTGCGACCGGAGTAGAGCACAGTGGAGCCCTTGAAGCTCTGAGCATTCTTCGTGTGGCACTGCGCAGCCTTGAAAAGACAGAGGTGACTGACGGCGTGGTGAAGGCATATAAGGAGTGGTTGAAGAATGATATTACATACCGTATGAAGTCTCCTCAGTATTGGCTCAATGCCATTGCAATGCGCCATATGGAGGGCAAGGATTTCTCTACGGACTATAAGGCAAGAATCGATGCCGTGACCACAGAAAAGGTAAAACAGATTCTTACCTCCCTCAACAATGCAAGCAAAGTGGAATATATAATAAGAAAATAATGAGACACGGAACAATAATTCAGATTGACGACTGCCTTATATCAGAGGAGGTGCTGACCGAGTATTTTGCCTGTGATTATGAGAAATGCAAGGGTTGCTGCTGCGTTATCGGCGACAGTGGTGCTCCACTTGAAGAGTGCGAGGCAGAAGCCATTGAGAAAAACTATCATATCTTTTCTCCTATAATGTCCGATGAAGGAAGAAAGGTCGTTTGTGAGAAAGGATACTATGAAATAGATATGGACGGAGATATGGTGACCCCTCTCGTTCCTGGAAGTGAAGAGTGCGTTTACACCCTTTTTGACGAGGCCGGCAACTGTTTCTGTTCTATGGAGAGATGCTGGTTCCAGGGAAAAGGCGATTTCCGTAAGCCTATATCATGCTGGCTCTATCCTATCCGTATCACTCAATTGAGCAACGGAACACGCGCCCTTAATCTTCATCGCTGGCATATATGCAAGGATGCCTTTGCTAAGGGTAAGAAAGAGAAGATCCGCGTGTATCAATTCCTGCGCGAACCAATCGAACGTTATTTCGGTGAAGATTTCTACGCAGCTCTTGACGAGGCTGCAAAGATGCTTAATTCAGAAAACTAGTCTCAAGTCCTGCGGCAAGTCGCAGGATGTCCTTTCTGAGACCCTCCATCATGAATCCGTCAGCATTCCATCTGATGGTGATGCGGTCTTCGTACATCTTTGAGAGCTTTCCGGCTAGACCGTGGATTCTGAAGGTCATGCCTTCCGCATCCTCACTTTCAAGGTCGTAATGGCGATCTTCTAAAAATCTCTTGATGTCCTCCTTTACGGTGTTTCTTTCACCATCAACGGTTACCTGTCTGTTGATGAAGGCAACATTAGGATATACTGCTGCTACTGCACCAAAGAAAAGGGCTATCTTCCAGAGGTCGTCGTAACCATGCTCGAAGATTGCGTTGATGTCTGCCTCTACGATGCCGATGAACACAAGGGCAAGAATGATGGCTGTCGCAAAGAATGCGAAGTAGAAGAAGTATTTTATGGCTCGAATTGTGTATTTCATACCGCGAATATAGTGAAAATCTTATATTTTCTTATCTTTGCGTCAATTAATCAAAACAATAAATCTTATGGAAGAGAAGAACTTGAAAAACGTGATGTATGCACTGATTGCAGTTGCTGTTGTGCTTGCCGGAACCCTCGCATACATCTGGTACCAGAAGACTTCTTTAGTCAATGAGCTCACTATCGATAAGGAGAACCTTACCAGAGAGATGATTGAGCTTCAGAATGATTATGCAACCCTTTCTTCTGATTATGATACCATCAACTCACAGCTTGATTCCTCACGCGAGGAGGTGTCTCAGCTGATTGAGAGAATCAAGAAGACAGAGGCTACTAACAGAAGCATGATGAGAAAGTACGAGAGAGAGCTCGGAACCCTCAGAAGCATAATGAAAACCTACATTGTTCAGATTGACTCTCTTAACACTTTGAACAAGAAGCTTACTGCAGATGCAGCAGCGGCACGTCGTGAGGCAGCCGAGAGCAGGAAGCATTCGGAGAAACTCAGCAAGGAAGTACAGGAACTTTCCGGTCAGGTTGCAGCCGGAGCTGTCATCAAGGCTCGTGGACTTAAGCTTGAAGCTTACAACTCTTCAGACAAGGTTACCGACAGAAGCAGCCGTGTGACCTATATGCTTGCTTCGCTTGTGCTCAGCGAGAACGATCTTGCTCCTGCGGGTCCGGTAAGAGTCTACATCAGAGTGAAGAGTCCGGATGGAATTCTTCTTGTGAACAGCACACAGAGAACATTCGAGGTCAATGGCGAGCCTATGATCTGCTCAGCTTCGCGTGAGGTTGACTATCAGGGCAAGGATGTGGAGCTCGGCATCTATCTCAACGAGATTCCTGAATTTGTGAAGGGTATCTACACTGTTGAGGCTTACACCTCCCAGGGAAGAGTTGGTTCGGCTGAACTGATGCTCAGATAAGGATGATTTACGTACACATTCCGTTCTGCAGAAGCTTCTGTACCTACTGCGACTTCTATTCGGAAATAGCTTCAGGATGTCGTGGCCGAAAGGATGATGAAAGGATGCTCCGCTATGCGGAGGTGCTCTCAGAAGAAATAAACCTTCGTAAGCCTGAAATCCAGAATGCATCACAGAATTCTGTAAACACATTATACATAGGAGGCGGCACCCCATCGGTGCTGCCCCTGTCTGTATTAGGGGATGTGGTCAAGGCTTTATCACAGGCCGGTGTGCCCGGGTCATTCCGCGAATTCACTGTGGAGGTCAATCCGGAGGATATTGTCGAAAAGGGGCCTGAATATGTCGAGGGGTTGCTCAAGCTTGGCGTGAACCGCGTCAGTATGGGCGTGCAGTCGTTTGATGACAACATCCTCAAGTGGATGAACCGACGCCATAATGCGGCCAATGCCATAAAGGCATACCATATCCTTGAAGATGCAGGCGTTGAAAACATAAGCATAGACCTGATCTTCGGACTTCCGCAACTTTCCTCCGAACTTTGGGATGTGACACTTCAAAAAGCCCTCTCAATATCATCAAAGGGCAAGCTTCCTAAGCATATTTCCTCCTATCAGCTTTCTGTGGAGCCGGGAAGTGCGCTTGCATCTTTAGTGGAAAGAGGTGCGTGGAAAGAGGCGTCGGAAGAGCTTTGTGCCGCCCAGTATACAAGGCTTTGTGAGGTGCTGAAAACATCGGGCTACCATCATTACGAAATATCTAATTTCGCCCTCCCGGGATATGAGGCGGTGCACAATTCGGCTTATTGGAGACATGTTCCGTATGTGGGCTTGGGTCCCGGGGCTCACAGCTATATTGCTGATGGCGTCTGCGAGAGGAAATGGAATGAACCTGATATTGCCCGTTATTTCGATTCAATGTCTTCAGGAGACCTGAGCCTTATTCAGGGCGGAGAGATTCTGGATGAAGAGCAGATTGCGCTTGAGAAGGTTATGCTGGCTCTGCGAACCGCGGAAGGCATATCGGAAGACTATCTTATGGCAAACAGTGAGGCATCGGCAGTGGAGGTAGCTCTTGCTGAAGGAAATCTCATAAGAACCCCTGATGCCCGTATCCGTATTCCTGAAAACCGCTTCTTCATCTCTGACGGAATCATTTCCTCAATTTTCTGACTTGTGCAGGACATATTTATTTTGTACTTTTGTCAGATTTTAATCGGAAATATAAAACAAAACATATATGTACAGAACACACACCTGCGGAGAGCTCCGCATTGAAAATGTTGGCCAGACAGTAACATTGGCCGGTTGGGTGCAGAAAAGCAGAAAGCTTGGAGGTATGACATTCGTTGACCTCCGTGACCGCTATGGCATCACTCAGCTCGTAGTTGACGCTCACGCTGACGCTGCTCTTCTCGAGACAGCTGCCAGCCTTGGTCGCGAGTGGGTACTTCAGGTTACCGGTCAGGTGATCGAGCGCCAGAGCAAGAACCCTAAGATGCCTACCGGAGACATTGAGATCAGCCTCGCTGAAATCAAGGTCCTCAACAAGGCAAACACTCCTCCGTTCACTATCGAGGACGATAGCGACGGCGGTGAGGAGCTCAGAGCAAAGTACCGTTATCTTGACCTTCGTAGAAATCCTCTTCAGAAGGCTCTCAAGATCCGTCACCGGATCGCTCATGAGGTGCGCAACTACCTTGATGCTCAGAACTTCCTTGAGATAGAGACTCCGTACCTCATCAAATCTACACCAGAGGGAGCACGTGACTTCGTCGTTCCTTCACGTATGAACCCAGGTCAGTTCTATGCACTTCCACAGTCACCTCAGACCTTCAAGCAGCTTCTTATGGTTGCAGGTTACGACCGTTATTTCCAGATCGTACGCTGCTTCCGTGATGAGGACCTCCGCGCTGACCGTCAGCCGGAGTTCACCCAGATCGACTGTGAGATGTCATTCGTAGAGCAGGAGGATGTTCTCAATACATTCGAGGGAATGATGAGAACTCTCTTCAAGAACGTTCTCAATGTTGAGATCGCTGAGCGCATTCCTCGTATGAGCTGGTATGATGCAATGGATTTCTATGGCTCAGACAAGCCGGATATCCGTTTCGATATGAAGATTCATGAGATCACTGACCTTGTTCAGGGTTGTGGTTTCTCTGTGTTTGATGGCGTTGAGTACATCGGTGCAATCAATGTTGAGGGTACTGCAAACTACACTCGCAAGCAGATCGATGAGCTCACTGAGTGGGTGAAGAGACCTCAGGTAGGTGCAAAGGGACTCGTTTACATCAAGATCAACGAGGACGGAAGCATCAAGTCTTCAGTAGATAAGTTCTATACTACAGAGCAGCTTCAGGCTGTTGCTGACCGTCTCGGTGCTAAGAAGGGAGATATGCTCCTCGTTCTCTGCGGTGCAAAGAGAAAGACTCAGAATATGCTCGGAGTACTCCGTATTGAGATGGGTAACCGTCTCGGTCTCCGTGATCCGTTCAACTTCGCTCCGCTTTGGGTGGTTGATTTCCCTCTCGTTGAGTGGGATGATGAGACTCAGCGTTTCTACGCTATGCACCATCCGTTCACAGCTCCTAAGCCAGAGCACCTTGAGCTCTTCTACAGCAACAAGAAGGAAGATCTTGAGAAGGTTTGTGCAAATGCATATGACTTCGTCCTCAACGGAACCGAGCTCGGTGGTGGTTCTATCCGTATCCATGAGGCAGCAATGCAGGAGCGTATGTTCGAGGTTCTCGGAATCAGCAAGGAAGATGCAGAGTATAAGTTCGGCTTCATCATCAATGCATTCAAGTTCGGTGCTCCTCCTCATGGTGGTCTCGCATTCGGATTTGACCGCGTATGTTCGCTCTTCGGTGGTCAGGAGACAATCCGCGACTACATCGCATTCCCTAAGAACAACCAGGGTCGCGACGTGATGATCGATTCTCCATCATACATCGATCAGGAGCAGATGGATGAGCTTTTCCTTAACTCTACAGCAGAGCGCAAAGAGTAAAGGCGTTATACAGCAGAAAGGGACAGACGATGTGTTTCGGCGACCCCCGCCTCCGTTGGAGGCACCCCCAAGCCGGGGGTGGCATGTCGCCTCAAACACATCGTCTGTCCCTTTTCTGTGAAAATTTCTTTAACAAAATCTCCAGATGTCCGTCTATATCAGTGAGCGCTCGAAATGTGAAGTGAAATCTTAAAACGTAAACAGATGAAAAGAATAATATTGATGGTGCTGCTTGTCGCTGCCGCTGTTGTTGGTGCTTCTGCCGGAGAGAAAAGAAATCTTGCTACGGATGCAGTCCTGCAAGTCGTCAAGGATCATAGAGGTAAACCGGGGTTTGAGACTATTTCTGTCGGGAAGATGGGATTAGGACTTGTCCGTATGGTTTTGAGCGCTGAGGCTGATGATCCCGAGGAAAAGGCAGTCCTGGACATGATAAAAGGTGTCAATAAGTTTGTTGTAGTGAACTATGAAGATGCCTCGCAAACTGCGAGGGCGGCATTTGCGGCAAAACTCAACGGGCTTTTTGGCAATACGGAGAAGATCATCGAGGTGAAGGATGGAGAAGATGAAGTAAATATCTACGGAACATCGGTGAATGGCGGCGAGTCAATGGATGACATCATGATCTATATACCGTCAGGCTGCACGCTCATATGTGTTCTTGGCAGCATAAGCGCTGATAGGATAGCTGATATTATTAAGATGTCAAATGAATGATCTGAAGGAAATATGGCTGACGTTGTCTGGCAGGTTCTACAGGATTGCGTACTATATTCTTGATTCTCAAGAAGATGCAGAGGATGCTGTGCAGGAGTTGTATCTCAAGATTTTCTCCGGATCAAAGAATATGATGGATGTTAGGAATCCTGTAGCGTACGGCACGACTCTATTGAGAAATATCTGCATAGACCGAATAAGACGAAGGAATGCAGTACGTGCGGAAGAGATTCAGGAATATATCGTTTCTGACACTTCCGGGCCAGATGAAACATTTGCCTGCAGAGATGTTTTAAAATCCCTGCTCCAGGAGATGGAGAAACTTCCGGAGAAACAATCCCGGGCCTTGAAGATGAGGGCGTTTGAAGGTCTGGAGTATCAGGAGATAGCCAAGCGGATGAGGCTGTCGCAAGTCAACGTGAGAGTCTTGATAAGCATAGCGAGGAAACAATTGAAAAGGAGGATGAACATATGAAGTCTATAAAGGAAATTGAGAAAATGACACTTGAGGAGCTGGAGGTTGTCTCATTGGATGAGAACCTCAAGGTTCCGACAGACTTTGCGGAAAAGCTCAGGGCTGGACTGAATGCCAGACAAGAGCAAATGCGCGCAACGAAGATAGCAGCAACAGCAGCTTCCGTAGTCCTTCTTGCAGGAATAGGTTTTTCCATTGCAGGATTCAGCGATGACCCCAAAGATACATTCACTGATCCTTATCTTGCTTATGCTCAGATTGAGGAAACCCTTGCAATGATATCAGAAGGAATGAAGAAGGGTATCGATATGGCTCAGGAATCTGAAGCGATATTTGTTAAATCAACAGAAATATTCAAATAGAATCAGTATATGAAAAGATTGATGACAATAGTTGCAGCGATGCTGATGATGGTGATTACGGCATCTGCGCAGGAAGGTAAAAACATATATAACAAATATTCAGGAAAGGATTGTGTTTCTGCAGTCTATATATCTCCGGCAATGTTCAGGCTTATAGGCAAGCTGCCGGATATGCAGATTCAGACCGAGGATGGCGGCAGCATCAATGTAGCACCGCTGGTAGAGACATTTCAGGGCTTTTATCTGTTAGATGTCAGTGATGCATCCTTGGCTTCAGCCGTAAAGAAAGAGGTTGATGCAATGGTTTCGAAAGGGAGATACGAACTGCTTATGGAGGTGAAGGATGGAGGAGAAAATCTCCATATCTACACAGCAGGAGATGAAAACATAATTGAAAGTTTCGTGTTTATTGCAGGCGACTCAAATGAGATGCAGTTCATATGCATCGACGGCGCAATGAACAGGTCTGATGTGGAAAATCTTTTGATCTCTGCTGCAAAATAATTCTTTGCAGATCTATTTAGAAACCTGACAGACGGTGTGTTCCGGCGACCCCCGCCTCCTTCGGAGGCACCCCCTAGCCGGGGGTGGCATGTCGCCTCAAACACACCGTCTGTCAGGTTTTCTGTTTCTAAATTATAGTCGGACGTCGATAAGGAGAGGGTAGTGGTCAGTGAGCTTGACAGTGTATTCCTCCATGATGCAGTCGAACACCTTGATTTCTGTCTTTCCTTCCTGATCAAGGATGAAGCAATGATCGATGGCTCCGGTTTCACGGTCCGGACCTTTTCTTTTGCTGATGGTCGAGTAGCCCTCGCTCGGACTGCACACGTGGTGACCGTTATTGTTGTCGGCATAGACGGTTGCAACCTTATAGCAAGGAACATAACCTTCCTGAAGGAACTGCTGGATAGGAATGGTGTTTTCCTCACAGTTCATGTCGCCGACCACGAAGATCGGAATAGCTCCGAATTTAGCCTTGATGATTTCTGCCTCAGCAAGAATCAGCCTGATCTGTGATGCGCGGGCCATCGTACTGCCTGGCTGTGCCTTGTCACTCTTCCACCATAGATGTGTGCCGATCAGAGCATAAACCTTTTCATCAGCCTTTCTCTTGAACACTGCTGAAGTGAAGGATTTTGTTCCGCTGTTACACCATTGGGCAGGTGTATATTTATGGTAGTAGACATAGAGCAGCTCCATTGTCTCCGGATAGTAGAAGATAGGAGTGTTGTTCCAGTCTTCCTTTGACTCCCAAGCTATTTCATATCCTGCGGCCTGGACTTTCGGATAGAACTCCTGGTGCATATGCTTTGAATATTCCTGAAGTGCGAAGACATCCGGCATGTAGTCGGTAATAAGGCGGGCGAACTGAGGGGCCCTTACGAAGTCTCGAGGGTCTTCACCCATCTCCTGCCATTTCGGCGGAATTACGTCTTTACTGTAGTCCCAGATATTGTCATCAAGTATTCTGAGATCTGCGCCTGCTGCAATTTCCTTTTTTGCGCCTGCTGCTGGAGTGATCTGGCTATAAGCTACATTGCAGCATGCTGCAAATGCCAGTGCGAAGGTAATGACCTTGCTGAAGAATGTTTTTCTGATCATAATTACCGGTTTTCGCAAATATAACAAATATTGCCTATCTTTGACAGATTAAGAAGTGTATATGGATAAAATGAAAAAAATAGGATTGTTCGGTTCCATGATGGCAGTTGCTGCATGTGCTCCGGAGCAGAAACCAAATATCGTTTTCTTTTTTGCGGATGATATAGGTGCAGAGTGCTTCGGTTGTTATGGTGGTGCTGAATATGAGACTCCGTTCATTGATTCGTTGGCAGCAAAGGGCATGCTTTATTCGAATATGAATTCGTTGCCGCTCAGCAGTCCGAGCCGTGTTCAGGTCATGACAGGAATGTACAATGACCGGAACTATGTGTGCTTTGGTTATATGAATGATGACGAGAGGACCTTTGCCCATGTGGCTCAGGAGGCGGGTTATTCGACTGCAGTTGTCGGAAAATGGCAGATGGGTCGCTCGCGTGAGATGGTTCCGAAGCTAGGATTTGACGAGTCCTTCCTTTCGCAGGTCGAACTCTACAAGGAGTGCCGCGATGTACATAAGACAGACCGTTTTGCCAACAGCTACTATGACAACAATGGCAAGAGATACGACTATTGTCCATACGGTCCTGACGCGATGGAGGACTATGCCTTCGATTACATAGACCGCAAAGTTGAAGAGGGCAAGCCGTTCATGCTCTATTTTACAGAGCCGTTGGTGCACACTCCACATGTAAGTACGCCGGATTCACACGACTGGGATTGGAACTATGAAAGCCGTTTCACTCCTGGTCAGGACACATGCTATTTCAGGGATATGGTGAAATATCTCGATAAGCAGGTGGGAAACATGGTGGCTCATCTCAAGGAGAAGGGTGTGTGGGATAACACAATCTTCATCTTCTCTGCTGACAACGGAACATCTACCCGCATTGTTTCAAAGCAGAAGGATGGAAGCAGGGTCAGAGGAGGAAAGGGAGCTCCGAACTACAGAGGTACTCATGTTCCGCTCATCATCGCTTGGGGTGACAAGCTGGCAGGAAAGACCAGTGACCGTCTGGCTGACCTTACTGATATATTCCCGACTATTGCCGATATCTGCGGCGTCGAGATTCCTGAGGAGTGGAATATTCAGGGCGTCAGCCTTTATCCGGAAATCGCCGGCCAGGAGCCTCTTGAGAAGGAAGTCAGCCTGGTTCATTTCAATCCGTTGTGGCCTACTGCTCCGGCTCCATATGCCTCGCGTTATGCAATGAATGACACCTATGCATACTTCTGGGATGGAAGAATATATAACTATCGTGTCGATCCTGAATTCACATCTCCTACAATGTATGCAGAGGCATCAGAGGAGCTTAAGGCTGAGGTGAGTGCGTTGAAGTCAAGAGTCGAGGAGGTTGATTTTTATCCGAATATGCCAGGGAAGGAGAGAAGGTCTGATTATGGTACCTTCTACGATTTTGCTCCACCGCAGAATCCATTTTAATTGTTAAATCTATAAAATCTATAACCCATTATGAAAGACGTTCGTTCAATTATCGCGCTTGCTGCACTTGTGTTGGCTGTGGTCTGCTGTCAGAAGCCAGAGCAGTCCGGTGGTGACAATCCCGGAGGAAAGACACCTGCTCTGGAATCCGTGTCAATTAAGACAGACCTGAAGTCCGCAACAGCAACTACGGTTGTATTGTCCACTGTAATTAATCTTGGCGACGCCGCCTCAATGCCTTTGAACGTTTATCTCCGTTATTCGTTGTCTGAATCTATGTCAGGCGATGATGTCAAGACTGTCAAACTCAATAGCGGTTCTGCAGATGTCAAGCTCTCTGGTCTTCTTTTCGATAGGGCGTACTATTATGAGACTTATGTTGAGCTATATGGTACAGAGTACAATAAGGTCAAGAATACCTTTAAGACCAATGCCTTGGCAATCAATATTTCCGAGCCGGTACAGTCACAGTTCAATGTAAACTTCTCAGGAACTCTTCAGGGATGCGGTGCAGATGATGTTAATGAGCTTGCGCTCGTTCTCGTGATTACTGAATCAGATGGCTATGAGCAGGAACATAGTGTTGAGCTTGCTCCGGATGGTAAGTTCAATGTTTCTGTTTCAGGATTGGATATAGCGGCAGATTATCAGTATAGAGGAGTTGTAAGACAAGGTGCCCTGAAATCCTATGAAGGTGAGTCAAAGCAGCTTAAAACCACTGACCCATACAAGAATGCCGTCAAGACGTTTGCATCAGCAACCGACCTTGCTGCTTCGGGTTCTGCAAACTCATACATCGTTTCTGCTTCCGGAAACTATAAGTTCCCGACTGTAAAGGGTAACAGCACAACTTCGGTAGGCGCTGTTGCATCTGTGAGAATTCTTTGGGAGAGTTTCGGAACTACAGTTGCTCCGCATGCAACTGAGTTGATTACTGCGACAGGCTATGCCGATGGTTATGCATATCTTGAGGTGCCTGCGGCATATAAGGAAGGAAATGCAGTAGTAGCTGCATATGACAGTTCGGATAAGATTCTTTGGAGCTGGCACATCTGGCTCACAAACGATCCAATTGCAGAAATAACCTATGCTAATAATGCCGGAGTCATGATGGACCGCAATCTCGGTGCTCTGACAGCAGAGGCAAACAGCGTAGGAGCCCTTGGACTTTATTATCAGTGGGGTAGAAAGGATCCGTTCCTCGGAGCCGCTGCAATCGGAGATCCGCTCTTTGCTGTGGCTACAAGGCATCTTAAGGTGACGCTTAATACTGAGGCTACATCAACAGTTGATTTCGCTGTTGCAAATCCTCATAAGTTCGTTCTTGGAAATGCCTCTGGAGACTGGCTGGCTACTAAGGACAATAGCCTTTGGGCTTCTTCTAAGACAATGTATGACCCATGTCCTGCAGGATGGAGAGTGCCGGAAGGAGGATACAACGGTGGCGTCGGTGAGTCTGGAATGCCGGACGGTATCTGGGCAAAGGCCGGCTTCACACGTCAGGGTCTGACTCCGTTCGTTGACGGCGAAAGCAATATGCTTGGTAAGGTCTTCTCAACACCGCTCTGTACTCCGGCAACATGGTACCCGGCAGCAGGTAGCATTGAGTACAATACAGGAAAGCTCTGCTATGTAGGTGTTGATGGTGTCTACCACTCTACATCAGCATTTGGAGGCACAGACGCCCATGTTACAGGACTCCTGTTCAACTACCTTCCAAACTCAGGCGGTCACTACATCTACTGCGGAGGCGAGAAGTTTACACGTGCCGGCGGTGCTTCAGTCCGCTGCTGCAAGGAGTAACCCCACGGTAAATCTTAAGAGAAAGGAGGCTAACCAACTGGTCAGCCTCCTTTCTCTATTGTCAGGATTGCTATTGAGCAAGAAGTTTCTTTACGAGAGTTGAGATCAGGCGGCCTTCAGCAAGACCTGCAAGGCGCTTTGTTGCAACACCCATTACCTTGCCCATGTCAGATGGCTGGGATGCACCCACTTCTGCAATAATCTTCACGAGTTCTGCCTCAACTTCTGCCTCGGTGAGCTGCTTAGGAAGGTAAACTTCCATCTCTGCAGCTTCTGCAAGCTCGTTCTCTGCGAGCTCAGGACGGCCAGCATCATTGTACTGCTGTGCGCTCTCCTTACGCTGCTTCACGAGTTTCTGGATAATCTTTACGATTTCCTGATCGGTAACTTCACCATTTCCACCCTCAGCTGTCTTTGCAAGCATGATTGCAGCCTTAATGGCTCTGAGCGAAGCAAGACGCACGGCTTCCTTTGCCTTCATTGCCGACACCATGTCGGACTGTATTCTTTTTTCGAGTTCCATATTCTAATTCTGTCAATAATAGGTTATCTGTATTTTTCGTACTCCGGCATACCCAGTCCTGAGATGAAATCCTTGAATTTCTTATCGTCCTTAGGGCATATCACCAGAGCGTCTTCAGTGTCCACAACCATATAGTCTTCAAGCCCCTTGATGGCAATGAGCTTCTTCTTTTCCGGAGAGACAACAAGCACATTCCTTGTGTTCTCGATGAGAGTCTTTTCCGCGCTTACAGCATTGCCGTTGGCATCCTTCTCGGGGATTATGTTGTAGAGGGACTCCCATGTTCCGATATCGCCCCAACCGAATTTTACAGGATACATCCATGATTTGTCGGTCTTCTCCATCACTCCGTAGTCTATCGAGATGTTGCGGCATCCGGTGTATGCTCTTGCGATGAATTCATATTCCACTGATGTCCCCAAAGCGTTCTCCCATCCCTTGAACAATGCAGTCACTTCCGGAAGATATTTCTCCATTTTCTTGCGGATGGTCTCTGCTTTCCAGAGGAAGATACCTGCATTCCAGAAAAATTCACCGGTGCTGATGAAAACCTTTGCAAGATCTCTGTCAGGCTTCTCTGTGAAAGTCTTCACCTGCATAGGTTTGTCATTTTTGTACACATCGCTTCCACCGTAGGCCTGGATGTAACCATAGTTTGTGTCCGGTCTTGTAGGCACGACTCCCAGAGTCATAAGGACATCATTTTCTTCAATGTAGTCGAATGCCTTGCGTATTGTCTCTGCAAAAAGCTCTTCATTGTCTATCATGTGGTCAGATGGTGTCACTACCATTCTTGCCTGAGGATCCCTTTTAAGAAGGGTGTAGGTCGCATATGCGATACAAGGAGCAGTGTTTCTGCTATAAGGTTCCAGAAGCAGATTCTCCGGAGCCAGATCCGGCAACTGTTCCATCACGATGTCACGGTATCTGTCGCCTGTGACGATGAGGATGTTTTCCTTAGGAACGACTCTCAAAAATCTTTCATAAGTACTCTGTATAAATGTCTTGCCTGTGTCGGCAACATCCAGAAACTGTTTAGGCTTTGCTGCCCTGCTGACTGGCCAGAAACGTACACCGGTACCGCCGGCCATAATCACGCAATAACAATGTTCTCTGTTCATCAGTATGATATTTAAAAGTCTCAGTATTATAAATATATAGGTATGTATGCTTGTGGAAAATACTCTATCCGCATGTGGTCTTCTATAATTGTTACGGCTACAACGTCAAACTGGCAGTCTCT
Source organism: Candidatus Cryptobacteroides sp. (assembly GCA_045126915.1). GTDB lineage: Bacteria > Bacteroidota > Bacteroidia > Bacteroidales > UBA932 > Cryptobacteroides. The sequence continues at coordinate 338,987 of JBGVPH010000021.1, forward strand.
GCAGCCGAATGTGCGCCCCTTGCCGCTTTTTAGAAAAGCACCCGCAGCCTTGATTATCTTCGTCTGTTTTCTTCTGTCCACATTTTCCTGCGGTGGCGCCTGTATGCTTTCCCGACGGGTCTTTACCTCTACAAAATGTATTCCATCAGGGCTGATGGAAATAATATCTATCTCAAGATGTCCGGATCTCCAGTTCCTTTCGATGACGGTATGACCGATCTCTGTCAGATATCTGCAGGCCAGTTCCTCTCCTGTCTGCCCTAGTTTCTGTCTTTTATTTCCTGCACCTTCCATTCTCCCTCCTCCTCTATCACTATCGCCACCTTGTCCTTGCAGTCACCATAGACATCCTTCATAGTATAGAACACAGTTCTGCTTCCCTTTGCCTTGCTTACTTCGGTGACAGTGATCTCAATCTCCGATAATAAGCCAGTTGCAATAGATGCAGCCGTGCTGTCTGTCTCTGCCTTTCTTGAGAGAGCTTCCATATAAGTCTCGATGTATCCTGCCATACGTGTCTTGTCGCACAATTTCAATGCGTCATCAGTCCTGCCGGATGCCACAGCCTTTACGAACTCTTCCACTACCTCAGACGGTCCGAGCGGAACCGAACCCTTTCTTCCACAGCCGGCAGCCATCGCCACAATGGCAATGAGAATTATATATTTAAAAAATCTCATCATTTTCAGTCAAATGTTACAACTGTTACTCCGCTTCCTCCGAACTGTATGTGCTCATCTTTCGCGCTTGCCACTCCCGGCATTGTCTTAAGAAGCTTCTGAAGTTCGTCGCGAAGTACTCCGGTTCCCTTTCCATGTATGATTCTCACAGATGACACATTGAGCATTATCGCATCATCCACGTATCTTGTCACCTTCTCGACCGCATCGTTCAGTCTTTCTCCGCGGACATCCAGCTCGGTGCTGAAATTAAGTTTCCTTTCGCTGAGAGATGAGTCCACTTTGACTGCTGAAACCGGTTTGGTTGTCTCTTTTACAGCTGTGCGGAATTCGTTGGAGGTGATTCGTTCCACCTTATCTAGAGGCATCTTGCTGCTGATGTTTCCGATGGTCACGACCACAGCCTTGGCGGAGACCTTTACAACCTCTCCTACCATTCCGTTGGCCTTGACGCGCACCTTCTCTCCCACATTCAGCGGAGCCGAACGGAAGGCCTCCATCCTCTCTCTTTCTGCCTGCAGCTCCATCTGCTCCTGCTGAGCCCTGTCGTCTGCTCGTTTTGCCTTTCTTTCCTGATTCCTCTTCTTTCTCTCGTCAATCTGGCGTATCTTCTTTTCAATGTAGTCTTCCTTCTCCTTCTTCTCCTGCTCTTTGCGTCGTGCAAGTGCTGACATGAAATCCTGAAGTTCCTTGCGTGCTCCCTGGGTTGTCTCTTTCTCTGCCTGAGACTCCTTGATGGTCTTGATCGTATTCTCAACCTGCTTGTTGGCACCCTTGATGATTTCAGCAGCCTCTTTTTCGGCCTGGCTGATTATATCCTTTCTGAGCTGGCGTATATCCTTCAGCTCCTTCTGATATTTGTCAGTAATGTTCTCAAGTGCCTTGTCTGTGTGGCGGATTCTCTCGAGTTTCTCGTCGAGGGCCTTGCGGTTGCGTGCAATCTTGCGGAGATTCCTCTCGATGCCGACGAATTCCTCTCCGGCTCTGCTCTCCGCATCCTTTATGATGTTTTCCGGAAGTCCCATCTTTCTGGCGAGCTCGAATGCGAATGAATTGCCCGGAAGTCCCATTTCGAGCTGGAACATAGGAGCAATATTCTTTACGTCAAACATCATTGCGCCGTTCATCACTCCTGTATCATTGGAAGCATAGAGCTTAAGATTGGTGTAGTGGGTGGTGATCACTCCATACACCCCTCTCTTGTCCATTTCGCTCAGAATCGCTTCGGCAATGGCTCCTCCTGCTGCAGGCTCTGTTCCGGAACCGAACTCGTCGATGAGCACCAGGGTCTTGTTATCGGCCTTTGCCAGCATATCCTTCATGTTGACAAGGAACGAACTGTATGTACTGAGGTCATTGTCGATAGACTGATCGTCACCGATGTCCACCATTATCCTGTCGAACACCATCATTTCCGATGTCTCGGAAGTCGGGATCAGCATTCCCCACTGGAACATATACTGAAGCAGACCGAATGTCTTCAGACAAACGGACTTTCCGCCTGCGTTAGGGCCTGAGATAAGCAGAATGTGCTTTTGCGGCGTGAGGGTTGCTGTGAGCGGAACGATTTCCTTCTTCTCCTTCTTGAGGGCCTTTTCCAGAAGAGGATGGCGTGCCTTGCGGAGATTGACCTCCCCGTTATCAGAAATTATCGGCATTCCGGCAATGAATTCCAGGGCAGTCTGAGCCTTTGCCATCAGGAAGTCTATTTCTCCAAGATAGCGTGCAGCGTCAAGCAGGTCCGGAATATATGGACGAAGGAATTCTGTGAACTCGTAAAGTATTCTGAGGATTTCTCTCTGCTCGGAGAACTTGAGCTCCTTTATCTGATTGTCAAGCTCCACCACTTCTGCCGGCTCGATGAAGGCAGTCTTTCCTGATGCGGACTCATCATAGATGAATCCTGCAATCTGTTTCTTATTTGCTGCGCTGACAGGGATGAGCATCTTGCCATCACGTATGGTGACTCCTGCATCGCTGTCGACGATACCTGCTTCCTGGGCTCTTTTCAGGATTGCACTCATTCTTCTCGAGATGGTGCCTTCCTTTTCCCGTAGGGACTTACGTATTTCATAGAGTGCGTCGGATGCAGTATCCTTCACTTCTCCATATCTGTCAAGAATTCCGTCTATCTTATGCTGTATTGCCGGGAATCCAAGGATGGAGGCGCTCATTCTCTTGAGGTTCGGATAAACCCCGTCCTTCACCTCCTCAAAGAACGCAGTAACCCTGCGGAGGGTGTCAAGCATTGTCTTGAGTTTCCTCAGCGAAATGATGTCTATGGCAGATGATGAGTTTTCGAGAGGCTTAAGGAAATCAATACAATCGATGAATCCGCTTGACGGGAACCCGTCTTCGAACATCATTATCAGCCTCATTTCATCAGTGAGAAGCAGTCTCTTCTTTATCTGAGACGCTTTTGACGAAAAGGTTTCTGTCGCAGTCCTTTCCGCCGCGTATGTAGTCGAGCATTTGTCGGAAATGATTCTTCTTATCCTGTCAAAACCGATCTTCTGCTCCAATCTGTTATCAATACCTGTCATACCTTATCCCAATGATTCTCCCAGTAACAGTTTCAACTCATTAATGTTCTGTATCTTCGTCACAACCCCTCCCTTGACAAACGCAATATTTCCGGTTTCTTCAGACACCACAACCACATCAGCGTCACTTTCTTCGGTTATACCTATGGCTGCCTTGTGTCTCATTCCGAAATTTGCAGGGATATTTGTCTTCTGTGTTATAGGAAGTGTGCATCGCGCAGCCGCAATCCTGCCGTTCTTGATCACCATTGCCCCGTCGTGAAGCGGTGAATTCTTGAAGAATAGGTTCATGATAAGACGGCGGTGGATTCCTGCATCGATCTCGTCTCCCGAACTGATGATCTCATCAAGAGGAGTCTTGTGCGCAATCACGATCAAAGCTCCGGTCTTGCTTTCCGACATTCTGCTGCATGCCTCGGTGAGCTCATTCACTGTCGCACTGGTGTTGAGGCTCTCGCTTGTCTTTCCAAGAATCCTATCAAGGATCTTCTTTCCTCTGGCGCTGCTCATATATCTGTTTCCGAGCCTGATGAGGAACTTTCTGATCTCCGGCTGGAAGATTACTATCAGCGCGATCACACCCACGTCCAGAACGGTGTCCAGAAGTGTCGTCATGAACTTCATGTTGAAGGCCGATACGAGGATGCGTATAAAGTAAAGCGATACGATCGCTATGAAGATACTCATTGCAGAAGATCCTCTTATCCATTTGAAAAGAATGAAGATAAGAAGAGCCAGAAGCAATATGTCGAGGATGTCAGCAAAAGACATCTGAAGAAATCCAAAAAGAGCCAGATACATAAGTGCACAATAAATCACGCAAATATACTCAAAAATCATATATTTGCACGTCGTTATACTTATATTAATATTATGAGAAGGTTTATTTTGACTCTTTCGCTGGTCTTTGCAGCGGTTTTATGTGGCTCGGCAATCAATTATCCTGACGTTAAGTACGGGCCATGGGTGCAGAACGTGAGCGAGACCGGTTTTACGGTAATGTGGACTTCAAGCCACAAGAATCTGGCATATGTGGAGATTGCTCCCGATGATGGGACGCCGTTTGAACTGTGTGACCGTCCGAGATTCTATAATCTTGTAGCTGGAAGAAGAGTTGCAGATTCGCTTCATACAGTCAAGATTACCGGTCTTGAGCCAGGTAAGGCTTATCGCTACCGTATCTATGCAAAGGTTGTCGAGGATGATGAGAGCGCTTATGGAACCGATTATGGTCCGGAGCACAGAACTTCTGCAAAGAAGGATGCTGTCATCAGAACCCTTGACTCAGGTGCAGATAAGTGCCGTTTCTTCATGATGAACGACATTCACAACAAGGCGGAGAAGTATCAGGCGTTGGCAAAGGGTGTGGATAGGGAAAAGTTTGACTTCTTCCTTATGAACGGAGACATGACGTCTTATATCAATAACTTGAACGATATGATCCGCGATGTGTTCAATACGGTTCCGGAACTCACTTCGTCTATCGCTACGGTATATGCTAGAGGTAATCACGAGACACGTGGTCGCGAGGCTCACCTTTTCAGCAAGGTGTGTCCGACTCCTACGGGCGAACCATATTTCATGCTGCGTCAGGGACCGGTTGCATTCCTTATTCTTGACGGTGGAGAGGATAAGCCGGACAGTGCTCCTGAATATTCAGGAACTGTAGATTTTGATTCTTATCGTGCTGCTGAGCTGGAGTGGATTAAGGAACTTGTCAAGAATCCTGTGTTTGCCGATGCTCCTGTGAAGGTTGCGGTAATGCATATTCCTGCTCTTTATACTCCGGGGAGCTGGTATGCCCAGACCTGGCTCAACAGAAATTTTCTCCCGGTTCTGAATGCTGCTGGAGTTGATGTCATGTTCAGTGGTCACCACCACGATCATCTCTACATCAAGGCCGGACAATGTGGTAATGACTTTCCTATAATTTCCAATGATGACACAGATCGTCTTGAGTTCGAGGCTGACGCAAACGGCTGGAGTGTCAGGACTTACGGTATGGATGGGGTGCAGACGCATTCATATGGTAAATAGATTGCCGGTCAAGCCGGCAATGACGAAAAAGGTTCCCCATGGGCAGTCATTCCCGGCTCGACCGGGAATCTTTTTTTTGTTGTGACAGAGAAAGTTATCAACAAAAATTTGCCGTAAAGTGTTGAAAATTAAAATAATAATCGTATATTTGCAGCCCACAAAAATGTGTTGTGGAGCTTAAAGTATTTATAATCAATTAATTAAACAAACCAATGCCTGGATTAATTGGAAAGAAAATCGGAATGACTTCCGTTTTCGGTGCCGATGGAAAAAATATTCCATGCACCGTTATTGAGGCTGGTCCGTGTGTTGTTACGCAGATTCGTACAGTTGAGAAAGATGGTTATGCCGCTGTACAGCTTGCCTATGACGAAACTACAGAAAAGCACGCCAGCAAGGCTCTTAAGGGCCACTTTGAAAAGGCAGGAACCACACCTAAGCGCAAGCTTGTCGAGTTCAAGGCAGACTTCGCTCAGGAGCTTAAGCTCGGTGACGTTCTTTCAGTAGCTGACATCTTCGCTGATGTTAAGTTCGTAGACGTTATCGGAACATCAAAAGGTAAGGGATTCCAGGGCGTTGTAAAGCGTCACGGATTTGCCGGTGTAGGTGGCCAGACTCACGGTCAGCACAACCGTCTCCGTCACCCTGGTTCACTCGGTGCTTGTGCGTGGCCTTCACGCGTATTCAAGGGAACACGCATGGCCGGTCAGATGGGTAATGAGCGCGTAAAGGTTTTCAACCTCGAGGTGATCAAGGTAATGCCTGAGAACAACCTTATCGTAGTAAAGGGCTCTGTACCAGGAGCTAAGGGTTCATACGTAATTATGGAGGATTAAGCTATGGAGTTGTCAGTTTACAAAATTGACGGATCAGAGTCCGGAAAGAAGGTAGTCCTCAATGAGGAGATCTTCGGCATCACGCCAAATGATCATGCTATTTACCTCGACGTTAAGCAGTATCTTGCTAACCAGCGTCAGGGAACAGCTAAGTCAAAGGATCGCAGCGAGATTTCTTACAGCACCAAGAAGCTTATTCGTCAGAAGGGTTCTGGTGGCGCTCGTCACGGTTCACTCAAGGCAGGTATCTATGTAGGTGGTGGACGTGTATTCGGTCCTCAGCCACGCAGCTACCGTCATAAGCTCAACAAGAAGCTCAAGCAGCTCGCAAGATTCTCAGCTCTTTCTTACAAGGCTCAGGAGAATGCAATCGTAATGGTTGAGCCATTCGTAATGGAAGCACCTAAGACAAAGGAGTTCCTCCAGATTCTTGCTAACATCAAGGCTGGTACAAGAAAGGTACTCGTTGTACTTCCAGAGAACTCTTCTAATATTTACCTTTCGTCTCGTAACCTTCCTGAGGTTAAGGTTATCACTGTAGATGAGATCAACACTTACGCAGTTATGAATTCAAATTCACTCGTACTTGTTGACGGCGTACAGGATATCCTTGAGTCAAGAATCAGACGATAAACATTTTTGAGAAATGGGAATTTTAATTAAGCCAATAGTAACTGAGAAAATGACGATTCAGGGCGAAAAGTTGAATCGTTACGGTTTCATTGTTGACCGTGAGGCCAACAAGCTTCAGATCAAGGCTGCAGTAGAGCAGATGTACAACGTGGCAGTTGCAGAGGTAAACACTATGAACTACCACGGTAAGAGAAAGTCTCGCTATACTAAGGCTGGTATGCTTAAGGGCCGCGCAAATCACTATAAGAAAGCTATCGTGACACTTGCCGGCGAGGATAAGATTGATTTTTACGCAAATATTTAAGGTAATTGAGCAATGGCAGTAAGAAAATTCAAACCGGTAACTCCCGGACAGAGAAATAAGGTAATTAGTGCTTTTGACGATATTACCGCTAAGAGACCTGAGAAGTCACTCCTTGAGCCTATCAAGAAGTCAGGTGGACGTAACAATCAGGGTAAGATGACCATGCGCTACATCGGTGGTGGTCACAAGAGAATGTACCGTGTAATCGACTTCCTTCGTTCAAAGGATGAGTGCACTGCAACAGTACTTACTATCGAGTACGATCCAAACCGCAGCGCACGTATTGCACT
>JBGVPH010000022.1:0-3559 GCA_045126915.1 Candidatus Cryptobacteroides sp.
CAAGATAGTTACGCCCGCTCAGGCGGTCTCAAGAAACCGACTATCCAAGATCTCCCGCACATTCCGACAGCTCTCCGATTCCCAAATTAACCAGTGGGAGGTCTTGGCTGGTCATCTTAAGGGAATCTCCACATTCGGCCAAGCTGCAAGCCTGACTGCTCACAATGCATTCGTCCGCATCAACTCCAATCGTGCAATGGTCGGCATGCCTCCGCTTGAAGAGGCTCCGGTGTATATGGCAGATGTTCCTGAAGTGATTTATGAGGATCTTTGGATTGCTCCTGATATGATCATCTTTACTGGACTTGAAGTCCCGTCAGAGACTTATAGGCTTGTTGTAAAGATGTCTCCTGCTCAAAGCCCAGGAACTACAAGTGGCTGGAGTAAGACAGTAATCGTGGCACCTGGTATTGTTGATGACTGGGGCGAAGCAGATATAACAAAACTCTTTACTGAAACTATAGGAGTAGCTCCAGAAGCTGGAAAGAAGTATTATTTGGAGTGCTGGTGGCTTGATACCGAGACCGGATTTACAGGAGAGAGTATGTGGGTATCAGCAATCTGTAAAGAGGGTTCTACTGCTTACAACCAATCATATACCCCTCGTGCTCGTGTAACCTTGAATGAGGTTTCAGAGAGTGAAGGATTCGAGAATCTGGATATCGAGTTGTCGCACGGCTCAACAATTCTTTCTGTGGATGCTTCGTACTCCAACAATACAGGTGTAGCTTCTGGTGGATTTACTCTCAAGAAGCCTATCGAAAACCTTCCGGACATTACTTCTTGGACATTGGCAAGATGCTCTAATCCTGACCGTAACTGGTTTGCAAGACCATGCTTGTTTGCTATATGGACTAGCACATGGAGAGGTGAAACTGAAGGTACGTTCGCTCATAGAGCAGGACAGTACGAAAATGAATATGTCGAGTTGTTTGGTTCAGCTCCAGTGTTTAAGAAATAATAATTGACGACTATGATTACATCAACAGGAAATAATTTTGGAGCAGGTCAGATCACGCTCAAAGATTTTCAGAATGAAAAGGTCTTGGTTTTGAATGGTAAGTTTACGTTCAACAATAAGAGCGAGGCTTTCAAGGCTGCTACTGTACTTGAGATCTATGTGCCTTCGTTGTCTATTCCCAAAAGCGGAATGAGCGGTTGCTATATACAGTTCGATATCGATGGCAGGCTTAGTGGAACTACAATAAAGACATGGGTAAAAAACCGTAATACGATCTGTGTTGAGAAACTGGACTATTGGTCAGACCAGACAGATGAATATACTATCTACTTTGCGAATCTTTATGTTCCCAAAGGGCAGAGAGGTGTATTTGAGTTATGCCAGAGTACAAGGCTAACTTTGACCAACACAACATCCGATAACCGATATGACTATTATCAGAGTTGCTATATCTGCGATGATTGGTGCATGCTAGCACTGATGACTGATTCCTACAATACTAGAATTGAAAATTCAGACGATGTTGTGACACTTGGGGGATTTCCTGAGGATGTAGATGCTGAATTGCCTTTTGTGGGTGACAATATCAATGGAGTTTTGGTTTATGGAACAGACATGCTCAAGGCCACAATCAAGGATTCGACACTCACTGTGCATCAGGTTCCATTCGGTTGGGGCGGAATGCCACGAGAACATTTCATATTCGGCGTATTTATCAGAAACAGATCAGCAGAGTAAATAACTATGCCAAAGATGTCCCACATAGAAATCACACGTCTGCAGGGCGGTCTTGCGATTGCCAGCTTTGCTAGCGGGGTTGTCATTGCGATGGTGTGCCTGTTTTGGATCGAGCCGCTTGGAGAGATTACATATTCAGCAATCTCGATTGTGAGCGAACTCCTGGTTCTCTGCGGGGCGATTCTCGGTGTGAAGGCATCATACGATATCAAGTTCCACAAGTTTGAAGCAGAGCTGCTCAAGAAAGCAGACCGACACGAATAAAACCAACCTATGAAAAACTTCATCCTCGTTCTTTTCTCTGCCTTGTGTGTAGCCTGTGCGACTGCCCGCCAGGCTGCACCGTCAGAGAAGATCATCACTGAAACTCGTATCGAGACGGTGTTTCAGACAGACACGGTCTTTCTTGAAGTTCCCAAGATTGTAGAGAAGATTGTTACTGCTGACACTGTCTCTGTTCTCGAGAACGAATATGCTAAGAGTGAAGCTTCCGTATCAGATGGATTGTTGGCTCATTCTCTTGAGACCAAACCTATTCAGCAACCCGTAGAAGTGCAGACCAAGATAGTCTATCGTGACAGTGTAATCTTCAAAGACGTTGTCGTGTATGAGACCGTAGAAGTTGAGAAAGAGTTGACCGGCTGGCAGTCCTTCAAGATGAAGATGGGTGGCTGGTTCCTCGGAATCCTCATCATATTGATAGTGTTCGCGATACTATATATTGTTAAATTCCTTAAACCTTAAAACTATGAAGTACGTTCCTTCAATCGCCTTCGACGAAATGTCAGGCTCAGCAAAGGGTGTAACCGCAGCCAAGGTGCGCGGTCGCAAATACATCCGCAATCGTGGCTACGGCGGCTCAGTCCGCACAAGTGCCCAGGCAGCAGTGAAATCCATCTTCAAGCAGCTCTCACAGAGCTGGAAGAACCTCACCAACGCCCAGATCCTCGCATGGAATGCCCTGGCTCAGACCCAGGCAGGAAAGTCAGTTCTCGGAACATCCGCAAAGATCTCCGGAGCCAACCTCTACTCACGCCTCAACTACTGGATTGTCTTCTGCGGTGGAGAAGCCCTCTCCAACCCGCCAGCCCTCCAGGGCGTTGAAGCTCCAACAGAGGCAGTCGTAACCCTCACCCCAACCAAGTTCACCTTCGAGCTCGAGAGCGAACCCGAGAATGTTCAGGATCTGAAGCTCATCATCCAGGCCTCAGCACCTCAGTCAAACGGTGTGACCCGCGCCTACAGCAAAGCCGTCCAGATCGGCGGAGTCCTCGAAGCAGTAACAGAGGAGTACGACATCAAAGAAGACTACGACAACAAGCACGGCGCCCCTAACGCCGCCGCCCCAAAGATCTTCATGAAGTACTTCTTCGTGAACACTAAAACCGGCGAAAAATCCGGCGAAATGCTCACCATGGTCAGACTCGACGAAGACGCTCCTGTAGAGGGAGAGTAATCCTTTTCCACCTGAATTTTATTGACGAAGCCCGCAACAGATTCTACTCTGATGCGGGCTTTTCTCGTATAAAATAGTCAGCAATCACAGCTGACATTCTTCTTGCGAAAGACAAAAAACTCAGTAGGATATTTTGGGACTATACCGAAAAACTGCACAAAAAACCTTATCTTTGTACCGGAAACCGTACGGAAATTTAACGAAATTTTTGTACCTCTCTTGTACCTCATAAAAACAAAAGAGCTCTAACTCTTTGATTTATAATCAGTTAAGAATTAAAGCTCTTTTTGTGCGGGCGAAGGGAATCGAACCCATACGCCTCTCGGCACCAGATCCTAAGTCTGGCTTGTCTACCAATTTCAACACGCCCGCGACGATTGGACTGCAAATATACGACTATTTTT
>JBGVPH010000023.1:0-77375 GCA_045126915.1 Candidatus Cryptobacteroides sp.
AAAAATATCCTTTGCACCGCTCAGGAACTCCTTTACGAGAGCATCTGACTCATATCCCGCCGAAATACCTGAAGCAAGCCCCAAGGCAAGGAACAACGCGCTTATCTCTTGCAGATACCAGCCATATCCCATCACACCTATTACCATGAAGACAATAGTGAATATCAGGAGATTGAGAATGAACATCTGACGGGACTTCAATATTGAGCGAAGTGAGACTGCAGCAAATAGTGCGTCAGCAGCCCAAAGAAGCCATGGAAGGTCATAAACACTGCTGCCTATCTTGATATTGCATTGTGATGCATACTTTGCAGAGAAAAAGATCAAGGTTGCCGCGATGATTCCGAATACCACCCACGCACCTGTTCCTGAGGGTTTCTCGTCTACCAGTTCAATTTCTGAAATCTTCTTTTGCTGATCCATTAAAGGCTTCTTTCTGTTGGCCTTCCACAGGACAAAGGCAATTGCAATAAGCATGAGTATGCACCAGCACAGGGTACGATATTCGATACCCGAGAAAAGTGGCAGACCAGACATTCCCTGAGCCAGACCTACTGTAAACGGATTAAGCATCGCTCCGGCAAAACCTACATGGGCAGCGACATAGACCATGCACACAGCAATGAACTCATCATAGCCAAGAGATCTGGCAAGCGGCAAGACAACTGCAACAAATGCAATTGTTTCTTCACTCATTCCGAAAACTGCTCCAAAAAGACCAAAGAGCAGCATTATCAGAACAATAATGATATTGCCTACTCCAAGACGACGGAAAAGCGAGTATTTCTCAAGCTCTTTCGCCCATGCTATGAACTTCACGATACCTGCATCAACAGCCTTTGTAGAGTTGACTACCCAGAATGCACCTCCAAGAATGAGCACGAAAGCAATCACCCCAGCCTGCTGGCAGAATCCTTCGTACAGGGCTGAGAACACCTGCCATGTCTGTGGTTCAGCACATGGAACACACCAGGTCACTGCTGCACATATAAGCAGAATACTGAATATTATGACGTATGTATTCGGTACCTTTAACTTTCCCATTTTCAGCAAATTTGCCACGAAGATACCACAATTTTCCCTCACAGCAATAATAATATCGCCGGAGTCTGTGTATTAGACTTCGGCGACCTTGCAGAATAAGGTAATATGATGAGCCTCATAGTCCGGTTGGCCCTTACCGAATGTATGAGGACGAGGACATCTCTGATTTAGCAAGGTCTGGACCAAACAAAAGACCGGCCCTGCTTTTCTGCAGGACCGGCCATTATATCAATGGAATATTGTTATTTGCTGAACTGAGCGCGAAGAGCCTCATTCTTTGCATCTGCATCAGAACCTTTGATTCCGAAGTAGAACTTGATCTTAGGCTCTGTACCTGAAGGACGTACTGTCACAACATCACCTGCAGCGTTATAGAACTGAAGCACATTAGATGAAGGAAGTCCGGTCTCCTCCGGCTTGGTATAGTCAATAACCTTGATTACTGGCGAACCTGCCAACTCTGTTGGAGGACATGTTCTGTAATCCACCATCATCTGAGCGATTTCCTCAAGTCCTGCCTTACCCTTCTTTGTTACTGAGATAAGTGACTCCTTGTAGTATCCAAATTCAGCATAGATATCCTGAAGGAGCTGATAGAGGGTCTTGCCCTGCTCTGCTGCCCAAGCAGCACACTCTGCAACGAATGCGCATGAAATCGGAGCATCCTTGTCGCGAACGAACTCACCTACGTTGAAACCGTAGCTCTCTTCACCACCGCATACGAATGTGCTCACACCCTCATTCTTCTTGATGATGTCAGCGATCCACTTGAAGCCTGTAAGAACGTTGTAAACCTGTACTCCATACTTCTCAGCGATTGCGCGCATGAGCTCTGTGGTAACGATAGTCTTAACTATGTACTGCTTGCCATCAAGCTTTCCAAGCTCTGACCAGCGGCGGAGGATGTAATATGTAAGGATAGAGCCAGTCTGGTTACCGTTAAGAAGAACCATCTTGCCCTCGTTGTCACGTACAGCGATACCGATACGGTCTGCATCAGGGTCTGTAGCCATCACAAGGTCGGCACCCTCCTTCTCAGCAACAGCAACAGCCATTGCAAGAGCTGAAGGCTCCTCTGGGTTAGGAGACATTACTGTCGGGAAGTTTCCGTCGACTACGTCCTGCTCCGGAACATGATAGATGTTCTCGAAACCGAGCTTCTGAAGGAACTCAGGTACGATCTCGACACCTGAACCATGGATTGGAGTGTAAACGATCTTAAGATCCTTGTGAGCAGCAACTGCTTCAGGTGAAAGCATGAGCGACATAACAGACTCAAGGTATGCCTCATCAATCTCATGGCCCATAACCTCGATAGGAGCAGCGTCAGCGCCAAGGTCAAACTTCACCATTGAAGGGTCTGTAATCTTAGCAACCTCTTCCACGATTTCTTTATCAACAGGTGACTTCACCTGTGCTCCGTCAGACCAGAACACCTTGTAACCGTTGTACTCCTTAGGGTTGTGTGATGCTGTAATCATGATACCTGCGTTAGCCTTCTTCATTCTTACAGAGTAGCTCATGAGTGCGATAGGATGGAGTTTGTCGAAGATATATACATGAATACCGTTAGCAGCAAGGACGTTAGCTGCAATCTGAGCGAACTCAGGGCTGTTGTTGCGGCTGTCAAATGAGATACATACGCTGAGAGGTCCCTCGACATTTGCCTTCATATAGTTTGCGAGACCCTGAGTAGCCATACCGACTGTATACTTGTTCATACGGTTGGTGCCTACTCCCATAATACCGCGGAGTCCACCTGTACCGAACTCAAGATTACGGTAGAATGCGTCCTCGAGCTCTGTCATGTCGTTTTCCTTAAGGGCAATGATCTGAGCTTTTGTAGCCTCATCAAAATTTCCGTCCAACCAGTTCTGAACGGTCTGCATAAAGTTGTTTTCCATATATCTAAAATAATTTAACAAATACTTCAATTGCCTGATATTCTGCCATACCGAGCTCATCGTACAGGCGGGCTGTATTCTGAGTTCTCTCCTCAGCTCTCTGCCAGAATTCGCGTGGATCTTCACCAGGGAACGGTACGATATCCTTCTGAGAAAGATGGCGATAGATAGCATGACGCTTTTTGATCACTTCCTCAGGACTCAACGGAACTGCCATATCAACCTTTCCGATCTCCCATTCCATCCATGCACCGCGGTAGAGCCATACGTGGCAATCCTTCATCCACTCTTCATTCTCAAGCTGGTGGATTGATTCAAGAACAGCCTCTGTACATACTCTGTGAGTTCCATGAGGGTCTGCGAGGTCTCCTGCAAGATAAATCTGATGAGGCTGAACCTTCTGGAGAAGTTCAACAATGATGTCGATATCTGCCTGGGTTCTCTCCCCTTTCTTGATACCTCCTGTCTCGTAGAACGGAAGGTTAAGGAAGTGAGTGTTGGTTTCGTCATTAAGACCGAAAGAGCGTACGGCACTCTTTGCTTCAGCTCTACGGATCGCACCCTTGAGATTGAGAAGAGCTCTTGGCTCAGGCTGTCCCGGTTTCTTTGATGCAATGATTTCCTTCACCTCGTCGAATCTGTCACCGAAACCAAGTTCGCGAGCAGCATCCATATGCTGAAGAACCACGTCATCATGCACGGCAACATTTCCGGAAGTCTGATATGCCACATGCACATCATGTCCCTGCTCAACAAGACGGATGAATGTACCACCCATAGAGATCACATCATCATCAGGGTGTGGAGAGAAGATAACTACTCTCTTAGGGAATGGTGACGAAGGAACCGGTCTTGTTGTGTCATCTGAATCAGGCTTTCCACCTGGCCATCCTGAAATGGTATGCTGAAGATCATTAAAGACCTTGATGTTGATCTGGCTATAAGGGCCGTACTGTTCGAGAAGTTCGCCAAGACCGTTTGCAAGATAGTCACCCTGAGTGAGTTTCAGGATTGGCTTATGTACCTGCTCGCAAAGCCATACTACAGCCTTTCTGATGAACTTAGGTGTCCATTCGCAAGGTCCTACAAGCCAAGGTGCTACATTTCTGGTAAGAAGGCTGGCCGCATTTTCATCAACATAGAATGAAATGTTCGAATGCTTCTGAAGATATGACGCCGGGCATGAAGGAGTAATGTCCTGCTCGACAATATTCTTTACAACATTAGCCTTATCTTCACCCCAAGCAATCAGATGGATCTTCTTTGCACTCATTATGGTAGATAGACCTATTGCGATTGCGCTGTTAGGCGTCTGGGCTATATTTCCTGCAAAATTCTTTGACTGTCTCTTTCTGGAAGCGTATGGAAGAAGGACTGTTCTGGTTCTTGAGAATTCAGATGCACCGTTCTCATTGAAACCGATCTGACCTTTTTCGCCTGTTCCCATGATGAGAAGGTCAAGTTCGCTTGCCTTTGCGTCGTATGCGTTACAGAATTCTGTAACAAATGCACTGTCATGGAGTTCTGTAAGCTTCGGAACATGAACATTCTCAGGCTTTACGTCTACAAGATTGACGAAATCGCTATAAAGTCTTCTGTTTCGGCTCTGATTGTCTGGTGGTGCAGGATAGTACTCGTCGATGCTGTAGACCTGAACATCTGCAAAAGAGACCTCACCAGCCTTGTATTTCTTTACAAGTTCTTTGAACACAGGTACAGGAGAGGAACCTGTGGTTAATCCAAGACGAAATACGCCGTTCTTTGAATTGATCGCATCGACAATCTTGTCTGCAAGGCGTTCAGCAGCTTGAGTCTCATCTTCATAGATGTGAGCAGGGATTCTCTCAAAGGTATGCTTTATACCATTGGGTAAACCCGCTTCAATCAGCCCGCCATCCTTAGGCAATGTGAACTTTTTCATTTCTGACAGTTTATGTTGTTTGTATATATATTCAAATCATACAAATGTAATGATTTTTTCGTTATCAAGGCCATAAAATTCTGATTTTTTATATGTATAAACTTTTATCTTCTTTTTTATCTAATAATAATGGCTTTTACGAAATTTATTTTAAATTTGCACTCGTGTGGAATTACACGAAAACAATAATAATAACACCTAAATACACTACAGAATTATGGTAAATTTTTCACTCGAAGGTAAGGTCGCTCTTGTAACAGGTGCTTCTTACGGTATCGGATTCGCTATTGCAACAGGATTTGCAAAAGCTGGTGCAACAATCGTTTTCAACGACATCAAGCAGGAACTCGTAGATAAGGGTATGGCTGCATATAAGGAACTCGGTATCGAGGCACACGGATATGTTTGTGATGTGACAAATGAAGATCAGGTTAACGCAATGGTGGCTCAGATCGAGCAGGAAGTAGGTCCTATCAACATCCTTGTGAACAATGCCGGAATTATCAAGAGAATCCCAATGCACGAGATGACAGCAGCGGAGTTCCGTCAGGTTATCGATATCGACCTCAATGGTCCTTTCATCTGCGCTAAGGCTGTGCTTCCTACCATGATGAAGCTTGGTGCAGGTAAGATTATCAACATCTGTTCAATGATGTCAGAGCTTGGTCGTGAGACTGTATCTGCTTATGCAGCCGCTAAGGGAGGTCTTAAGATGCTTACAAGAAACATCGCTTCAGAGTACGGTGCATATAACATCCAGTGTAACGGTATCGGTCCTGGTTATATCGCAACTCCTCAGACTGCTCCTCTCCGTGAGCGTCAGCCAGACGGAAGCCGTCATCCATTCGATTCATTCATCGTTGCAAAGACTCCTGCAGAGCGTTGGGGTACACCTGAGGACCTTATGGGACCTGCAGTATTCCTTGCATCCGAGGCTTCTAACTTCGTAAACGGTCACGTTCTTTATGTAGACGGCGGTATCCTTGCATACATCGGAAAGCAGCCTAAATAATGAAACGATATATTCTACTATCTGTTGCAGCCATTCAGTTCATTCTGTCTGGCTGCGGCAGTGTTTTAAAGGTCGAGGTCAGCAATCCTTCTGATATTGACAGAGGTACTGAGCTGATCGAGGTTTCGCTTGATGATGTAAAGGACAAACTACACATCAAGGATACTGAGACATTTGTCATCAAGGAAGGAACTGAAGAGGTTTCATACCAGAAGACATATGACGGAAAGGTAGTATTTCCTGCCAAGCTCAATGCTCAGCAGTCAAGAACATACACCTTCTCTAAAGGTACTCCGGCAGAAGTGGTAACCCAGGTTTGCGGCGATCACTATCCCCAAAGAGTAGACGATCTGTGTTGGGAAAATGACCTTATCGGTTTCAGGGCATATGGATTCAAGGAGGATGCTCCTTCAGGTTATGATATTTTCACCAAAAGATCCACTGATCTGCCGGTGATTCCTGAGTTTTACCGTAGAGCCAAGGATCCAAGACTTACAAAGATCCACAAGAAGCTCAAAAAGACTGACAAAAGGGCAGCGGACAGATTCAACTGGGATTCACTTTCATTCCATGTAGATCATGGTTTCGGATGTGACGTTTATGCTGTAGGTCCTACACTAGGTGCCGGAACATCAGCATTGATGGATGGTGATAACATCGTTTATCCTTTCTGCTACGAGACATTTGAGATTCTTGATGATGGTCCGCTCAGATTCACAATCAAGCTTGTCTTCAGACCTGTCAAGATTTCAGACAAGGAGAATATTGTTGAGACTAGAATCATCACCCTTGATCTTGGAAGATATTTCAACAAGACTGAGGTATCTTTCGAAAATCTCGACAGAAATCCTATCATATCCGGTATTGTTCTTCAGGATAAGGATGGAAAGGAAACAGCAAATGCCGAAAAGGGATACATTGCCTACCCTGCTCCTACAATGAACTTTGACAAGCATCAGGATGTGGACAATGGTATCATATTCGTCGCCTCAGTATTCCCTGAGGCTCTGGCCAAGGCTGAGACAGTGTATTTCTCTGATGAGGAAAGCAAGGCAAGGAACAATTCAAAAGGACATGTCATTGCTTACTCTGAATATGTATCAGGCAAGCCGTTCGAATATTATTGGGGTGCAGCATGGGATCACTCAGAAGTAAAGTCATATGAGGAGTGGATTTCAATCGTGGAAAAATTCTCTGCCCAGCTCAGAACACCGCTAATCGTTAAAATGAAATAAAACTATGGAACAAGTATTCAGTTATATCATCGGTCTGGGCGCTGCAGTAATGATGCCTATCATCTTTACTATCCTCGGCGTCTGCATCGGTATTAAATTTTCAAAGGCACTCAAGAGCGGCCTCCTCGTAGGTGTGGGATTCGTAGGACTCTCTGTCATCACTTCCCTACTTACAAGCACTCTCGGACCTGCACTCAGCAGAGTAGTTGAGATCTATGACCTCCAGCTTAAGGTCTTCGACATGGGTTGGCCGGCAGCTGCTTCAGTTGCCTACAACACATCTGTGGGAGCATTCATCATCCCAGTATGTCTTGGTGTGAACATCCTCATGCTTCTCACAAAGACAACAAGAACAGTCAATATCGACCTCTGGAACTACTGGCATTTCGCATTCATCGGTGCAGTTGTTTATTTTGCATCAGACAACATCTGGTGGGGATTCTTCGCAGCTGTAATATGCTACATCATCACTCTTATCCTTGCAGACTACACAGCAGACCGTTTCCAGAAATTCTATGACAAGATGGACGGCATCTCTATTCCTCAGCCATTCTGTCAGGGTTTCGTTCCTTTTGCAGAGGTTATCAACAAGGGCCTTGACAAGATTCCTGGAATCAATAAGCTCGATATTGATGCTGAAGGTATGAAGAAGAAGTTTGGTCTTCTTGGCGAGCCTCTCTTCCTCGGTATTCTTGTCGGAATGATCATCGGTGCACTTTCTTGTGAAAGCTGGAAAGAAGTTGTTGACAAGATTCCTTATATCCTTGGACTTGGAATCAAGATGGGTGCCGTCATGGAACTTATCCCACGTATCACTTCCCTCTTCATTGAAGGTCTCAAGCCGATCTCAGAGGCTACACGTGAGCTCATCAACAGAAAATTCAAGGGAGCTACCGGTCTGAATATCGGTATGAGCCCGGCTCTCGTGATCGGACATCCTGCAACACTCGTAGTGTCACTTCTTCTCATTCCTGTGACATTGGTTCTTGCAGTCGTGCTTCCAGGAAATGAGTTCCTTCCGCTTGCATCACTCGCAGGTATGTTCTATGTGTTCCCGCTTATCCTCCCTATTACAAAGGGTAACATTCCTAAGACATTCATCATCGGTCTTGTAATGATGCTTATCGGTCTTTACCTTGTGACAGATCTCGCTCCGTTCTTCACTCAGGCTGCTCAGGACGTGTTTGCCAAGACCGGCGATGCTGCGGTGGCAATTCCTGCAGGTTTCGAGGGCGGATCACTTGACTTCGCTTCAAGTCCGCTTGCATGGGTGATCTTCCACCTTTCATATTCACTCAAGTGGATCGGAGTGACAGTGCTCGTGCTTATCACAATGTTCCTTATGTTCCTTAACCGCCGTGCGATCATCAAGTATCAGAAGAGCGTACAGGCTGAAAATGCAAACAATAATAATGAGTAATAAAATGAAAAGATTTTTCTTCACAGTTGCTGCGGCATTGTTCGCATTCATAGCAAATGCGCAGCTAAATTACACAGTACAGACAGCTTGTCATCCGGATGACATAAAACATTATGACACAGAGCGTCTCCGTAGTTCATTCCTTATGGAAAAGGTAATGGCACCGGATGAAATCAACCTTACATACACTCTTTACGACCGCCTCATCTATGGTGGAGCTATGCCAGTGAACACTGTTCTTGTTCTTGAGACATTCGATGAGCTCAAGGCTGAGCATTTCCTCGACAGACGCGAGCTTGGAGTTATCAACGTAGGTGGCCCTGGAATCGTTACTGTAGATGGTAAGGAGTATCCTATGATCTTCAAAGAGGGTCTTTATGTAGGCTGCGGAAAGAAGGAAGTTACTTTCAAGAGCGTTGATGCTGCTAATCCTGCAAAGTTCTACATCAACTCTACACCTGCTTACAAAGAGTATGTAACTCAGCTTATCACGACTGATAAGAACGCTGATCCTAAGAAATATGCTATCGCACGATCAGACAAATATGGTAAGATGGAGGACAGCAACGACCGCGTTGTCAATCAGCTTATCGTAAGCTCAGTTCTTGGTAAGGTAAAGAACGGTGGTACTAACCAGCTTCAGATGGGTCTTACTGAACTCCAGCCTGGATCAGTATGGAACACTATGCCAGCACATACTCACACTCGTCGTATGGAGGCATATTTCTACTTCAATGTAACCCCTGGCAATGCTATCTGCCACCTTATGGGTGAGCCTAAGCAGCAGCGCCTTGTGTGGATGCAGAACGAGCAGGCAATCACTTCCCCTGAGTGGTCAATCCACGCTGCAGCAGGAACAAGCAACTACATGTTCATCTGGGGTATGGGTGGTGAGAACCTCAATTACGGAGACAAGGATGAAATTCCTTACACTGAAATGAGATAATAATGTCATCCCCGGCTTGACCGGGGATCCAATAAGAAATATTATGGCAAAAGTAATTACATTCGGCGAAATCATGCTTCGCCTTGCAACTCCTGGATATCTTAGATTTTCACAGGCTAAACAGTTCGAAGCGACTTTCGGTGGTGGAGAAGCTAACGTGGCGGTTTCACTCGCTAACTATGGAATCGAGACTGAATTCGTGACAAGATTCCCTAAGAATGATATTGCACAGTCGTGCATCAGGGATCTTCACAGCTACGGTGTAGGCACAAAGCATTGTATCTTCGGTGGCGACCGTCTTGGAATCTATTTCCTTGAGACAGGCGCTGTAGCACGTGCAAGCAAGGTGGTATACGATAGAGCACACTCTTCAATCGCACAGATTGAAAAGGGTATGATTGATTGGGAGAAAGTTTTCGAAGGTGCAGAATGGTTCCATTGGACAGGTATCACCCCAGCAATCAGCCAGGGAGCAGCTGACGTATGTCTCGAGGCTATCCAGGCTGCAAACAGACTTGGTGTAAAGGTGTCATGTGACCTGAACTACCGTAAGAATCTGTGGAAATATGGCAAGACTGCGTCAGAGGTTATGCCTGAGCTTGTTGCAGGTTGTGATGTTATCCTTGGTAACGAGGAGGATGCTGAGAAGGTATTCGGTATCAAGCCTGAGGGATTCGATGTAACTTCGACTCACGGTGAAGTTAATGCTGCAGAGTTCGAAAGCGTATGTACACAGCTAATGGCTAAGTTCCCACGCGCAAAGAAGGTTATCATAACTCTCCGTGGTTCAATCAACGCTAACCACAACACATGGGGCGGTGTTCTCTATAGCAATGGCACACTCTATCAGTCTCCACGCTACGACATTACTCATATCGTAGACCGTGTAGGTGGTGGTGATTCATTTATGGGCGGACTCCTCTACGGTCTCATCACTTATCCAGAGGATGATCAGAAGGCACTTAACTTTGCAGTTGCAGCATCTTGCTTGAAGCACACTATCTATGGAGACTTCAATCAGGTTACAGTTGCTGAGGTTGAAAACCTTATGAAGGGTGACGGTTCAGGACGCGTTTCACGCTAACGTCATCCCCGGCTTGACCGGGGATCTAAACATTAAAAGAAATGGCTAAATATACAAAACAACAAGTAATCGCGGCAATGAAGGAGACAGGAATGGTTCCTGTCTTCTACAATGCCGACGTAGAAACCTCAAAAGCAGTGCTTAAAGCATGCTACGAGGGTGGTGTAAGAGCATTTGAGTTCACCAACCGTGGTGATTTTGCTCAGGAAGTCTTTGGAGAGCTTGTAAAGTATGCTAACAAGGAGCTTCCAGGCATGATAATGGGCATTGGTTCTGTGGTAGATCCTGCTACAGCTGCAATGTATCTCCAGCTTGGCGCAAACTTCGTTGTGGGTCCGCTTTTCAATCCTGAAATTGCACCTATCTGCAACCGTCGTCTTGTTCCATATTGCCCGGGATGCGGAACAGTTTCAGAAGTCGGTAAGGCTCAGGAACTTGGATGCGATCTTTGCAAGGTATTCCCAGGTGATGTTCTCGGTCCAGCTTTCGTTAAAGGTCTCAAGGCACCTATGCCTTGGAGCCAGTTGATGGTAACAGGTGGTGTCAAACCGACCAAAGAGAATCTTGAGGGATGGTTCAAGGCTGGCGTAACTTGCGTTGGTATGGGAAGCAATCTCTTCCCTAAGGAAGCTATAGCACAAAAAGATTGGGCATCCATTACAAAACTCTGTAAGGACGCCCTTGAAATCATTAATGAAGTAAGATAATCTTCTTACTCAAATATTTCATTAAGCCAAGCCGCGAGACGGTATCCTGCACGCAGGACCATTTCGCGGCCTATTGGTGCAAATACGAGCAGTTGAGCCTTTGTAATCTCAGTATCAGGTTCAGGTTTGATGCCTGGTTCAAAGATTGGTGTAATGTAGTTTGCAACATCCTTTGCCCAATCATGAAGACTACCGCTCTGGATTTCCTTCATTCTGCGCTTTGCATCTGCTTTTGAAAGCGAACCGTTAAGCATAGGATCACAGTAATAGCCGAAATCAACAGGTCCACCAGGATACATATCAACAAGTATGTTTGTATCCCAGATGTTGTGGCATCTGATAGGTTTGCCATGATAGATGACCTGATATTTCATATCACTATGGTCTCTTACATCCTTGAAATGGATATGTGAAGGACAATGAATATCTCCCATGAGGTGTACAACCATATATAGAGCCAGTTTCACTTCCTCAGGAGTAAGATTCTTGCGATTCTTGAGCATCTCTGTGTAATACTCGGTTCCCCAGACACACTCGCCCTTCTTGACCTGGTAATATGTACCGTCGTTCTCCGCACCCCAACCATGAGGAATGGTTGCCCATACAGAACCGTCAGGTTCTTCAAAATAGAATGCACCGTAAGTGAAAGGCTTTCCATCCGGTCCCTTCAAGCCGATTCTTCCGTCATATCTGAGGAACTCCCCTTCTTCAAGCTTTACCCTGATATTCATTCTATTGTCATCAGCATATACTGCGCCTTCCATAAGAGACTCCGGGCCGATGATTTCATATATTGCTTTCTTTGCCTTCTTTGAAAGATGCTGTTCTGCTATATATGCAACTGTTGCATGATTGCGTCTTCCGAATCCAGCAAGATTTACTGAAGGAATAAGTAAAGCAATTGTTGCGATAATGATTGATATCTTCTTCATATTCATCTTATTTATCAAGATCAATGATTACTTTCATTGCAGTAGCTCGATTCTCGTCGATATACCTGTAGGCATTATCATAATCCTCGAGTGAGAACCTGTCAGAGATAAGAGGTTCAAGATTGATGGTTCCCTTGCCTACTTCTTCAACAGCCTTGACATAGTCTTCATGACGATACATCATAGTACCTATAAGGCTTAGTTCGTGTTCACCTAGATAGAACATGCTGAGCTGAGGATCTTTTGCAAATACTGCAACGACAACGATTGTACTACCCTTCTCGATGGTTTCCATAAGGGAGCAGATTGATGACTCTACGCCAGCTACCTCAAAACCCACCTGATAGCCTTCATCTCCGAAAACATCCTTGATACCCTCAGCAAGAGGTACTCTAGTTACATTGAGGGTGTTTTCTATGCCGCATTGTCTGGCGATGTCAAGCCTGTAATCACTTACATCTGTGATAAGAACCTTTTTTGCACCTCTTGCAATTGCAAACTGAGCCACGAGGTTGCCGATTGTGCCGGCTCCAGAAACAACCACGTTCTTTCCTGCAAGTTCACCCGCTCTGGCAGTTGAATGTGCGCCAACTGCTACAGGCTCTATCATAGCACCATAATCAAGCGACATTCCTTCCGGAAGCACCACTACACGATCTTCATCTGTAATGAAATAGTCTTGAGCGACTCCGTCAGCCTGGAATGCCTGAACACGCAGCTTCTCGCAGACATTGTACTGACCTCTTCTGCAAGGACCGCATTCGCCACATACAAGTTGCGGACGTCCGGTCATATAATCTCCAGGTTTGCATACCTTGACATCCTTGCCTACTGCAACAACTTCAGCAGAATATTCATGTCCTTGTACTACAGGATAGAATGTAGCAGGATGTTCGCCATGGTAAGAATGGATCTCACTGCCGCATACTCCGATTCTGCGAACTTTGATAAGGACCTGTCTTGGTCCAAGATCTTCAGCTGCTGGAGCCGGAACATCTCTGAGCTCTAGCTTATGCTTATCTAAAAGTACTACTTGTCTCATGTTTGTTTGATAGTTAGATGCCCGATCAGGTCGGGCATGACGTTAAAGTGACATGGGTAAAGTCATATATGACTGTGATCAGGTCGAGCATGACGTTAAGGTGACGTGGGTAATATTCGTCACTGCCGGCTTGACCGGCAGTCTTCCGGTAAAGGATTGATTGCACCGTTCTGAGTACATACAAAGGCTGCAACCTTCACAGCAAGTTCGTGAGCCTGAGTCGGAGTCTTGCCAAGAAGGATGGAGGTCACATATGTAGCTGTGAATGAATCCCCGGCACCTACGGTATCAGCAACCTTGACTTTCGGTGTATCCATTCTGGAAACGAGTCCCGATGCGTCATATACCTCGCTGCAGACTGCACCCTGAGTGTAAATGATGCTCCTGAGAGAGAAACGCTTTATGATGTGAGCTATCTGATCTGCCTCAGAACCCTCGACTGCGAAGATTTCGCTTACTACCGGTAGCTCGTCCTCATTCAGTTTGAGTATATCAGCTCTCTTGAGCGACTCCTCGATAACCTCTCTGCTGTAGAACTTCTGGCGAAGATTTATGTCAAAAACCTTCAAGCAGTTCGCAGGTGCGGCATCAACCATAGCAAGAATACTCTTGCGGGACATTTCGCTTCTCTGGGCAAGCGAACCCCAGCAGATCACATCAGCCTGCGATGCCAGATCAAGAATCTCTGGTGTGCATTCCATGGCATCCCAGGCAACATTCTCGACAATCTCATACTGAGGTACACCTTCTTCGTCAGTAGTGACAAGCACGCGGCTTGTAGGAAGAGAGTTTCTCTGAATAAAATCGAGCTTAAGTCCTGATGGTCTGACAACCTCCATTGCCTCGTCGCCAAGTTCGTCACAGCCAAGAGCAGCTACAGGATATGCCTCCGCACCAAGTTCCTTAGCGAAGTATGCAAAGTTTACAGGAGCTCCACCTAGCTGTTTTCCGGAAGGAAATACATCCCAGACAAGTTCACCTATTCCTAATATCTTCTTCATATTAATTAGTCAAAAAGTTCGATTCCCTTGTCAGTCATAGTCTTCTGAAGAAGCTTCACATCGAGCTGACGAGGAGTGCAGTCATTCTTTACTGAAAGAGCAGCCGCTATACCCATAGCCTCGCCCATTGCCATACAGATGGTCATTACTCTATACGAAGCATGCGCTCTGTGTGTACCGGAGATACATCTACCGGCAACAAGAAGTCCTTCTACACCCTTTGGAGTGAAGCAGCGGTATGGGAGATCGTACGGATCACAGTACTGGATCTTCTCTTCTGCCTGACCGGCTCCTGCAGGATTGTGAATGTCCACGATGAAGAGTGCTTTGTGAACCACGACATCATCGAAACGGCATCCTGCGGCAAGCTCGTCAGCATCAATGACATAGTCACCCATTACGCGGCGAGTTTCACGTACTCCTGTTGTGGTGCCACTTCCGATGACCTTGATATTCTCATATCCAGGAAGATTCTCTCTGAGGAAGTTGGTCAGGAGGCGGATCTGCTGTCTGAGCTCGACATCTGCAGGGAAAATCTGAGAAATCTTGGTAACATCTACACCATTAACCTGAGTAGTATTCACCTGACGACGACCTGGTTGAACATGCGGATGAAGTCTCACGGCAGCAATCTTCTTCGGAATAAGACCCTCGTCAGCCCTGTCCTGGCACCAATCGAGGAATCTCTGACCGTTGAGCTCGACATTGTCAACATCTCCGATGCAGATGATACCCTTGCTCTCGTCAACTCCGTCAATGGTGAACTCAAGGGTAACAGGCTGCATGAGGCCGTCTTCTCTACCCTTCTCTGTCTGAGCTCCGGCCATGAATGCAACGATACCGTCACCTGTACAGTCAATTGTTACAGGTGCCTCGAATCTGAGCGGTCCTTCGTTAGAAGCACATACAAGACCGCAGACCTTATCTCCATCCTTGATCGTATCAAATACGGAAGTCTGAAGATAAACATCTATATTCTCTTCTGCAGCAACGAATTCTGCAAGAACAAGCTTTGCTGCCTCAAAATCATGAGCCTTACCTTGCTCACCGATCCAGTCGTTATCCTTCACTCCGAGCAGTTCGCACAGCTCGTCCTTCATTGTGCCCGGAGCCACGCTTCCGAGAATAGGACCGACATAACCGGCAGTAAGATTTCCGCCCAAAACGCCATAACGCTCAACCAAAGCGACCTTGGCACCTTCTCTTGCTGCAGCGACTGCGGCACATATACCCGCAGGACCGGCTCCAGCTACTATTACATCATATTTCATCTTTATCTTGAAGTATATTTGGTTGTAACCTTCTTGACCTTCATTGTACCCTGAACATCTTCCAATGTCATAACTCTGTAGTATCTGCCGCCGTCAGTCACTCTGACAACGATATGACCGTCATAGCACTTAACACGAGCAGCCTCTTCATCTGTAACCTTATCATCTACTCCACTTGGACGCTCACCCTTCCAGAAGTTTGTGATGTGGATGTCTGCATCAGGGAGAGTCTTGATCATTGTATTCAAGACATTCGTTCTAGGATGACAATCCACCCAAGAGCAGACAACTATATGTCTTGGATCAAGTGCCTTAAGGGCATCAGCCTGGTTGGTATTTGTCACACCATGGTGGTTTGCCTTCATCACATCAACCTTTCCGGCAATTCTTGTACATGGAAGCTCGATATCTTTCCATGACCATGATGATCTTCCGTTATACTGAAGATCACCACCAGCAAAATAGTCAAAGCTACCATAAGAGATCTTCATTACGCAGCTGCAGGTGTTCTCCGGCGGACATTTTTCAGAGGTTGTCGGTTCAGGAGGATTTGCGCAGACTATATCCTTCTTTTCAGGGAAAGTCTTTTTTGTAGCAGTTCCTACGCCTGTCCAGATTTCACCATTGACAGAGATATTCTGCACAGTCACATTGTATTCAGAAGTCTTAGGCTTAATCTGAGTATTGGAACCAGACTGGAACATTTCTGCATTCAGGCCATTATTGGCAACATGCCATTTAACAGCCGTAATGTAGTTCTGCACATTCTTCTTGTAATGCTTCGTATCATGCGGATAGTCATAGTTCGGATATCCTCTGTCCAGGAACTTTCCGATCTTGAAGTTGTCAAGAATCTCCGAGGCACCAATAACCTTGTAGGTAGAGGAATTCTTTGAATCAGGAAGAGTAGTCTCATAACCGCCGATATGGTCATTGTCATAGTGGGTGGTCACGAAGTAGTCAATCTGATTGTTTCCAGTCCACTCCATACACTTCTTGATATAATCAGTGATGATCTGCGAACCTCGTGTATTTGTCTTGGTAGGATCCCAACGGCTTCTGATACCGGTATTGGTGGTATTGCTGTTGCTGTTGGTCTTCACGGTTGACGATGCTGCATCAATCAGCAGCTGTGTACCGTCCGGCATAATCACCAGCACGCACTCGCCTGTAGTCGTGTTGATGAAGTGAAGGTCCATGTCTCCTTTAGTCCACGCTGGAATTACCTGTCCGACAGTTATCTTGGGTGATGTATTTGTATTGCCATCGCCAGGATTATTGGCAGGAGGATTATCTGCAGGTGAACAGGCAGGCATACCCATCATGAGTATGCCTGACAGAAGTATAGATTTTAGCCTTTGCATGCGATGTGGAGATTAAGGAACATTTTTCCGCCCTGGATGTTTACCGCCAGGCGAAGATAGTTGCCGAAATTAGGCTGCACCTTGATGAAGTGCTGACCCAGACCGCTGAATGATACAGGAGCACTGCCGTCGTCAGCCCAGTGCACACCATCCTGAGAGATCTGAACCTGACCGGTAAATACAGGCTCTCCCTCGACTTTCTCTATTCTTGCGAAGAAGATTGCCTCGTCTGCCCATCCGCATTCATATGGATGAGTCTGGAACTCTCCTTCGAACCATTTCTTTATTTCAAGATGTGAATCATTGAACATTTTCATAATCTTGTCCTCCTACTCTTGTGATACGACTACTGAATCAATATAAAGGAATACGCGTCTGTTGGTGTCTGTCTCAACCCAGAACAATGGATTGATCAGATTGTCGATACGATTATATCCATCGACAGCGTCGCATTTGATGCCGCGCATATCCCAGATCTTGTCCTGCGACTGGAACTCTACGTACTCATTGAGCTGAGTATCAAGTTTCAGACGCATGTACTGCCAGTTGAGCTTGCAGTCTGTCTCATTGTAGATAAGCTTCTGATGTCCGTCAGGAAGGTCTTTGTATGCATCGGTGTCACCGTTAGGGAAACGACGGCCGAACCACCATGGGTCGATACCAGCCTTGCACCAGTCACCGTCCATTCCGAATGCCCATTCCTTGTCTGTAACTCCTTCTGTAGGAAGCTCGTACTGCCATTTCTGAACCATCTTGCCGTTTACAGCATTCAGGTAGCGGATACCCACATGGTGTCTCTTCTCAAGGTCCTGAACATCGAATCCCATTCCGAATCCGCGGATTGAACTTTCATGAAGACCTGGCTGAGGACGGTCGCCACCGTCAACTACGTCCTGCTCTGCAGTGTATGAATACCAGCACTCAATCTGAAGATATTTAGAGTTTGGCTGAGAGAATGACAATCTCTTGATTGCATGTCCCAAGCTGCCTTTTGCAGGAATCTCAGTGTAATCTGATGCGATAGGTCTTGTCGAGAGCTTAAGGCTGTAAGTTCCTGACATCGCGCCGTGTGTACCTGGATAACGATAGGTTGCCGAGCTGAGCATAACAGGAGGCCACTGATCCTTGTTCACCAATGTTGGAGGAACGTCGAAATCAGGATACTCTGTAAAGTTAGGAAGCAAAGTCATCCATCCGTTGAAACCTGTGTTGAACACATCGTAAGCCAGAATCCTCTTCAAAGGATTGTAACGGCTTCTCAACAAAATTTCATCTACACTCATAATTGTTGAAGTTTAATTATTAATAATTGATATTTTCTGTCTTATCGAGCATTTCCATCACCTTGTTGCAATGTGCATCATAGTATGAATAGAAATCATCCCATCTGTAAAATCCTGGAACATATTCCTTTACAGGAAGTTTTACATCCTTCTCATTGTGCATTACCTTGACAATGATCTCTCCTGCAGAATTGCGATAGAACACAAACTGAACGTTGGAGGCCATAGGTATATTCCAGTTCTGCCAGATATTGATTACATCCTCTGGCTTGTCTGCAGTCTTGCCCCAGTTATCTGCATCAAGATTGACAAGAAGACAGGTCACTGTGCCGTCGTGGCCGAAATTAAGATTTGCACCATGGCGGCCAAGTCTGATGTCAGTAGCAGCTTCCTCCAGGATATGGCGGAGCGTATAGGCAGAAAGGCCCCAGCCACGACCGAAGTTGCTCTTATCCTTGCTCTTCTGAACATAGAAACAATAGTTTTCCACCTCAGCCCATGTCAGAATCTCTTCCTCGGTAAAGAGGTCCCACATTGGAACGTTTCTGTCAAGACACTGCTGTACGCAGGCAATCAGCCAGAATCTCCAGACAAGGTCGTAAGGTTCATACTTAGCCTTGACTGCTTCAATATCCTTGAACATTCGCGAGAGGAACTCATCAGGATTGATTCTTTCTGCTCTGTATGCGCTGTAAAGTCTGTACCAAGGACTGTCGTGAGAGTAAAGTCTCACATCGATAGGCTTCTTTGTAGGACACTGCGTTCCATAAGGATGTACAGTAGGGAGATGCGCCTTTGAATTATCTATTTCAGCCCATTCCAGATATGGACGCTTGCTTGTGACGCCCTGCACAAATGACTGCATGGAAGCAGCAACACGAAGGACGTTCGTAGCATTTGCCTTGAGATATGCTCCATGCCTGAATGCGCCAGGATAATTCTCAACCATTCTGCTGCCCATTTCGCGGAGCTGGCGATAGCCTATCTGGGTAAGGTCACCTTCGCGATAGTAGAGGTTCTGCTTCATGCCGGCAAGTCTTCTGTACATTTCCTGACCGAACTCAGTAAGATTATCGGTCTCGAATGCCTTCTCCATGCAGGCATATATGCGTACATAGGTCACAGGGTCGTCAACCTGACGTGCGCCGTGACGGAAATATCCGTTGATATAGAATGGCTTGAATCCTGCTGGAGCCGGAGTGATTTCCTTTGCAGCAAGATCTGTAACGTAGTATGCGCCACCTGCTCTTTCAGGATCCTGACGAAGTTCTTCCATCGCATTTTTAGGTGCAGGAAGCTCTTCAGGAAGTGCTACCTTATAGATGCTTGGAGCAACTTTGGTTTTCTTAGGACTTGTATTGTTGTTTACATAGAGATACCCCTTGTAAAGCTTGATATCCTCAATCTCCAAAGGAAGTTCCTTCTGGACATTGTAACGCGCGCATATCACACGTCTGTCAAGGTCATAAATTCTGATTCTTGAAGGACGGGTGTCATCCTGCTGACCTACACCGTAGCCATAGATGAGTTTTCCGTCATATACGTCTCCCGCCTGAGTAAAGCCAGTGTCATATGGAAGGACAACCTGCTCAAGAATGTCGTCAACTGTGAGCAGCACCTCAGGTCCCTCGCTGAGTGCAGGAACTCTGAATTTCGTTGCTATATACTGGTTTTCCCAATCATGCAAGGTAACCTTAGGAGTTGTACGCTTCCTTGCCGAGAAAACCCAGAGGTCTCCCCTTTTCTGGTCAACCATCCAGCTTGGTGCGCCAAACATAGGCACGTAGCCTTCCTCGGCCCATCCGTTGATGTCAAGGATGATCTTCTGGACCAGTTCGCTCGAGAACTTCTTGCCCTTTTTGGTGATGCTCTCGACAAAGCATGTCAGATCAATTGCAGAGCCTGGCTTTCCGACAGAGATGTACATAAGAGGAAAGGATGCACCCTTCTTGGTCTCGATTCCGAAGCTTGCATTGTTCGCGTGGTTGTCTTTCTGAGAAGAACCAAGTTCGAACATTGCAATCGGCTTGACATCTGCAGTCTTGAAATCATAGACATTCACATGACCGCCGTCCTCAATACTGAATATCAGGTCATTATAAATCTCCATTCCCTGCTGTGCCCTTGCATAGCGGACTTTAGGAATGAAGATCTGAGCATCGACATTCTTTACAGTGTCAATATACAGCTGTGCATCTGCCACTATAGGCAGAAGCACAGCGATGAATATTCCTATCAGTCTTCTCATTTGTTCTTTCTGTAATCAATGTAACGATAAACCACATATGCTGCGATCATTGCAAAGATTGAAACAATGAATTTCCATACGATTCCACTCACTGCCATTGTCTTTGGATCGCCTGCAAGGATGAGTCCGAGCAGAAGTACAGCAATGACGCCGAGTGTGATAAGGAAGCAGCTAACAGCCATGAATGAGTATGCCTTTGTAGCCTTCTTCATCTTCTCATCTGGCTCGACATCAGCAGTTTCATCGATATATCCCTTTACAACCTCATATCCATTGTCGACTCTGTTCTTGGATCTTGACCAGAACTCGAGGACAGTAAGGATAGCAACCGGAAGTACACAGCCAGAGAGGGATTCGATGATGGTAGGATTGATTACAGATGCAGGAACGGTAAGCTTTGCTGTGACACCGATCACCCAAGTAAGGATCATTGCACCGATGAGCTGGTTTCCTGTGAGTCTCTTAGAGAAAAGTCCCCAGATTGAAGGAATGTAGAGAGGACAAAGAATCATTGTAAGAATTGTGATCACAACCTTTTCTGCACCACCGGCAAATGGGATAAGCATAGAAAGCACGATGATGAGAAGGCCGAAGAATACAGTGAAGATACGACCTACCTTGATACGGGTCTTCTCATCTGCATTGCGGTTCTTCTCCTTATATCCCCATATTTCATAAGTGAATACATTCGCATATACATTCAGGATACCTGAGACGTTGCTCAATGTGGCTGAGAGCATAGCTGCGAGCATCATGCCCACCATTCCGCTCATAAGCACCATCTTGCTCATGTTCACATATGCATGCTCACCGTTATAAGTCAGAGTTGCCTGATCGAGATCAAGGCCGAGACCTGGCTCGAGAACACGGTATACCATTGTAGGAAGATACCAGATAAGTGGTGTCACAAAGTAGAGTACTCCGATGAGATAGGTGCTCCATTTTGCATCCTTCTTGGTAGGTACGCTGATGTAACGCTGTACAAAAGGCCAGTCACCGCCGATCATTGCAACGTTGAGAATGATCCAGAGAACAAGCCACAGCCATGTGTAGGTCTCAGATGTGCCTGAGAAGAAGTCAGGAATGCTCTGTGCCCTTGTGATGAATTCGCTCACGCCTCCTACTGCATTGAAAGAAAGAGGAATCATGAACACGACAACAGCCATGAGGACACCGAACTGGATGACATCAGTCATGAGCACTGCAAGGAAACCTCCGACCACTGTATATACAAGCGCGATAAGACCGAGGATTCCCAATGCCCACCAGATGCTGAGATAGCCTGCTGGGCTGTCACCTGCAAGTCCGGTAGATGCGAGAATACTGCCATCAGGAACCTTTACAAGTGCACAGAGAACTACAGCAACAGCATAAAGTGCGACAGCTGTGTGAGCAGCACGAGCAATGATTCCGGCAATTGTGTAGAAACTGAGGGTTGTGTGGCCGAATCTGATTGTAAGGAATTCTCCCGGAGATTTGATCTTGAGTTCTCTCCATTTTGCTGATATCCATTTTCCGATGAAAAGGGATGCAATACCGACGCAGATGGCTACTGTAGTTGCAACCAGTCCGGCCTTATACGCTACTCCTCCCCAGATCACGAATGTACTTGCAGAGAAGATTGTCATGTATGACGACACTCCGGAAAGCCACCATGAAGAGTTTCTTCCGGCAATGAACATGTCTTCAGAACTCTTGATCTTGCGGGACATTATGAAGCTGACCGCGATGAGTCCGATGAAGTAAAACAGGATTACGAGATAATCTAAAGTTCCCATCAATAAGAAGTTTTAGTGTATATTAATCAATTAAAGCATTAGATGACTGAGCCTTTCGCCCGTAGCGTTCCAACAAGCACCTCAGTGTCAATTTCTTGTACTGCTTTTCCACTTGCAGAGGCAAGGGCTGCAGCTGTTCCGGCAGCCTGTCCCATATCCATACAACTTGCCTGGACGCGCAATGATGCAAAGGCTGTCTTGTTAGCACTCAGACACCTTCCTGCCACAATCAGATTAGCATGAGTAGGAGTTACAAGTGCACGATAAGGAACGTATGCTGGGGTTTCAAGGAATGTAACGTTCTGAGCAGGGCCGGATGCGACATGGATATCAATTGGATGAGCACCTCTCGAAACACTGTCAGGGTAACGGAAAGCATTCACATACTCCTGTGCAGTAACAGTGTGTATGCCCTTTATTCTTCTTGTTTCTCTGATACCACCCTGAACTGCAACAGCAATCAGATAGGAATTTTTGAACTCATCAACATTCTCCTTGAGGATCCTGGCCATCTTGAAGGCATCTTCTCTAAGAATACACTCTGCTCTGGTAAAATCCCTGTTGTCTATTGCATTTCCTGCAGTACGAGTCATATTTACAGTAACAACACCAGGCTGTCTTGTGAGACAGAACCAAGGACCACCAAACTCAGGGATTCCAAGCTCATCCTTGAGTGCAAGAAGCTTTTCCCTGACTGGGAGACAGTGGCAGTTCTCTCCCTGCTTGTTATGATGGATGGCCTCCTGCATCATAGGTGTATCCATATTCACACCTCCGAGGATGAAATACGATGAAAGCGGCTGAAGCGGTTTTTCCTCATCAGGCTGCATTTCCACACCTGCCATGTATGCAAGATCTGCATCACCTGTACAATCGATGAAAACCTTGGCTGCAAGTGCCTCAGAACCATTCTTATTCTCTATAATGGCGTGAGAAATCCTCTCACCTTCCATTATGCATCCACTGAGATAAGAATGCATATATAACTCAACTCCAGCCTCAAGGCACATTCTCTGTGCAAGAAGTTTATAATGCTCCTGCTCGAATGCAACGTTTCCAAGAGGTTTTTCGATATATGCTCCTCCTATCTCCTGGAGTCTTTCGCAAAATTCCCAAGCAACTCCACCGACAACTTGAGACTGATTATATGTAAAGACGCTGATTGGATTGACATATCCTATGGTAGCCATTCCACCCAGAAAACCATACCTTTCAATCAATGCTGTTCTGGCACCTTGACGTGCAGCCGATATTGCAGCAATGAAACCAGCAGGACCTCCTCCGCAAACCACAACATCATATTCACCGACAACCGGTACAGAACGTTCTATTTTCAAAATTTTATTCATTTTCTTTCTTTTATTCGATAGAATTTGAACATAGGTCATTTGAAACGTTTCAAATATTTGCAAATATAGGAAAATTTGGAGACGATTAAAAGTTTTTTACCTAAATTTGTAAAAGATATCGGGCGTTATGAAAAAAGTGACAATCAAAGACATTGCAAGGGAGGCAGGCGTATCAGTCGGCCTTGCTTCAATGGTACTGAATGGTAAGCCTGGAGTCAGTACCAAAAACTATGAAAAAGTTCGTTCAGTAGTGCAGAAGCTGAATTACAAGCCAAACAAAGCAGCTTCAGCTCTGAGAAGCGGAACAAGAAAGACTATCGGCGTCATAACTCCTGACCTTTCAAACCATTATTTCAGCGACATCTCAAGGCATATTGAAAATATTGCCTATGAAAACGGCTACACTGTTCTGTTCGGAAGTTCCGATGACAGAGTTGACAAGATAGCGTCATTGATAGATACATTCTACGCAGACGGAATACAAGGCATCCTTATCACTCCATCTCCTGATAGTGCTCCCGAGATTAACAGGGCTATAGAACTTGGTATGAAGGTAGTGATGATGAACCGTAAATTACCTGAGATCGATGATGCAGGCTCTGTAATTCTTGATAACGAGAAGGCAATCGATATAGCCATCGATCATCTGATAGGAAACGGATATAATAAGATTGAGCTCATCAGTAACAATGACCCTATCACTACCCTTCAGGCCAGGTTGGCATCATATGAGAAACTGATGAGGGGAAAAGGAAGAGAGCCAAGGATCAATTTCATCGATCAGGTCAACCCTAATGCTGATTTTCAGAATCTTGTGTATGAAGCACGAAAAAGAGGTACTGACTCGTTCATAATACCTCGTGGTTACCTTGCTCTATATGTCTGCAAGGCAATAAAGGATCTTGGATACAGAATCCCGGAGGATTTTGCAGTGATAGGATTTGACGGTGGACTGAACTACAGAATCATGACTCCTACCGTGAGTCAGATCGTTCAGAGTCCACAAGAAACGGCTGAAGAATCTTACCGTATGCTCATTGAAATGATGCAGAACAACATTCCAGGAAACAAGGTTCTTCTTCAGCCGTCTCTTGAAGTTGGCGATTCCACTAAAAGGAAACTCTGATTATTTCATTTCTTCATCAAAGACAACAGCTACTTTTCCGCATTTTCCTTCAGCCATTACACTGAAGGCCTCTGATGCTTTGTCCAATGGGAATCTATGAGTCACAAGATCTTCAGGATGAATTCCCCATCTTACGAGGCGCTCGACCAACTCCTCCATCCTCCATATGTTAGTGACCCAAGATCCATAGATAGTCTTCTGTTCATGGATTATATCCGGGCTTGGATTGAATTCTACAGTACCACCCTCACCGATGAAGACGATCTTGCCCCATTTACGGGCAGCTCTGATTGCAAGCTGTCTTCCGTAAGTATTGCCTGAGCAGTCAACGCTGCGCTCCACACCTTCTCCTCCTGTTACTTCCCTGATCTTTGCCAAAGCCTCTGAATCAGAAAGGAAGACATGATCACAAAGTCCTTTTTCAAGGGCAATATCCATTCTTTCCTGAACAGTATCAACTCCGATAACCTTATTGGCACCCATAGCTTTTGCAAGCATTGCAGCAGCAAGACCTACAGGGCCAAGACCGACTACCAGGACAGCATCATTTCCGCATACACCGATTTTCTCAAGACCCTCATACACTGTACCGAATCCGCATGCAACCTGAGCGCCATCCGTATAAGTCAATGAGTCAGGAAGAAGCACCAGGTCCTTTTCTTCTGCAAGAACATATTCTGCCATTCCACCGTCTCTCTGCCATCCGTATGCACGTCTGAATGAACTGGTACAGCTGATCATATAACCTCTTCGGCAATCATTGCAGACACCGCAGCCTGAAATGTGATAGATTACTACCCTATCGCCTTTCTTGAATCTTCTGAGTCCTTCTCCACACTCTACGATCTGGCCGCAAGGCTCATGTCCGCAAATGACTCCCTGATAGCCTTCAGGTCCCTTGCCTACATGTTCCCTATAGATAGCTCTGATGTCACTTCCGCAGATGGTCGATGACTTCATCTTGATGAGTACCTCACCATGACCTGGTTTCGGTATCTCCACTTCCTTAAGTACTACTGTGCTGTCTCCGGGCAGATAGGCTGCCATCATTGTATTCTTCATAGTGATTTCATTTTATTGACAACAAAGCTATAAATTATTTTGAAACGTTTCAGTGTTTTGCAATGTTATTTGAATAAAAAATCCTGCAGAAGAATTATCTGCAGGATTTCAATATTATCTGAATATCGACGGATTATTCAGCTGAAGGCTTTTCAAGTATAGTTATGGTATACTTGTGAAGCTGCTCTGAGGCTGCAGCATAATTTTCATTTCTGCCCACAAATACAACCTCATAGGTACCTGGCTTGTCCCAGGTGTAAACATACTCATGCATATAGTTCTGAAGATTCTTCACAACGATTCCCTTGTCATTTGCAACTTTGTTGAGAGGCTGAGGCTTTGTAAACACCCAACCATCGCACACATAAGATAATGCATTTGCTGAAGCTCCTTGCATGACGATATGCTGTTCTGGCTCAGGTTTGCTTGGATCCCACACAGGTATTCTCATGCTGCCATTACCTTTATCATAGTGATATGGATCAACATTTTCATCCATCATTACAAATGTACATGGCATATCTCTAAGTTTCTGACTGATAGGCTCTACTCCATCAAGTTCCACATTGATGAATCCTCTTATCCAGATGGTTCTCTGGGTTCTTTCTTTTGTAGGAGGACACCAATGGAATGCCAAAGTCATGTTGTCCATATAATCCTTCAGTGAAATTTCATGGGTAGTCCACTTAGAATTGTTCTCATTCAGATCCACATATCCGAGATCTGTCCAACCTTCCATCCCTGAATCAACGATAGACTTGATCTTTGCCCTATCAGCCATACCGTCATTACCGGAAAGACCATCAAATTCTTTGGATGCATAAACTCTCAGACAATCTCTATCTGTACCATACTGACATCTGACTTCAAGAGTAAGTGACGCATTTATCACATCTTCCATAGGTACAGTAAATCGATTTCTATAAACATACTGCGAACCTATTTCTCCACTATAGAAAAGAAGGTTATCGACATCTCCTGTAAGATTGAACTTGACAGGTTCACCGGCATAGTAGGTGTTTGCCGGATCAAGAGTCACATTGTAGTCCACCTCATATATGACATCATGCTGACATGCGGCCATAAGGAGAACTCCTGACAATAAAATCAATATTTTTTTCATGTTCTGTATCATTTATAAGATTACCACAATGGATTCTGAACAAGAAGGTCGTTCACACCGAGCTCGATTGATGGAATCGGAAGAACCACGTGCATAGGCTTGATATAGCTTCCCATTGAAGCAGCTCTCTGAGCCTTAGTGTTCTTAACCCATCTCTCGTCAGCAGCCCACTTAGTGTAATTATTCATCTCTTCAACATAGATACCCCAACGGATAAGGTCATACTTTCTGAGAGACTCGAAGCAAAGTTCACGACCTCTTTCGTTGCGGACAAGTTCACGGAATGAATTCTGATCATAATCTCCAAAATCCTTAGTCTTGATTCCTGCTCTGTCACGCACAGCCTTGACGCAGTCATAAGCTTCCTGAGTCAGGCCTTCGATCTCATTGCTTGCCTCCGCGTACATAAGGAGTACATCAGAATAGCGGAGAAGAGGATAGTTGATTGTTGTATAGAGGAATTTTGAAGACTTATGTCCTTCATACTCCACCTCTCTTCTGTACTTTCCGCAGTTTCTGATTCCAGGTGCAGCAAGCGGATCATTACTTGAGGAGACATTATCATATACATATGGAGTCTTATCAATACTTACTATCGATTTTCCGGATGAAAGACCGGAGCCATAAGGAGGATACTTGTCATTTCCTGCATAGTTGTATGGAGGTAGATTCCATTCCTGACGCTTGTCTGAGATTGTAGCCATCTCGTTTTCATCCTCAGTTCTGTCTGTTCTCCAATAGAGGTCCCAAAGCTTGAGAGAACCATCGTACTGGCCGTAGGAATAGTTACAGTTCCATGTCTCGAAACCTGAACTTCCTGTACTCTGAAGACCGATCACGTCACCGATACGGCCGTTTGTCCAGTTCTCAGCGCTTGAACGGTCGCCAAGGAAATCAACCTCCCACATAGACTCGCGGTACTGAGTATCATACTCATCCATGATCATGTTCTTGAAGATCTGAGAATAATCAGGATTGAGCTGATGCTTTCCAGACTTGATGACTGCATCTGCATGATTCTTCGCATTTGTAAGGAGAGCAGTCTTGTCGCCACCCTTTACAGACTCACCTGCCATGAAGAGATATACTCTGGCAAGAATACCCTGAACAGTAGTCTTCGCGATACGTGAAGGGGTGCCCTCCAATGACTCTGAAGCAAGTTCTATACATGCCTCCATCTCATCAGCAACCCACTTGAGTACGTCATACTGAGGTGTAACAGCGATCATGACCTGATCATGAGTTGTCACAGCCTCTTTTCTGAGAGGAACGTCACCCCATGACTGTGCAAGAATGAAATGATAATATGCTCTAAGGAAGCGTGCCTCATTATAGTATGTTCCATTCGGATCGAATTCAGTCTTTACGACAGCTTCCATAAAGGCATTTGCGTTTCTGATACCCTGATAAAGCTCGACCCAGATGTCATAAACCTGAGATGTTCCGGCAGTATGTCTGTGGAACTGAAGAAGGTTTGTACCCATGTCTCTGTTAAAGTAGCAGAGGTCATCGATGTTTGCGTACATCAAAGAGTAAAAGTTGCCGTAAAGAGCCTCGTTGCTCATTACGCCATACACACCAGCAAGTCCATACTGGACCTCTTTCTCTGTGTTGTAGAATGTGTCTGAACAGATCACCTGCGGCTCTACCTCAAGAAACGAGCACGAAGAAAGAGCTGCACACAGACCGGTGTAAACGAATATCTTGTTTAATATCTTTTTCATGTTCATGTTTTTAGAATGTGAATGACAATCCTGCGGTCACACCCAATGCGCGTGGATATGCAGACCAGTCAAAACCAGGAGTGAGGACTGAGTTTCTAGTTGAAACTTCAGGATCCGGACCAGAATATTTGGTAAGTGTCCAGAGGTTCTCACCTGAGATATAGAATCTCATTGTGTCGAAATTCATCTTTCTGAGGACCTTACGTGGCAAGGTATAACCAAGGGTCACGTTTCTGAGTCTAAGGAAAGAAGCATCTTCAACAACTCTTGATGAATACACGAACATGCTTGCGATGTCAGCACCTACGCGTGGAATATCACTTGTAGGATTTGCCTCTGTCCATCTTTTTGTATATGTCTTAAGCTGGTTGGTGTTAGCAATAGATCCATTCTCGAAATAGAGTCTGTTGGCATTGATTACATCGTTGCCATAGCTCCATGAGAAGAAGATGTTAAGGTCAAATCCATAGAAATTGAATGTATTTCCAAAACCACCTGTATGGAGAGGCTGTCCACATCCGATCACTGTACGGTCATTGTCATCGATAAGACCGTCCTTGTTGATATCCCTATACTTAGGGTCACCAGGTCTCACTTTATCCTGACCGACACTTGTCATGTATGCAATACCATCCTTAAGTGAAGTTCCACCGTTGAACTCTTCCGGCTTGTAGGTTCCCTCGTAGATAAAACCGTACATCATACCTGAAGGCTTGCCAACCTGAGTGATGTATGGATACTGAGCATTGAATCTCTGATCCCAAGAAACCGAACGAAGAAGCGAGTACTGGTCGTTTGTAAGAGCAGTAACCTTATTGCGGTTGATTGCGATGTTGAAGTTCATGTTCCAAGTGAAGTTCTTCTTCTGCACAGGAACAAGATCAAGAGTGACCTCGTAACCCATATTCTGCATAGAACCTACGTTCAACATTGCAGAAGTATATCCTGATGATGCAGGGATGGTTGCCTGAAGAAGGAGGTCGCGTGTATTCTTGAGATACCAGTCAGCTGTGAGCTTGATTCTGCTGTCGAAAACTGAGAAATCGAGACCAACGTTGTACTGCTCAGTAGTCTCCCATTTCAGATTGTCATTTGACATGTTTGAAGGATAGTATCCTGAAACTATATTTCCGTCAAATACATAGTCATATGAATCTGGGTTGCCTGGAAGAGTTGCAATCTGAGAATAGAAATCATAAGGAGTAGTGGTTCTGTTGTTACCTGTAAGTCCCCATGATGCACGAAGCTTAGCGTTAGAAATCCAGCTCTTGTCCTTAAGCCAGTCCTCACGGTTGATGTTCCATGAAAGACCTGCTGATGGGAAGTAGCCCCATCTGTTGTTTTTAGGGAACTTGGATGAACCGTCGGCACGGAATGAAGCCGTAACGTAGTACTTGTACTTGAAGTTATAGTTGACTCTGAAGAATCCTGACATCATTGTCCAGTCATACTGCCATGGAGTAACTGTCTGATAACTACCGGTATGGAGTCCATTAAGACCCAAAGCTTCAGTTGTCATCTGGGTTGCATATGTACCCTTGTAATCGAACTTCTCGCCAGAGAGTGTGAAACCTGCAAGGAATGTGAAATTATGCTTGCGGTTGAATCTCTTGGTGTATGTCAAGGTGTTATCATTCACCCAACTTACCTTATCGTTCCAGTAGATTCCACCATTGATTCCTTTACCTGAAGGAGATCCTTCATAACCAGTATAAGTCTGAGTACCGTTGAATTCCTCTCTTCTACGCTTGTTGAGTGTATAACCTCCTGTAATCTTAAACTTGAGGTCATCGATGATATCCCATGTAAGTCCACCACTTGCATTAAGGTAATCCACGATGGTCTTTCTGTACTCATTACGTACAGTCATCGCAGGGTTGAAACGATAGTCGTTAGAGCTTGCTACATCTGTATCGATCATTTCATCAACCATGTCACCAGACTCTCCCCACTGAGCCTTCGGCTTTACAGGACGATATCCCCAAACTGAATAGATGAGCCATCCTGTTGCAGATGAAGACTGCTGCGCGTTTGTAGGAGTGACACCGTTTGTGATAGCTCTTGAATAGTTGGCCATGAAATCGAAAGTCACCTTCTTTCCAAGCTTCTGCTGGAAATTCACCTTACCCTGATATCTCTGGAAGTTTGACTTCACGATGATACCATTCTGGTCAACAACAGACATGCTGATATTATATCTGTTTCCTGCTTCCTTGCTACCGCCTGAAATAGACACGTTGTAATTCTGAGAAATTGATGTGCGATAGATGTTATCCTGCCAATCATTCCACTGACTCTGGTCGAGATAATCCTCGAGTTTATATGACTTGATATCCTGGGCAAGGTCCTCGTCAGATGGCTTGAGATATGAGTTTGTATTTCCGTTCATACCGAAGATCTCATTCTGAAGCTCAACAAACTCATAACCGTTCATGAGGTCAGCCTTGTTTGCAATGTGGCTTACAGTCCATGAAGATGAGAAGTTAACCTTTGGCTTACCCTCGACACCCTGCTTGGTAGTGATGACGATGACACCGTTCGCACCTCGTGCACCGTAGATTGCGGTAGCTGATGCATCCTTAAGGATGTCAATAGACTCGATATCAGCAGAGTTCAAAGCGGTTGCCATTGAGCTTTCTGTAGGGAATCCGTCAATGATGTAAAGAGGGGCACTACTCTGTGTGAGTGAGTTGTTACCACGGATTGTGATGTTTGCCTCTGAACCAAGAGCACCATCGGATGTCGTTACAACAACACCTGCAACCTTACCTGTAAGTGCCTGGTCAAAGTTTGTAACAGGGGCCTTCAGAATCTCGCCCATATCAACTTTACTTACAGAACCTGTAAGGTCTCGTCTGGTCACTGAACCGTAACCGACGCTTACAACCTCTGCAGCATCAATTGAGAGTTTCTCCTCAGAAAGTGTAACGTTAATTACCTTTCTTAATCCTACTGTCTCCTTAATTTCAGCAAATCCAAGGCAAGAATAAACAATTGTAGCCTTAGCTGAAGAGACATTTAGCGAATAATTACCATCGATGTCAGTCATGGTACCGTTAGATGTGTTGCCGTCCTCGAACACTGTGACAGCAATCAACGGCTCTCCAGTCTCATCGATAACTCGACCCGTAACAGTGATTCCCTGTGCAAACATATCAGTCACACAGAAAAGCATCACCAAGGCCGAAATCAAGCTGGTCAGTTTTTGCATAAAATAATCTATTAATTAATATTAGGGTTTTAAAATAAATTCAACCGGTTGTCCATGCACACAAGAAGTCTCAATAATTGTATTATTGCCATCAGCTGTCAGGTTAACCTGATCTGATGGCTGAGCCAGACTCCACTTACCATTCAGCACGACTTTCTTTACAATTACCTGACTTGGCTGAGTAGTCGTGTAGCCTTTCTGTGTGATTCCAAGATCTGGAGTACATACACTCATTACTACATTTCCATCTGCCTTAGTGCGTTCCATAACAATTGTCTCAGCTTCTGCTCCAGCAAGAAGAGTCTTGTCTGATGCATAGCCTTGATAACTGATGTAAGCAGTGATTCCAGTAACTTCATCTGTCACAACATGGGCAGCATTATCTGCCTGTAGGACAGTATATGGAAGTTTCTTTGAATATTTGCTTTCTTCCTTTGAATTAGGTCTGACAAGCATAAGATATTCATACGAAGCCCCCTGAGGTGATGCTCCATGATCAATATAAGCTGTTATGAAATTGTTATTGCCTGTCTTTTTCTTAGTGTCGGATGGGGATGTCTGCGCTTTCTTCTCGACAGTAAGACCATAACCATTCT
The DNA here is from genome assembly GCA_045126915.1 of Candidatus Cryptobacteroides sp. GTDB lineage: Bacteria > Bacteroidota > Bacteroidia > Bacteroidales > UBA932 > Cryptobacteroides. The sequence continues at coordinate 32,384 of JBGVPH010000023.1, forward strand.
TTATTATGTATACATTGCCTTTGGTGTCGGTAAGATTGACCTTACCATCTTCCATACGTTTGTACGAGAATGGGAATGTTTCTGCATAAATATCTTCAATATCTACCTCCTCAGTCTTCTCATTGAGTTTGAGCTGATAGATAGTTGTCTCAGTAGGATATGGTGAGTTATTAGTGATTCCTGTGCCTATATGAAGAATCCTGTTGTCGAAACAGAAGACACTTTTTGTAGCAGTCGCCCCAGCACAGAAATTCACCCTGTCCTTCTCTACATAAGTAAATGCCAGACATCCGTTCATGCCTTCCAATGACGATACGCCAGGAAAACGTGAATCATTTCTCTCCATCAGTGTACCAGGAAGCGGACTTTCGAGTTTTTCGAACGGAAGGTGAATAGAAGTGACGCCAGGATATCTGTTCCAATCCCATCCTTCCTGTACATAGCCGCTAGCAGCAGCTCCTTCAGCACCAATGATCTGAGCAGAACCATAGCTTATATAACGTCCGAATCTGTTGTCAGCAGCATAGATTTCAGTACTCCAGACATCGCTGTTATAACCCTTCAACGTAATCATCCAATCCCCTCTTCTATGAATTCCGAATCCACCATAGTTATACACCCTGAATCCCTCTTTGTGAGGAATCTGCTTGACTCCAGCCTGCTTCATGGCAGTCTGAAGATTCTTATCCTTACCTGCCAACAGAAGGAATGCTCCGCCCAGTTCAGGATCGACTGGCAAACCGCTGCCTGTAAGGTCTCCAAGCATTGCAAGTCTTGCAAACGCTTCAACATCTTTTTCAGGGATAGCACCATTGAATGGATGTCTACCACAGACACCCACACCCCAATCACGAAGATTACAATAATCAAGGAGAGTCATCAAGGTGTGTTTCAAGACACGTCTTGCAGGTTCATCGATTACAAAATCAGTATCCTTTGTAAACCGGCAGTAATCTCCGAGTACTCCAAACGCACCGACGGAGTAACCTGGGTAATGGCCACCGTGGTGGAATGATGTTCCGTCAACCTTAATACCGCCCAATGTTCCGTCAGTATATGAAAGTGAGCCAGATGTCCATTTTCCGAGTGCCTTCATTGCAGCATATCTCTTTTCATCATCGCTCTGGAGCATTGCAGATATTACTTTCGCATTATGAAGAGTATGCCAAGCATCGAGGATACCGTCACGTGTCTGCTCATAAGGCATTCTGGTCTCCTGAAGCGCACTCCAATATGTAAGTGCCTTGACATATTCATCAAGTTTACCGGTCTTGGCAATTTCCTTTCTAAGAATCCATACACCTTTATACAGGTCTCTTACCTGATAACCGTAATGATGGTTGGTGCCCTGACCGCTTCCATATGCAAATCCCTGGTCAAGTGCATGATCAAGTGCATCAATGACTCTTGGAATGTTCGAAGTGTTGCCGGTGTACATATAATCAAGCGCACACCAATATACGATCTCCTGAATGAAACGGATCCTCATTTCACCCAACGAATGGTTGAACTCATCATCACTCAGAAGAGGAGCTCCTGTCACAGAACCGTCCGGAAGTCTTTTGATTCCATATTTAGCAAAGTGATCATTCACTCGCCCAAGCAAGGTTCCGGCAGTATATTCCTTTCCGGGATTACCTGTTCGCGCCCATTCGTCAAGTCTAGACTCTACTGTTCTGAGCATCTGAGCCTGCGATGCATTGATAGGCTCGATATCCCACATCTTATATTGTTCCCACTCCCACAGACGGCACCATTGCCACATGTCCCTTTCAAGATTCCAGTTATTCTGCGGAATCTGCTGGTCGGGAGTGATCTGATTATGAAGTCTGTTCTTTGAGAATGTGACCCTGTCAATATAAATAGTGCCAGTTTGAGAAGTTTCCGGCATCTTCACCAACATTCCTGCGGCACCAGTGACTCTCTCCTTGAGTGCGACGTCACCATAATGACCTGTCGGGGTGAGCATATCTATATATTTCATCCAGATTGCACGCCAACCCTTGAAATCAGCATTGAAGTCAAAATGGCAGATCTCGTTCATGCTCCAGTCGAGGATAGTGAATCTGATAGGATCCTTCATAGGAGCAGTGTTGTACACCCACATCATTATACCTGCCTCATTTACTTTCAATGAGGCCTCTATATCGGTAAAATTATTGAACACGAGCTCTGCAGGACCATTCCACGAAAACTTAATGGATCTTGCTCCGTCCTTGTATTTTTCAGATGAAGACTCAAGTCTGGCATTACCATTTACAGACAAAAAACCTGGCACATCGCCTTCAAATGTATATTGCGCATTGATAGCAGCATAAGTATTATATGCCGCCAACAATGTCGCGAACAGAAGTACTAATCTCTTCATCAGATTCAGCTTAATATTTTCATGGCAAAGATATACAGATTTTTGACAATTTCACACAAATAGTTATCTTTGCCCTTAAAATAGAAAATTATAACATAACTAATTACAAAGAAATGAAACTGAAACTTGCCATTCTACTTATCATCACCGCAGTTTCCGTGCAGTGTACTGGAAAATACGACATCATTCAGGAAAATATCGACCATGCAAAAGCTCAGCTTGCCTATCTTATCGAAGCATCTGAGGCAGACGACACACTCAAAATTCCGTCAACATTCAAGTTTGGAGAAATCGAGTTTGTTCCTACTGATGATTGGGTAAGCGGATTTTTTGCCGGAACACTGTGGTACATGTACGAGCTTACCGGTGATGAGTACTATGCAGAAAAGGCTCAGAAGCATACAGAGATTCTCCACGACATCCAGTTCCTCAAGTGGCACCACGATGTAGGCTTCATGGTTTATGACAGCTATGGCAATGGTCTCAGACTTAAGAATATCGAAGGCTACGACACAGTCCTCGTAAATACAGCAAAGTCACTTGCTACACGTTTCCGTCCTGCAGCAGGCATCATCCAGTCATGGAACACAGACAACCCGGCACAGTGGCAGGCACACAGAGGTTGGGATTGTCCTGTAATCATCGACAACATGATGAACCTTGAGCTTTTCTTCAAGGTAAGCGAAATGACAGGAGATCCAGTCTACAGGGAGATTGCAATGAGCCATGCTGACAAGACACTTGAGAACCACTATCGCGATGATTTCAGTACATATCATGTAGTTGACTATAATGACGAGACAGGCGAAGTACGCGGCAGATATACAGCTCAGGGTATTGCTGATGAATCACGTTGGGCACGCGGACAGGCATGGTCAATCTACGGTTTCACAGTGGCATACCGCTATACAGGTGAAGAGAGATACCTCAAGAGAGCTGAAGAAGTTGCTAAATATCTCTTTGAGACAGAAGACAACATGCCTGAAGACCTCGTTCCACTTTGGGACTTCGACGTAGTTGAGTTCTCTAACGCACTTCCTGAGAATGAATTCCTCTACAACAACCTTAATGACAAGAATCTTGTAAAAGCTTATACTGAGATTCGTGACGTGTCTTCAGCAGCAATCAACGCATCAGCACTTTACGAACTTTACTGGCATACAAAGAATGAGTTCTACAAGGAGAAGGCCGACAAGATCATTGAGAGCCTCTCTACAGATGCTTACAGAGCTAAGGTCGGCGAGAACGGCGGATTCCTCTTCATGCATTCGGTGGGCAGCCTTCCGCACTCACTCCTCAATATCGAAGCAGGACGCACAACAAGCCACAACATCGACGTTCCTCTCAACTATGCAGACTACTACTTCCTTGAAGCACTTCTTAGAAAGGGACGCGTAGAAAAGGACGAAAATCCTATCAAATAATGAGATTGAGAATTCTTATTCTTTCGATTACACTTGCAGCCTCTGTACTCCTCTGTGGACGTTCAGAGGCTCAAGTCGCAGATTACGGTATTGCTAACGGGGTGCTTTCTTTTGAGGAAGGGACCGCTTCGGCGGTGTGCTCGAAAGGGTCGGTACTTTCTATTTCATCGGAACATGCAAAGCTCGGAGCTAATTCTCTGAAGTGGGAATGGAAGACAGACAAGGCATTCATTTCCATAAAAGGAGAAATACCCTATCTTCCAGAAAATCCAAATCCAAAGGAGACATCCATTGCATCATTCGTGTTCTGGATGTACTCACCTATCACTCTCAAAGGGACTGTAAGATTTTCTTTTCTTAAGAAAGGAAAAGAATGCTGTCATTTCGACTATAATCTCGGCTTTGAAGGCTGGAGAGGATCTTGGGTTGGCTTTGACAGAGACATGCAGGGAAAGCCAGAAGTCGGGATGGACGAGGTCAGGATTTATGCACCATCAGGAATCAAGACAGGACAGCTTTTCTTTGACGGACTGATTACATCATCATTTCAGGATGTAAGATACCACACTCCAGACTGGCAGGCGCCATATGTAAATGAGAAAACTGACATTCATTGGCTGATTCTGAACAACAGCTGGAAGCTCAAGTTGGATATCAAGCCGGCAAAGACACTCAGTCCTCAAGATAAAAAGGACATGAAGGTCATCGAGGAGCGTTTCCTCGAGCTCATGGCAGGCAAGGGAAAGGCGCTTGATTACGACCAGATCAAAGCAAAGTACAACAGTTTCGGCATCACTACCAATCCGGACGGCACCATAAACGGCAAGCCGATCTATTTTGTCAGATATGCTGAAACCTTCCTCAATCTGGGTATTCCTGATGCCAAGAAGACATTCAATAAGAACGGACAGCTTCTCAGTGACTACAACGACTTCCTCTTAGTTGTTGCCAAAGCAGCTGCAGCAGAGAATGACAGCAGCAAGAAAGAAGAACTGACACAGATGTACATCAACCTTACCCGCCACTTGCTCGACCAGGGATTTGCGGCAGGTAGTGGCCAGGGTACGTTACACCATCTCGGCTACAGCATGAAGCACTACTACACCTCGCCTCTGATCATGAAAGAGGCCCTCAAGAAGGCCGGACTTGCCGGTCAGGTGCAGCAGGCTATGGAGTGGTTCTCGGGAGTAGGAGAAGTGAAGATCGCTCCCAAGGAGCCTGGAATGGACATCGATGCATTCAACACCTCGCTCATGGGCCGTGTTGCCTCTGTCCTCATGCTTGAGGATACTCCATACAAGTATGCTTATCTGAAAGCAGTGTCAAGATGGATTGACAACGGATTCAAATATACCGAAGGACTCAGGCCTTGTTTCAAGACAGATGGCACCGTAGTCCATCACAGAAAAGCATATCCGGCTTATGCTGTGGGAGGTTTCAACGGAGCAGTGCAGGCTGTCTGGATGCTCTCAGGCACCTCTCTGGCAGTATCTCGGGAGAGTCATTCAAACCTGAAAGAGGCCTTGCTTGCAATGCAGTTCTACAGCTACAGGGAACTTTTCCCGCTCGCAATGTCAGGCCGACATCCTGACGGCAAATGGTCTCTCAACAAAGAGCATTATTACCGCCTGGCACTTGCAGGAAGTCCGGACGGAACGGAAAAGATTGACAAAGACCTCGCATATGCGTACCTTACTCTGCTCAACGGCTATGAGCGTGGTGACGGTTACATCATCGAGTCATATAAAGTCATGAGAAAGGAAGAGTCATATCTTAAGGAGAACGGCATAGACACAAGAAAAATCATAAGGCCATCCGGTACAAGGACCTTCGGATTCAACTGCTCGATGTCCCACAGATATGATGGAAGACTTGTAACCATTGCAGGCCATAGCAGATACCTCTGGGCCGCGGAAATCTATCAGAACGCCAACCACTACGGACGTTATCTGACGCACGGAAGCATGCAGATCCTTGCTCCGGAAGAGCCGGGAAGAGTAGGAGGAGGTTTCTATCAGCCAGGCTGGGACTGGTGTCATATCCCAGGCACAACTGCAGCTGTGATTGACATGGCTGATATGAAGGCCAACGTGCTGAATGTGGACGAACACTCCGGCTATGAGGAAATGCTTCTTTCTGACGAATGGTTTGCAGGAGGAGTAACCCACAAAGGCAAGAATGGCGCATACGCAATGAAACTCCATGAACACGACAAATACAACGGATCATTGAGAGCACGCAAGTCATACTTCACATTCGAGAACAGGATAATCTGCCTCGGAAGCGACATTGAAAACTCATTGGAAGGTGCTCCTGTACATACTACCCTCTTCCAGAACTATGTAGGCAACGCTCCTTCGTGGGAGCCGATGCCTGTAGAGGGACGAAACGACATCCTGCGTGACCACTCAAATGCACTGTACTTTGTAAACGGAGGCTATATCCGCTTCATGGTCGGCCTTCAGCACTCATATCACGAAGAGACAGATAAGCCTACAGAGGGTTACTTTGAGAAGGCATACATCGAGCATGGTGATGTCATCAAGGGCGGTGAATACGAGTACATGGTATATATGCCGACAAGCAAGGATGCGTATCATAAGACAGGCATGGATTGCAATGCAGATACCATTGCAAGATATGCTGCAAACCTCCCATATAAGGTTCTTCGCAAGGAGACAGACATCCACGGAGTCCTCGACATCCCGTCAGGCACCAGGGCATACGCAGTCTTCGAGCAGAGCAAGGTCGATGAGACCATCCTCGAATGCTCTCCTGCCATGGTCATGTACTCAGCTGAAGATGATACAATGACTCTCAGCGTCAGCAACCCTGACCTTGCATTATATGAAGGTCCGTCAGATGAAATCTTTGATAATGACGGAAAGCGCATCGAAAGAAGTGTATATGGAAGGAAATGGATTGATAATCCATGTGGCGAAACAACAGTTTCCATGACCTTGAACGGCCATTGGAAGATTGACCGAAAGGGAGATGTTGAAGTCAGCTGCACATGCAGTGATGGCAGGACCACTTTGACTTTCCGTTCGAAGGAAGCAAGAACAGAAGAAATCACATTGAAAAGGATCATGCTATGACTCATATGAATAAAATGCTTCTGCCGATTACGGCGCTTGCAGCTCTAGGCTGCGGTAAGGCTGAGGAGCAGAGACCTAATATAATATATGTATTCCCTGATCAGTTCAGAAATCAGGCTATGGCTTTCTGGAATGAACCCGAATATGCAGAGCACATCGGATGGAAAGCCGATCCTGTCAAGACTCCAAGACTTGATGGATTTGCAGATGAATCAATCGTATTCTCAAGCGCAGTCAGCAACTGTCCGCTAAGCAGCCCATACAGAGGAATATTCCTTAGTGGAATGTATCCGGAAAGAAACGGTGTCACATTGAACTGCAATGCAGAAAGGCCTGAAAGCAGCCTAAGAGAAGATGCAATCTGCATTAGCGACGTACTAAATGCACACGGATATAGCTGCGGTTATATAGGTAAGCTTCATGCAGACTTCCCTACTCCAAATGACCCAGCAAATCCAGGACATTACGTAAGTGACCGCAGACCTGAATGGGATGCATATACTCCTGCAGAAAGACGCCATGGATACACCTATTGGTATTCATACGGCACATTTGACGAACACAAGAACCCGCATTACTGGGACACAGACGGAGTACGTCATGATCCTAAAGTATGGTCAGTGGGTCATGAGACCGACAAAGCGATAGAATTTCTACGCAATAGGAACGGAGAAAGGAAAAAAGATGCACCGTTCTTCCTGACCATCGCGTATAATCCTCCTCATAGTCCGTATGAAAGTCTTGATGATTGCATGGCAGAGGATTATGCACTCTATGAGGATATGGGATATTCAGAGCTTTATGTCCGTCCTAATGCAGACACAACATTGACTAAGGCAGATGCTGCGAGGTACTATTTTGCAAATGTCACCGGAGTAGACAGAGAATTCGGAAGACTCCTTGATGAACTGAAAGCACTCGGTCTGGACAAGAATACAATAGTAGTATTCACATCAGATCACGGTGAGACAATGTGCAGTCAGGGAACATATGATCCGAAGAATTCAATCTATACCGAATCATTTAACGTTCCTTTCATGATAAGATATCCTGAAAAGATCCGCCCGAGGGTAGATCACACTCTATTCAGCACAATCGACATCATGCCTACCCTATTGGCAATGGCCGGTCTGAAGGCAGAGATACCTTCTTCAGCTGAAGGACACGACCTCTCCCCTGTAATACTTGAAAACGGAGAAGAGTGTAATGTTCCTGATGCTGCATTATATATAAGGAATGTAAACGGACCGAAAGATGAAAATGGACTTGTAAAAGGCTTCTTCCCGGCAGCACGCGGCATCAAGACAGGGAGATACACTTTTGAAGTCTCAATGAAGAGGGACGGAAGTCTGTTGAAAGTGACTATATTCGATGACAAGGAGGATCCATACCAGCTTTCTCCTATAGACTACAAGGACAACCCTGAACTATTCGCTTCCCTATTGGCAAAGCTTGAAGATAAACTTAAGGAAGCCAACGACGTATGGCATAGGGAAAATAGAATCGCTAAAATGAAATTCTGATAAAACCATTATCAATATGAAAAGAATCACATTAATTACTTCAGTGATCATTCTGGCATTCAGCGCGGCTGTTTCCTGTCTGGACACAAAAGACATGGAAACCCGTCTGAACAATCTTGATCAGAGGATTGCAGCTCTTGAAGATGCTGTTGGACAGATCAACGCAAATGCGTTGGCTGTCAGCAAATTCGCTCAGGAGAACACTCTTATCGTCAAGTACACCCAGCTTGATCATGGCTACGAACTCAAATTGAGTGACGGAACCACTATCACTATCACCGACGGTGTGAATGCACCTGGAATCGTTCCGATTGTCAACATTGACAAGGATGGTAACTGGATTATGTCTATTGACGGAGGCAAGACATTCACTCCAATCCAGGGATCAATCAATGCCTTTAAGGAAACAGGACAGACACCTCAGTTCAAGATTGATGCAGAGGGTTACTGGCTTATGAGCCTTGACGGAGGCAAGACCTATAGCCACATTATGGGAGCAAACGGTCAGCCTCTCAGTGCTACAGACGGCGCACTTGTGTCTGGAAAGAGCAAGTTCTTCAACAACATCAGCTACAACAAGGAGAATGGCATCTTCACTATGACACTTTCCAATGGAGAAGTCCTTTCTGTACCTGTGCTTGAGTCATTCTACATCAGACTTACAGGCTATGCTGAGAAAGCTGTCATCCTCCTTGACCAGACTCTCAAATTCAAAGCAGAAATGGCTGAAGTCGCTGATGCATTCTTCAGTGTTCCTGAGGGATGGCATGCTGTTCTTACAGATTCAGAACTTCAGGTAACTGCACCATCAGAGGGAACTAAAGGCGAATATACAATCAACCTTGTACTTACTTCAGTTGACGGATTCATCCTTAATGAAGAATACATATTCTCTTTGAGCGATGAGAGATACGACGGTTCAAGCTGCAAGGAATTCAATGATTGGAAGGCTGGCAACGAAGATAACGTTCTGCTCGACTTCTCATATGCAGGTTATATGCGTGGTGAGGTTGCTCCGCTGGAAGCTGATGCTCTTGGCTACAAGGTATATAATGTTGTGGATTACGGAGCAATTCCAAACGACGGCAAGTCAGATAGAGCAGCATTCCTTGCCTGCGTAGAGGCTGCAACAGGTGTAAAATTCGTAGAAAGCAACAAGAATCTTACCCTGGCTCATAAGGAAAAGGCAAATGCAATCGTATACTTCCCAGAAGGAGAATTCATCCTTCATACCACAGACGATAATTTCACTGCAGATGGAGTAACATACAGCCGTACAATCCAGATTCGTGCAGGAAACTTTGTACTCCGCGGTGCCGGTCGTGACAAGACAACACTCGTTATGCAGGACCCTAACCTTCCTACAGACGCAGCTGTACTCTATAGTTCTCCTCTTATGATCGACTTCAAGCACAACAGCAGCTTTACACCAGAAGGTTCACCTGACGTAACCAAGAATGCAAAGAAGGGTGCTTTCTCAGTAGAAGTATCAAATGCATCTACATTGAAGGCTGATTCGTGGGTAGTACTCAGCGTACAGAATAATGACCCTGCATATGTTGCAGAAGAGCTTAAGGAAGGAAATGTAGTTGCCGGAGAACTCGGAGCTGGTCACGACATCAATAAGAATGGTGTAAAGGTGTATGAGTATCACCAGATCAAGTCTATCGAAGGAAATGTTGTTACCTTCTACGAGCCGATCCACCACGAAGTAGATGTCAACTACAAGAATTTCACAGGCACTGGCAGCTACAACTGGAAAGTCATGACCTACCCTCATTATGAAAATGTTGGTATCGAAGACCTTACATTCAAGGGCGACTGCCGAAGCAGCTTCAAGCACCATGGAAGCTGGGAAGATGACGGAGCATACAAGCCTCTCGGAATGACCAGACTTGTAAACTCATGGATGAGAAGAGTACGCTTCACAAGCGTCAGCGAGGCCTGTTCTGTAACGAACTGCGCTAACGTATCTGTATATGATGTCATCATTGACGGCAAGCGCGGACACTCATCAATCAGATCACAGGTGTCAACAAGAGTTTTCATAGGTGCTACTGTTGACAAATCAAACGGCTACCTGATCGACAATCCTTCTGCCTTTGTTGAAGGAGCTGGTCAGTACCACGCTGTAGGTGTTTCTAAGCCAAGTATCGGAACTGTTCTCTGGAGAAATGTATGGGGCTCTGATGCATGCTTCGAGTCACACGCTACTCAGCCAAGAGCTACATTGATCGACTGCTGTACAGGTGGTTGGATGAAGTTCAGACAGGGAGGCGATGCAAATCAGGTTCCAAACCATCTTGCTGACCTTACTGTATGGAATTTCTGCTCTGTAACTCCTGCAAACGGAACATTCAACTGGTGGGATCACAACAGCCAGTGGTGGAAGTTCCTCCCTCCTATCGTTGTAGGATTCCATGGTCAGGCTACCACATTTGATGAAAGCCAGATGACCTTGAACAGCAGCAACGGTATTCCTGTAAATCCTGAGTCCCTCTATGAAGGACAGATTAAAGAAAGACTTGGAGCAGTTCCAGCATGGATTGAATCATTGAAATAAAAAACATTAAATATATGAACAAGATATTCAGAATTTTCGCAGCTGTAGCACTCTTCGCAGGAGTGTCTGTAGCATGTACAGATCTGAGCGATTTTGAGAAGAGAATCGATTCGCTCGAAGGAAGAGTCACAGCAATCGAGACCCAGATTAAAGGTCTTAATGCAAACATCGCGACTCTTCAGCAGCTTGTAGCCGGCGGAACAGTAAATTCAGCCACAAACAACAACGGAGTATGGACACTCGTACTTACAAACGGAGAGACTCTCACCCTTACTCAGGGCAGCATCGGAGTAGGTAACGCACCAGTAATGTCTGTGGACAAAGATGGTTATTGGATGGTTGACTATGGCACAGGTGCTACTTATGTCCTCATTGACGGAAATAAGGTAAAGGCTATCGGAACAGACGGAAAGACTCCTATGTTTGGAGTTGATGCAAACGGCTTCTGGACAGTAAGCTACGATGATGGTCAGACCTACACTCAGGTAAAGGGAGCTGATGGTAATCCGGTAAGTGCACTTCCTCAGGGAGAGGTACAGGATCCTTATTTTGAAGATGTTAAGCTCGTAGACGGAAACCTTGAGGTAACTCTCAGAGGTGGTGAGAAGATCACTGTTCCAGTGCTCACAGACTTCCTCTGCGCTATCGAGACTCCAGGTCTTCAGCTTTTCGCACCAGGCGAAACAAAGCCATTCAATGTAACACTTAAGGGTGTAAAGAACACAATGCTCACAGCTCCTGCAGGCTGGAAGGCTACCCTTTCAGAGGCAGTTGAAGAGAAGGCAGTCCTCACAGTGACTGCACCTAAGGGTACAAAGTCAACTGTCGCCGACAGCGGTGCAGATGTAACTATCCTTGCATTCTCAGAGCAGAACTACGCTGCAATCTCAAAGATTCAGGTCCAGCTTACAGATGCTCCAGTAGTATACAATCCAGTAGCTAACGTAACAGCAGATGATGCAACTGAGACTACACTTACTTACAACGTAGCTACAGCAGACGCTACTTCTTGGAAGTACATCCACCAGAAGGAAGCTGACGAAGCACCAGATGCAGCAAAGATTGCAGCTGATGGTATTGAGGGCACTGGTACTAGCCTTACAATCGAAGGTCTTGAGTCAGGTACAGCATATGTTCTATACGTACTCCCTATCAACGGCACAGTTCAGGGTCCTGTAGCTTCTGCCACAAACACTACAAAGAAGCAGCTTGTTGCCAGCTATTATGCACTTTATAATGCAGGTCAGCCTATCACTATCGATGGCGTGACTATCAGCAAGGAAACTCACGGTGACGCTACACTTCTTGAAGCTGACGCAAATATCACGAAAAATGGTGTATACTTCCTTAAGGAAGGTGTCACTGCTACGTATACCGGTACCGATGCAATCAAGAAATTCATTGTAATCGGAGATAAAGAAGGTACCAGAAGTACTTTCAAGAGTCCGGTTGATGCATATATGAAATTGAATGGCAATGGAGACGGTACCGGTTATGTAATATTCCATAATGTTGTATTTGACCAGACAACAAAGAGTACTCAGTATGCCATTACCGTAAACTTCAGTGAAGCATTCCCGATGATCATGCTCAGCGACTGCGAGATCAGACAGAATTCGGGTAAGCCAATCTTCTATATAAGCAATGCGAACAGAAGCATTGCAGACCTGAGATTCGTCAATTGTGATTGCAAAGTGACTGCTGCACAGCCATTCTTGAGCTGTGGTTCATCGAATGCGGCATACGGAACCTACACAGTGAAGAATTGCGTTTTCTATGGTGACGGTACAAAGGGATTCAATCTCCATGGCGGTAACAAGGTTGCCTTTGGAAACATCGTGTTCACAAACAACACCTTCGTAAATGTCCTTGCAGCCAACAATGTATGGTTCAACTGCGGAACAATCACCAAAGCTACTGTGACTGGAAACCTTCTTTACATGGCAGCAGACAAGCTGATGGAGAATAACCAGAGCATCCTTAATTCCGCAAATGCATTGATCACTGGCGGCACTATCGAAAACAACATATTCTATACCGGTCAGGAAAAGAGCTACATGGCTATTTATGGTGGTAAAGACAAGTGGTTTGAAGGTGTCAAGGAAATCACAAAGCTTACTTCTGATCCATTTGCAGGAGGAACATTCGACCTTGCTAACGGTAAATTCATTCCTGCAGCTGAATATGCTTCATACGGTGCTCAGAGATAATCTATGACATCGGAAAACATTCAGGAGGCCGACTAATAAGTGTTAGTCGGTCTCTTTTCTATTATGGGTAGTCCACGAACAGAGGCGGTAGGGTAAGTTTGGCTAGGTTCCGTCGGAACAGGTTCCGACTCCATCCCTCCCACGACTTCGTCGCGGGCCCCTCCCGTTCACGAGGCCACGGGCGGCCACGCCATCCAAACTTACCCTACCGCCTCTGTCTTCATATAACGAAAAAGGAGATGACCTTATTAGTCATCTCCATCTTATAAAGAAGTTGTAATTAGAATGCTGCGATCAATTCCTCATTTGTGTAGGCATCTGCATCGTAGCATGTCTTGAGATAAGCAAGACCGTTCACATAGTCTTCCTCTGTGAATGAATCTGTTGCCTCCTTAGCTACTACAACATCATATCCAAGGCAATAAGCGTCGGCAGATGTATGGCGTACGCACATGTGAGCGTGAAGTCCTGTCATAACAACTGTCTTGACGCCAAGTTCCTTAAGAAGGATGTCGAGATCTGTCTGGAAGAATCCGCTGTATCTGCGCTTAGGAACAACGTAGTCCTTATCGCATTGATTCAGTTCAGGAATAACTTCCGCACCTTCAGTACCCACGATTGCATGGTCTCCCCAAAGCTTAAGCTCACGATCTATGCCAGGAATGTGAGCATCGTTACAGAAGATTACAGGAACACCTGCCTTACGTGCTGCATCAAGAAGAGCAGCAGTAGCTGGAACAATCGCTTTGGCACGTTCACATGTAAGTGCTCCTGTGACAAAGTCGTTGAGCATGTCAACTACAAGGATTGCTGGTCTGTCAAGTTTCATAGCTTTTAAAATTAATGTTTATTCAATCATCTTCATGATTTCAACACCGGCAAGGAGGAATGCTCCTACGCCATATACTTCAGTCGATTTGTAAGATGCCTTCTTTGGAGAAGCGCCTACAGGCTGAACATATCCGAGTTTACCATCTGGATGAACACAGCTTACAACTGCACTCCAACCCTTCTTCAAAGCCTTCTTATATTTTGCACCGTCGAGAATACCGTTGTTTATACCCCAGGCAAGACCATAACAGAAGAATGAAGATCCACTGTTTTCTGGCTGAGGAAAGGATTCCGGATCGAGAAGGCTTGCATGCCAATGACCATCCTTATCCTGCGTCCTCACAACAGCATCAGCCATTTCCTTGAAAATTTCAATAAAATATGCGCGGTCCGGATCATCTGCAGGAAGATTATTCAGAACAAGCGGAAGGCCACCGAAGACCCAACCGTTACCTCTTCCCCAGAACTGTTTTGCACCATTAGGCTCAGGAACACCGATTCTGAGTCCATCTCTGTAGTAGAGGGATTCTGCATGATCATACAAAGAATCTGTACAGGCCTTGTACTCACTCATAAGATAGTCCTTGTAAACCTTCTCTCCTGTGAGAGTGTAAAGACCTGCATATACCGGAGGAGCCATGAAAAGTGCATCACACCAGGACCATCTTGTAGACTTTCCTACTGGATCTCTTTTTGAAAGTACAGCATCAGATGGATGACTTGCAACATAGAATGCGCGCTCCTTAAGAGGCTGGATCATCTTTTCGTTCTGATGCTTCTTGTACATTTCAAGATACATCTGACCGACACAGATGTCGTCTGCATGATATGAACGTGCAAGAAGTCCCCATTTGAGGCCCTTGCCTACTTCCATCAGGAAATCTGCAGCCTTTGCATCGTTTGACTTTTCAGCCCAATGGAACATACCGATATAAAGCGCACCATTATGCCAACCAGCCTTACTGTGCTTCACATTTGCAAAATTGTCAATCTGCCAATTTGATACTGCGGTACAGACCTCCTGAATGTCCTCTGTCTTCATCTTTCCGGAAAACGTACCTTTTTCTTGTGCTCCAGCAGTTAATCCAACTAACGCAGTAGCAAGGAAAATAATGACTTTTTTCATATAAATTGATTTTAGTTTAGTGCAAGGGTAATTTCACGACAACAAATTTATAAAAATATAATGGAATACAATGATAAACATCAGTCTCTAAGATATACACCTTCTTCGCGAAGCGCTGCCTGAAGAACAGAAACATCGAGATCACGTAACCGGACATTATATTTGGCTGAGAGTGCAGCTGCCTTTCCTGCTGCTTCACCGGTAGCCATTGCTGGTCCCATCACTCGCACTGAAGCCAAAGCAAGATGGGTCGCACTGAGGCAACGACCTGCAACGATAAGCGAGTCAATATTCTTAGGCAGAAGGCTGCGGTATGGTATATCGTGACAATCCGGACACCACATAAGAGTGCAGTCACCTCCAACAGGATGATGAAGATCCACCGGATATGCAGACACTGCTATTGAATCATCAAATCTCGCACAATCAAAAATATCCTGCTCAGTAAGGACATATTCTCCCACAAGACGGCGTGTCTCCCTGACACCCATGAACGGTGCTACCCTATCAAAGTAAGCATTTTCAAATCCAGGAATATATTTCTTGAGATATCTTGCAATCTCTTCGTTGTACCTGATGGCCATTTCCTCACCCTTGGTGTACTGGTCAGGATCTGTTGCATCAATTCCGCTCACACGGCTCATATTAACCCACCATTCATCTTCTGCCATACCTGTCATGAAGATTGTACGCTCTACAGGAATGAAGAATCCGTCCTCGCGAGCCTGCTTTATCTGATTACGGAATCCGACCATGGTACAGTTATCCATGGGACGGAAAAATTCATTAGGAATGAAATCTATATCATATATTTCAGGATGGTCTGCAACTTCATCACGTAGTTTACGAGAATCCACTCCACGCATCGAGAACATCAATGTCGCAGGCTGAGCAATACCATTCTCGTTGCCATAAGCCATCTCGCAACCGGCACGGAAAGCAACATCACCATCACCTGAGCAATCCACAATCCTCTTGGCAAGGATGGCCTCACGTCCTTTCTTTGACTCAATGATGACTCCTTTCACCTCATTGCCATCCTTTATAACGTCAACGACAAGAACATACATAAGTACTTTAACACCACTCTCGGTCATGATTTCCCAAGCAAGACGCTTTGTACCTTCAGGATCAATCATCGTAAGGCTGACATGCAGAGGACAAGCACGATGATGTGTTGCCTGACCACGCTCAGTGAGCCTATCGACAAATTCCTGTGGGAGTCCCTTGATGATCTGATTGCCCTTACGGCCAAGGAATCCCAGAAGAGGAAGACCCTGAGTCATATTGCCGCCCAATGCTCCTCTGGTCTCAAGGAGCATCACCTTAGTTCCTTCTACTTTTGCTGCTGCCTGGGCTGCCATAAGTCCAGCAGGACCTCCGCCCACAACCAACACATCAACTTCATCTCTGACAGGTATCTGTCTTGAGGGTTCTGTAATTGTCTTCATATATTATTCTATTGTAGTCTTTATATTTGACGGCATATAATCTGTGCCGAATTCTATCATCTTAAGTGCATCTTCTTTCGTGTCAGCTGCTCTGAAACATATCCTTATGCCGAGTGAATGAATATGATCAACAAGCTTGCGGAAGGAGGTAATCTTCACTCCGTCTATATCAAGATTTACCTCAGCTGAAAGATCTGAATATTTGAATGACACGGAAGCATTGCCGAGTTGCTGCACTCGCTTTATCTGTTCAGGCTTAGCAAAGATCAGATGTATGACTTCCTTTCCGCCAAGGGCACGATACTTTTCAAGAAGTCCGAGATTACCTGAAGAAATGACGCAGCGGCCTTGCATACCGAACTTGTCAATAGACTTTATCATCTCATCAATCACTCCCTTATCCTCCTTCAGCTCAATAAAAGCAACACATCCATTACTGTTGCAGATGTCGAAATATTCATCCATGGTAGGAACCCTCAGGTCATCTTGACTGAACTGAGAATAATCATACTGCTTGACAACTGTCTTTGTGTTGACAGGAAGGACCTTCAATGACCTTATCTGCTCCAATGTATTCTCTGCGACCAGACCTTTTCCATCAGTAGTCCTGTCAAGAGTCTTGTCGTGAATGCATACTACATGTCCGTCAGCAGTCATTCTGAAGTCCGTTTCAATAGCCCATGCTCCCCTCTCCGCAGCGGCTCTGAAAGCTGGAATTGAATTCTCAGGACCCAATGACTGCAGACCACGATGCGAAATAAACAACGGATTATAGACAGAATTTACTTCGAGAACAGAATGCTGGGATGGATCCCATTCCACTCTCCTTATGCATTCCGATCTGAACTCCTGCCAAGAAGTCCAGGACATCACATCAGATTCGTTGTACTGTACCTTAACAAGAACATCTCCGTCCTTGTTTCTTGCGAATACAAAACGGAAGTTAGTAGCCATAGGAATCAACGAACTGTTGATCCTGTCTTTATCAAATGGCGGAAGTCCCATCAAGGACATTATGTTCATGATCATCGTGTCATGACCGAATCTAAGTCTCACCAGAGGCTTACCGGCAGCAATGTCAGAGTCTGCAGTAGTGATCAGGTCATCAAGCGCAGGCTGTGCAACAGCTGTGTTTTCCGGACAGATTCTGCCTTTATGATAACTGAACTTTTCATTTTCCACTCTATGCAGGTCTGCTATTTCCTCATCTGTAAGAACTGTCATCCAGAAATCGTCTTCAATCCCGACTCCTTTAAGATGCGAGGCATAATAGTACAGAGTCTGGGAGAACATCAGTGGATCTGTTGTTCTGGCTGCAACCTCCGGCGATTCGAACAAACGAGCAAACAATGGTTCATAATCGAAATTCTCCGCAAGGAAACCCTTTACATCAAAGTATTTTACCTGATTTGCCCTTAGGATAGGTATTCTGACAGAGCTATAATCTGCCTCTATGTTCAAGGAGCTTCTTATGAGCCTGAGCTCATCAAGAAAACTATACATACTCATCAGACATCTTGTCCTATCCGACGAAATTGCTGATACATCTGAACCTTTCCTGAAGAGATGTGGAAAATCTTCACACATCCTGCGGGCAAGCAAACGATGCTGCTGCATTCCATAATCGGTAAGATCTGCAGCCCTACCCTTCATCAGCGGATAATACTCATTATATTTATCCCTGAGCTGCTTTCCATAAGGAGTCAACGCTTCGCGGTTGAGAACGACATTCAACGTATCATACTCTGCCTCACTATAGAGATGACGGGATCCGTGACGTCCATAGTGACTGATATAGAACACTTCATAACCCTTTGGAACTGGTGCGTTGATTCTCGGAGAATCGAAGTCATATGTTCTATAAACACCTTTATATTCATCCTTCAGTCCCTGCCCGGAAACAGTCAGAGACAGAAATAAGAACAATACGGATATTTTGAAAATCTTCATCTTATGCTTTCTTAGGCTTTCCGAGTAAACAGATTGCAGTCGTGATGATACCACCGATAGGACACCACCAGCTCCAAGCTATGTAGTTCGCTCCGAATAATTCCTTCTGGAACATTAAAGGAATCACGATGAGCACACCGGCAACAAGAGCAGCGATGACACTCTTTGTGTTTCCACGCTTGGTGAGGATTGCTGTCAGGAAGACTCCGAGCATACCTACATATGCAAAGCACATGACTCCTGTGGCAAAATCGACAAGGTTGAGACCTGATGACTGCTGCATCACGCAGGTAAGAATGGCAAATGCTGTGAGAGCCAATCCCATAAGGCAAACGATCCAACGTGAAGAAGCAATCTGCTCGCTGTCACTCTGTACGGCCTTGCCTCTCTTTGCCTTGAAAGGAAGGTAGAGGTCTGCGACAAAGCTTGATGCCATTGAATTGATAGCAGAGTTATAGCTTGAAAGGGCTGCAGCAAGAAGTCCTGTAATCATCAGACCACGTACTCCTACTGGAATATGATTCTTTATGAACTGAGGGAAGATGTCTCGCGCATCAGTAAAGAAGCCCTGACTCAAAGTGCCGTCAGCAATCGGGTTATTGATATATTTCACATAAAGAAGCGAACCGATGCAGAGGAAAATCATAACTGTCGGAATGGCAAGAAGCTGAGATACAACAAGTGACTCTCCGGCCTTGCGCACATCCTTGCACGAAAGCTGACGCTGAACGAATTCCTGATCGGTGGTAAACATTGCAATCTTGAATACTGCAACACCGATGATTCCGCCAAGAATAGTGTAAGGCTTGCTCAGATCAAGAGAGAAGTCAAACATCTGGACCTTGCTTCCTTCTACCCAACCCTGAAGTGTTCCATCTGCAGCAATTCCTGGAGCCACACCGGCAGCAGCAGGATTCTTGACCATACCTCCTTCAGTGAGAGAATGCCATATCTCCGCAAAGGTCATATCACCGAGTGAAAGATATACAAGCACGAGACCTACAACACCACTGAAGATCATCAGAAGTGTCTGGAATGTGTCAATGTAAAGAAGGCCCTTGATACCTCCCATCATTGTATAGAAAGTAGAAACCACACCAAGAATGATGATGCTCACCACCATGAACTGGAACTGGATGTTTCCGAATGCGATAACACTTACAGCGATGGCTGCAATGAAAAGACGGCTTCCTGAAGTGAAAAGCTGTCCCAGAAGGAACATCACTGATGTACTTGTCTTTGCAGTTTCACCGAAGCGCTCACCGATGAAACCATACACAGTAATGGTCTTGGCATTGTATAGCTTTGGGAGAAGCCATGCAGCTACAACCAGACCACCTACAATTGCACCGAGAAGGTTAAGAAGATAGGTAAGATTGGTGTTGAATCCGAGCTCAGGTGAGCCTACGAATGTTCCCGCAGAAATAGCTGTACCAGTAGCAGCGATTGCCACAATCCAACCTGGCATAGCTCGTCCACCGACAAAATAATCTTCAATGTTCTTGTTCTTTCGAGAAAAAAGATAGCCGATCAGAACAAGTGCGCCAAGAAAGAGGGCGACAATAAACCAGTCAATAAAAGTCATATAGTATTAATTATTTATTCGTTATCTCCGACATTCGCAGAAGTGTCTGCACTGACAGCAAGGTACAATTGGTCCAATTCTCAGCTACAAGGAAATTCGTCCAGTAAGTAGGAATCATACCCGTGTTAATATCCTGCATTATAGTAATATTATCAATCATGGCTTTGGCCTTCATGAAAGCAATCTCGTCACCAGTTTCCTCATAGAGACTCAGCCATGCATTTGCCACATTGCATGCGCTGTGGTCTATTGGCATCCTGTAGCGGTACTGTTCTACTACATGAGGCGTATGATGGAGCTGTACACCATATTTCTTCTCCTGGGAAGCCCAATAGACGAACTGATCCTCACAGAAATTAATCAGATCCTTTGCATCAGCAAGGTCCTGTTCTGAAGTATGTTCCTTACCGAGGAGATAGGTTGCATAAGGA
This sequence comes from Candidatus Cryptobacteroides sp., assembly GCA_045126915.1. Lineage (GTDB taxonomy): Bacteria > Bacteroidota > Bacteroidia > Bacteroidales > UBA932 > Cryptobacteroides. The sequence goes on from JBGVPH010000023.1 coordinate 52,944, forward strand.
GCTGCCGTACAGTTAGTTAGATTTTCATATGGTTCAAGACCAACGATTCTGGAATCCTCAAACTGACCTGTCATATCGAACGACTTGAGAGCTCCATTCTTCATCCAGGTCTCAGACTTTTCGAACATATCCTTGTACTTTGTTATGCCGTACTGCTGCTCAAGACGCTGAAGATATTCCAGCATGGGGTGAAGCATCGCCTTAACCTCATTCACGGGAACACCGGTCTTGAAATCCATCTTGATCGGGAATGAACCATCCTCAGCCTGAATACGGGTGTAAGTGTCTGTAATGTTCATTGCACGGTCAAAATATTCGGTATTTCCCGTTACGTCGTACAGATCAAGGAAGGCTGTAGCAGCTGTAAGCGCCTCCATAGCCATAGTCTTACCTTTGTTACGGGCAATGGCAGATGTTATAAGATCACCATAATATGTAGGAGGGAAAAATGCCAGCGGAGCATCTTCAGGCAAACTCTGGTCTATCAGGAACTGGGCTGCATTCTGAGCAATCTTCAAAGCATCTTCCTTAAGTTCAGGACAGAACTTCGACAGAAGTACTTCCATACTGATAGTAGAGCTGACTATCTTTGCAGGATATGTATTAAGGTTATATGACATGTCCGCATGCGGACCTTTCTTCCAGTTCTGGATAGGTTCCATATTGTGGATGCATATCATTGCCAGAATCGCAGACTCCTTATAGTCCCTGACAGCATCATGATAAGGAGGAGTGAACGGAGCATCACGATAGAATTCACGCTCACCTGCAAGTCCGAGAACATGTCCATCCTTGTCGATCGCTTCAACCTTAAGCTGCACATCACCTACAGCTATATCATGCCATATAGGAGATAACGCAAGATTCGGAGCTTCAGCAGTGAATGTCCATGACCTTGCAGTGCTATCCTGAATTGCTTCCTTTACAGTATATCTATAAACTTCTGCCCCATCAATTGCCTTGAAATCGAAAGCTGGAGCATACATGAATTTCTTTGCAAACTTGTTCCAATAGGGATTCTTGCCCTCAAAGCCCGGCCTGATAGGAGTATTATAAGACTCGAGAATCTTCTCTTGCAGCTTTATCCGGTTAGATTCGCCCTGAGTACAGGAGCACAATATTATGGCGAAAAGAATCGCAGGAAAGAGTTTTTTCATCATGTGGCAATTAATCTCTCAAATTTATGCATTTTTTGTTAATTTTGCGAAACAATCAGATGATATTAACACTCTACACTTATGAAACGTTTTGCAATTTCAATATTGAGCATCTTTATCATGCTCGAAAGCGTATCACTTTATGCATGGGGTCCAATGGGTCATGACGTAGTTGCAGCCATCGCAGAGAACAACCTTACTAAAAAGGCAAAGAAGAACCTTGAGAAACTTCTTGATGGCAAGTCCATCGTATACTATGCATCATGGATGGACAACATTCAGAACTCACCTTACTGGAAGGATGGTTACAATAAGACCAAGACTTGGCATTATGCAAATATTGACAAGGGGCTGACCTATGAAACGATGAAGAAAGAACCTAAGGGCGATGTGATCACAGGTCTCGAACAGCTCACAGACGCACTTAAGAACCACTATGCAGAACTGACTGATAGTATGAGAGTTGACTACGTAAAGATGATCATACACATGGTCGGTGACATGCACTGCCCTATGCATGCCGGCAGACTCTCGGACAGAGGTGGAAACAGCATGAAAGTAAGATGGTTCGGACAGAACACAAATCTACATTCAGTATGGGACAGCAGGATGATCGAGTCATCAAGAAAATGGGGATATATGGAATGGGTAGAGCAGCTGGACAGAAAAGACAAGAAGTTCAAGAAAGCAGTTACAACCGGAACATATAAGGAGTGGTTCACAACAACAGTAAACAACGCTGCAGCAATCTACGACTACGTAGAAGCCATTAATTCAGACAATCCGAACCTCTCATACCAGTTCGTATACGACTTCTCGCCAATGCTTGAAGAGCAGCTCCTCCTCGGAGGATATCGCCTCGCCCACGTACTGAATGAAATTTTCGGTTAAGCGACAACATATTTGCTGTTAAACATTTTTTGATTAAGTTTGCAGCAAAATTCCATCAAACATAAACGACGGCTGTCAAAAGCCCTTTAGGGACATTGTGTCCCAACAGGTCTGACCGTGAGGCCAGATAATCATTAACCTTTAATCATTTATGTTATGATGGAAAGAAAATATCAATTAGTCGCTTGGACAGAGAATTCAGCTGACACAGAAAAGGCAAGGCTGTATCTTCTTCCTTCACTTGAGTCTGAAGTGAAGGTATCACTTATCAATGACCTGCAAGCCATTCATCAGGAAGAGTACAGGAGTAATGGGTTCATTAGTCTTGATTTCGCCCGGAGAGGAATCAGAGCCTATGAGAATATGGCGAGATTTGAAATTCTGACCGGACACTTTGGAACAGGAATCAGATACTTGTTCTTTGCTGCCAGATTCTGCAACGGAAAGCTGAGACATGAGTTTGTCAGGCTTTGCAACGAGGCATTACGACTTGCAAAGAAATACAGACGAGAGGATGTTCTTAATGAACGGACACCCAAGATGATCCTTGAGATCTATTACGATCAGGTAGCTGCCTGAATCCTACCAAAAAGAGGATGACCAAGAAGTCACATCAGACTTTGAGGTTAGCCTCTTTTCTTTATATCGAGTTGGCTAGTGATGGTGGCAGATAGCTACAAGGCGGCATTGGCTCCCGAAAAGGGAGGGGACCCGCTTGCGGGGAGGACCGCCGGTAGCTACTGCCACCATCACTACGACCTGTATTTTACAGATATTTCAAGAGGGAAATCAAATAAAGCGTTCTCCACCTGTCAATTTAGACGCAGGTCGAGAACACCTGAAATTTATAACTCACTAACAATCAACGCTATACAAAATCACCCTGTTCTCCACCTGCCGGAAACACTACAGATGGAGAACACTCAAAGCCCCTAGTACCAGCCACTTTCAACCTTCACTCTCACCATCAACTTCCTCTTCCACCTCCACCTTTCACCTTCAACCTTCACCTTTCACTTTCACACCATACAGTGTCGGCCTCATACGATCGACAGCCAAATACCTGATACAAAGCAACTTATAATATATCCCTGCTGCAAAATGCAGCAGGGATATCGCGTAATGTATTGAGGGATAGCGAGTTTGCTGTCGACGCCGTTGTCCCGTCCTGAAAAAGTTTACCACAAAACGGTAACTTTAATGCAACCTAAAGTGTATCGAGCGATGCAGCGAGCTCAAGGGAAAATCTAAAACAAAAGGGAATTAAGTTGTGACTCTTTAGGAAGAATGCAGATAGAGTGAAACATCTGAGAAATCATCCTGATTGCGTTCAGTCGGAACCATAAAATTGATTGTTCCGCAATCAAAGAAACGCAGATTCCATCTTTCCTCTTCATCAAGCTGCAGTAGTGACATAAGACCTTCATTTTCATCCTCATATCCTTCAGTCATAGCTGGCATTCCAAGGAGCTTGAATCCAAAATCAGTCTCCGAAGTCATTTCAAAAAGCATTTCTTCAGCTGGCAGAACAGCCGGTTCTCCATCCTCCCAATAATATTCATGAGTACAGAGTTCAGAGCATTCTTCGCTATACAGCACCTTGAATGTTCCTTGTTCCCACTCTCCCGATCCGGAGCATGGAGCATCAGTATCTCCCAGAAAATAATCCAGTTCAGCAAAGAACCAGAGCATACCTTTGTGAGGAAGACAACCTTCGGGATCCAGATGCGCAATATCCTCAAGACGGATCTGACAGATGAATGTCAGCAATTCGTCATCCTGATTGCAAGGCCAGTCAAAGGATTCCGGCAAATCTGGAAAACCCCACCAATGGCTCTTGCCGGCAAGGTCCGTCTCAGTCTGCTGTATGTTTATCTTGATTGCCATAGTCTTGTATCTTGCTTAGTCAAACATTACACCGGGATTCATGGATGAAAGGCATCTCCACTCGATACCCCTGCGCGCAAGCGCAGCACGTTTAGCGCTCCAATAACAGAAGCAGAAACCCATTCCGCGAGGTTCATCCTTAAGTTCCTCATCTACTTCCTTTTCCACATCATAGATGACATTCTCCCATTCTGGAGTCGCCTGAACAGGATCGACCTTCAGCATTCCACCCAATCCTCTCCAGCAATTAAGTGCAACTTCGCTGTTCGGATAGGCAACTATCCAAGCGAGGCCATATATCCATTTATCCACCTGTCGGAAGTAGTTCTTATCAAAATTTTCGTTTAGATAGTCGTCAAAGTCTGACGGATCCTCATAATCTCGATAAAGCCTGTACAGCTCGCACAATGACTGAAAAAGTCTCGGTGTTTCTCTTTTTACAATGTAGTCATTTTCGAGCATGCAGGCGATGTAGTGTGCCTTATAGACAGGATTGATGTCTGGCGATCGGAATGGAGCGACATCCTTGAATTCATGGATTACCTCGCGCACGATAGGTATGTTTTTCCAAAGACTACCCTCATAATTATTCTCATTCATCTTATCCACCAATTCTCCTGTATATTCATCTGACCAGTCACACACGACATCCTTGTGTTTACTGAAGAAGAGCACATACCTGCCCTCCATGGAAATGCGTTCATTAGGTATATCGAATTCAGGAGTTCCCAATACCTGCCAGAAACGATTGAGCGTGATGATCTTACCGGTGAAGGTAAACACCATTTCATTTTCATCAATCGACTTGACCGTCAGTTCATTACCAAAGAATTCAACTACCTTTCCGGCGATCAGCTCATCAGAATCAATAGACTCCCACAAGAGACGCCTATCACCGATTCCCATATCTCTGGAAGTCACTTTCCTGATAATATTGAAGTACTGTTTCATAAGTTATTCACCCATATTAAAGTATTGTACATTCTGAAGAGGATAATCAGGAAGGACATCATCATTTGTCAATGGACAGAGCATGGTTTCATCTGTCGACGACACACCGTCAACTGTAGTTGCTGTTCTTACAACCCACTCAAGGAAAGCAAGTTCCACCAATTTTTCCTGATAAAGAGCTTCGACTATTTCAAAGCACTGATTAAGCATCTGATTAGATGTCTTGATGTAATTCCTGTACTTTACAGCATCAAAACCGAGCTGAAGGAGGCCACCAAGAGCTGACGCATGTGCAATCTTGAATGACACCTTCTCTCTCCTCATCTCCGCCAATGTTTCAAGCTCGCTCTGCAGGTCCCTAAACTCGTAATTAATATCATAGCAGCTATCTTCATCTCGGGCCGAACGAAGCTGTATTGCCTTACATGGTCCATAAGATGATTCAAGATAGTAAGTATATACGATATAATCAGAACGCCACTTATCAATGATATTGCACAACTTCCTATAATAGTTGTTCGCATCTGTAAGGTAACTGTCCACCTCGTCAGACTTGTAAGAATTTGAATAGCGCTCGTAGTTGCGGTTGATTATATACTCTGATGTCTTTACCTCTCTCTTTACCGGAAGGGACATTCTTGCTGGGACAGGTATATCAAGAGGTGATTTTGACTTGCTTACAACAACGTCATAAATAAGATATTTGGCAGAATTGCCATTAGTATTTGAAAGCCAGAACATCAGCTGATGACATCCGTCTATTGGAACTGTAATCTGTTGTGGCTGCATTGTTTCATATACACCTATATTAGCGATAACCTCCTGATCTGCACCAATCATAAGATGCTCATGATAATCGCTCTTCCTTGATGAAGTCGAAAGACATCCTACCTTGAATGTAACACTATTATATTCTCCATATGTATTGAATGCCGCAAGCGAATTCTCGACAGCCTCACCACCGGCAGCCAGCATCAGGAATGCTGCCATCGGAGCAAGAGTCGCACCTACAGCTGCTCCACCCACAGCAGCACCTGTGGCAACAAACGAAGCTCCCACCGCAGTCGCTCCTACAACTCCAGCCGCTGCTGCCTCAGTTCCGTTACCTGCACCTAAAACTCCGAAATCCAATGAGAAATGTGTACTTGTCTGAAGGATGAAACCTTTGTAGATTCTTTCGCCATTGAGTTCGTAATAGTTCTTCTTGGTGCTGCCGTCAAAACACATATCCTCTCTATTATCTGACATACCTGATATATAGTGGATATATGGCTTACCTAAATCAATCAGGTCGACCTGATGTGGACACTCAGGCTGCGGATGTACAAACAGATCATTATCCACAGGATTTCCTCTGTATGCAACGATATCGGCTACTCCAAAGGCGGCAACGTCAAGCGTTCCGCTACCTCTATTACAAAAACGGAGCATTCGGCACCTGTTGATTGGCACCTTGAAATGCTGGTTCGGATAGGTCGGAACAAGAGAAGTAGAGAATACAAGTTCATCATCTGCATATACCATCAGCACATCGTCATTCATATTCCAGCTCTTTCCGACATAACCAGCTGTAAAACTTACATAGTCGAACTCGTTACCCATATCAAAGGTAGCGCAAGCTGAAAGATTGTCATCCCAGAAAGAGGCGGTCTGATAGAGGATAATACCTTCAGAGAATTTTGTTCCGCCCATTGAGAATGTAATATAGTCGGAAGAACCATTATAAATCTGCTTCTCAACCTTACCGACAACCTGATACGGCGTAATGTTGGAGATGAGTTTGCATACATCCGGCAATGTCTTCAACCTTGGATCCGGTGGAGCCAATCCGTCCTTGCTCTGAACTACAGCCACCTCATTACCTTCCGGATAAACCATGATCTGAGCCATTTCTCCATACGAATCTCCGTCTATCTGCTCAGTATGGAACGAAAGTACTTCGCAATCAGGAATATCAAGTACAACCTGTCTGGCAATATCACCTTTCTTGACTTCAATCTCCTCAATTATCTTTCCATCTGACTTGACGGTTATCCAACCCGAGCCATGTCCACCGGCGAGGTCATCATGGCATCCTGCAATGAAGCTGAGTTTTGAAAACTGCCTGCGAAGGTTAAAATATACGCTTCCCTTATTTGTACCGATGAGAGCCATATCCATATTTCCTCTGAGACCGTATTCATAAGTCTGACGGTTCAGCATGATGTAATGCTCGTCTGGCGTTACGGCAGTCATGTACTTGCCTACATAGTATGGTTTGATATCCTTCACAAGTTCCTTGGGGGTTGTGATAGGAGTCAGCTGTCTTGTTATAGGTTTAACATCCTGTCCCGACTTCCAAAGAACAGCATCTGCAACTACGACTTCAATATCCTCGGCAGCAATCTTGAAGGTCAATTCATTGACTCCCGAGACATTCAGGGTGAATGTGCGTGGCGGTTCATATCCTCTTACCTTTTCGTCAAGAATCTTGTTTCCGTCAGCGTGTGCTGTAACTACACCAACTTGCTCAGTACATCTGTCATCATGTCCCATATTGAAAGTCAGGACATCATACTCCCCTTTCAGGTCAAAAGTCACATATGCACCTTCATCCCAAAAGGAAAATCCACCATAACCATACTCATCTCCGGCCATCTTGATTTTTGAAGATGAATTACCGTTATACTTGTAGATAGTACATTTTTGTGAACCGACAATCTTGCATTTATTGACAAGATACGTATTCTGCGCTGCAACCTGCAGACAAACTGAAGACAGAATCGAAAGAAGAATAATGCGGTTTTTCATATGGGTAAATCTGGTAAACAATGTATTGACCAACAAATATAACTTTTTTTGCGTACTTTTGCAACGTTAATACATAGTATCACATATGGAAAGAGAAGAGCTGATAAAACTCATTCAGACAAAGGAAATCATAGGGATTGATCTGTCCGGCCAAAAGCTTGAAAAAATAGATTTCAGTGGATGCAGAATAGAACGCACAAGTTTCAAGGGATGTGAAATGACACATTGCCGTTTCCGCAACGCAAAGATATCATGGAGTGACTTCAGATATGCAGAAATACAGCACGGCACCTTTGAAGGTGCAGAAATCGAGTTCTCGGATTTCTACAGAGCCTTCATTGACGGCGTAGTGATCTTCAGCGGATCACAGTTCTCAAACTGCAGTCTCAACAAGACTTACCTTGGAGAATGTGCTATAATCCGAAAAGAAAATCTCAAGGGCAACAAGATACTTCAGCAGAACAAGGAAGCCTACAGGAAGTTCCTTGTAGACTGGCACACCTACGGCACTGGAGAGAGGACAAACGACGTGAACGTAAAATCCGACTGGAGCCCTGACGCAGCAGTAAAAGCAAGATGGGCAGATGCTGAAGTCATATACAAGAACTTCAATGCATTATGGGCAGGCAAAGGTTATTTCGGAGATGGCAACTGGGCATATGTTCAGGGCAAAAAGATGGAACGTAACAGAATGTTCAGCCAGTTTTGTGACAAGTCAGTCAAGCCTACGACAAAAATCGCGAACATCTGGCACATATTCACGAATACAATCTCTGACATCTTCTTCGGATATGGCGAGAGCATGACAAAGATGATCGGCACATATATTCTAACAGTATTCATATTCGCATGGCTCTTTTCTGAAAATGCCAATATCATTGAATACACACAGGCCTTGGCCATAAGTCTGAAGAATATGGCAGGCATGGAGTCCGAGACGTTGTATGGAGTATCCCCTCTTGTCGATATGCTCAATGTTGTTCAGACGACAATTGGAATCCTCCTCACCGGTATATTCGGATTTATCCTTGGTAACAAGATCAGAAACCAGTAATTCCGGAATATCTTGCAGATTACAGGATTTTCTATAATTTTTGCAATTCGTAAACATGTTTACGATATAACGTTTTACTAAACCTAAATATTCAAGAAGATGAAAAAGATTCTAGTATGCATGTCTATCATGCTCGTGTCTCTGGCTGCTTCAGCTCAGGATGTAGTAGGAAAATGGAAACTTGATGACGGAACAGCTATTGTTGAAGTATATAAGCAGGGCGACGTATTCAACGGAAAGATCGTATGGCTTGAAAATCCTACAGAAGAAGACGGCACTCCGGCAAAAGATGGCAACAATCCGGATCCAAAACTTCGTTCGCGTGAGCTCATTGGCCTGAATATGCTCAGCGGTCTCGCAAAGAGCGGAGCCGAATATAAAGGAGGCAGCATCTATGACCCAGGTAATGGAAAGACCTACAACTGCTCTATGAAAGTTGAAGGTGACGTCCTTAAGGTACGCGGTTCTCTTGACAAGAGAGGCCTTCTCGGCAGAACTATGGACTGGTTCCGTGTAAAGGAGTAGATTCTAAGACAAGTAACAATAAATTACACGTTAGAGACTGACTGAAAAGTTGGTCTCTTTTCTGTTGTTATGTATTGAAAAACAGGGGAATAACACATTCAACTATAGGATAGCTGAAATAAAAGGGTTATATTTGCCTGATGGAGAATAAATCTATAACCCTATATATGAAAACAACATTAAGGACCCTGTGGGCCATCTTGCTTTTGTCAGTTACTGTTACTGCATATTCGAATGACACAACCGCAGTAAAAGCACGCCCTAAAATCGGTCTTGTACTCTCTGGTGGAGGCGCTAAAGGAGCCGCGCACATAGGTGTCCTCAAGTACATAGAGGAAGCTGGAATCCCAATCGATTACATAGCCGGTACAAGTATGGGATCAATTGTCGGCGGTATGTATGCCTTAGGCTATTCTTCTGATGAGATTCTTGAGATCATCAGCGCAGTAGACTGGGACAGACTCATCAGTAATCAGGTGGACAGACAAAAGATATCCTACACCCGTAAGCAGGAAACAAAGACACAGCTTTTTACAATCCCCTTTTCTGCTGGAACAAGTCAGAGTGAAGTGCAGTACAGATCATTCAAGAACTCACTGCCTACAGGAATTGTGTCCGGTGATAATCTGATCAATCTTTTCAATTCCCTGTCTGTAGGATACTCAGATCCTATTGATTTCAATAATCTGCCAACTCCATTCCTGTGCATAGCCACAAACGTAATCAACGGTAAAGAAACTATTCTTAACGAAGGTGTGTTCTCAAAAGCATTGAGGGCATCAATGGCGATTCCGATTCTTTTTGACCCGGTAAAGATCGATGACGCACTATACGCAGACGGAGGACTGGTCAATAATTTCCCGGCAGATAGATGTAGGGAGATGGGAGCCGATTTTGTCATAGGAGTCAGCATGTCACCAGGACTTGAGGAGGATCCTGCCAAACTTTCATCTGTTTTAACTCAGGTAAAACAGTTGAAGGAGATAATGACAGACAAGGATTTCGAAAACTATCATAAAAGGTGTGATATCTTCATAAGCCCTGACCTGAAAGGAGTCGGAATGCTGAGCTTTGATGCAGAAAGTGTTGCCAGAATTACTGCCAGCGGATACGAAGCAGCATCAAGACATGAAGCAGAATTCAACTCGTTGAAAGAGTTGATTAAAGCAGACTCTACAGCTCATAAGGTAGATAATCCGAAAGTAAAGAAAGCCATCAACATCCTGAAGGACAAGGTCTTGATTACTGGAATCGAGATGCATGGTGTAGGGAAAGATATCGAAAAATGGATGCGTCGCAAATGTAAGGTCAAAGTAGGAAATTATGCATGCAAAGAAGATATAGATAAATCTGTATCAATCTATTATGGCAACGGTGCATATTCCAGCATCACATATACTCTTCACAAAGACACCACAACTGAGGATGGTTATATCTTAAGATTCAAATTTGTCGACAAACAACCTCATGACTTTGGAGTAGGACTCAGATTCGACACACAGGATATGTTGTCAGTCCTTGTTCATGCTGGTATGAACAGCAACCGCATGAGTGGTTTTAAAGCCAGCCTTAGTGCCAAATTGGGAAGCAATCAATGGCTTGAAACCAAGCTCTCATATGGACACATGTTCTATCCTAGAATCAATTTTTCATATAATTTCAGAAATTCAGAACTTGATGCATACGATATGGATGCATTGGTAATGAATATGAAATTCCTCCAGCATAGGTTTAGACTGTATCTTTCGGAAAACTATTCAAGAACAGTAAGCGCCGGTTTCGGATTTGAGGCCGAGTTCCTGAATCCTCGTAAAGTCATGTATCTGCACTATGACGCGGTGGATATGGATTACAAGTCTGTAAACACTTTAGGTACATTTGCATATCTGCATTATGACAAACTAAACAAGAAGAGCTTCCCTACCAGAGGTGTTGCAGGTAAAATAGATTTCAAATGGAAAGATCTCATCTTTAGTTCAAATAATATGAACAGCCTGAGCTATGGCTCTCTCGTATTCGGATTTGAAGGATATGTTCCGATCATTGAGGAGAGGCTTGTGATGATACCACAGTTTTATGGAAGCTTCCTGTTCGGCAAAGGTTCTGTCAACGGTACAACAAACAGCTGGAACCCGATATTCAACGGACCGGTACCAGCATATCCGGCAATGAACACTATAATCGGAGGTGCTGAAATGGGAAGATATATTGACCAGCAGATTCCATTCATCGGTGTGAATAAGATATCTTTAGCATTCAACAATGCTGCTGTAGCAAGGATAGACATCAGAACCCGCCTCTTCAAAAAGCACTATTTGACTGCCATCGTCAATTATGCCCGTTCAAGCATTGACTTTAAAGATTTCTTCAAACAAAGAAATGAGCTCGCATGGGGCGATCTGTACAATTATAATGCATCCAACTGGTGGGGTGCCGGTCTGAGATATTCAATCGACACCAAGCTGGGACCGATCAATCTTGACATCAGCTCATCAAATATTTCAAAGAAGGCAAATCTCTACCTGAGTGTAGGATATTATTTCTAGGATAATGAACAAGTCATCACACAAATATTGCCTGAACTGTAAAACAGAACTTCACGGAAAGTATTGTCACGTCTGTGGTCAGAAAGCGACATATGAGAAGCTTACAATCAAGGAATTCATCCTTGAATATCTCAACATCGCATTTATTTGGGACTCGCACTTGATAAAGACGTTGTGGAAGCTTATGTCAAGGCCTGGTTTTCTGACTAAAGAATATATATCAGGCAAGTTCATAGCGTACATGCATCCGCTGAAATTGAACATGTTCCTGCTGTTTGTATTTGTCACATTTCTCCTTCTGTTCAACAGTACAGAAGACATGGGCAATTCAATAAAGAACCTTACCAGGGATGAAATCATCCAACCTGTTCTTCAGATCTCGCTTAAGATGAAGAATCCGGAATATGCAATGCAGGTGGAATCAAGTCCCAAAGACACTATCCAGCTGTATGCACCTCTGCTGGTATTCGAGTCATTGGATGGAATCATCTCAGGCATTGACATAGCAAATTTAGAATCTGCAGACCCGGATTCCACTGCCGTGTGGATAGCGTCAGTACCTCACTACCTGATTGAAGACAATGCGTTAATTCATAATGCAGACGGGAACTATCAGTTCAATCCGGAATATAACACAGAAGCCTCTGAAACGGAAGTATTGGAAAAGGTCTGGGCAAAGGTGGTAGTAATTGCCACAAAATATCTCCCTTTGCTGATTCTTCTGACAGCTCCTTTACTGGCATTACTGTTACGCATTCTGCATCGTAAAGGCAAGCATTCAATGTTCAAACATTTCATCTTCTCGCTGCATTACACTGCATTCCTGGAGATGGTCATAATATTGCTGTACATTTTGCACCTGGTAGCATCACCGCCGCCATGGATCATGCAATCCATCATCATATTCGGATCCTGCATTTACCTTGTGGTTGGATTCAGAAAAGTATATGAAACCAGAAACTGGATGAAAGCAGTATTCAAATCAATACTGGCAAACATTGGATATGGAATAATATTGATGGTGCTGTTTTTTATACTCTGCATAATAGCAATTGCCATTATAGCATGGCAGACCTAGCATAACTGAACTAAAACCTCAAACCTATGAAACTGTTTAAGGATGCGTACATTTACGACGGCACAGGAGCAGATGCATTTAATGGAGACATACTTGTAGAAAATGACAAAATAGTAAAAGTCGACAAATGCATAGAGCCTGAAGATGGATGGGAAGTCATTGATCTTAAGGGACTTTCCATTGCACCCGGATTCATTGACGCACATTCTCACAACGATTGGTTCGCCATTAAGAATAACACGCAGAAGTACTTTGAGCCATTCATTCGCCAAGGCATCACATCTTTTGTGACCGGAAACTGCGGATTGTCAGCAGTAGGTTTTGAACCACAGTCACAACATACTGGAAAGGTGGGAGGAGGACTATTTTCATTCTCTGACACCACAGGAGTCTACCCTACTGTGGCTGACTTCTTCTCTGCCATTGACCGTAATACACCTTGTAACATAGCGGTTCTTGCCGGTCATTGCACTGCAAGAACCAGTGTAGCTGGATATGAGAACAGGTCTCTTACTGATGATGAGCGTACGAGGATGCTCGAGATAATGGAAAATGCAATCAAGGATGGAGCCTGCGGACTTTCTCTTGGTCTGATGTACGAGCCAGGAATCTATGCAGGAATCGATGAGCTCAAGGATGTGGCCAGACTTTGCGAGAAATACGACAGACCAATGACAGTACATCCAAGGGCTTGTTCTGCTGTATCCATGACCTATCCCCTTCTTGCTCGTCCGCACTTGCTCAGGGCAATGGACGAACTCGTTGAAATCGCATCTGGCACAAAGATGAAGCTCCACTATTCACACGCAATCTTTGTGGGAAGACGCACATTCCAATGCAAGGATGAACTTATGTCCATGATTCATGACCTTAAGGAGAAGGGAGTGAAGGTAGGATTCGACATCTACAGCGAACTCCTTGGTGTTTCAGTCATAACAGTAGTACTTCCAGCCTGGTATCAATCACTTTCACCAGCAATGAAACGTCACTGGTTCAATAAATTAAAGCTGAATATCTTGATTCGCGCAAGCATTGCACTTCTTGGCTTCGGATGGAACGACATCCAGATAGCGTATATAGGACCAGGATATGAACAATATGAAGGCAAGAGTGTGGCACAGATTGCCAAAGAGATGGGCAAATCATGCCTTGATGCCTACCTTGACCTATGTGAGATGAGTGATTTCAAGGGTCGCGTAAATATGGGCCCTTACAGTACTCCTGAAATTGTGAGCGAACTGTCAAAGGATGACATATGTCTCTATATGACAGATGCATGGGTAGAGGATCACGGAATCCAGAATCCTGCAATATATGACTGCTTCCCTAAATTCCTTAAATTCTCTTTGTGCGGTAGTGGCGACACAATGCCTAATACCATCAGAAAGATGACAGGAGCCGTTGCAGAGAGATTCTCAATTCCAGAAAGAGGAATGATAAAGCCAGGCTACTATGCTGACCTTACCGTCTTTGATGAAACAAAGCTGCGTGAAGGCCAGCCTGATCAGGAACAGCCATTCGGCATAGAGAAAGTCTATATCAATGGTGTAAAGGTACTGGACGGAGATGTTCTGGATTCAGAGGCAATCAAACACTCTGGAAGAGCAATGAGATCTTAAAAATTCTTAACAATTTATATAAAATGAAAAAATTACTATTATTTCTCGCGGTTTCCATTGGAGCAGCACTTTGTGCAACTACTGCATTCGCCCAAGAGAAAGAGAAAGTCGTAACAGGCACCATCTCCATTCTGGCACCTTCAAATGTAACTATTTTGGATGAGTTTATCTCTAATCAGTTATACACCGGTAGCAGTGTTTTTACTGGACTTGATGTCAGACTTGGTGCCCTATATAGAAAACATGATAATTTGTCATGGGATGTTCATTATACCGGATACAACAGACCTAAACTATTTGAGGAAGGTCGAACACTGGAGACACTCTCAAACCCGGCAAATACGCAATATATTAAATATTCCACATACAGTATTGCTTATGGAACATACTACCATTGGAACATCGGTAAGAAACTGATGATCAAGACTGGTGGAATTTGCGATTTATACGGTGCTATGAAAAATGCCACTCCAGATGGTGTAAACAACGCTACCAGTTTGGAGGGCCAGCTCATCCTCAAGGCTCACGCAGCCATCAAATACGGATGGGATTTCAAGAAATGGGGACTTGATCTCCGTGGACGTATCAGTCTGCCTGTTGTCGGACTCATAACTTCAGACCATCCGTCAGAAAAAGCATCATCTTTAATAGGCGCAAATGACCACTCAATCACTAATCCTGCATTCAGGCATATTTTCATGGCATTTTATCACAATTATATGTCATTGGATTATGAAATTGGAATTGACTTTGTGTTAAAGCCATGTACCATTAACTTAGGTCTCGGCAACACAAGCAAATGGTGGTCTGCCAACGATATTCAGTGCATCAGAAAAATCAGCTATGTGTCAATGGGATTATCATTCGACATAGTAGGACGGAACAAGTTCAAATCATCCAACAGAAACTTCTAAACATAAAGAGAAATGAAACGTATATTTAATATAATACTAGTTTTTACTGTCATTTTTCTCACCTCATGTATAAAGAACGATTATATAAAAGAGGCGGACTATGATTCTAAAACCAACTACGAGGCTTTCTGGAATTTAGTAAACGAGAACTATTGCTTTCTGGGCAATAACTATGGATACACGAAGAATGTAGATTGGCAGAAAGTATACAATGAAATGATGCCGGAAGTCGAAAAGGCTACAACAGAAATCGAGTTGCTGGAAATAATGGGCAGATCCATCGACTACCTCAAAGATGGTCATGTCTGGCTCGATACCAAGTTCAAACACCGTTCATGCAGGACATTCTACTATGATGAAAATGATGTGAAATACCCTGTTAATTTTATTGAAGGTCTTGTTGCTGACAAGTATCTGGATCATGCCTTAAGAACCAGAAACGGCCATCGATTCGGTATGATCACAAGAGGCGACAAAACCCTATTCTATGTACATCATGATGACTTCACAAAAAGCCTAAATAATGAAGACCTTGAGGTGTTCCAGCCGCTTATTGAAAAAGCAGATGGTATTATATACGACATCAGAACCAATCCTGGCGGAGTTGCACAGCTCTCAATTGGCATCATGGGAAGATTTATCAAAGAAAAGACATTGGTAGGATATCAGGTCTCAAAAACAGGGAAAGGCTATAATGACCTCAGCGAGCCTATGGCATTATACGCAGTACCTGTAGATCCAAGTAGAAACTGGGCAGACAAGAAGACAACGTTATTGACAAACAGAGATGTATACTCTACAGCCAATATGTTTGCCTACTTTATGAAAGAAGCTCCTAACGTAACAGTTGTAGGAGGAAAATCAGGCGGTGGCGGCGGTCAGCCTTGTACTTTCTATCTGCCTAACGGATGGGCTATCACTATGAGTGGCCAGAAAATGGGGCTTGACGTAAATAAAGTACACATTGAACCTGGTGCTGACCCGGATATCCTTGTCACAATTACAGAAGAAGATATCGAGAACAAAATTGATTCAATTCTTGAAAAGGCTATTGAAGTACTGACAAAGTAGTATTGACAGAATTATATATAATAAGAATCCCGAGAGTCGCTCTTTGACTCTCGGGATTCTTATTATTTTAAAGGTCAATTATCAGAATGGGAAGATCATCGGAAGAGCGAAGACCATTACTACTCCCATTAGAATCTGGAGCGGAAGACCAACCTTTACGTAGTCCATGAATGTATACTGGCCGGCCGGCATCACAAGAGCATTAGGTGGAGTAGAGAACGGTGACGCAAAGCACATGCTGGCAGCAACTGCAACTGCGAACATGAACGGAACCGGACTTACACCTATCTGCACAGCACACTGAAGTGCAATCGGAGCCATTAGGACAGCTGTTACAGTGTTGCTGATGAATATTGTCATTACTGAAGTAGCCGCATAAATTCCTGCGAGAAGGAGTGTAGGACCACTGCTGCCGAGTTCTGTTACGATCAGGTTGGAAATCATCTCTGAGACTCCTGTCTTTTCAAGGGCAGTGGACATAGGAAGCATTGCGGCAAAAAGCACGATGGTCTGCCAGTTGATGTTCTTGTACGCTGCTTCAACACTACGCACACAACCGGTAATTACCATAAGGACTGCAGCAAGGAGAACAGAGGTCACCGGTGCCACAGGAATACTATCAACCACCATCATCACGACCATGGCAATCATGATGGCCGCAGCAATAGGAGCCTTGTAATCAAGTGTCACCTTGGCTGCCTCATGAAGCGGCTCACCGAGAACTACCCAGTTTGTAGATTCGTTCTTCATTCTTGCAATATCCTTCCACGCACCCTGAACGAGAAGGACGTCACCATTATGCATCTTGACCTCGCCAAGTTCCTTGAGGATATATTCATTCTTACGACGGATACCAAGTACATTCACGTTGAACTTGCTGCGGAATCCTGCCTCAATAATCGTACGGTTGATCATCGATGATGAAGGCATGATAAGAATCTCTGCTACTCCTATATCAAAGAAGTCAAGAGATGCATTTGCAGAACTACCATCAATCTCGTCTGTATGATTGTCAAGAAGACGGAGGGAATAATCCTCTGCAAACTTATTAATCATTACAGGATCACCGGAAAGATAAAGGACATCATTCTGCTTGAGGACAAGATCAGGTGAGGCAAGCTGCTGATTTACAGTACGGACAAAGCGGTTTGGACCTGAACTTCTTCTAAGCTCGAGCACATTGACTCCGTATTCTCTGTAAATATTAAGATCGACGACAGTATGCCCTATGGCCTTTGAATCATTGTCCTTGATGTGTACACGGAAAAGATTTTCAGTAACGCCATATTCGCTGACAAGCTCTTTCAAAGACTTGTTTTCTGTCTTACTCTCCTTTAACTTAGACTTAGGTGTCAGCATCTTTGTAGCTGGAAGAAGATATAGCACACCGACTACAAGAGTAACAACACCTACAGGAAGGAATGAGAAGAAACTGAGAGGTTCATATCCGGAAGATGCGAGTGTATCGCTGACAATAAGGTTTGCGGGAGTACCGATAAGGGTCATCATTCCTCCGATACTGCTGGCAAATGCAAGCGGCATGAGCAGACGGCGTGGAGATGTACCTGCAGATGCAGCCATACTGACTACAATCGGAAGCATCAATGCCACAGTTCCGGTGTTACTTACGAACATTCCGATTGCCGAAGTAACGAATATAACAAGAAGGAAAAGCTTAAGTTCGCTATTTCCTGCAAGAGTCATGACCTTGCTGCCGATCATCTTTGCCAGTCCTGTCTGAAATATTCCTCCTCCGACAATGAAAAGACCGATCATCATGATCACAGTCGTATTGGAAAAGCCTGCAAGAGCCTCAGAAGGATTCAGAATCTGACAGAGCAAAAGCGCAAGAAGTGCGCATATCGCTACAAGATCAGAGCGAACCTTGCCAGTGACAAAGAGAACAGCTGATATGAGAAGAATTATCAACGTTGCTATCATATTCTAAATTTTAAAATGGGGCGCAAATTTAATTATTTTTTCATATATATAAGTATCTCAGGAAATTATTATATTTGCGTAAAACCAAAATTTATATGCTATGAAGCTGCCGTCAAACATGTCGAAAATTACACGCATGACCTACAATGGAGAGAAAGACGATGAAGGACGTCCTCACGGACTTGGGGTTATGGAATATATAGCCTCGTCATCTAAGAAATACACCTACGAGGGGCACTTCGTTCATGGAGTGCGTTCCGGCTATGGAGTATGGAATGAGCTCAGTCAGTACATCCGTGAATATGAGGAGTGGGAGTGGGTGCAGATGGGAGAATATGACAGCGCAGGCAGGTTGATTCATCCAAACACCAGACCGGGTCCATACCAAGAGGTCATTGATACCTGGGATGAAGAGTTCAGGGGCTGGTGGAAGAACGATGATGCCTCTCATGACTTCATTGGAAAGAAATACGGCGGGGAGAAATTCGACCTTACAGAGGATGATAAGTTCTTGAATTATTTCCTTGATATGAAAGCAGTCAGGAAGCTTCCGCCATCGATGATTGCAAGACTCCAGATCAGCTTGAAGCCATATGCCAGATATGCATATGGTATTTGGCTATGGGGAATGAAGAACGACAGCACATCGCTTAAAACTGCGTTCAAGAGATTCGAGGAGGCGGCTCAGGCAGGCATTGCTGACGCCTATCAGATGCTTTCCAGAATGTATTATATAGGTGAGGCGTATGACGAGAAGACCGGAAAGTTTGTAATTGACCGTAAACTTTCTCAGGAACTGCACGCACAGGCGATAGAAAAAGGTAGTATTCGTGCTAAACTCAGGCGTAACAAAGATCTGTTCTACGGCACTGATGAGGTAGAGGCAGATCGTGCAGCAGCCATTGCAGAAGCAGAACGTGAATCATCGGCTATTTTCAGCGAATCCATTCTCTGGACTGAACAGCTCGGTTGGTATTATGAGGCAGAAGGAGAGAGAGAGAAGGCCATGAAGGCATATGAGAAGTGTATCATCAATGGTTATTATCCTCCAATATGTGACCTGGCCATAATGTATCTTCAGGACAATGACGATGAGTACTACGAAACCCTGATGAAGGCAGGAATGAAACTTGAGGTTCCGGACTGCTATATTTTGGGAGCCGAGTACGGCTCATGTTGGGATGATCTGAGCGATTATGAAAAGGAAGAAATTCATAACAGGTTGAAGAGTAATCTTAATGAAGGCATTGAGCAGGGATGCGGAGTTTGTGCATATACTTTGGCAGATGCGTATCTTAACGGAAAGTATGGATTTAAGATAAACCTGAACAAGGGAAAGGAATATGCCGACATTGCTATGACCTACGCTAGCAGCCAAGCTGCAGAACTCCTGATTGAGGCTGCCGAGACCCTTGACGATCCCGAATTCATGTCAGATGAGGAGCTTCTCAAACTGAGGTACGATGCATTGCGCTATGGCATTACGAAGCAGCTTGATTATGTAATCAAGAACAAGGATAAATATGTGGCAATGGGATACGGAGATGATATAGAGTCCGTATGGATGCCTCTGTGGAGAAAGAAAAATCCTGCACCAAAGACTCAGGTCTCCCCTTCTGCAATAATCATTCAGCCTTCAGGAATAGCTTCAGTGGTTGAAGCAGATGTATTCTGCATGTCATACCGAGAGATGGCACAACTCATTGAAGCAGAAGGACTTGATGCAATCCATTTCTCAGAACCTCTCAATAAGCTTACAGAGGTTTGCAAGCTGAAGAATTATAAGGTAGCCATGTATACAGACAGGAATGGATATGCAAAAGACCTTCCTGATAATGCAGCAGGTACTATCCTTTACGGACGCGGGACAGAAATAAGAGGTGCCGTAATCATTTGCCTTGAAGACAACAGATACGACACCTATTCGTTCCATTTCCAGGAAGAAATTGAGAAAGTCCTGGAAGAAATATCAAAGTTGACAAACGGTCTTGTAAGACTCGGCTAAATCAATCACATTCTAAGCCCACGGATCATAACGTCCGTCATCGTCTGTTTCACGTCTCAAGAGACCTGTCAGATCATCTATAGCTTCAAATACATTCTCGATATCCTCCTCAGTCTCAAATGAGGAGGTATTGTACTTATCATCCTCCAAAGCAATGATAATAGTTCCCCTTACCTCGTAACCATGACCATATAGCATTGTTCCGACCGCATTATCGTCAAGATCTTTCATTACGGCATTCCTGTCGACATACATGGCGACATTCTTCTTGAGACCGCATTTCTTTGTGATCTTGGCCAAAGGTTCTGAGTAATGCACTGCGTCTAGATTGTCTGCATCAATAAGAGATGCCATTTCGCGGGATGACATAGACTTCACATCAGCATCGAGGAATTCAGTGTATCCAGAAGGATAAATAAGCAGGACGGTAGGGACAATCTCCGTCTTCTCAACCTCTTCCTGAGGCTCTTCATTGACTTCCCCTGATGCTTGCTTAGCTTTCATTCTGTGCCAATATGCCAATTCCTTCATCTCTTCACCATACCCCAGATTCACATAATCTTCACATTCCA
Source organism: Candidatus Cryptobacteroides sp. (assembly GCA_045126915.1). GTDB lineage: Bacteria > Bacteroidota > Bacteroidia > Bacteroidales > UBA932 > Cryptobacteroides. The sequence continues at coordinate 73,945 of JBGVPH010000023.1, forward strand.
AGATCGTTTCAATCTTGCTGTCATCACCATAACGTGCTGATTTCAGATACATTAAAGCGAATTCTTCATCTGAAAGAATCTTATCTTCCGGGATTTCATTCCTTACGTCTTCCAAGCTCATTATATCCAGCACCATATTGCAGCACAAGTGGCTATGCATAGCAACTCCCTTCTGAGCTGCGGTCAATGCACCTTCAAGGTCCTTTTTGAAACCAAATGATCCTTCAAATTTACTATAGGCAAGTAAATATGCACAGAACGAACCTCCAAGTTCAATACCTTTCAGCATATTAGCCGCCATCCTCTCATGCAGTTCCTTCCTTCTTTCAGCAGGTAATGCTTCCCAAATGTCCTCATGTTCCATACCCCAGGCAAAGCAGTCCGCAACTCCCTTTTCAATACCCTCCTGCATCAGAGCGTCGTACTTCCAATTATCTCCATCTGAAATATACAGCAGAGCGAGATCATAGAGAGGATAGTACAGACCACCTTCAATACATTTTTCATAGGCTTCAATAGCTTCCTGCTTACGTCCTTCAACCTCGTAGAACTCCCCCAATTGAGCCAACCACAAAAGTGGAGCATCTGAGACCTCCATCTTTTCTAAGGCCTCTGCAATTGCAGCATCTCTTCTGGCAGGTACGATATTGCCCCAGAAAAGATCTCGATTCTTTCTAAGACAAGCTAGTTCGCTCCCCTCTTCCTGAGCCTGTGCATTAAGAATAAGGGCCTTGATATTGGATTTCTCCCAAATGCATTTTTCTTCGTTATATACATCGCCGATGTACATCATGTAAGACAGCATCTGCTTTGCATCAGCAACCCCATTATCAGATGCATATTCGAAACACTTATATGCTTCCTTCAATGATTCGTCACCATCCGGACGTACACGATAAAGCCACTGACCGTAACCATACTTTCCGTACGGGTCATCGCTGCTACGAAGTTTTTCTACCAATTCCGGAGAAAACCTGAAGATATCCCTGTGGTTCCAGAAATGCTTCAGAAACTCACGGTCGCATGTGATTTCAAAATTGACTTGCATAGTTTTACATCTTTATGAGTGTAAGTGCATATGTATTTCGGCTCGGCAAATGAAATCTTGAACTGCGGATTGTATGATGAGGAGTATGCAAAACGTCTTTGCAGAACAACTCCATCACTATGAACTTCAACAACTAAGTATTAGGTTTCATTCACTTACAAATATAGTCAAATTAATTGTAAATCAAGATACAAGGTCACAGAAAAATATGCTCATCAGGACATGGACTTATGGCAGATACGGTAGGTAACCATTATTATATCTCACTATCTGATGAAAATTATAAATAATCTCGTAGATAAGGCTAACTTTGCAAATCTATGCGAAATTTCCCGATATATATAATCACTCTATTTCTGATGATCGCTTTGTCTGAATTTTCTCTGTCCGGACAGGAAGTTCTTGGACCTTCAAGAATTCAAGCGAGAGCTGTCCGGAAGAACCTGCCTAAACTGGGCCTGCCTGAGAGAATCAGCGGAGAAATCGACCCAACCATCTGGTATAAGGAGGGTTGTTGGCACGGAGCCGATTCCTTGAAGGCTTCTCCTTTCTGGATTACGGAAACAATTGATGTCGGATCAGTTGTGAAAACTAAGATGCCTTCAGAAATCATTGATTTCTGCAAGAAATGGGTAACGGAAAAACCAGAAGGACCAGTTCATATTGTAACGGGGTCGATTAGCGATAAACAGTTCATTGCTGTATGTACACGCTCACAGAGCAGCCTAAGCTGGAAATCAATAGGCTTTATCGTTCCCAAATCCGGACTGCAGCCGGATAAGTCAGTATGGTTCTACAGCTGCAGTGTGAACTGGATAGAATGGTTTACCGGATACAACCTCTTTCCGAAACTTCCTCCAGGCCTACAGGAACTGGTCGAGGAAATGACAGCAGCCGAACATCTGTGCTCTTTCATCGAATTCGACCCATTGGAATACGAACTCCCTGACCCCGAAATGGATTACGAATGGGAAATGGATATGCACGAAATACTGTAATTCAGGGAATGAAAGTGTTGCTCTTGCCTTTGTCCCGGACTACTATATGATACCATCAGCCGTCAAGAATATCAACGGCCGACAGTTACGGTTACTGATTTACCCATGAGGTGGATTGTGTACTGATTTCCGTTCTTGACCATATAATCTTCATCAAGTGGAACATAGGCGTTTACGCCTTCACCAACCTTACAGATAAGATATGCGTTTTCCATATCTGCAACTGTATCGAAATGGAAGGATCCGGTATTGGTTTCTGCTTCAATTACTCCGTTTCCGATAGTAAACAACTGTACCCAATGTTTCTTGCCGTCTGAGGCTTTATGCATGCCGGCTCCGAAATAAGCCCATGTGCCGTTAAGCATGTTTTTTCTGTGACCATCAGATCCCATCCATGCTGTAATTGACTGGGCAGGTGTTTCACTATACTTCACACAGTTTTCGCCAGTATATCCACCGTTTGTAAATTTAGGATCAATTGCAGTATGGTATGGTCTTCCATCAGGGCGAAGGTGATCCTTTCTCATAACGATGACGATTTCCTCAGCACGAATATCTCCAGCATCCTGAAGTGCCGGAATCATTACCAAAGTACCTGCACCGTTCTTGTACCGTTCCTTATTGGTAAGGCGAAGGATTTCCCACTCATCATCATTGATGGATATATCCTTAGGAAGTGGCGGTCTGAGCTTAGAAAACTTCATTGAGATGCGAGGACTACGGCTTGCTTCCTTATTGGTCAACTCAAAACAGATGACGATCTTACCCTCGTTGTCGTATGTGGCATCTGTTTTTGTAAAGCTGGCAAATGACAGTTTAGAACCATTCTTTATAGCGTCACTTGCTACATTTATCAGTTCTTCCTTAGTGGTGCTGTTGTTTATGTATTGATTATGCAATGCTTTAGAAAGGGCGCTGAAATCAGCATCAATCGCAGCATCTGCAGGAGAACCGTTTATTGGCAAGGTCTTATGGGCATGGAAATAATCTCTCTTGTCTCCCAAGGCGAGAATTATATCTCCGTCTATACTTCCCTGGATATTAGCAGTAGGGGCGCTATACTTATAGTCTTTATCCCATGTAGCTTTTGTTCCATTGACTGCCGCAGCATTTACAGCAGCAAGAACATCATCCCCTGTTGTCTGAGCTGTTACCATCAGGTTCTTTAGTGCAGTCTTCATAAGGTTCATATCAGCCTGCAACTTGGCTGCTTCAGGTGACTTATTCAGCGCTGGAAGCAGAACAGAGAAATTATAATTGTCAAGAGTCACCCCCTCGTATGTAATTCCTATGGACACAGTAATGTTGCCGTCTACAGTTTCAGACGGAACTTTTCGTGTGTAACTGTAACTTCCTCCGGTTGACCATATCTGTGCTCCGGGAAG